>JAZRVQ010000024.1:0-31197 GCA_045599265.1 Candidatus Cryptobacteroides sp. | reverse complement strand
ATTAAATATAAATCTCAGTCCGATCTCTGACAGTTTCGTATATCTCTATTTTCTAAAGAAATTAACGCTTCTCGAATTATTTTGTTACAAAATTTTCGGTACTTGCTTGTACTTGTTCTCTCAGTCTTTTCAATGAACTTGGTTGCCGTTTTTTCTCAAACGGGCTGCAAAGATACGCACTTTTTCTTTTTTACCAAATATATTTTGAACTTTTTTTAACTTTTCGCCGTATCTTTGCGGAAACATCGGGACTGTGGCTTCTCTGCTGAACATATTCCTTGTCTTCGCAAAGGTCGGCGCCTTCACAATCGGCGGCGGGTACGCAATGGTACCCATAATCCGTGACGAAGTCTGCAAGCGCGGGTGGATAGCAGAAAACGAGTTCCCGGACCTTCTGGCGATAGCCCAGTCGGCGCCGGGACTTCTTGCCGTGAACATGTCCATATTCGCCGGCTACCGCATCAGGGGATGGAAAGGAGCCGTCGCAGCCACGGCCGGCAGCTGCATCGCACCGTTCCTGATAATATTGACCATCGCGATGTTCTTCACCGGATTCAAGGACAACGAATGGGTAATCAAGGCCTTCAAGGGCATCAGACCGGCAGTTGTGGCCCTCATTGCGGTGCCTATGATCAAGATGGCACGGGAAAGCAACCGGAAATGGTGGGCCTGGCTCCTGACGGCGGTCTCAATCTGCCTTGTGGCCTTCCTCAAAGTCTCCCCTATCTACATCCTTCTCGTCACAATCCTGGCATTCGTCGCCATCAGCTGGTACAGGGAGGGCCACAAGGAATGCTGACCCTCTATCTGCAGCTCTTCTGGACATTCTTTGTCATAGGCGCCTTCACCATCGGCGGAGGATATGCCATGTTGTCACTTATCGAGCACCGCGTTGTCATAGACCATGCATGGATTACCGAAAGCGCATTCACCGACATTGTGGGCATCTCGCAGATGACTCCGGGGCCGATAGGCATCAACAGCGCCACATACATAGGCTACACCGTGCTGCAGGAGGCCGGCGCAGGGAACTTTATGTGCGTGCTGGGATCCTTCACCGCCACATTCGCCGTCGTGCTGCCATCCTTCATCATAATGATGCTTATCGTGAAAATGTACGAGCGCATCAAGAACAGCAGCATCTTCAAGGACACCATGTCAGGTGTGCGTCCGGCAGTTGTCGGACTGATCGGCGCGGCCGCCATCGTGCTTGTCACGCCGGAAAACTTCATTGACTGGAAAAGCTGGGCAATATTCGGAGTGGCTTTCGCCGCATCGATGTGGACGAAACTGAGCCCGATACTGCTCATGGTCGCCGCCGCAGTGGCGGGAATCATCATTTACTGATTATTTGACGGCCGAGCTGTCTTTCTTTACGGCCGCAGTGCTGTCCACAGGACTTTCTTCGATCTTGTTTGCCTTCACGTCCGGCTTGACCGTGATGATCTTAACATCCCTGACAGGCCGGTTGTACTGCGGAACCACAGGGACGGCGGCAATGCGGTCTATGACATCGAACCCGCTTATCGTCTCGCCGTAGACGGTGTATTCTCCATCAAGCTGCAGGCAGGCCATCTCGTCCTGGACAAGGTAGAACTGGGAGCCGGAAGAGGCCTTGCGCGGGTTGGCCATATCACCCATACGGGCCGCTGCAAGGGCGCCTTTCTTATGATAATATTCATTCACGAACTCTGCCGGAACGGTGTATCCCGGGCCGCCCTGACCCCAGAGGTCTATCTTCGAGGTATCGCGCGTATAAGGGTCACCGGCCTGGATCATGAACCCGTTTATGACACGGTGGAAAAGGATGCCGTCATAGAAATGCTCGTGAGCCAGCTTGACAAAGTTGTCACGATGTTTCGGGGTCTTGGAATAGAGTTTGACCTTGATGGTGCCCATCGAGGTGACGATGTCGAAAACCGGCTCTTCAGGCAGGTCGGCGACATTGAATTCAACCGGGGCCGGAGTCGCCGCAACCGCTGTGGAATCGGCCTGGACAGCGTCCTCACCGGACTTTTGGGCATTGTTTCCGCATCCCGTCAGAGACGCCAGGGATGCCAAGGCGGCGATGATAAAAAGTCTTTTCATAAACAACGTGTTCTTATGGGAACAAAAATAATGAATTTTGACTAAATTTGTAGAATGAATCTAAAATCTCTGGCAAAGGACACGGCCATCTACGGCCTCAGCAGCATAGTGGGCAGGTTCCTCAATTACCTGCTTGTTCCGGTCTATACATATCATATTGCAGCGGAGAGCGGCGGGTACGGCATGGTGACACACCTGTACGCGTACTCAGCCCTGCTCCTTGCCCTGCTGACCTTCGGAATGGAAACCACATTCTTCCGTTTTGCATCGAAAGAGGGCGTGGATGACAAGATGGTTTACAGCAACGCCTTGAGGATGGTAGGCGGCGTGGTGCTGGCCTTCCTAGTGGTGGTATTCTGCTTCCTGCGCCCGATTGCCGGCGCAATGGGCTATGCCGCCCATCCCGAATACATTGCCTGCGTGGCCATATTTGCCGGATTCGATGCATTCCAGGCCATAATGTTCGTCAGACTCCGCCAGCAGCACAGGCCCATCAAGTTCATGACCCTGAAAATGACATTCATCTTCATGAGCATCGCGCTGACCCTGTTTGTGTTCCTGGTCATGCCGCACATGTTCACAAGGTTCCCGGGACTGGAACAGGCCTTCATCAAATATGACTATGGCGTCGGGTTCATATTCTTCATCAACCTGTTCTGCACCCTCTCCGTCACGCTGGGATTCATTCCTGAACTGAAAGGCATAGGGTTCGGATTCGACAGGCAGCTTGCAAAGAAGATGCTCTCATATGCCTGGCCTATCCTGCTTTTCAGCGTCGTGGGCCTCCTGAACCAGGTCGCCGACAAGATCCTGCTGCCTAAACTGATGCCGGGCAAGGACGGTATGGTGCAGCTGGGAATATACGGCGCATGCATAAAGATCGCGATGATAATGGCCCTGCTGACACAGGCATTCAGGTATGCATACGAGCCCATCGTGTTCGGCGGCAAGGACAAGTCCGACACCAAGGACACCCTTGCGGACGGAATGAAATACTTCATCATGTTCACCCTGCTCGCCTTCCTGGCCGTCGTGTTCTACATGCCGATTGTCAAGCATTTCATCGGCCCGGGCTACTGGGAAGGCCTCGAAGTCGTGCCGGTCGTGATGATGGCCGAGATATTCATGGGCATATATTCCAACCTTTCGTTCTGGTACAAACTCACCGACCAGACCTGGTGGGGCGCAATCATAAACGCTATCGCCGTCACGGCAATGATTGGCATCAACATAATTTTCGTGCCGAAATATGGGTACTGGGCATGCGCATGGGGCGGATTTGCCGGCTATGCCATCGCGATGCTGCTGAGCTGGTTCATCGGAATGAAGAAATACCCTGTCGAATATGACCTGCGCTCGATCGGAATGTACGCAGTCATTGCCGCCGTGCTTTATTACTTTGCCACGGCATTCCAGAAACTGGGACTCGGAGACTGGGCCAACATGGGCTTCGACACGCTCCTTATCGCCACATACATGTATTTCATCTGGAAAGACATCAAGGCCGCCAGAAAGGCCGGATAACATATGGAAAAAGGCAAATTGTATCTGATACCGTCCCCGCTGGGCGAGAACGAGCCCGGCGAGGTCATACCGGCCCCGGTGCTCGAGTCGCTGCAGGGGTTCAGGACCTTCGTCGTGGAGGAGATCCGCACGGCAAGGCGCTATCTCTCGAAGGCCGGGCTTAAAGGTCATATCGCCGAGCTGGAGTTCCACGAGCTGAACGAGCACACCGACAACGCCACAATTGAAGGATACGTGAGGCTGTTCGACGGAGGCAACAACGTGGCGCTCATCTCCGAGGCCGGACTTCCCGCCGTCGCCGACCCGGGAGCACAGCTGGTGGCTCTATGCCACAGGTGCGGGATCGAGGTGGTGCCTGCCGTGGGGCCGAGTTCGCTGATGCTCGCGCTCATGTCCTCGGGGCTGAACGGCCAGTCCTTCGCCTTCTGCGGCTACCTGCCGGCAAAAACCGACGAGCGCAGGGCCGCACTCAAGGCCATCGAGAAGCGCTCCGCCGCCGCCCGCCAGAGCCAGATCTTCATAGAGACCCCATACCGCAATGACGGCATGTTCTCCGACATCATAAATGTCTGCGGCGGCCACACACGCCTCTGCATCGCAGCAAACATCACCATGCCGGACGCTTTCATCCGCACCAGGACCGTTGCCGAGTGGAAGCAGAATCCGGTGACCATCGGAAAAAGACCGTGCGTCTTCATACTATTGGCATAGTTGTTGCAATATCACTTAACCGAATAGTTTTTTCATAGGTTAAGTTTTAGGTTAGATTGAAAAAAGGGCCACGATGTGAATCGCAGCCCTTTTCTTTGTATTCCAGACTCTGGATTAGTCTGTGAGTGAGAATCTCTTGAAGGTAACAACCTTGGCCTCTTTGTCAACAGCGGCGATGGCGTCCTTGACAGGAGTCTTGCCGTCGAGCATCTGGTAGCCCTGCTCCTCGAGAGTGTTCTCCTTGAGGAATTTCTGTACACGGCCATTGGCGATGTTCTCGATCATCTGTGCAGGAAGGCTTGCGGCCTTAGCCTCACCGACGGTCTTCTTGATCTCGCGGGCCTGCTGAGCCTGTTCCGGAGTGATCCAGCCCTTGGCGCAGTTGGACTCGATATGGTCTTCGCTGTCAACGTGTGCAGGGTTGATGCCGGCCTTCTTGAGGGCAGCCTCGACAGCCTTGAGCACCTGCTCTTCCTTGGTCTTCTCGATAGCGACCTGCCTCTCCTGTTCGAGAACGGATGCAGGGCAGTCAGAAGCGGAAACTGATACAGGGTTCATGGATGCAACCTGCATTGCGACACCCTTTGCGAGTTCTTCAGGAACCACCTTGTTGAAGCCGACAACAGCGCCGAGCTTGCCGGTAAGTCCGTGAACGTAGCAAGAGATATACGGAGCCTCTACGAGAGCGTATGCAACGAGAGTGTGCTTTTCGCCAGTCTTTCCTGTCTGCTGGGTGATAGCTTCCTCAACGGTACGGCCATCAGCCATCTTGCAAGCCTTGAGAGCGTCAGCATCTGCAGGAACATTTGCTGCTGCAACCTCGAGGATATCGTTTGCAAGTGCCTGGAACTCAGCATTCTTGGACACGAAGTCAGTCTCGCAACCGAGGCAGATCATAACGGCCTTGTCACCGAGAACGCGTGCCTTTACAGCACCTTCTGTGGTCTCACGGTCAGCGCGCTTTGCAGCGACGAGCTTACCTTTTTCACGGATAATTTCCTTTGCGCGGTCGTAGTCGCCTTCAGCCTCTACAAGAGCCTTCTTGCAATCCATCATACCTGCACCGGTCATTTGACGCAGTTTCATTACGTCAGCGGCTTTGATTTCCATTGTGTCTCTTTTTTAAGGTTATTATTCTTCTACAGGAGCCTCTGCCTCTTCAGCCTTAGGGCCTTTGCGGCTGCGGAGCTTCTTGCCAGCAGGAGCAGCTGCCTCTTCTACAGGGGCCTCTTTCTCCTTCTCTACCTGCCTTTCGTTCAATCCTTCGTTGATGGCTGCGCAAAGAACGTCCATGATGTAGGCGATAGACTTTGCAGCATCATCGTTTGCCGGAATCACATAATCAATCGGAGTAGGATCGCAACAAGTATCAACCATAGCGATAACCGGAATGTTGAGGCGGTTTGCTTCTTTAACAGCATTTGCCTCTTTCTGTACGTCCACTACGAAAAGGGCGGAAGGAAGACGGCTCAGATCCTTGATGGAACCGAGGTTCTTCTCGAGTTTTGCTCTCTGACGGGTAATCTGGAGACGCTCTCTCTTTGCGAGAGTGTCGAATGTACCATCTTCAATCATCTTGTCGATGGTGTTCATTTTCTTGACAGCCTTGCGAATGGTAGGGAAGTTGGTGAGCATACCACCTGCCCAGCGCTCTGTCACGTACGGCATGTTGACAGCAGCTGCTTTCTCAGCAACGATGTCCTTTGCCTGTTTCTTGGTTGCGACGAAGAGGATCTTGCGTCCTGAACGTGCCAACTGCTTCATAACGTTGGCGGCCTCGTCGATCTTTACTATACTCTTATGCAGGTCGATGATGTGGATGCCGTTCTTCTGGTCGAAGATATACGGAGCCATCTTAGGGTTCCACTTACGTGCCAAGTGACCGAAGTGAACTCCTGCATCAAGCAGTTCTTGGAAATTTGTTCTTGACATTGTCGTTTGTTTTACTTTGTTTGTTGTTTTTCATCAATCCGGAGTAGCGGCCTGGCCGGTCTCCGAGATTTTCCGCAATCCGGCAATCCTCAGGCAGCTGGCGAAAACTCGCGTCTTCCATCCAGGTCCAGGGATTTGTGACCTGATTGTGATTGTTTGTAAATCAGCGTTAAAATATTAACGTTTACTGAACTGGAAGCGACGACGTGCGCCAGGCTGACCAGGTTTCTTTCTCTCGACTTCGCGTGCATCGCGAGTGAGGAATCCGGCTGACTTGAGGGTAGAGCGGTAAGCCTCTTTGTCTGCCTCGCAAAGTGCGCGGCTGATGCCGAGTCTCAGGGCCTCTGCCTGACCTTTGATTCCACCACCGTCGAGGATGGCCTTTACGTCAAACTGACCTTCTGTAGCTGTGACTGCGAACGGCTGATTAACGATGTAACGGAGGGTGTCCTCTTTGAAGTACTCGTTGATGTCACGACCATTGATGGTGACATTGCCTTGTCCAGCTGCGAGATAAACACGAGCGACTGCTGATTTACGTCTTCCAAGGGCGTTTACTACTTTCATTGCTCTGCTTAAATTTCGTTCAACTTAATAACTGTAGGATTCTGTGCCTGGTGTGGATGCTCAGGTCCCTGATAGAGATACAGGTTGTTGATGAGCTTGTCACCAAGACGGTTCTTAGGAAGCATGCCTTTGACAGCTTTCCTGACGATTTCGGTAGGTTTCTTGGCGATGATCTCCTTTGCGGTCTGGGTCCTCTGGCCTCCCGGATAACCGGTATGGTGAGTGTAGACCTTGTCTGTGAGCTTCTTGCCTGTGAGTTTCACCTTGTCAGCGTTGACGATGATGACGTTGTCACCACAGTCCTGGTTAGGGGTGAAATAAGGCTTGTTCTTACCACGGAGGATAAGAGCGACGCGTGAAGCGAGACGACCAAGTACGAGATCAGTTGCATCAATGACAACCCAACCTTTTGTGACAGTCTGCGGGTTTGCGAAGACTGACTTGTAGCTTTGTGTTTCCACTGTCTTGATCTTTTAAATGGTTAATACTTTAAACTTTGTTGCGTTCCCTACATTCCATAGGGGGTGCAAAGGTAGCAATATTTTTTATTCTGGCAAAATTTTTATCTTTGTGCCCGAAATGGAAATAGGCAACATAAAATTAGGTGAAAAACCGCTCCTGCTGGCCCCGATGGAGGACGTGACAGACGCTTCGTTCCGTGTGATATGCAAGGAATTCGGCGCCGACATGGTCTACACCGAGTTCGTCTCGTCAGACGGGCTGGTCCATGACGCGAAAAAGTCATTCGCGAAGTTCCTCACATACGACGACGAGGCGCCGATAGGCATTCAGATATATGGCAACATTCCGGAGGCCATGGTCGAGTCCGCAAGACTGGCCGAAAGGGCCGTGGAGATAGTCGGAGGGCATGGTGCCGACCTTATCGACATCAATTTCGGATGCCCGGTCAAGAAGATCGCCGGGCGCGGTGCAGGCTCGGGCATGATGAAGGAGCCTGACAAGATGGTGGCCATCACAAAGGCCGTCGTCGAGGCCGTGAACAAGCCTGTCACCGTGAAGACCCGTCTGGGATGGGACGAAAACAGCAAGATCATCGTCGAACTGGCCGAGAGGCTCCAGGACGTGGGCATACAGGCCCTTACCGTGCATGGACGCACCAGGCAGCAGATGTACACGGGCGATGCGGACTGGACCCTGATCGGGAAAATAAAGGAAAACCCGCGCATGCACATTCCCATCATAGGCAACGGCGACATAACCAGCCCACAGAAGGCGAAGGAGGCATTTGACCGGTACGGAGTGGACGGGATAATGATAGGCCGGGCCACATACGGACATCCATGGATATTCCGCGAGATCCGGCATTACCTGGACACAGGGGAACTGCTGCCGCAGATGAGCATAAACGAGCGCGTGGCACTGGCCAAGCGCCATCTTGCCAAGTCCATCGAGATCAAGGGGGACCGTGTGGGCGTGCTGGAAATGAGGCGCCACCTGGCCTGCTACTTCAAGGGTCTGCCTGATTTCAAGGAGACCAGGCTCCGGCTCGTCACTCTCAATGACCCTGAGGAACTATACTCCACACTGGATTCGATTTCTGCACGATGGGGTGATGAAATTCCACCTCAAGCCGCATCAATTTACGGATTTTAACAGTATCTTTGCAGTCTATGATAGACAAGATACTTCTCTCCCCATATTTCCTCGCCCTCAAGCTGCGGCACGGCCTTTACAACAAGGGCATCAAGAAGGTGCACACCAGTGAAGTGCCGTCCATCGGCATAGGCAACATCACAGTCGGCGGCACGGGCAAGACCCCACACACCGAGATGCTGCTGGGCGTGCTGATGGAGGACCAGGAATGGAGAGAAAAGAACGTGGCAGTGCTGTCCAGGGGCTACAAGCGCGAGACCAGGGGCTTCCAGCAGGTGACGCTGAGCGGCAGTTCATATCTCTTCGGAGACGAGCCTGTCCAGATCAAGCGCAAATTCCCGGGCATCACCGTGGCAGTGGACAAGGACAGGAACGAAGGATGCCGCTTCCTGTGCCACCCGGACGAGCTGCAGACATCCAAGAAGGCCCGCAAGTGCCTTGAGAAGACCATCAACCCGGCAGACCTTGTCATTCTTGACGACGCATTCCAGTACCGGGCCCTCAAAACCGACATATCCATTGTCCTTGTCGATTACAACAGGCCGATATTCAAGGACCATCTGATGCCTATGGGCCGTCTGCGCGACCTTCCCGAAAGGCTCGGCGAGGCTGACATTGTCATCGTGACCAAATGCCCTCCCTACATGGAAGAGGCGGAGAAGTCGGAATGGATCAGGAACCTCAAGATCAAGGACACCCGGCACATATTCTTCACATACGTGGGATACTGCCAGATGGAGCCTGTCTATCCCGAAGGCGAGTCACGCTATCTCTATTCCAGCAGGCTGGTGCTCTTCACAGGCATCGCAAACGACCGTCCGATGAAGCAGTTCCTGAGCGGCACATACAAAGTGGTCAGGCATCTGTCATTCCCGGACCATCACAGATTCTCAGACCACGATATCAGATCCATCAGCAGCGCCGCCGAAGATTCGCCTACCGCAGTCGTCGCCACGACTGAAAAGGACAGCCAGCGTCTGAAAGACTGCCCGGCTATCCCCGACACCCTCAAGCGCCGCACTTTCCGCCTCCCGATCCAGGTGGAATTCATCGGAGACGGCGAGCGCCAGAGGTTCAAGGAACTTATTCTCTCGATGCTGAAAGCCAGATGATCACTCCCCGTCGGAAGACTGGGCGTGGATGGAGGCGTCGTGGATTGTGTTGAACAGAGCGACCACGAAATCATCCGGAAGATTGTACCCGGCGGCCTTCTCGCGCACATCGGCAAGAACATTCTCCCAGCGTGCAGTCTGGATTATGGCCACATTGTTGGCCTTCTTGAACTCCCCTATCCTGCGGCTGATGTCCATGCGGGCGGCAAGCGCGGAGAGTATCTCGTCGTCTATGGCATCGATGCGCGCCCTCAACGAATCTACTGCCAGCCTGTAATCATCGTTGTCTGTATCCACATTGCGGACCTCCAGTCCCTCCAGCATGGTCACAAGCTCTTCAGGGGTCAGTTGCTGATCCTTGTCGCTCAGAGCTTCGGAAGGGTTGCGGTGGCTCTCGACCATAAGGCCGTCAAGACCGAGCGTCATTGCTTTTCCGGATATCTCAGGGACAAATCCCCGTGCGCCGCCTATATGGCTCGGGTCGCAGAAGAACGGCAGCTGAGGGAAGCGGGAGCGCATCTCGACGGCCACCTGCCACTGCGGATTGTAGCGGTAGCGTATCCTGGCAAGTGAAGAGAAACCGCGGTGCACGACACCTATTTTCCTGACACCGGCCCTGTACAGACGCTCGATGGCGCCGATCCAGAGGTCTATGTCAGTATTGATGGGATTCTTGACCAGGACAGGTATGTCAGAGCCGCTCAGCGCATCGGCGATTTCCTGCACCAGGAACGGATTGGTCGTCGTGCGCGCACCGATCCAGACCATATCGACACCGTGCTGCAGGCACAGCCTTACGTGCAGGGCGCTTGCCACCTCCGTGCAGACCTTCATTCCGGTCCGTGCCTTCACCTCGTCCAGCCAGTCCAGCGCGACCTCGCCCATTCCCTCGAAACAGCCGGGACGGGTGCGGGGTTTCCACACTCCGGCACGGAACATCTTTATTCCGGCTGCAGCAAGGGCCTGTGCTGTGTCCAGAACCTGTTCCAGGCTCTCGGCACTGCAAGGGCCGGCTATGATGTACGGCCGACCTGCAGGGAAGATTCCCCACCCGTCAAGTGGTATGAGACCCGGGAACTTATCCATTATATTCAAAATTGATCAGGTTGCCTGACAGATACTGGTCATATGAGGACATGTCCACAAGACCGTGTCCGGAAAGGCAGAACAGGATGGTCCTGGCCTCCCCGGTCTCCTTGCACTTCAAGGCTTCCTGGACAACCGCGGCGATGGCGTGGCAGGACTCCGGGGCCGGAATTATGCCTTCTGCCTTGGCAAAGAGCATACCTGCATCGAACGAATCCAGCTGGAGGATGTCACGTCCCTCGACGATACCGTCCTTGATGAGCTGCGAGACAATCGTGCCGGCGCCGTGATAGCGCAGACCGCCGGCGTGGATGTTTGCCGGACGGAAATCATGTCCGAGCGTGAACATCGGCATGAGCGGCGTGTAGCCGGCCTCGTCACCGAAGTCATATTCAAACCTGCCCTTTGTGAGTTTAGGGCAGGATGCCGGCTCGGCTGCGATGAAGCGGGTCTTCCTGCCGTCCAGCAGGTTGTGGCGGATGAACGGGAAGGCAGTGCCGCCGAAATTGGAACCGCCCCCGAAACATGCCACCACGATGTCTGGATACTCCCCTGCCATATCCATCTGCTTCTCGGCCTCGAGTCCGATGACGGTCTGGTGCAGCGACACATGGTTCATCACCGAGCCAAGTGTGTATTTACACTTTTCCGGAGTAAGGCGGGCAAGTTCGACTGCCTCCGATATGGCCGTTCCGAGCGAACCCTGGTGGTTCGGGAACTTGGTCAGGATGTCCTTGCCGGCACGGGTGGACATGGATGGTGACGGGGTCACCTGCGCACCGAACACCTGCATTATGCTGCGCCTGTACGGCTTCTGCTCATAACTTACCTTCACCTGATAGACTGCAGCCTCCAGGCCATAGACCTTGGCTGCATAGGAAAGTGCGGCACCCCACTGGCCTGCTCCGGTCTCCGTGGTTATGTTGGTGATGCCTTCCTGCTTGCAGTAATATGCCTGGGCAAGGGCGGAATTGATCTTGTGCGAACCCAGAGGGCTCACGCTCTCATTCTTGAAATATATGTGTGCAGGGGTCCCCAGAGCCTTTTCGAGTGCATCGGCACGCACCAGCGGAGTACTTCTGTAGAACTTGTATTTCTCCCTCACATCTTCCGGTATGTCGATCCAGGCATCCGTCGTGTTGAGCTCCTGACGGGCGCATTCGCGGCAGAGAAGGCCGGCGAGTTCGTCCTCGGTCAGAGGCTTCCTGGTCTCGGGATTGAGCATAGGCTGTGGCTTGATGGGCATATCGGCCACGACGTTGTACCACTGAGTCGGGATTTCGGATTCCGGAAGGAAATATCTTTTCTGTTTCATATAGTTTTGTGTTACGGGTTACAAATATAATCGAAAAAAGGCTGCCCGACGTCGGACAGCCTCGAATTTTATCTTTTTTTCGCCTTTTACCAGATAACTGCCTGGATGTATGCGTTGATTGCAACAACGACGAAAATGAGTGCGATGAGGGTAGCCACGATGACGCCGATGACCTTGATGCGGCCGAGCCAGATGGTGTTGTTCCAGCCGAGGGTCTGGAGAGCGCTCCAGAAGCCGTGAGTGAGGTGGAACCAGACTGCGACGAACCAGATGATGTAGATCAGGAGAACCCACCAGTGACCGAATGTGGTCGTGAGGAGGACGTACGGATCCTCGACCTCACCGTTCGGGAGGAAGTCCTGGAGCTGCATGTGAGCCCAGAAATGAGTCATGTGGAATGCAAGGGCACCGATTACGATGATTCCGAGAACAAGCATGTTGCGTGCTGCCCAGGAGTCAGCCTTTGCCTTGCTGGGCACTGCATAGCGGTTGTATCCGCCGCGGGCCTTGAGGTTGCCGTAGGTGAGCCACAGAGCCCAGAGGATGTGGATGACAAATCCAAGGGCGAGAACTGGAACCATGATGGTCACAACCGGGAGGGCCATGAAATCACAGCCGGCCTTGAAGAGACCGTCAGCGGTGCCAAACTTGCCGGTGAAAGAGTCTATTACTGAGAAAAAGTTGATTGTTCCGTGAAGGAGAAGGAAAAGAATCAGGAAAAGACCTGAAATACTCTGGACGAGTTTCTTGCCGATCGATGATTTGAAAATGGTTGCCATATGTGTGAATATTCTTTTCTGTTTCGCAAAATGCTCCGCAAAGATAGATTCTTTTTTGCAGTTTCACAATAAATCGGTAATTTTGACACACCTAAAAACTCAGACAATGTACAGACGCGTATTGCTTAAACTCAGCGGAGAGAGCCTCGGAGGCCCTTCCGGCAAAGGAATTGACGAAAAATGGCTTGAAAAATATGCTGTTGAGATAGCCTCGGCAGTCAAGGCCGGCCTCCAGGTCGGCATCGTGATCGGAGGCGGCAACATCTTCCGCGGTCTGCAGGGTGTCGGGAAAGGGTTCGACCGCGTGAACGGTGACAAGATGGGCATGCTCGCCACTGTCATCAACTCGCTCGGCCTGGCAATGGCCATCCGTTCCCAGGGTGTCGAGGCAGAAGTCTTCACCGCGACCCCGATGCAGCCTGTCGCACGTTACTATATGAGAGATGACGCCGTCAAGGTGATGGAAAATGGCGGAGTGGCCTTGCTCGCCGGGGGCACAGGCAACCCATTCTTCACGACAGACTCGGGAGCCGCCCTGCGCGCTCTGGAGATCGGTGCAGACGCTCTCCTTAAAGGTACGCGCGTGGACGGAGTATATACCGCCGATCCGGAAAAGGACCCGACAGCGGTCAAATATGACTCCCTCACCTTCGACAAGGCCCTTGAGGACCACCTCAAGGTGATGGACCAGACAGCGTTCGCCCTATGCCGCGAAGGCAACATGCCGATCATCGTGTTTGACATGAACGCGACCGGCAACCTTACCAGACTGCTCAAAGGCGAAAAAGTCGGCACTCTGGTGCACGTGTAAACAAAAAATCAAGCCTCGAGGGGCTTGATTTTTTTTGCAGTTCAAAAATATTTTAAATTTTTTGGTACTTTGTGTTGCAAGGTACTAAAAATTATTTATATCTTTGCAGTGCCAAACAAGATCAAGAACAAAAACAACGCAATATGAAAAAGAATTCAAGCCCCATTTTCGCAGTCGCACTGACACTCGTCATCACATCCTGCTGCAACTTCTCCGAGATTATCTCCGCCGCCAGGGACCGCAAGGTCACACCGTCCGGCAAAGACACTACGGTCGTGTACAACATCCCTAACGACTACACTTCCATCGACGCCAGCTGCGCAATGGACGTGGAATACACTACCGAGGCCACAGCCGTGACCGTCACCACTGATGCCGCTTACGTCAAGTACCTCGACATCTATCTCGAAGGCACAGAACTCAACATCGGTCTCCGTCCTGTATCATTCAGCGGAATACAAAACATCAGAGTGCTCGTGCCGGTTTCGGCAAGAGGCCTTGACGAGATCGAGCTCAGCGGCGCATCGAAGTTCTATTCAGCCGTCATTCTCCAGGGGAACAACCTCGACATCGACTGCTCCGGCGCGACCAAGTTCGACGCTGAAGTTGATGTGCGCGACCTTGACGTTGAATGTTCAGGCGCCTCCAAGGTGCTTGTGTGCGGCAAGGCAGACGACATGTACGTTGACTGCTCCGGCGCATCAAAGGTATCCGACAACGACAACTTCGTGACCGCCCGCCAGGCAGAGATCGACCTCAGCGGAGCCTCCAAGGCATTCGTCGAGGCCGCCGAACTGAAAGGCAACATCTCGGGAGCATCCACATTCCGCTACCGCAGCGGGAACAATGCAAGAATCTCCACAAGCGGAGCATCAAAAGCAGAAAGATTCTAAAACCTGTATTTAAACCATAACAGCCATGAAACGGACAAACAGTGTATCTATAGGAAAGCGCAACTTCATTCTTGACGAAGACGCATATCTCACCCTCGAACAGTATCTCGAGAACTTCAAGAAAGACCTGGCAAGCAAGGAAAGCGCAAGCGCGGCAAGTGAAATCATGGACGAGGTCGAGATGAGGATAGCCGACCTGTTCAAGGAGAAACTCCTTGGACGCGAGGTGGTGGACAAGTCCATCGTCCTGGAAGTGGTCAGCCAGCTAGGTCTGCCCGAAGGCGAGGCTTTCAAGGAGAAAGAGCAGAAGGCTGAGGCCGACAAAGAGGAAAGCAGAGCCG
The DNA here is from genome assembly GCA_045599265.1 of Candidatus Cryptobacteroides sp. Classification (GTDB taxonomy): domain Bacteria; phylum Bacteroidota; class Bacteroidia; order Bacteroidales; family UBA932; genus Cryptobacteroides. Next base: position 16,424 of record JAZRVQ010000024.1, on the reverse strand, counting down.
AGAACAGGAAATACCGCAAGCTTTTCAGAGACCCGGACGAGAAGATGCTCGGAGGTGTCTGTACAGGACTGGGACACTATTTCGACGTCGACGTCGTGCTCCTGCGAGTGCTCTTCCTCGTTGCGATGATCTGCGCCGGTGGCGGATTCTGGGTGTACATCGTACTCTGGATCATCGTGCCACAGGCAACGACAGCAGCAGAGAAATGCGCCATGCGCGGAGAGCCTGCAACTGCCGAAAACATAGCCAGATACTCAACAAAAAAATAATCACCCATGGAACAGATAACCGAAAACAGCAAAACCCAGATGAGACGCGGCGTGCTGGAATACAGCATCCTGCTGCTCCTGCGGGGCGGTGACGAATACGCATCTTCGATCATCCAGAAACTCAAGGACGCTGACCTGATAGTGGTCGAGGGCACCCTGTACCCTCTCCTGATCCGCCTCAAGAACCTCGGCCTGCTCACATACAGGTGGGAGGAATCTCCACAGGGTCCGCCGCGCAAGTACTACGCCATCACGCCGAAAGGCATCGAGCAGCTTGCAGAACTGGACGCCACCTGGAACGAGCTTGTAAACTCGATCGAAACCCTGAAAAATCCATCTTTACCTGAACACATCCAATGAAACACACTGAAAAAGTAAACATAGGCGGATATTCCTTCAACATCGAGGATGACGCATACAAGAGCCTCGAAGACTATCTCGCCTCCATCCGCAAGGCCTACAGCGACGATGCCGGCTGCAGCGAGATATGTGACGACATAGAGGAAAGAATCGCTGAACTTCTGCTCGAGCAATGCTCCGGCGACAGAGTCGTCAGTACGGACATGATCCGGCGCGTGCGCCAGATTATCGGCGAATTCGGAGAAGAAAAGAGCGGTGAAAACAGCACCCGGACAGGCACGGAAGAATCCAGACCGGGGCGCAAGCACCTCTTCAGGGACATAGAGAACAAATATGTTGGCGGCGTGTTCAGCGGCCTGGCAGCATATTTCGACGTGGACGTGGTCATTTTCAGACTCGCCTTTACAGTACTTGTCGTTGCGGGATATGTGTTCAACCACAACTGGTCCAACAACATAAGCACTGCCCTGATCGTGGCGTACGTCATAATGCTCATCTGCATCCCGGCCGCAAAGACCGTCGAGCAGAAATGCCAGCTCAGGGGCAAACCGCTTTCGAGCGATGACTTCAACAGACGTCCAAACAATGTGGCAGGCGAGTTCCGCAGCGCGGTCAACGAAGTGAGGACATCCCCCGGAATGCACCTTATCGGCCGTATCATATTGATTTTCTTAGGCATCATACTCTTCCTCTCCGGACTTGGCATGCTGTGCGGCTGCGCAGTGGTCAACTTCATCCCTGAGATTGTCAGAAGCTGTGTGGACGACGCCGAAATCATAATGATCATCAACACCCTCTTCTCAACAAGCGTCTGCGCATCCACATTCGTGTTTGTCGGGCTGTGCGCGATAGGCATGATATATGGCGGCATAATGCTGATTTTCAACCTCAACGCCCCTAAATGGAGACCGGGCCTGGTCATCTTCATCGCCGCCGTCATCGCCCTGTTCGTGATGGGCTTCTTTGCCACCCAGGCCCTTGTAAGCATACCAAACATATTAAATTAAATAAATTATTTATTGTTTTTCAATAATTATTTATATATTTGCGGCAACAAATACGGGCATCATGCTTATTGAACTTGAAAATATCAACAAAACCTACGACAACGGCCAGCCGCTGCACGTGCTCAAGGGCATTTCGCTGGGCATCGAGAAGGGCGAGTTCGTGTCCATAATGGGCGCGTCCGGGTCCGGAAAGTCCACCTTGCTGAACATCCTGGGCATCCTTGACAACTACGATACTGGAGAGTACCGCCTCGACGGAAAACTGATCAAGGACCTCAGCGAGAGGACGGCAGCCGACTACCGCAACCACATGATAGGTTTTATCTTCCAGTCATTCAACCTCATCTCCTTCAAGACGGCCGTCGAGAACGTCGAGCTCCCTCTTTTCTATCAGGGTGTCGGCAGGAAAAAACGTCACGAATTGGCGATGGCCTTCCTCGGGAAGATGGGGCTGACCGACTGGGCAGAGCATTACCCGAACGAACTGTCCGGCGGTCAGAAGCAGCGCGTGGCCATCGCCAGAGCACTGATTACCAATCCCCAGATCATACTCGCCGACGAGCCTACCGGAGCCCTTGACTCCAAGACTTCGGTCGAGGTTATGGAACTTCTGACCAAACTCAACCGCGAGGAAGGAGTCACCATCATCGTCGTCACGCACGAAAGCGGCGTGGCCAACTGCACCGACAAGATCATCCATATCAAGGACGGCGTCATCGGTGAAATAGAAATGAACGAGCGCCACAATGCCTCGGCGTTCGGCACCACAACCATAATGAAATAATGCGCGACCTGTTCATCGAAATATGGGAATCGATACGCAGGAACAAACTGCGCACCTGCCTGACCGGATTTGCAGTGGCCTGGGGCATATTCATGCTCATCGTGCTGCTGGGAGCCGGCAACGGGGCGATGAACTCCCTTCTGGGCAATCTGGGAGACTTCCAGAGCAACACCATGCAGATGGGTGGAGGATGGACCTCCAAACCGTATGACGGCCTCAAACAGGACAGGCGCATCCGCCTGAGCGACAAGGATATGGACCTGATAGTCAGGGCATTCCCGGACATTGTGGATGACATCAACGCCACCGTCAGCAAGGGCGGCCTCACAATGAATTACGGCAAACGCCATTTCGAGGCATCCCTGACCGGAGTATTCCCAGCCTACGGAGAGATGAACGACCTGGACCTCATTGCCGGACGCTTCATCAATGCCAAGGACATCTCCGACAAGAGGAAGGTCATCGTGATCAATACCATCCAGGCCAGGAACTTCATGGGCGGAAACAGAAATTACAATCACATCCTGGGCAAGAAGGTCAAGTTTGGCAACATGCTCTACACGGTCGTCGGTGTCCGCAAAGGCTATGACAACGAATACGACGTCGAAGATTATGTGCCGTACAATGTCCTGAAAACCATATATGGAATGGACAACGAGGTGGGAGAAATCACCTTCTCCTTCCACGGGCTGAAGACCGAGAAGGAGAACGAAGAGTTCGAGAAGAAACTCAAGGCCATCGTCAACACCGCCCACAGAGCGGCTCCGGACGACGAGAGGGCCACATGGATATGGAACCGCTTCACCCAGGAGATGCAGGCCAACAAGGGAAAGAGAATCTTCTCCATCGCCCTCTGGGTGATAGGTATCTTCACCCTTCTTAGCGGCATTGTGGGCGTGTCCAACATCATGCTCATAACTGTCAAGGAACGTACACACGAGTTCGGTATCCGCAAGGCCATCGGGGCATCCCCGTGGTCCATCACCAAGCTCATAATCGCCGAAAGCGTGTCCATAACGGCCTTTTTCGGTTATGTGGGGATGATACTGGGCCTGATAGCCTGCGAGGTGCTGGATGCGACCGTGGGCCAGAACGCACTGGACGTGATGGGCACCAGCATCAAGATGCTTGACAACCCGACCGTCGGAGTGGACACAGCCGTCGGGGCCACCGTGCTGCTCATCGTTGCAGGCACGATAGCGGGCCTGTTCCCGGCCAGAAAAGCGGCCAAGGTAAGACCGATAGAAGCCCTCAGGGCAGATTAGGACAGAGATATGAAGTTCGACATTGATTCATTCGGCGAGATTCTCGCCTCGCTCACCAGAAACAAGAGCAGGACCCTGCTTACGGGGTTCGGCGTGTTCTGGGGCCTCTTCATGCTCCTGTTCCTCATCGGCGGCGGTGCCGGGGTCAAGAGCCTTCTGGCAGACAACTTTGCGGGCTTCGCAACCAATACGACAGTCCTCTGGTCCTCCACCACCTCGCTCCCGTACAAGGGAATGAAGGAAGGACGCTACTGGAACATGACCTACAAGGACATCGACCGCCTGAAACTGATGGTGCCGCAACTGGATGTCGTGACCCCGAACATATCGCAATGGAGTGTGACCGCAATGCACGACGCACAGAGCACGGACTGCATCATCTCCGGCGTGGAGGCCGACTACAGCAAGATAGAGGAGCCGAGTCTCAAATACGGACGCTGGCTCAACGATGTGGACATCAAGCAGAACAGAAAGGTCTGCGTCATAGGGAAAAACATCTACAAGAACCTCTTCCCGGAAGGCGGGGACCCATGCGGACAGCATATCCTGGTCGGTTCCATCTACTACCAGGTCGTGGGCGTCAACTTCGCCTCCGGCAACCTTAACATCAACGGTTCGGCGACCAACAAGGTCTCCATACCGGTCACAATCGCCCAGCAGGTCTATAACCGCGGAGAGAGTGTTGACCTTATATGCATGACCGGAAAGGGCGGCATACAGATGTCCACGCTGGAGAAGCGCCTGAGGCAGATAATGAGCCGGGAGCACCTTTTCGACCCGGAAGACGAACCGGCCCTGATGATCATGCACACCGAACAGATATTCAAGATTGTGGACAACCTGTTCCGCAGCTGGGACTTCCTCATCTGGCTTGTCGGACTGGGCACCCTGCTCGCAGGAGCCATCGGCGTGAGCAACATCATGATGGTCACGGTGCGTGAAAGGACCGTCGAGATAGGAATACGCAGGGCCATAGGGGCAACCCCGTGGAACATCCTGTCACAGATAATATTGGAAAGCATCTTCCTCACCCTCGTGGCCGGACTGGCCGGGATAATGTTCTCGGTCGGGGCACTGAGCCTGCTGGAGATGATTGCACAGCATCAGGCGGCATTCCAGATAAGTTTCGGCACGGCCATGTCAGCGGCACTGCTGCTGACTGTGCTGGGAGTGCTTGCCGGACTGGCACCGGCCTGGCGTGCGATGAACATCAAGCCGGTCGATGCAATGCGTGACGAATAGACAACCATATGGACAAATAAAATATCATCATATATGAAAAAGGCAGCAAAATACATTGTGATTGCCCTCCTGGCAATCTTCGTGGTGGGGACATTCGCATTCCTCTACAAGAAATCGAAACCGAAGGAAGTGAGGTACGAAGAACTCACCGCCACCGTGATGGACATCAGCAGGACCACCATCATCACCGGCAAGATCGAGCCGCGCAACGAGGTCAACATCAAGCCTCAGATCAACGGCATCATCGCCGAACTCTACAAGGAAGCCGGCCAGGAGGTCAAGGAGAATGACGTCATCGCAAAGTTGAAGGTCATCCCGGACATGAGTTCGCTCAGTTCGGCCGAGAGCCGTGTACGCCTTGCAGAGATCAACCTCAAACAGGCACAGACCAACTACGACAGGGAGAAATCCCTCTTCGACAGGCAGCTTGTCAGCGCAGAGGAATTCGAGCAGGTGGCGCAGTCCCTCAACCAGGCAAAGGAGGAGAAATCGGCCGCACAGGACGCTCTGGAGGTCATCAGGGACGGTGTTTCATCCAAGAACGCCAAGTCCAGTTCGACCCTGGTACGTTCCACCATCACCGGTCTCATCCTAGACGTCCCGGTCAAGGTCGGCAACTCTGTCATCCAGGCCAACACAATGAATGACGGTACCACCGTGGCGACAGTAGCCAACATGGACGACCTCATCTTCGACGGCAACATCGACGAGACCGAGGTGGGCACGCTGACAGAAGGAATGCCGATGAAGATCTCCATCGGAGCGCTTCAGGACCTTTCGTTCGACGCCACCCTCGAGTACATCGCGCCGAAGGCTGTCGAGAACAACGGAGCCAACCAGTTCGAGATCAAGGCCGCTGTCAAGAGTCCGTCCGACACCAAGATACGCTCGGGATACAGCGCAAACGCAGAGATTGTGCTCCAGAGCGTCGAGCAGGTGCTCTCAATCCCTGAAAGCGCGCTCGAATTTGACGGAGACTCCACATATGTCTATAAAGTAAAGGTCGGCGGATATGACCGCATACCTGTCACGACCGGTCTGAGCGACGGCATCAACATCGAAATCAAGTCCGGCCTCTCGGAGGGCGACAAGGTCCGTGGATCACAAATCATCGAGGAGGAATAACATGACTTTACAAACCATCAAATATGCCCTGGCACTTGGTGCCGGACTGTTCCTGACGGCGGCTGCCTTTGCCCAGGAAACGGTCCGGGAACCTGCCCACACAGGGCCGTGGTCGCTGCAGGACTGCATAGACTATGCGCTTGACCACAACATCACAGTGAAACAGTCCGAACTCGCCATCCAGCAGGGAGAGATCGAATTGAACAATGCCAGGCTGAGCCGCCTTCCGGACCTGTCGGGCAGCGTTTCCGAGAATTTCTCGTTCGGACGTGGACTCACCGAGGACAACACCTACGACAATGCCAACACCACCAGCACCGGAATCAGTCTGGGCACAAGCGTGCCTGTCTTCCAGGGCTTCCGCATCAAGCACAGCATCGCGATGAGCCGTCTCAACCTGGACGCGGCGACCGCCGATCTGGACAAGACCAAGGAAGACATAAGCGTGTCTGTGGCAAAGGCTTACGTCCAGATTCTGTATGACCGCGAAATATTCGAGGTGGCCAAGGGGCAGATTGTCATCGACTCGCTCCAGGTCGAAAGGCTGGAGATCATGGCAGGCAGCGGCAGGGCAAGTTCGGCCGAAGTGTCGGCTCAGAAAGCATCCCTCGCCCAGAGCCGTCTTTCTGCCACACAGGCCCTCAACAACCTCAACCTGGCAGTGCTTGACCTCACCCAGCTGCTCGAACTCCCCTCTCCGGAAGGATTCGTGATCGAGTCACCTTCGACCGACGCGCTGCAGCCGGTCCTTCTCATGAAGCCCGAGGACATCTACGCAGAGGCCGTGCAGACCAAGCCTGCCATCAAGTCCCAGCTGGCAATGGTGGACTATGCCAAGAGCGGCATCTCGCTGGCCAAGAGCGGCTGGTACCCTACCCTCTCGCTCAGCGGCGGCATCGGCACCAACTACTACACTTCATCCAACTATGCGGCAGCCTCATTCGCAGACCAGATGAAGAACAATTTCAGCCAGTACATCGGCATCAACCTCAACATTCCGATCTTTGACCGCCTCCAGACCAAAAACAGCGTCCGGCAGGCCAAACTGCAGCTCGCAAACAGCGAATTCCAGCTCGAAAGCACGAAGAAATCCCTCTACAAGGAGATCCAGCAGGCATATTACAATGCCGTGGCATCGCAGAGCAAGTATGAGAGCAGCACCCTTGCAGCCGACAGCGCCAAGGAATCATTCGAGCTGATGACAGCCAAGTACGAGGCCGGCAAGGCGAACATCACCGAATTCAACGAATCCAAGAACAAATACATGGAGGCCGAAGCCAACCTGGTCCAGGCCCGCTATGAATACCTCTTCCAGACACGTCTGCTCGACTTCTACCGAGGTCTTCCGCTGACGTTCTGAGAATACCCGTAAGGGTTAGTTATTAGTTAATATTGTGTGGTTCAGGCCCGGAAGTTTCCGGGCCTGATTCAATAGTGCAACCTTGATTATGAAATAGGCTCAGCATCATCTGACACCCCATCATCTGCCTTGCGTCCCTTGAAGAGCAACCTCAACGGCAAATCAATGATAAAACTGAGAATGAATACTGCAATGGCCCCGATAAGTGTCCCCCAAGAAAACTTGAATGCATTTTGAGCGCCAAAGCAAAGCATCAGAAGCTTGGCAATTACATCCACTGCAAAAAGCACAATGGTTACTTTTAACGCGACCAATAACGATTTAATAATTTTGTCTTTCATATAAATTGCAATATATGAGTGTAAATATAGTGAAAACATCGCATACTGTATCTATCTCCGAACTTTTGACCGAATAGATAATGCCCAAAATCGGGGCAGACACCGGCCTTTTGCGAACATTGCAGTTTCGGCCATAACTGGAATGCATTATTGACGAAGGACAATATTGACCGTTAAGACCGGTGACTTTGGCGAGTCAGTATATATTTTGATTTTCGAATATTTACAATCCAAGTTCACATCAGGGCACAGACGAATTATTGCCTTTTTCCGAAAAAAAGGAAGAACTTTTTTCGGAACGTGTTCTATCTGAATTACACTGTCATCATAATCAATGTGCAGTATTCTGATTGTTGATATACCCTTATTTATAAGTCTTATTTTCAGTGAAGAAGTTAACTCTCTATCGAAGAGCAAGATATCGTCCGAAATCCTCAACTTAGGCCGCACAATCCATCCAAATCGGCTTTTCACTTTCCCAAAATCGGGATACTTTTCAGTTGAAAAATACAATTTCCCCGATTCGTCACCGTTTTCCCGTACGATAATATCATAGCGATGCATTCCAACATATTCAGACTCGTCATAAATTGAACAATATAGACTGCTTGTGCCATGAGGCGGAACAGGATTGTCTGATAAGGAAAACAAGAGGTTGTCATTATTTGTAGAAAAATCCAATAATACAGGGGTATCAGAGCTATTGTACACTATTGTACTGGCTGTTTCTGAAAGCCCATCCCTTATCACTCCACCAAAGAATTCATTTCTCGTAAAGGCAACACTTCCAATCTTTACAGGGAAAGCCTCTTCGGGATTCCCTTCGTAAAGATAGCCTCTGATTTTCAATTCTTCAACAGAATCATCATAATATACATACACGCTGTGTTCAAATGCTCCATATATCAAAGAAGGGTAAATCGAGACAGACAAATCGCCCATTTCACCTGGCATAAGGCTGTCAGTATAACCAACAACCTCGACACAACCACAAGAAGATTTCACGTCTTTAATCAGCACGTCTTCCTTGCTGATATTGCGATATTCAAAAGACATCAAATACTCATTATGCTCCAATGGGATTTTACCGAGGTCAAGAGTGTTTGATTTGAATTCCAAGGCGGTTCCCGCCGCGACCGCACTGAAAAAAGACAACAAACAGCAGATTAATACATAACGAATCCACGATGATATGGCATAATCACGGATCAACATAATATATTCTTTTGTAAAATAATCAGGGCCAGTCATGATGACCGGCCCTAAACTGAGAATAGTAACGCTACATCAATGGAATTGTGGTCTTAAGTATATAAATACATGCAGCAACAATTAACACAAAGGCCACAATGGTCAAGGTAATAATCCAAATTCCTGTCTTTTTTTTCTTCTCCTCAGGGACATTTGGATACATAATGCTAAGAACTAACGGAGTAATTCCCAGAATTGGCATCAAGATAGTCTCAACAATGGAAACTACCAAAAAAGTAATTCTTAATTTTCTATTCATATTCGTTACACATTATTATTGCATATGCAGCACCAATATATTCGTCTAACGTATCACGGAATAGATACGTAATAGGTCCATCTTGTTTCAACATCTCATTTGTTTTCTCCAAAAATTCATGGTAAACTCGCTTTACACAAACAGTGTACTTTTCACCAGGCTTACGTAGTCCTTGAGTAATGCTCGAATATTCACCATCTGTTAGCCCAAGATTAACTTCAAAATCATCAACGATTTGCTCAACACTGGCAATCTCATCTTCCGAGATAAAAAGTTCCAGCAGGGCTTCTCCCTCGACATCAAAGATTATATCCTGTGAAACATCTTTAGTAACTTCACGACTTCCTATCACCAGCGTAACATCTTCTTTGTTTAGCGCCTCCGCATTGATTGTCGTGAACTCCATATCAGCATACTTGGCTTTAGTTTGGAACGGGCAGCCACATGATACGGTGAAAGTCACGCCGTCATATTCAAAAGAACTTGCTTCAGTCTGTTCCATTTCAGGAGCACTTGGTGAGACTACTTCCTCTTTGTTACAAGAAGAGAATGCAACGAATACCGAGAGACCGGCCAACAGAAAACATCTTTTCATAGGAAAACGTGTTTTAAGTTTAGCAAAGGGGCGTTTTACTAAGTTGTTAATATTCAGTCGTTTACCCCCCCCCCGAAAGAAAAATCCGAAGATTGCCCATCAAGGGACACGCTCAATACTGTCTCAAAGTTAACCAAAATTCAGGCAATATTGCAACTGTTTGTAATAATAAATTTTCTTAAAATTCCATTTTATCACAAACATAGGATAAGCACGCAGCAATGGGGCAATACCCTGCCTCTGAGAGGCGTGAGCACCCGCGCTCACGGGAAGCGGGAAGGGTCCGCCGGAGACAAGTTCCGCGCCAGCGGGACGCAGGAAACGGTGGAAGGGTCCGGAGCGAACTACATCGTAGTGAGCGGAGTCCTCCCAGAGACCCATGCCGCCACCACGACGATATACTCACACAAAAATACAGAACCCCTTTATCCCCGGATAATCTTGATTGTCGAGTCCAGCCCGACCTTGATGATCTGCGAGGCCTGGCCTGTGGAGCCGGCTTCGAGGGCAGGGTCCACGATGTGGTCCACCGAATCCTTTATCACCTGGCTGATCTCGGCGAAATTCTTCGGGGTGGGCTCGCCACTGACGTTGGCCGACGTGGAGACAATCGGACGGCCGAGTCTGGAGCACATCTCACGGCAGAAATCCATCATCGGGATGCGTATTCCTACGGTCCCGTCCTCGGCGACGGTGTTCTCCGCCAAACCGTACTTACCAGTCTGGGCATCAGGGTAGATGATTGTCATGGGACGGTCATTGACCTCGATGAGCTGGACCGCCATTTCGGGGATCTCACGCACATAACGGCATATCATATCAAGGTCTGAGGCAAGCAGAACAAGGCTTTTGGAGTCGGACCTCTTCTTGATCGCATAAATTTTCGCAACGGCCTCAGGATTGGTCGCGTCGCATCCGAGACCCCATACGGTGTCGGTCGGATAGAGAATGATGCCGCCTTTCTTCAGGACGGCCACTGCATCGCTTACTGCTGACATAATGATACGATTACTGGATAATGGTCTGAATATCTGACGTGCGGGGTCCTGTGCGAATAGGCCTGCATGAATTTCGGGGCAAGCACATAATCGATGCGCAGCAGCGGCCACAGGACGGAATATGTGGCTCCAAAACCGCGTCCGGCATCGACAAAACTGTCACGGCGCTGCTGGCGGAGCCTGAAATAAGTGTATGAGAGCGGACTGTCATTGAAATCCCCGCAGACAAGCGACTCCACCGGACTTGAGGCGATGTTGCTGATGACCTGGTCCACCTGGACAGGACGGCGCCTGATGCCGCTTCTCATCTTGCGGCCGGTCTCCTCGAGCACCTCGGAACCGTTGCGCAGAGACTTTATCAAGCCAGACGGAGAAATGTTGTAACTCTCAAAGTGACAATCATATACACGCACGGTACGATCCCCTATCTCAAGGTCTGTGAAGACGGCAAGGTTGGTGCTGTTGTCAAATTTGACAAAGCCCTTGTCCTTGATACGGTAACGGCTGAGAATGACATTGCCGTAATAGCCGGACTTGCTGGTATAGAGATAATAACTTGTCTTGTAGCCGGGAAATTCGGCGGCAAGTATGGTTTTCGGATCGTCAGGGTATGGGAGGTAGAATTCCTGCAGGCAGATCACGTCGGCGTCGGTGCCGCGCAGAAAAGCCGCCACTGAGTCAAGACATTCCCGGCGGTCGTCTATGCGGCTTTTCTTGGGGGGCGCAAAGCGTCCCACATTGTATGAGACTATCTTTGTGTCAGGGCCCGGTGCATCAAAATCCCTTGCAGGATTGACCTGCACATAACGGCCGATGAAAAACAGGGACGGTATGAGCGCCAGGAGCGGGATCATCACAGCGCGCGAACGGCGCAGTATGGCCCAGATGAGCAGGAAAAGGTTGAGCAGGAAAAGAGGAAGGAAGGCAATGCCGAAAAGGGAGACCACCCACACTTTCACCGGATTGAAGGCGAATGTGAAATAGGACACGACAAGCAGGGATGCCGCAATGATCATCAGCGCCCTGGATGTCAGCCCCATGAAGGTGAGGGGTTTCTTGCCACGGACCTTGCCGGACGGCTTTTTCCTGGCCGGCGTCTTCTTTTTCGGCTTAGCCATAATAGTTGTATAGAACGTGCTTTTTCTTCCAGTACAATATGATCAGCAGGCCGCACAGCATGCCTCCGAGATGGGCGAAATGCGCAATCCCGCTACCAGTTGCAAAGACGCCGGTAAGGAGTTCGATGCCGGCGAAGATGATGACCATCCATTTGGCCGAGAACGAAATCGGCGGGAATATCAGGGTCAGGCGCGAATCCGGGTAGAGCATTGCATAGCCCAGAAGGACTCCGTAAATGGCACCTGACGCACCCACAGTCGGGGTGACCATCATATTATGATATGACATTGCGGCAGCGGCGGAGCTTGCAGGATCGGCCATCAAAGTAAGGTAATGTGACGCGCGTGCCCATTCCACTCCGCAGTGGCATGCGGCTGCACCCAGACCGCAAAGGAAATAGAACAGCAGGAACTTTTTCGGTCCCCACACCCTTTCGAGCACGATGCCGAAGATCAGCAGCGTGTACATATTGAAGAAAAGATGCCAGAACCCGCCGTGCATGAACATGTGGGTCACAAACTGCCAGGGCCTGAAAAACGGCGAGGCGGGATAGAACAGCGCAAATTTCTCTATCATCCATTCCTGACGGAGTGCTGTCATTATGCTTATCAGCACATTGATGATGATGAGGTTCTTGGTCGCTGTCGGGATATTGTCGAGGAATCTTGCCATAATTGTCAGAATTTCTTTTCTATCTCATCCATGGGGATGATGGTCATTGTCCTGCGGCCGGACGCTGTGAATTCGGCGTTCGAGCACGCAAAGAGGGAATCTATCAACCTCTGTGCCTGGACAGGAGATGTCAACGGTTCGCCCGTGGATGCCCCGATGCGGGCAAATTTCTCTGCCATTGTGGCAGTCATTGTCTCTTCCAGCAGGCCTGCTCCCTCCCGGAGGACGGACAGGAGATTGTCCACGATTGTATGGACCGAGCCCTGCGAGGCGCTGTATCCTTCCGGAACGCCGTTCACAACCACCGTGTCATTGCCGAACGGACGGATATCGAAACCGAGCGTGCGCAGCATCTCTGCGTTCTCCTCGAAGAGAAGGCGCCCCTCGACACCGACCTCGACGGCTTCAGGGAAAAGTGCGGTCTGGATGATGTGTTCGCCGCGAGAAAGTGCCGACAGGAAACGCTCGAAGAGCACTCGCTCCTTGGCGCGGCGTATATTTACGACCATCAGGCCGGAACGGACAGCGGTAAGGATGAATTTGCCTTGCAGCACAAGCGAGGTGGTGGAAGGCAGGCTCCGGTCTTCGAAAAGTTTGCCGTAATTCTGGTCCTTCGCCACAAATGCGCTGGTGCCGGGTGTCCATCCGGAGCCGTTCCCGGACCACTGAGCCCGTCCGTCGGAGGTCCCTCCAAACCCGGAGGCCTGACTGCCGGAGCCGACATTGAACGTGTCCGGCTCGGACGGGAAACCATCTCCGTCGAATGGATTGAATTCGCTGTCCTTGCCAAATTCAGGCTCGGCAACTGGGTGATATTCATCATATTTACTGCTGAATACCGGTATTTCCGGGGCGTCAGCACGGTCAAAGTCGATACTGCCCCCGAATGATTCGCGTCCCATCGCCTCCTTGACGCAGGCGTATATGCTCTGGAAAATGATGCTGTCCTCCTCAAACTTGATTTCGGTCTTGGTCGGGGACACATTGACATCAACCTCGTGCGGCGGCACATCGAGAAATATGAAATATGACGGCGTCACATCGGCCGGAATCAGGTTTTCATACGCCTTCATCACAGCCTTATGGAAATACGGGCTGCGGAAAAATCTTCCATTCACGAAGAAATACTGGCTGCCAAGCCCCTTCTTCGCAGCGTCCGGACGACCCACATAACCGGAAATGTTCACTACCGAAGTCTGTACCGAAATGTCCAGCACCTCGCTGGCCGTGCCCGAGCCCAGAAGGTCCTGGATACGGAATTTCAACGATTTGGCGGCCCTCAGGACGTACACTTCCCTGTCATTGTGCACCAGGGTGAACGCGATGTCGGGGCGTGTCAGGGCGATGTGGGTGAATTCCGACACAATGTGCTTGAACTCGACATTGTCGGATTTGAGGAACTTGCGGCGGGCCGGGACATTGTAGAAAAGGTCCCTCACACTGATATTGCAGCCCTTGGGGCAGGATGTCTCCCCGTTGGAGAGTTGACGTGATGCGGCGAACTCGACCTCACAGCCGATTTCGTCCTCTTTGCGGCGTGTTTTCAATGTGACCTGCGCGACGGCGGCAATCGATGCCAGAGCCTCGCCCCTGAAACCGAATGTCAGTATGGACGACAGGTCTTCCGGCGCAGCCAGTTTGCTGGTAGCGTGCCTTTCAAAGCACAGCACAGCGTCGTCAGGAGACATTCCCTTGCCGTCGTCGATGACCTGTATGAGTGTGCGCCCGGCATCCTTGATTATGACGGAAATGTGCGATGCACCGGCATCGACGGAGTTTTCGACCAACTCCTTGACAACCGAGGCTGGACGCTGCACGACCTCGCCGGCCGCGATCATGTTCGCCAGATTTTCGGGCAGTATTCTGATGTCCATAGGCGGTTATTGCCAGATAAGTGGGTAATATTTCGCAATGAGAATCATGATGGCGAATGCAAGAATCAGCGCCACGGCACCGATCACCTTCTGTGCAGTGCTGCTTCCGGACTGTCTCTGGTAATTGCCGTCACGAAGGCTTCCCTTGATGTAACTGCCTGGCGTGTATTCCTTTTCCTTGCTGCCGTCGACATTGCCGAACTTCTGCTTGAGTTCGTCCTTCTCGACGTCATAATAACGCGGTCTGTAATTGAAAACCCTGTGTTCCGGTGTACCGAAAAAGCCGAAATTGAAACCCATAAACGTGCCTCTTTTGTGTTTAACAAGCAAAAATACTATTTTTGTGCAAGAAAATCAATTATATGGAAGATATAAGGATAGGCAACGGATATGACGTGCACGCCCTGGCATCCGGGCTGCCGCTGTGGCTGGGAGGCATCAGGATAGAAAGTCCGGTCGGCTGCGTAGCCCATTCGGACGGCGATGTGGCGATCCACGCACTATGTGACGCGCTTCTGGGCGCACTCGCTCTCGGTGACATAGGGAAACATTTCCCCGACACCTCCGACGAATTCAAGGGCATCGACAGCAAGATTCTGCTCCGGCGAGTGATGGCACTGGTACGCGAATCAGGCTGGGAAGTGGGCAATGCCGACATCACCATCGCGCTCCAGAAACCCAAACTTGCACCGCACATCATCTCGATGAGGCAGACCCTCGCCGAGGTCATGGAAATACCGCTCGAGCGCGTCTCGGTCAAGGCAACGACCACCGAACACCTTGGATTTGTGGGCCGCGGCGAAGGTTGTGAGGTATATGCTGTCACAATTTTGAAAAAATAATTTGCAGTTTTCAAAAAGCAGTGTATCTTTGCAGTCCCAAATCGGGCCAAATTGAGATATGGTGTAATGGTAGCACTACAGATTCTGGCTCTGTCAGTGAGGGTTCGAATCCTTCTATCTCAACAAAACGCACGGACCTAGGGCCTATGCGTTTTTTTAATAAAAATGGCATGGCGGGGTAGCTCAGCTGGTTAGAGCGCATGATTCATAATCATGAGGTCCCCGGTTCAATCCCGGGCCCCGCTACGGAGAAGACGCTTCAGGCGTCTTCTTTTTTTATTGAGGGCACCTTTGTAAACATTGAGGGCACGGCCCTCAAACTCCTCATCAGTCCGCTGGTGCGGAATTTCATTAACCCCTTCAGATTCCCCTATCATTAGGGGAAAGCCGGCCTACTTGCCTTTCCGACTTTTGCCTCGGCTGTGCCTTCGTCAAAAGTCCCGGCCCGGCCGGTCCGCTGGTGCGGACTTGCATTAACCCCTTCAGGTTCCCCTTTCAAAGCGGGGGAAAGCAAAATTCTGGCAAAATCTTGGAGAAATCACGAGAATAACACGTTTTCTCCTAAAATATGCCAGATTTTTGCTCTGAAAGGATGGCAATGGGACTTCGGACGGTGAGCCGCCCGTGGCTTCGTAAACGGCGAGGTGCTCGCGCCCCAAGGCGTGGGAGGGATAGCACCGGCAGGTGCGTACCGGTCCGAAGTCCCATGCCCGGCCGGCTCTCTATCCTGTTGCAATTCACATCGGACGGGAATATGGCATGTAGGCTCGTGCAGGGTCATATGTTGTCCGAGGTCTCCTTCGGCAAGAGCCACCTCGGACGCCCAAAAGCAAAGGCATATTGAAAATCAACAAGTTAGTAACAAACATTGTCCGAGGTGAATTTCACAAAGAGGTCGCGGTCAGACTGTCCGGCTGAGTCATCCCAGACCAGAAAACTTTCCCGGGAAGCGTACTCCATGCTTGTTTTTGGATGTTCGCTTATAGCACAAAAATAGCCACCCGAAGGTGGCTGATAAAGGACATCTACGGTATTATCTCGACCCCGGAATCCGGCGTCGG
>JAZRVQ010000023.1:0-45712 GCA_045599265.1 Candidatus Cryptobacteroides sp. | reverse complement strand
AGACACGCTGATTTATAATGCGACTTCATTCCACGCGGCAAGCAGCGCGAGCCTTGGGGACCTGCTTAAGAAAATGCCCGGCATCGAAGTCGACCGGGGTCGCGTCAGGGTGAATGGCGAAGCCGTGTCCAGAATAACGGTGGAGGGAAAGACCTTCTTCTTCGACGATCAGGCCAGGGCCCTTGAGAATCTCCCGGCATTTATTGTCAATCAGATAAGAGTGGTTGACAAGGGGAATCAGGGAAGATTCGGATTATCAAGAAAGGAGAAGGAAATGGATGTGAGGCTGAAGGATGAGTACAAGGAAGCCTGGTTCGGGAAGGTCTCCGCTGAAGGCGGCGTCGGTCCCTGTGGCCTGTACAACGCCAAGCTGTATGCACAGTATTATGGTGACAATGATGCGGCGACTTTGATTGGCGGCGGGAACAATGTCAATGCGGGTAAATTGGCCCGTTTATCATCCGGGATGTCCGACATCGCATCCGTGGGAGTGAATTACAATACGTCCGGAGTTCCGAATTATAATACCACCGCCTCTGCTTCATATGACTTCCGCAGTGACAACAACCGTTCTGAGTCTCACCGCACGTCATTCCTGTCTTCCGGGCAGCAGATTGAGACAAACCGCACCCAAAGCAGCAACGACATCGGCCACACCACAAAGGCGGACTTTAAATTAGGAACACTCCAGTATGAACTCCCGTGGTCGGAGGGCTTTGAGATATACAGTAATTTCCTGTACAACAGGAGAAAGATAGCCGTCGAAAACCGCTCTTCAACGACTGGCTCCGACGGTGATGAGCTTAACGGATGCTGCTCGAATACAACGGGATATTCTAACAGCTATGGCGCTGGTGTCAAATTCAGAGGTAAGTGTTTCCTTGATGGGCAGGCCCGGCACAATCTGTCATTTGATGGCATTGTCCGGTACGATGGCTCGTGCGGAAGCAGTGAAGAGACATCATCCACTGACTACGGCTCGGCATCAGAGAGCCGCAGCCTCATTTATAATGACAAGACTGATGGCTTTCAGTTCAACGGCTCTGTAAATTATTGTTTCAAGTTGTCCCGGCTGTGGGAACTGCATTCATCCGTGTCAGCTGATTTCAACTCGGCAATATACAATCGGGATGCTCAGAACGCCGCGGATCACAGATATAACGGCTACTATTCCAGATATACCACAGACAGGAGCATAGAACTCACAGAGACATTTTTTGCGGCATATGTCAAGGATCTTGGCAGGCGGAAAGTCGTCAATACCAATTTCGGCCTGAGCGTATATGAAGACAATACCGCCCATTTCTCAAAGGCATTCGGAACGATGGACGACAACAATGCCCGTTGGCGTGTGAATACCGGCCCGTATTTCTCCCTCAGTTACAGGGACAGTTCATGGAACTATGTCATAAATACAAGTGGCAAGAGCGTTGTCCCGCCAGCCGGCCCTGCGAGCAGTCCCGTGCTCGATATTTCAAACCCAATTGACATCTCCACAGGCAATATTTATCTGAAAACCGGTTATCATCAGGATCTGACACTGTCCGTCATTCACGGATCCAAAAGGTCCGGGAAGAGATACATCAATATAAGGCTGGGCGGTTTCATCGATTTCAATGAACTGACCCGTGCAAGCTGGTATGACGATTCTGCCGTACGGTATTCCATACCTGTCAATGCCCGGCGCCCGCGCTACAATGCAAACCTGAACGTTACATACATCCAGCCGCTTAACAGGAAGAGGAACCTCAATCTGACCATTACGCCGAAGGCGGTTTTCAATACCGGAACAATATATATCGCAGACGGTACCCTCAACGGCTTTGACAAGGTAGAATTCAACTATGCCGAGATGATGCGGTGGTTCTATGGTGATTCAGACGGCAGCGAATTCTACAGCGGGAGAAGCGGTTTCGTCGATAACCGTACCTACAGCACCAAATGGTCATTCAGCACCGACTTGAAGTACGAAGTTCGGGACTGTTCGATACGCGGCGGCGGGTCTGTCGCAAATACTCTCACCAGATATTCCGCAGCGCCTGCCGCCAAGGTTGACAACTGGCTCTTCAATGCGTTTGCCGAAGCCCTGTGGCAGAGCCAGAGCGGCTGGGAAGTCGAAGGGCGCTTTGATTTCAACGGTTACAGCGGTTTCAGTTCCGGTTACAATGAGCCGGAGTATCTGCTGAACCTGAAGGTCGCAAAGGCAATCAAGTCGTTTACTGTCAGCCTCTCCGCATATGACATTCTCGGGAGCGCGAAATCATTCTCCCATATGGCATCAGCCGAATATGTGGAGGATACCTACAGGAACAATCTCGGCAGATGCATCCTTGTCGGGCTTTCCTACAACTTCGGCAAATGGGATTTCATGAAAAAGATGAGAATGCAGGCCCTGGAGAGCAGGGGCAATCTTTAATTAATTCTCTTCAACTTTGCCGATATAGCCGAAGTCGAGATTGTATGTGATGCCGTCGGAGAAGACGATCTCGAAGCCGGAACTCTCGATTGTCCATTTTGAATCAATGTGCTTGACGTTGATGGTGCCTTCTATCTTGGTGTCCGTGACATTGTACGAACTGAAGCGTGCTGCAAGGTTGCCTCCGAATTTGATGATTCCGAAAGTGCTGTCAACGGAACCGCTTCCGTTTGTCGCGGAATAGATGACTTCTTTTGCCGGGATGTCGGAAGAGAGCAATGCAGAAGGGAATGTTATAGACATCTCTATAGGCTTTGCCGAGGTGGAGCCTTTGCCGACGAACGAGAATTTGGCGTATTCTTTATCCAATCCCTGCAAGGTGGTGAGTTCGTATTGGGCGGACTCGATGACGATGAGTTCTTCGCCCATATTGTAATTCTTTATGACGCCACCGATGAGGTCATTGAGTTTGCCACAAGAGTTGAGACTGAAAACAGCAGCAATGGCGGCTGCGAGTGAAATGATTTTTTTCATAGATAAAGTCTGGTTGTATATCGACTGCAAGTTTAGCGAAATTTCAGCGCAGAATCTTATCAATTCGGCAATCCGGCACTGTCAAATTGATAAAATTCCAAAATCTTGTATGTACTTTCCCCTGTTCTTTCTGTCCAGTGGCAGTATTATTTCTCTACCTTCTCGAGTGCCTTGGTTCGGGGTTGTCTGCGATGAAGACGCATCTGTGCCCGTCTTCGTCAACTCCGTTGAATATGACACGGCGGCCGTCTCTGTCCCAGACGGGATGGGCATCGACTCTGAGCTCGAAGTTGCCGATCGGTGGGAGTTGAATCTCCGCGAGGTTGGATTCCTTCTGCCCGGCCACATTGATGAGCCGTATCGGCGTCATCCCCTCGCCGCAGACCATTTCGCCTGAATAGGCATCGGTTATGATGTAGGGAGAACCGTCCGGATTGTATGAAGGATGCCCCGAACCCAATGGATATACCTGCTTGAGTTCTTTGCCGTCATATCTGACGTTGATTATCTCGACACCTTCAGTGCCGTCGACGTTCAGGTTCATCGAAAGGTGCTCCCCGTCAGGCATCCAGTTGATATGATGCCCGCCCAGCCACCACAGCCCGGGAGTTATCGCAGCCCGTATGTCGGAGCCGTCAGGGTTCATCGTGATGACTGCACGCCTCCTCGGCCCTCCTTCCAGGGGAGTCCACTGCACGGTTGTGAGCAGTTTCGTACCCTGGGGGTTCCACTTGACCTGGAAGCAGTAGTATTCGTAATTCTCAGGATTGGACGTCCTGATGGAAGGTTCTGCCTTTTCGTAAATGTCACGTATGGATGCAATCATCCTGCATGAACCGTCCTCAAGGTCGGTGAGGTACACCCCGTCGTCGCTGACAGGCCCGATGTTCCTCGTCACTGCGCTGTCCGGCACAATCACGCCGTAACCGGCCTGGGCGAACCTGGACTTCCTGAGGTCGTATGAGAGCAGTTTCTTTCCGTCGGGGGAGGCCATGAACACGGTGCCGGGGCAGCGTTCCTTCTTTCCTTTCCTGAAATCGACCTTCCAGGCGAATGCCTCCCATGTCGTCGTGTCGACATCGTTGAAGAACAGTTCCCTGTCGGAGGCACCCCACTGGACATTTGCGCCGAGCTGCATCTCCCAGCCGCAGGTGAGTTCCGAATAGACGGTCTTGCCGGTGCGGAGGTCCTTGACAATCACTTCGCCTTTGTCTCCGGCCGCAGGGGAGTGGTCTTCGTAAGGGAGTCTGAACAGGGCGATGTATCTCCCGGAAGGACTGACAGGCGAAGTGTCGAAGAAACGGTGTATGCAACCTCCGTCCGCCACCATCTCAACGGAGGGACCGCTGCTGCATGCGCAGGCAACGGACAGGAGGAGAATAATCCACCCGGCGCTTGTCCTGAGACTTGCCATGGTGTCAGATCTCCTCTACCTTCTCGAGTGCCTTGAAATACTTGTAGGCATTGACGGTGAGTTCGCCGGCTGCGGCCTCGTCGCAGACGATGATGGCGTTCTCATGGAGCTGGAGGGCGGATGCTGTGCACTTGTGGCTTACAGGGCCTTCCACTGCGTCGCGCAGGGCACGTGCCTTCTTCGGACCGGTGATGAGGATGACAACCTCTCTGGAGTCGGTCACAGTGGCAACGCCCACTGAAAGGGCCTGCTTTGGAACCTGGTTGACGTCGCCGCCGAAGAAGCGTGAGTTGACGATCCTGGTGTCCTCTGTGAGGGTGACGATGCGTGTCCTTGATGACAGGGCGGAGAAAGGCTCGTTGAATGCGATGTGTCCGTCTTCGCCGATGCCGCCGAGGAAGAGGTCGAATCCGCCGGCTGCAACGATAGCCTTCTCATAGTCCTCGCATTCCTTCTTGAGGTCGGATGCGTTGCCGTTGAGGATGTGGATGTTCTCCGGCTTCTCGTCGATATTGTCGAAAAGATTCTTGTGCATGAATGTGTGATAACTCTCCGGATGGTCCTCTGCGATGCCGACATATTCGTCCATGTTGAATGATGTGACATTCTTGAAGGAGAGTTCTCCGGCCTTGACCTTTGCGCTCAGTTCGGCATAAACGTCGATAGGGGTTGAACCGGTGCAGAGACCGATTACGAAATTATTCTTTGCATTGATGCGCTCTGCGATGTGCTCTGCTACCCAATGTGATGCCTCTTTGGCAGAATCTCTGATGATGACTTTCATGGTTTTTGTATTGATGTTGATTATTTGTTCTCTGAGAATGAAATGAGTGTGTTGATGACGTCCTCCTTGCTGTCGGTTATGGACAGGAGCAGGCCCTGGTAGCGTCCCTTGGCCTGGAGTTCCTCCAGAAGCGGATAGACAGGGACCTCCTTGGTGTAGTAGTCCATGCCCAGGAAGACCATCGGGCTGGATTCGCCTTCCGGTGCATAATGGTTCTGCGCGGCGTCCTGGAAGATTTCCTGAAGGGTGCCTGCCGAACCCGGTGAATATATGATGCCTCCCTTGGCGATGGTGAGGAGAATGTCCTCCCTGACGCTGTTGAAGAAGTATTTCGCTATGTCCGTGGCGAACGGTGTGGATGGCTCGTGCCCGTAATACCATGTCGGGATGCCAAGACTGCGGAACTGCTGCTGCGGGTATTTTGCCCTCACTTCGAGTGCGGTGCGGAGCCAGCCTTCATCGCGGAATGACGGTGCTGTGACAAGCATGCCCAGCGCATCGTCGAACTCGTCATTGCAGCGCCCGGCCATCCATGCTCCGAAATGTGTGGCCTCCATTGCGCCCGGACCGCCTCCGGAAGCCATCAGCTTGCCGTTTTCTGTCAGGGACTTGCTTATAAGGGCGATTTTCTTGAATGCCTCGTCGGTGCGCAGGACCGCATGGCCTCCCATCACGGCGACTACCTGTTTCTCGTCGAACAGGCTCAGGAATCCGTACATTGCCTCGCTGATGGCCCTGTCGTGCAGGGAACGGGCGAGTGTCTCCTTGACATCGTTGCAATGCTTGCCGCGGGCTACATAGTCCGTGTATACACGCGAGTCGAAGCAAGATGAGATGGTCTTCTCGTCGGATGGGTCAAACCCGTCATAAAGGCTGTCGCCGGTATAGAGCCTGCCGGCAAATGCCTGGAACACTTTGCCCATGCGAGGGAATACAAGGCAGCTGGTGCCCAGTTCCTCCTCCATCTCTGAAGGGATGTTGCATCCGAGGAAACAGCAATCAGAAAAGCGATGCATGGCAGCCACATACTGCGGGGCCTTTTTGAAGTCTATGTACTGGAACACATAATGCGAAACGGAACCGCTGCTGTCGGGCGCCGGCAGTTCCATCAAGGTCTCGACCTTTCTGTAAGGGTTGTTTGTCATGTTTGCAAAGATAGCAATCTGTTTTGACAAAACGGATTGCTATCTGTTATTTTTGGTGTCAATGAACCAGTTGGTCGATTGCGGCGGCGACTTTGGCGAATCCGAACGACTCTGTCACGGCGTCCATCTTTGCCTTGATCTTGTCAGTGCAGAGCTTGCCGATGCTGCCTTCGTGGGTGTGGTGCAGGGTGCCGTGATACTCGAATGTGCCTTCGACGACCTCCTTGCCGACCTGCCTGTATGCATCCCTGAACGGAACTCCTTCCCCGACGAGGTGGTTGACCTCCTCCACGCTGAATGCCAGCTTGTATTTCGGGTCATCCATAAGTCCTTGTGTGACAGTCATGTTGTCGATTGCAAATTCTGCGATGTCCAGACAGTCATCCATCTCCTGGAACATCGGGATGAACACTTCCTTGATGATCTGCATGTCCCGGAAATATCCTGACGGCAGATTGGTCGTGATGAGTCGTATTGTGTTCTGGATGCCGCTGATCTTGTTGCAGTGGGCGCGGATGAGTTCGAAAACGTCCGGATTCTTCTTGTGGGGCATGATGCTCGACCCTGTAGTGAGGTTGTCAGGCAGTTTGATGAATCCGAAATTCTGGCTGCAGAACATGCAGCAGTCGAATGCCAGGCGGCCGAGCGTCTCGGCAATGGACGCATACGCGAATGCGATTGCACGTTCGGTCTTGCCACGTCCCATCTGGGCATAAATGACATTGTAGTCCAGGTCGGCGAAACCTAACAGCTTGGTGGTCAATGTCCTGTTCAGCGGGGCTGATGAACCGTATCCAGCGGCTGCGCCGAGCGGGTTCTGGTTGGTGATGTCCCATGCGGCCTTCGTCAGGGACATGTCGTCTGTCAGGCTCTCTGCGTATGCACCGAACCACAGCCCGAACGACGACGGCATGGCAACCTGCAGATGGGTGTAGCCTGGCATCAGGACATCCTTGTACTGTTCGCTCTTGGCCTGGAGGGAGTTGAAGAGTGCGGTCACTTTCCCGACAGTCTTTTCGATTTCTGCGCGTGCATAGAGTTTCAGGTCCACCATCACCTGGTCGTTCCTTGACCGCCCTGTGTGGACTTTCTTGCCCAAGTCTCCAAGTCTGCGCGTGAGTTCGAGTTCCACCTGCGAATGGACGTCCTCGATGTCGTCTTCGATGACAAAACGGCCTTCCACGGCATCCTGGTAGAGTTTTTTGAGTTCTGCCAGCAGCATCGGCAGTTCGTCTGCGCCGAGCAGTCCGACACTTTCCAGCATTGTGATGTGGGCCATCGTGCCCATTATGTCGTATGGTGCGAGGAAGATGTCGAGTTCGCGGTCCTTGCCGACTGTGAACTTGTCTATCTTGTCATCCACGTTGAATCCTTTGTCCCAGAGTTTCATAGTCTATATCTTAAGCCCGTCCAGGAGACGGATGTATGTTTCAATTCCATTTTCTATCTCGGAAACGAGAATATATTCATCGGCGGTATGTGACCTGGAAGACTCCCCGGGGCCGATCTTGACCGTCGGGAACGGTGACACCGCCATGTTGGATGTGGTGGGGGAGCCGAATGTGCCGATGCCGAGCGCGATGGCCCTGACCACAACAGGATGCTCCGTGTCTATCTGTGAACTGTTTATCCTGACGGACCTTTCCCTGACATCGCACTGCACGGAGTCCTTGATCATGCAGAGCAGTTCGGTGTTGGTGTACATGCCGTTCGGGCGCACATCCACAACGAACCTGCATTCGTCCGGAACCACATTGTGCTGCGTCCCAGCCGAAATCATGGTGACGCTCATCCTTACCGGACCAAGATATTCCGACACCTTCTCAAATCTGTGGGTGCGGAACCATTCTATGTCCTCCAGGGCCTTGTAGAGGGCGTTGTCGCCTTCGTCGCGTGCTGCATGGCCGCTTTTGCCGTGTGCGGTGCAGTCCAGGACCATCAGACCCTTCTCGGCCACTGCCATCCTCATCCCGGTCGGCTCGCCGATTATGCCAAGAGCCACAGGCCCGATCTCGTCAAGGATGGCCTCCAGGCCGTTCACCCCGCTCACTTCTTCTTCGGCAGTTGCAGACCAGACAAGCCTGTATGGCTGATCTGTTCCGGACAGCCGGGCATAGACAGCCAGCAATGCTACAAGGGACCCGCCGTCATCATTGGTGCCGAGCCCGTATAATTTGTCGCCTTCAATGGCGGCCTTGAACGGGTCGCGGGTATATGACGGTGAAGGCTTGACCGTGTCGATATGTGCATTCAGAAGCAGTGTAGGCTTGCCTGACGGCCCTCCGCATTCCGAACTCATCCACAGGTTGTTGCCCTTCCTTGACGGGGTGAAACCCTTTGCCCGCAGCCATGCTTCGAGATAGTCGCACGCGGCGGTTTCGTCCCTGCTGAAAGAGGGGATTCCCACAAGACCTGTGAGCAGGTCAAGATATTCTTTCTGACTGATTGTCATAGTGTTATGCTTGTTCCGTTGCCTTCTTCCAGGTTCTTGGCCGAGGTGATGACCACCTTGCCAACCCCTGCTTTCAATGCTGCAAAGGCGTTGTCCAGTTTCGGGATCATGCCTCCACTGACAGTGCCGCCTTCCTTGAGTGCGGCGTAACTTTCTGCGTTTATCTCCTTTATCAAGGAATCCTCGTCCGACGGGTCTGAGAGGACGCCCTTTTTCTCAAAACAGTAGGTGAGAGTGACGTCGAACTGTCCTGCAAGGGCCTTGGCCGTCTCGCTGGCCATGGTGTCGGCGTTGGTGTTGAGCAACTGCCCCTTGCCGTCATGGGTGAGAGGTGCCACGACCGGCACAATACCTTTGGACGCCATTTCGGCAAGTACACTGACATCCACCTTCCTGACATCTCCCACAAAACCATAGTCGATGCCGCCCTTGACCGGACGCTTTTCGCTCATAATGCAGGAAAAATCTGCCCCGCAGATGCCGAATGCATTGACTCCCAGGGCCTGCAACTGTGCCACGACTGTCTTGTTGACCAGTCCGGCGTATGTCATTGTCACTATTTCCAGAGTCTGCGCGTCGGTGACCCTGCGGCCCTCTATCATCACGCTCCCGATGCCCAGCCTTTCGCAAAACGATGTGGCCAGCCTGCCTCCACCGTGCACCAGCACCTTGGGACCGGGAATGGATGCGAATCGGCTCAGGAACTCCATTGTCGCTGCCTTGTCTTCCAGTACCGCGCCTCCGACCTTTATGACATTGATTCTATCCATATTTACAGCGATTCGAGCATGCGCTTCATCACCACCTGCGCGGACACGACACGGTTGGCCGCTTCCGGAATGACCAGGCTGCGAGGGGAGTCTATCACCTCGTCCGTGACAATCATATTTCTTCTAACAGGCAGGCAATGCATGAAATGGGCGTTGTTGGTGACGGCCATCTGCCTTGTCCCGACTGTCCAGGACATGTCCTTGCTCAGTATGGTGCCATATCCGCCTCCATTTCCGGCGCAGCTCCAGTTCTTGGCATAAATGAAATCTGCTCCCTCGAACGCCTTCATCTGGTCGCGTTCGATCCTGGCATTCCCGACAAAGCGCGGGTCGAGGTCGTAGCCTTCGGGGTTGGTGATGACGAAATCCACGTCGGCGGCGTTCATCCACTCTGCGAAAGAGTTCGGCACGGCCTGAGGCAGGGCCTTCGGATGCGGTGCCCAGCTCAGAACCACTTTCGGCCGTGCGGTCTGCTTGTACTCGTCGATGGTGATGAGGTCGGCGAATGCCTGGCAAGGATGTACGGTGGCGGATTCGAGGCTGATGACAGGCTTGCTGGAATATTCGATGAACTGCCTGAGTATGGTCTCGTTGTAGTCAAATTCCTTGTTCTTGAGGCCGGCGAACGACCTTACACCTATTATGTCACAATAACTTCCGATGACCGGGATGGCCTCGCGCAGATGCTCCGACTTGTCCCCGTCCATTACGACTCCCAGTTCGGTCTCGAGTTTCCAGCTGTCAGAGCCGATGTTGAGAACGATGGGGTTCATCCCCAGGTTGAGGGCCGCCTTCTGGCTGCTCAGGCGGGTGCG
Organism: Candidatus Cryptobacteroides sp.; assembly: GCA_045599265.1. Taxonomy (GTDB): domain Bacteria; phylum Bacteroidota; class Bacteroidia; order Bacteroidales; family UBA932; genus Cryptobacteroides. The sequence goes on along the minus strand of JAZRVQ010000023.1, from coordinate 35,382 downwards.
CAGCGAACTGTTGAAGAACACCAGCATGATGGTCTTGTCGGTGCCCAGATGTTTCCATGCGAACGGATTGGCCTTGACCTGTGCAGCTTCTGCGAGTGCTGCGTCAAGGTTTCCTATATCTTCTACGTGAAAGAAACTTTTCATTTTTCCAGTACTTCTTTGAATGCATTGATGAATGTGTCAGCCTGCTCCTTGGTGAGGCAGAGCGGTGCCAGCAGGCGGATCATGTCTGTGCCGGCCACTCCTGTGAAAATGTGTTTTTCGAAGAGCAGGGCCTTGCGGATCGGTGCCACAGGCACGTTGAATTGGATGCCGAGCATCAATCCCTTGCCCCTGACCTCCTTGATGAGAGGGGAGGAAGGTATGCAGGCCTTGATATATTCCCCGACCTCGAGGGCGTTTGCCACCAGGTCTTCGTCCTTCATGATGTCCAGCACGGCGATTGCGCCTGCCATTGCGAGGTAGTTGCCTCCGAACGTGGTGCCGAGCATGCCTTTGACTGCCGCGAATTTCGGGGCGATGAGGATGCCTCCGCAAGGGAATCCGTTGGCTATGCCTTTGCCGAGCGTGATGATGTCAGGCCTGATACCGGCCCACTGGTGGGCGAAGAACTTGCCGCTGCGTCCATATCCGCTCTGCACCTCGTCCACGATCAGGCACGCACCGTACTTGTCGCACAGGCTGCGCAGGGTCTGGAAGAATCCCTCTGACGGCACATTGATGCCCCCGCAGCCCTGTATGCCTTCGATGATGACTCCTGCCACATCGCCGCCTTTCAGTGCTTCCTCCACGGCCGGGCCATCTCCCAGGTCGCAGAACGTCACTTTGTGGTTGGCGTTGAACGGGGATACGATTTTCGGGTTGTCGGTTATCGCCACGGCACCGGATGTCCTGCCGTGAAAACTCTTCCTGAATGCGACGATGCGGTCTTTGCCTGTATGGAACGATGCCAGCTTGCAGGCGTTCTCGTTGGACTCGGCACCGCTGTTGTCAAGGAAAAGTGAGTAGTCCGTGTAGCCTGACGTCTCTCCGAGTTTGTGTGCCAGTTCGGTCTGGAGCGGGTTCACCACACTGTTGGAATAAAATCCTATCCTGTCCAGCTGGTCCTTCAGGGCGGCCACGTAGCGCGGATGGCTGTGCCCGACCGAAATCACGGCGTGGCCGCCGTAGAGGTCCAGATATTCCTGCCCCTTGTCATCCCAGACACGGCATCCCTGTGCCCTGACCGGCGTGACGTCGAACAGGCTGTATACGTCAAATAATTCCATCTTAAAATCTGTTTGCCTTGAGCCTCAGACCTTCCGTCTCCGGAAGCCCGAAGATTATGTTCATGTTCTCGACCGCCTGGCCGGATGCACCCTTTATCAGATTGTCAATCATTGAGATAATGTGCAGTTTGCGGCCATATTTCCTGATGTGCAGGAAGCATCGGTTGGTCCCGACTGCCATCTTGAGGTCAGGGTTGGTGTCCACGATGCGGATGAACGGCTCGTCCTTGTAGTAATCCTTATAAAGCTGGACAGCCTCGTCCTCTGTGAGGTCGCAGTCAAAATAGACGGACGCCATGATCCCGCGGGTGAAGTCGCCCCTGACGGGGACAAAGTTGATCTCTCCGTTCCATGACGGGGCAAGCGTGTGCAGTGTCTCGCATATCTCGCCCAGATGCTGATGGGTGAATGCCTTGTAGACCGAAAGGTTGTTGTCCCTCCAGCTGAAATGGGTCGTCTCGGACGGCTTCTGCCCGGCCCCTGTGGATCCGGTGATGCCGGTCACGTGGATTTCTCCCAGAATGCCGGCCTTCGCCGCAGGCAGCAGGGCCAGCTGGATGCTGGTTGCGAAACAGCCCGGATTGGCGATGTGCCTTGCACCCTTGATGCGGTCCCTGAATGCCTCTGGAAGCGCATATACGAAATCTTCTGCATCGGCCTTGAGACGGTAGTCGTTGCTCAGGTCTATGATTCTGCCGTCATATCCGGCCGGGAATGATGCCACTGCGGCCTTGGACTTTCCGTGCCCTGAACACAGGAACACCACGTCCACGCTTTCCACGGGAGCGTCAGCCGTGAAGACAAGGTCAGTCTCTCCGAAAAGGTCCTGATGGGCTGTCCAGACAGGTTCCCCGGCGTGGCTTTCGCTCTGTGCGAAGATAATCTCCACCTGAGGGTGGCAGATGAGTATCCTCATCAGCTCTCCGGCGGTGTATCCCGCCGCTCCGATAATGCCTGCCCTGATCATCTACAGTTCCTTTTCGAGCTGGTCGCCTTCTTCCTTGTGGTTGAGGTAGTATGCCCTCAAAGGAGTGGAGAGTACCTTTATAAATCCCTTGGCGTCATCGCTGGTCCATCCCTTGGCGCCTTCGCCGTATTCACCCAATTTGTTCTTTACCAGATCATTAGGGGAGTCTACTCCGATTGCCTCGAAGCAGTATGGACGCAGAAGCATCTTCACCTTGCCGGTGACATTCCTCTGGCTGCTTTCGAGCATGGCTTCGATGTCCCTCATAACGGGCTCGAGGTACTGGCTCTCGTGCAGGAACATTCCGTACCAGTTCGCCACCTGGTCCTTCCAGTACTGTTGCCATTTGCTGAGAGTGTATTTCTCGAGGAACTTGTGTGCGGCGATGATGAGCATAGGGGCGGCGGCCTCGAAGCCTACACGTCCCTTGATGCCGATGATGGTGTCCCCGACATGGCAGTCACGGCCTATCCCGTAAGGAGCGGCAATCTTTTCCACTGCCTGGATGGCCTCGATGTGGTTCTTGTAGATTTCTCCGCCGACTCCGATGAGCTGTCCTTCCTTGAATTCGAGGGTGAGTTCCTCTTCTCCGTCTTTCTCCACCTGCTTGAGGTAGGCGGTCTCCGGCAATCCCTGCCTGGAGTCAAGGATCTCGCCTCCGCAGATCGATGTGCCCCAGATGCCCACATTGTAACTGTATTTGAGTTTCTGGAAATCTGCAGGGAAACCGTTCCTGTTGAGGTAGTCGATCTCTTCCTGGCGGCTCAGGTTGCGGTCGCGGGTGAGGGTTATGATCTCAGTGGCTGGAGCCATTACGAGGAAGGTCATGTCGAAGCGGACCTGGTCGTTGCCTGCACCGGTCGATCCGTGTGCGATGGCGTCTGCACCGATCTCCTTGGCATAGCGCGCGATGGCCATGCCCTGGAAAATGCGTTCTGACGATACCGAGATGGGGTAGGTGCCGTTTCTGAGGACATTGCCGTACACCATATATCTCAGGCTCTTGTCGTAATATTCCTTTGTGACGTCTAGCGTGACATATTTCTTCGCTCCGAGCTTGTAGGCATTCTCTTCGTTCGCCTTGAGCTGTTCCGGAGAGAATCCGCCAGTGTTGGCACATGCTGCATAGACTTCGTATCCCATCTCCCTGGACAGGTACATCACGGTGTAGGAGGTGTCGAGGCCGCCGCTGAATGCGACGACGACTTTCTTTTTAGGTGGGTTGTAAAGCATACCGGTACAGAGACATCTTGTAAAATTGTTGCGTGTGAGGACATCGTAGTTGATGCAGCTTTCGCAGCCTTTCCAGAACACCGGGTCGGTGGTGAGGTCCTGGAATGTCACGGGCACATAACCGAGTTCGGTGTTGATCTTCATGACAGCCGCGCCGGTGGTCAGACCGAAAATCTTGGCCTTCGGGAAACGCTGGCGCGAGAGTTCGAACGCCTTTTTCTTGATCTGCCTGGCAAGTCCCTGGCCGCGGTATTCCGGCTTTACAATCAGTCCGGAATTGGCCACGAACTGTTCGTGGTCCCATGATTCGATGTAGCAGAATCCTGCAAATTTTTCGCCTTCAAGGGCGATGATTGCCTTGCCTTCCCGGATCTTGAGGGTGACATATTCAGGCTTTCTCTTTGCGATGCCTGTTCCTCTGACCTTGGTGGCATCCTCTATGGTCTTGAGAATCTCGTCCACATATTTGATATGGGACTCATTCGCGATTTCGACTGTGAAGTTCATTTTATATTATTTTGTTTTCAATATCTGGGAATATCTGCGCAAGCGCATCTGTCAGGTCCTTGCTTGTGTATTTTGCCCGCATGATGAGCAGGATAGTGTCATCGCCCGCTATGGAGCCCATGACTTCCTTCTTGACACTGCTGTCAATGATTACGCTGACCGCCGATGCCATACCCGGATAGGTCCTGATCACTGCAAAGGACTGGTTGAATTCCAGTGAAAGAATGCCACTTTTGGCGAAATGGGGGTCTGACGGCACCGGTGTGGCGGCGTGGTCTTCCCTGAGACGGTAGCAGTATTCACCTTTTGCGTTCTTTGTCTTGATGACGCCCATCTCGTTGAGGTCACGGGAGAGTGTGGCCTGTGTCACTTTGACATTTATGCCAGCCAGAAGGGCCTGGAGCGTTTCGTGGTTGTTTACCGTGTTGTTGCGCAGCATGTTGCTGATGGCCTGCTGCCTCTCTGATTTAGTACACATATTGCAAATCGAATAAAACTTTGCAAATATATACAAAATCTACGAATATTTATGCAAAAATGTAAAATTTTATGTGAATAAACGAAAAAATCCGGCATTTCTGCCAGATTTTCGTCGAGAAGACGTGACTCGAACACGCGACCCCTACGTCCCGAACGTAGTGCGCTACCAACTGCGCTACTTCTCGAATCAAAAGAGCCACCCGCGGGCAGCTCTTTATCAGCTATTGAAATCCTTTAAATAAACAATTTAAAAGTTTGATTAAAGCTTGTTGATGAACACTGCAAGACCGCTCTTGAGGTTTGCTGCCTTGTTCTTGTGGATGACTCCGATCTTGGCGAGCTTGTCAATCATTGAGTAAACCTTTGGTGCCTGAGTCTCTGCTGCTGCCTTGTCGGTTGTGTTCCTAAGGTCGCGGATCGCGTTCCTTGTTGTCTTTGCATAATACTTGTTATGCAATCTGCGCCTCTCGCTCTGGCGATAGCGCTTCTCTGCTGATGCGTGATGTGCCATTATTTTATTTTTTTAATTTTTTAGTAGTGGGTAGGAGAATCGAACTCCTATTGCGAGAATGAAAATCTCGAGTACTAACCGTTATACGAACCCACCAAATCCGTTTGTTGCCCAAAATTGGGATTGCAAAGGTATATAATATTTTTTATCCTGCAAAATTATTTTGAAGTTTCTTGTGGCTTCCACTCGAAAGAGTACAGCAGCGATTCAGCCTGGCCGTCATCTCTCTTTAGCAAAATCCTTCAGCTTGTCGATCAGGGGCTGGAACTCTGCATCTTTCATCCTCGCCTTATCGAAATATTTGTAATATCCTGACTCCGCACCGATGTTCGGGAATTCCATCTTCATGGTCGCATAAGGGACTGGACTTTGTGACAGGAGTCCTGCGATATAGGCGGCACGGATTATCTTGGCCACTTCTTTGCCCTTTCTGAAAGTTTGTCCGTCATTGCCTTCAATAAGCGAGTGGAGTGCTTCCAGAATCTGGTCGGCAGACCTTGTCCCCTCACAGATAAAATGCCTTATTTCATGTGGGCCACGTGAAGAATGGCTGGTTTCCATACTGAGGAAAGGCTTTTCTATAAAGTCCTGAAGAAAGCCTATTTCAAGACGGACCACCGACATCCAAAGCGCCACATGGTTGAATTCAAAGCGATAAAGATTTTCAGGCGTCGCTCCAATGGTCCCGGAAATGTTTGAAATAACATTGTATGCGGAGATGAACCAAAACATTTGCCTTTTGAAATATTCTTCTCTGCTGAGTCCGCTGGACGAAATCTTAGCCGAGTAGATCTTGTAAAGGCCGTTCCATTCGCCGGCCATCAATTTGACGTTGTCTGACAGAAATCGATTGTACGGATGGTATTGCGTATCATATCTGGTTGCATTTGCGTACTTGCTCTGCAAATCCTTCATGTGTGACGCGCAATAATCCTTATTTGCTCCTGCGAGTCTGCGTTCCCGCCCGGAATCACCGTCTTCTCCTTTCCAAAAATCAAAAGGAATCACGCCGGAAATGAATTTTCCCGGATCGATCAGAAGAACTTTATTTCTTAGCGACAACTCCCTTGCATAAAGAATGAGAGAGTTTCGCAGAAGATAATTGTTCCTCCACTGTGTATCCACATTCTCTGGCAAGGCAAACCTGTTATATAGGCAACTGAACACTTCTTTTTCCCAATAAGCGATGTCATATATCATCTTGAGCTTGTCGTTGTCTCGGAAATACTTAATCCTGTCGTAGTAGTCCCTGAATAAGGATTCCACCACTGCCCGCAGGCCTGTCAAAATATTACTCCTTTCATGATCCGTGTTGACGCTTTTTACGATGCATTCCGCAATATACGCACGAAACAGCTCCGAATTGGATTTCTGCTCGACATCACGTATGCTTTCAACTACTTCTTGGTGTCTGTCAAAAGTGGCTCCCTGTTTATACAATGACGTGTTGAAGCAAAGAATATTTATCTGTGTTCCCATATTCCAAAGGTAAAAAAAGTCTAGGAATAATCAATGAAAAGCATAAAAATCTGGTGGAGAAATTGGTGGAGCCGAAGTGGAGTTGAAGTGGAGTTGAAGTGGAGGAATAATGCCCAAGTGGAGAATGGTGGAGCGTTCAAAACACTCCATCATTCTCTACTGCAGAAAGTTGCGAAAAAATTGGAAGTGGTGGAATTTTGCATCCGGAATCTCGGCCGAGTATCCATAAACTTTTAATTTATTTTAGCTATGTGTAAGTTTTTTCAATCCCTGTTGTCCGCTGACAGGGCGAGTCTATCCTCGAAGAGATTATGCGGATTCATCGGCTGGCTCGGATGCACGGCCGTCCTGATAATGTGCACCGTCTGGGACCGCCAGGCCCCGGACATGGTGTCCACCGTGATCTATGCATCCGCCGCGCTGTTGGGGCTCGACAGCATAACAGACATCTGGAAAACAAAAAAAGATTAAAGAAATGAAAAGGAATTTTATATCAATGGCAGCGGCAGCGATAGCGCTTCTGTCACCGGGGGCCAGGACATACGGTCAGCTGACCTCCCCGAAACTCGATTACGACCCGACGCCGAAGGCGCTCGAGATGACCAGGTACGGCAACCTGCCGATTGACCAGAACAGCGGCAGGGTGACTTTCGAGATCCCTGTCTACACCTACGAGGACCAGGACTTCAAGATTCCGGTCTCCCTCTCCTATGCCAGTTCCGGGTTCCGTCCGGGAACCCAGACCGGCGAGGCCGGACTCGGCTGGACACTCATGGCCGGAGGCTCCATCACCAGGGAGATAATCGGAGGCGATGATTTTGGCGAAAGCGGGGCTTTTACCGGCACCCACACGACCGACGCTCAGACTATGTACACAATGGGATATCAGGTGCACTATCCGTGCATAACGGAAGAACTGCTGCAGCCCTATGTCACCGACTTCAAGGAGACCACCTCAGACATTTACCATTTCAGTTTTGCCGGACAGGGAGGATCCTTCATTGTCGGAAACGACCACCAATTCCACCCATATGGAACCACTGACGGTCTGGGAACTTATTCCATTGACTACCAGTCCGGTGCGTTCACCATCATCACCGGAGATGGCTACACATACAAGTTCGGCAGCACAGACCAGAGCCGTGAACTTGTTGTAAGCAGCGACCCGCTTCCGGTCAACAGTCCAAGACAGTTGAGGGCGAGGGAGAAAGCAGTCGTGACATGGCTCCTTGACAGAATAGAGGCTCCTGACGGAAGATTTGTAGAATTCACCTATTCATCCATAGGGGCATCCAGCCCTGTCAACCTTCCGGATCAGGCAACACATCATGACATAGTCACATCAATCGCGCCATGCCTTCCGCGTCAGATAACGCCGGACAATTTCCCACAGGGAATGGAGAACCAGGTCACTGTCTACAAGTCAGCCAGCATCAAATACACATCCTACCTGACCGACATCCATGTCTATGAGAATCGGAGCAATTCCCAGATGGTGGCCCACTTTGTCTGGAACTATGAGACCGGGAACGAGATGGGAAGCGAGAACAACACGATGTACACCAAGCTGGCAGTGCCTACAAGGAAACTGTCCTCGATTTCATTCATTGATGACGGAAGAATTCTCCGTGAGGCCACCCTCGAGTACACCTACGACGGATGCCGTCCATTGCTTGAATCTGTGGAGCTGAGCGGAATCGGAGAATATGAGATGTCCTATTTCAGTGACTCTGCACACCCTCTTCCCGGCCTCACAACAAATGCTGTGGACTACTGGGGTTTCTACAACGGTCAGGACGACAACAGCGACCAGATTCTTGTCGGACTTACCAGCGTGTCATCAAATTATGACGAAACCATCCCATCCAATCACACGTATATGGACCCGAACTGGCAGTACAGCAGGCTCGGGACACTTTCCAAGGTCACATACCCGACGGGCGGCAGCACCACTGTTGCAGTGGAAGCCAACCAGGCCACCAAGATCCTGCTCAGGAGACGTGCGACATCACAGGGAATCACGCCGGCCGACCCGTACGTGCACCTGATAGGTGACGACACAGTGTCAGATTCATTCACCACTGGCATCTATCCGGTGTCCCAGATGCTGCACAGCCAGGAATGCGGAGGCGTCAGAGTCGCGTCCCTCACGGACAACGATGCCGTAGGGGGCACTTCAACCAGGACGTTCCAGTATAATGCGGGCCTTGTGCAACTGTTCCCGCGCTATTATGTCGGAAGCATTGTCTCAGGGTCTCCTATCCTCGTGAGCATCCCGTCATTGAGTTTCCCTGCCTCATGCCTTGACAAACTCCACGTGTCCTACGGCAGTGTCAGGGAGACAATGCCCGACGGCTCAAGCACTCTCTCAGAGTTCTCAAGCTGGCAGGATTTCCCGGACACCTACTCGACGAACCGCACCAATGTGACCGGCGTCTCAAGCACGGGGGACGATGCTTATGACCTGTTTCTGGACAACAGGCTCAGGGAACCTGACTCACGCCACTACAGGAGAGGGCTTCTCAAGAGCCAGAAGAAATACGCGCCAGACAACTTCCTGCTCGAGGAGAGGACCCTGGACTATCAGGACATCGGCGATGGATATGCGTCTTACATCGTGGGCAGCGGACGCTACTGGTGGAGTGCGAGACGATTCATCTGCGACAGGCGCGTGACTTCGGAGACCGTCAGGGAGAATTTCCGCGGAGCATCATCACTCACAACCCACAGGAACTATTCATATGATTCACGAGGCAGGAAGGTCTCAGAAACGGTCACCTTCCCTGACGGCGAGTCCAGGACCACCGGATACACATACACCGACCATGGGCACAGGCACGACCTTATTTCTCAGCAGTCAGTGTCCGGGAAGCGTTCCTTCGAGCAGTCCGAGAGGCTTCTTGAAAAGGCGACGTTCACATACTCGCATCCCTCTGGAAACATGTGGAACCTCACCGGCTACAACCACTATCTTTATGACAGTGAAGACAGCCAGGGCACAGTAGATGCCGTGTCATTCTCCAATTTCGACCAGTACGGCAATCCATGGCAGCAGACCGTGAACGGTGTCAACACCGCCATCGTATGGGGGTACAGGGGCAGGTATCAGGTCGCCAGGGTGACAGGATGCACATACTCAAGTCTGCCGGGAGTAGTCAAGACGACCGTCACCGCCGGACTTTCTTCCAGCCAGATTCAAGCCCTGCGCTCACTGAGCGGTGCCGAGACCACTACCTACGAATACATCCCGTCCGTCGGCGCTTCAGAAATCACAGGCCCGTCCGGAAGACCGATGAGGTACACTTATGACATGCATGGCCGTCTGTCAAAGATATATGGTTCTGACAGCCTGATGGTCCAGTATACATACGGCTATCAGATCAAGGGGGGTTATTCACTGAAATACGTCCAGTCGGAGACATTCGGCCAGCCGGGCATAACAGAGAAAGTGATTTACGACGGTCTGGGACGCCAATGGCTCACTTCATCGGGAGGAACCCCGAGCAAGATGATCTCCTTGAAATATTATGACAACTGTGGTGTGGAGAGCAGGAAATACCTTCCGTATTCCGGGACATCGGTCAGCGTGCAGTCACCGCTTTCAGTACAGCGGGAATGGTGGGATCTCGAAGCCGGCGAAGGTGAGGGCGATTACGCCTTCGAGCAGAGCGGGTACGACAACTGCCTGTCGCCGAGAAGCACCTGGACAAGGATGCCGGGCTCGGAGATGGCAGGCGACAGCCACCGCCAGCAGACAGTCGTGACATCCAACGGCTCGAATGAAATGGCAGACCTCCGTTTTGACGGAAGTGATGGCACCGTCACCGTCGCAGGCACAGTCCCTGCCGGAAAGATGCGCAAGACCGTGACGACCAGCCCTGACGGACACATCGCCATCACATTCGCGGACGGAAGCGGAAGGACTGTGCTCGAAAGAAGGATGGACGGCAATGACGAAAACGACACCTATTATGTCTATGACAGTCATGGAAGGACAGCATGGGTCATCACTCCCGAACTCGCGGCAGAAGTGACATCGCGTGCACGCTCCGGCCAGCCGTCCACATGGTCGGCCGAAGACAGTGCAGTGGCTGATGCATGCTATGTGTACACCTATGACAGCAAGGGCGACCTCTCCTCGTCTTCCATTCCGGGTGCAGGCAAAAGCACGTCATATTATGACAGCAGGCATCTGCTGAGCGATTCCGAGCCTTCGCTGTACTGGAACACGATGTTGTCACAGTCTTTTGGCCATGACAATTCCGGCCGCGTGACATCAGCAAGTTTGAAGAAAACCAATCCGGTGGAGATAAACCCCGGAGAGCCGACGTTCCCTCCGCTCCTGATGGCCTCACCACATACCGGGACCTGGCCGCTGAGCACATACTCATACGAAGATGGCGACCTTGTCTTGGAGAAACACCATGTGGTGGACACAACCTTCCTGAAATACCCTCTCCGTGCTGCGACATTCGGCAACTACAGCATTGTTGACGATCCGGTGTCATCGCTGTATTCCGAGAAACACTACGAGTACGACGACCTCGGAAGAATGGTCAAGACAGTGGTCGACTGGCCTGACGGCGGACAGTCAAAGGTGGACAGGACCTATGACCTCAGGGGCAAAGTCCTTTCCGAGACCGAGAAATATGCAAGGGCCGGAGCTGCGCCATCAGACACCCTGTGGCTCAGCAGAAGCAATACATACGACGCATTCGGCCACTGCATAGCCTCCCAGACAAGAATCGGACGTGGAAGCGTTTCCAGCGGAGACTCGGAGATCACATATTCATCGTCTATGACATACGACAGCATCGGAAGGCTTGTCAGGAAGACAGTGACCGACGGCTCCGGGACAGTGCGTGACGACTTCTCCTACACAATGCAGGGCTGGATGGACAACACCTCATCCAAGATAGGCAACAATCTGATATTCAACGAGGAACTCAAATACTGGAACCCGGAGAAGTCACAGTCAGTTCCGAGATACGACGGAACGATCTCGGAGGCAACCGTCTCACGTGCTGCAGGCAATCCGCGGACCGAGGGATACAGCTACGACGCTCTCGGCAGGATAACGGGCACAAAGTCATACTCTGGGGCAACCGACTTCCCTTCAACCGCATGCGTCGAGGACAACATCGGGTATGACAGGATGGGCAACATCCTCTCGTTGAAGCGCTATGGACTTGAAGGTCTCTCGGAGAATCTCGGATTCACATACCACGGCAACCAGCTGGCCTCCGTGCGTGACACCGTCTCATCCAGCACCTTCGGGTACACCTACAATGCCGCAGGCAACATGGTCTCCGACGGCAGCACTGGACTTGAATACAGGTACAATGCAATAGGCAGGATGAGCGAGGCAGGGGTGTTCCACTTCTCCAATTTGAATGAGCTGGCAGTAAAATACATCTACCTTGCCGATGGCACCAAGATTGAGGCAAGGAAGGGTGACGGCAGCGCAACGCTCTACCGAGGGACATTCATCCTCCACTCCGATGCGGACGGAAACGAAAGCCTCGAGAGCATACTTCTTCCAGAAAGTCTTGTCGCAAGTGTTGGAGATTCCCTGAAAATGTTTACCTTTGTAAGGGGCCATCTGGGCAGCGTCAGAGCCGTCGTCGACCTTGACGGACAGGCCGTCTGCGAGGAAAGCGACTACTACACCTACGGAGGGAATATCCCGGGATGTTCCGCCACACAGCTCTTTGACAGCAGATGGGGCTACTCAGGCAAGGAGGACCAGTCCACCATCGCGGGACTGCCTTACCTTGACTACGGCGCCCGTCTCTACGACACCCGCACCTGCCGCTGGCTCTCGCCCGACCCGCTCGCCGAGAAATACTACTCTTTGTCACCTTATGCCTACTGTGCAGGAGATCCGGTGAACTTCGTGGATCCGGATGGAAATAATCCGTGGTTATTTTTGTTGCTGAAGTATATATATGAGTACATGTTGATTTCAAAAGTTCTCGAATATGGCCAATTCAAAACAACAACTTAAGAACGGCGGGCTATGCCATGTCACATCCGTATAAAGCATATCAAGTTGGGAGTATAATAGATGGTGGAACATCAATATCTTCTTCTGCAAGTAATTTTGCTGTCAATTTATCTAATGGAGTAGACGGTTTCATAAAGTTGGGCCCAGAACAAAATGCTATAAGACATGTGTTGTGGCAGGCTATGTTGACCAATAAATTCGGTGAACACCAGGCAAAAAGAATAGGCAATGCCCATGAAGATAATCCTCGAGCGGATATAACACAAACAATATATTCAATGGAGAAAGATGCTGATCAAGCTGTAGATTTGTTGAACAATGAGATAGGAAGGAATATTGGGGAAAACACAGACGATTATTTATCTTTACCATCAGTTGTTTTAGAAACCTATTATAAAGAGGGACTGTGGGTGGTGTCACAAAATGAGGACGGAACATTTTCCATTGGAAGAGAGAAAATATCAAAAGAACAATATGAACAAGGGTTAAGTATTATTAATCAAAAAAATCAATATGGGCTCAACAAGTAAACTGAATCCTATCGGCCTGTGTGTCATTTTATTCACAGGATTACTCTTGACTTCATGTGGCGGGGCGCAGTACAAAATTGGGAAATATATCTATTCCCAACCCGGACACAAACTGCCTGATTCTTCGGTAATAGATTTGTCAGAGATTCTGAAATGTGACTACGACACAGCTTATGTGTTTTATGAATTCGAACAGATGTCTTTCATTGCCCATGCTTTGGGAATGGCGGATTACTACAATCGTCGCGTAATTATGGATTCTCACAAACGGTTAATTTTAATAAAAAATGGTGCCATTGTGTATGAAGATGACGTAGAAAACGACCCTTTTTATTTCAATATTGGAAAGGATTTCTCCGTAATCGGAAAGGAAGAAGGGTTCGGGAATGTCAATTATGGAAAGTTTACTACGAAAAAGTTCCTGACTCGCAAAACAGGTGATGCGCAATCATTGTTTAGCAGTACTTCTCTATGGGAGATTTTCATTGGAAACTATGAATTAATCCCAGTTAACCTATGACATGTATAGGGCCGGCGAATATGTAGCCGAGCCCTTTTTCTTTGCCGTCAGGCAGCGATGCAGAGCGACCTTGAGCGGCGGCGGGAAGCAGCGCGCACGCAAGTCCGTCTAGTGAAATTCACCTCGTACACCCACAAAAACTAAGTAACAGATTATCAGTATCTTAACTTTTGTGGGTGTCCGAGGTGTCCCTCGCCGTGGGAGACCTCGGACATCACATGGCCCTGCAAGACCCTACAAGGCACATCACCGTCCGAGGTGAATTGCAACAAGGTTTTGTACCGGATGGGCAATGGGACTTCGGACGGCGTAGCCGCTATGTCAATATTGAGGGCACGGCCCGGCCGGTCCGCTGGTGCGGACTTTCATTTACCCCTTCATATTCCCCTATCATTAGGGGAAAGCCGGCCTTTTCGCCTTTCCGTATTTGCTGGCGCAAATACCCGGCCCGGCCGGTCCGCTGATGCGGACTTGTATTAACCCCTTCAGGTTCCCCTATCATTAGGGGAAAGCCGGCCTGACGGGAATAAAGCAAAGGCTCAGGAAAAAATCACTGATTTTCAGCAACAATGCGGCGGAACTCCTCCATGCCCCTGGTGGCGACGTCACGGATATGGATGATGCGCGAATCGCTGACCAGGACATCCTTCGGGTCAATCACATAAATCGGAGTCTCCCAACCGGCATAGCGGTAAAGCCCGGCGGCCGGATAGACCTGCATCGAAGTGCCCACAATGAGCAGCATATCCGCCGAAGCGACCTCATCCATCGCTTTCTCGATATTCGGCACAGCCTCGCCGAACCAGACGATGTGCGGACGCAGCTGGGAGCCGTTCGGAGCCTTGTCGCCAAGGTGTATGCTCTCATAGCCGATATCAAAGACAGACCTTGTGCTGTAATTGTCCGCATCGTTGCAGCAGTTGACCGGGCGCACCTTTGTAAGTTCGCCGTGCAGGTGGATAATCCTGGTGCTCCCCGCCCTTTCGTGAAGATTGTCAACGTTCTGCGTTATGACAGTGACATCCCAGTCCTTCTCCATTTCCGCGATGGCGAGGTGGGCGGCATTGGGCTTTACCGTGGCAAGCTGGGCCCGGCGTTCATTGTAGAAGTCGAGCACGAGCCCCGGATTGCGGTACCAGCCGCGGATATCTGCGACATCCTCGACATTGTGGTTCTCCCAAAGACCGTCGGAATCCCTGAACGTACTGATTCCGGACTCTGCCGACACACCGGCGCCGGTCAGAACAACTAATTTTCTTTTTTTCATTTCGCGAAATATGTTTTTTCGAGCCAATAACGGAAAAGCGGGTCCAGAATGACTGGTTCATCGGACTCATTGAAGGTCAGAATCTCCTTCTTCATCAACGCCTCGCGGACCCTTAGCACATTTGCCGACGAATTGAGTCCGTACTTGCGCACGACAGCCGAGGAAGTGAAACGGGTGATTCCGTCGATGACCGCCTGGAGAAAACTGATCTGATACCAGGTCAGGTTGCATATAATGCTCTCAAAGCGCGGGGCATGGACCGACACCAGCACGCGGAGAGCGTCCATCATCACGGCATTCGTAATATAACCCTTTGTCATGGAGTCACATATCGACATGAAGTGGCTCACATACCACAAGTTACGCTCAAACGTGCCGGCAATGCTCATCGCAGCGTCCTTCTCTATCACCTTGCCGGTCACAAGCATTCCGCGCACAATGTAGTCGGTGATTTCCTGCTCCTCTGCGTCAGGGATGATGAAGCGTTCCACAATGCCCTTGAAAAGCGGGGAGACACGGAAAAGTGCATCCATTGCGTTGTAGCGCGAACCTGTGATGATGTACGAACATCCCGAACCGTCGAGACGCCTCTCGCCGAACACTTCCTTGAACGCCCTCAGGACCTTTTCGGAACCGTCAAGGGTGGCAACGGTCTGGAATTCCTGAATCACCATGAACATCTTCTCACCTCTCGACGAGGCAATGCGCCCGGGCAGGCGGAGCATGAAGAAAATGTCGCCGGGATCGGCCTCCCAGTTCATCGACACGACCTCGTCGCAGTCGGCATAACGGGCACGGTCGAACACGAAATGAGTGTTGGCAAGGTGCTTCTTGATGATGGTCTGGTACTCGTCCGGAGTTGAAGCCACGGATCGGATCACGGCGCTGCCCCATTTCAGGAGCAAATCCTCCACAGTCCTGACATTGAACAGGTTGACCGTACAGACCGAATACTGCACGCCGCTCATCTTCATATTGAACAGAGTCTGCTGGATGGCCGACATCTTGCCTGTCTTCGGAGGGCTGTAGATAACAATGTTCTCCCCGGCCGAAAGCATGTTCGCCAGGGTGGCGCACTCCTTCTTGCGTCCGACATAATTCTTGCCGGTCACATATTTGTCATATACGAATGGACTTTCCATGGGCTGTTGCTGCAACAAAAAAAATGTTTGCCAAATTTGGCAAACATTTTTGTTAAGCACAAGAAAAAAGGCCAGAACATTGTGTTCCGACCTTTTTTCTTATGCTGAGATTACTGCTCGTCCTCAAGCTGGAGATGCTGTACGTAGATAGCCTTCTGCATAGCCACTCTCTTCTTTACTGATGGCTTCTGGAATTCTCTGCGTGCACGGAGTTCACGAACGGCGCCTGTCTTCTCGAATTTTCTTTTGAATTTCTTGAGAGCTTTCTCGATGTTCTCGCCTTCCTTTACCGGTACTATAATCATGCTAAATCACCTCCTTTTATTTTTCGGACTGCAAAGATAGACAAAGAATTCTTATTTCAAAAAATTTATTTTACCTCAAAGCAGAAATTGTGCAGATCGCACAGTGACACGCCCTTGCGGGAAGACTTGAAGACGAAATACACCGGCTGCTTGCCGCTGAGGGAGGCCAGAGCGTCAACCGACGTACGCAGCTGCAGGTCAGCACCTTCCCCCATTCTGGAGACGTCTCCCCTGCCAAGCCTGATGCAGCCGACCTTCCTGCCCCCTTTGGAACGTGTCGGGCCGCCGGCCATGACGACAATTCGGCCCCTGACGCCCTTCGGAACAAGGTTCATCGCCAGATCGACATGCCGCGCACCGGAGAGGCGGTCAAGGTTGAAATACTTGTACCCGACCACCGAACCGGCCGTATTGTTGACGACAGGGCAGCAGAAAGCGGGAGCCTCACCAGTCTGCGGATCAGGCCGTACCGGCTGCACGTACGAGCCGGAGAAGAAGAAATGCGGATATTCCTGCCCCACTCCATCAGGATTGGTCAGATAGCATGCCCAGCCGGCCTCGCAGCGCTCAAGCGGGTCAAGACCCTCGGTGCGGAAACCCTCGGAAGTGTATTCAGCCTCGTTGATGGTCACTCTGCCGCCAGGCCAATCCTCAATCTCCATTGTCACTGGGGCAACCATGGCCTGACGCGAATACTCGTCAGTACCGGTCTGGCGGTGATAGAACACCCACCACCGGCCACCGGCCTCGCACAGGCTGCCGTGCGTGTTGCCGTACGGATTGGCCGTCGCTACCGTATTGCCTTTTGCATCCACGTCACGCGCACGAGCATCGATGATGGTGCCGCCATATGTGAACGGACCGAGCGGATTGTCGGAATAGGCATAGGCAAGGTTGTAATTGCTCCGGGGCATTCCGAACTCGCCGTCAGGCGTCATGCGGCTGTATATCAGCACATATTTTCCACCTATCTTGCGCATCGAGGAAGCCTCGAAGAAATGGAAGACACCTTCATCGTCCTGACCCGAAACCATGTTATGCAGGGGCTCGCAGCCGGGCTTGACCGTCGCCATCGTCTCCGGGTCGAGTTCGGCCATCCAGGACTCGCCGAAGCCCCAATATCCATACACGCGGCCATCGTCATCGACAAAGACCGCCGGGTCAAAACGCAGCACGCCGTCAGTCGCGGCAGGGTTGGACGGGTCCCAGTTGCACACCTTGAAAGGCCCGTCAGGACGGTCGCTCACAGCCACCATGCCGTTCCTCCCCCATTCCTGATTGTTGGGATACAGATAATATTTCCTGCTGCCGTCGGGGTCCGTCTTCAACGCCACGTCGGGGGCATACAGGACATCGCCCCTGCCGTCCGGCTTGAGCAGATTGCCGTCGGCGCCACGCAGCGACTCGAATATCACACCGTCATACCTCCACGCCGAAAGGTCTGTCACAGGAGCGGACCATACCACCTGTTCCCGGCCGCAATACTCTGTGACCAGCGAGTCGTGCGAGCCATAAATATATACCCGGTATTCTCCGGGACGGTCAGGGTCCTCGAAGACGTATGGTTCTCCGTCAGGGATGAATTCCCACATCGGAAGGTAAGGATTCTGCGCCAATGCACAGACAGACAAGGCGGCGCCAAACAGCGCGGTGAACATTTTACGTATCATACATCAGAATTGGTTCAGCACAGGTTCTATCAGGAAATTGAATTCGTAATCACCGTAATGTACCTGATACTCATCCCTTGCGATGGAATACCAGCTGTTGACACAGCCAAGACCGGTCTGGACTTTGTCGAACAGGAAGTTGGTAAGGTCGGCAGGCTGGACCTCCGGGGAATGGGTCTGATGCTTGAACAGGCCCTCGTCCAGAGACTCGACCGTGTAGTGGAGCGCCGATGCCGAGAACGGCTCGGCAGAGGTGACCTTGATGCCCTTTCCTGCGGAATTGAGCAGCGTCCACCAGCGGATGTCGCTCTTGCCGCCAGTTTCCTGAGGACGGATGTACGGATAGAACTGCTCCGTGACGGTCTGGTCGAATATGCCGATTCCGGCATAGCCCTGACGGTCGGAGTAATTCTCTATCGGTCCGCGGCCATAGTACACAATGTGCTCGAACGATGCCGGCATAGGCAGCTGCATTCCGAAACGGAACATGTCAGCCACGCCGGTCCCCTGTGCGTCAAAATTCTCACTCACGAGCATGGCTCCGGTGTTGCAGATACGGTATGTCAGTGTCATCGAGCCGCTTACATCAGGCATGTCATACACAGCCCTGACACACGCAATTCCGTCTTCAAGAGCGGCATCAAGGGACTTGAGCCTGAATGAAGGGTTCTTCCAGACACCGTAACGGAACTGCAGATTGGCACCGAGGTCGTTGTCGGTAGGAGCGCGCCAGAAATTAGGCTTGAGTTCGGCGCCGTCCTTGAGGATATCCATGCCGCCGAGCCTGTAAACATTCACAAAGCCGGTGCGGCGGCTGAACTCTATGTCAAAGCCCTCTCCCTTGATGACAAGGTACTGACGGTCAGTCTCATCGATGACAGGAAGGACGGTCTCACGGTTGTTGACCACCGCATTCCTGACCTCCAGACTCCCGGCCTTGTATGGCTTGAGGACTATCTGCTGCTTTGCGACGGCAAATCCTGCCGGGAGCAGGCCCTCATCGTCCTTGAGGACATATTTCACATTGAAAAGGTATTCCCCATCACCGGAAATGTCGCCGACGCTGAACCGGAGCAGTGCATGCTCCTGCGGACCGGCATTGATTTCGTCCATGCGGCCACCGCGTATCCATTTTCCGTCCCTGAGGACCTCCCATTCCATCCTGTATGCCGACAGGTCACGGAAGAAATTCTCATTGTAGATATCAATACGGCCGTCATACAGACTGGTCCAGATGTTCTGGTAATAATATCCTACCTCGTACATGTGCGGGTTAGGCACACGGTCCGGACTGATCAGGCCGTTGCAGTTGAAATTCCCGTCAGACGCGTCATAACGGTTGTAGTCACCGCCATATTTGTATATCTCGACACCGTCCTTTCCCGTGCCGCGCAATGCCTGGTCCACATAGTCCCAGATGAAACCGCCCTGGTATTCAGGGTATTTGCGGATTATGTCCCAATATTCCTTGAAACCGCCCTGGGAGTTGCCCATCGCGTGTGCGTACTCGCACTGGATCAGCGGCCTGGTCTGTGACTTGTCCTCGCAATACCTGATGCAGTCTTCGTAATCCATGTACATCGGGCAGAAAATGTCGCTCTTGCCGCCCTCTTCGAAAACTGCGCGTTCATACTGCACCGGGCGGGACGGGTCGATGGACTTGACAAGGTCGTAGGCATCATGGAAATTCCTGCCGTCGCCGGCCTCGTTGCCGAGTGACCAGAATATGACACTCGGATGGTTGAAATTGCGCTCGACATTGCGCTGGTTGCGCTGCTGGTGGGCAAGGTGGAAGTCGTCCCTCTTGGCCAGCGACTCCTCGCCGTACCCCATGCCGTGGCTTTCGATATTGGCCTCTGCAACCACGTAGATGCCGTACTGGTCGCACAGGTCGTACCAGTAATCGTCATTCGGGTAGTGGCTCGTACGGACAGCATTGATATTGAATTCCTTCATTATCCTGATGTCCTGGAGCATCCTTTCACGGCTCACCACATAGCCTCCGTCCGGATCCATCTCGTGACGGTCCGCGCCCTTGATGAGGACCGGCTGGCCGTTGACAAGGACCTGGCGGCCCGCAATCTCGACCTTGCGGAATCCGACCTTGACAGGGATGGTCTCGTCTGCAGTGCTGACACGCAGGGTGTAGAGGTACGGTGTCTCGGCTGTCCACTTTTTGACGCCTGCGACATCGAATGAGAGCCGGGCGCCGGCAGCGGACGCTTCCTGAACATCCACGACTTTGCCTTCGGCATCAAGGAGTTCGGCCTTGACAGGGAGTTTGGCTGAAGCCGTCACATCCACATCAAGATGGCCGTCAGTGTATGCCTCATCCAGGTCAGGCATGACACGGATGTCGGTTATGTGCTTTTTCGGCCTTGCGAAAAGGTATGAATCGCGCGCCACGCCGCTCAGACGCCAGAAATCCTGACATTCCAGGTAGGTGCCGTCACACCAGCGGAACACCTGGAACACGAAGAGATTCTTCTCCCCCGGCTTGACAAACTTGGTAATGTCGAACTCGGCCTCCAGCTTGCTGTCCTCGCTGTAACCCACGAACTTGCCGTTCACCCAGAGGTACATATTGGACGTGACAGACCCGAAATGCGCAATCACTTCCTTACCCTTCCATCCGGCAGGGACGGTGAATTCGCGGCGGTATGTCCCGACATGGTTGTCCTTTGTCGGCGGGACAGGCGGATTGTTCTGGTACTGGTTGTTCCAGGCATAAGGTATGTTTGAATACAGCGGGTCACCATAACCGTTCAGTTCCCAGATACCGGGGACAGGCATCGTGTCCCATGAAGAATCATTGAAACCGGGCTTGAAAAAGTCCCCCGCCGGCCTCTGGTCGGCATCTGCCACCCAGTTGAACTTCCATGTCCCTGACAGACTCATATAGTTTGCTGCCTGCTCCGGGGCACCCTGCGACGCCTCGACGGATTCGAACGGAAAGAAGGCTGTATGCATTGCAAGACGGTTGACTTCATTGACGGCAGGGTCCTGCCATTCGGTAAATGTCTGCGCGGAAATGGAGAGCGACGCCGTGAGCGTCAATGCGGTAATCAGTATTGTTCTTTTCATTTTATAGAGTTTATTTCTGCGAAGATAGCAAAAATTAAACTAACTTTGCAGAGATAAAAAAGACAATGATGCAGCAGGAACTGGAAATAATACAGGTCAACATCTCCGGCCCGGACCGTCCGGGAATGACCACCGCACTTACAGACATACTCGCCCGCCACGATGCCTCGATTCTCGACATCGGACAGGCGAACATCCATAAATCACTCACCCTCGCGATACTTTTCTGCACCACGACCGACAAGAGTGGCTTCATAATGAAGGAGTTGCTCTTCAAGGCATCGGAGCTGGGCGTGCAGATACGCTTCACCGCCATCGACGAGGAGAACTACAACGCCTGGGTGGCACGCCAGGGCAAGAACCGCTACATCGTGACCATGCTCGGACGCACCGTCACTGCGCGCAACATTTCCGACGTGACGGGCGTCGTGGCAAGGCACGGACTCAACATCGACGCCATCACGCGTCTGACCGGAAGGCCGTCCCTGCACAATGACAACCCCAACTCCAAGTCATGCATCGAACTGTCCGTCAGGGGAAGTCTCAACGATGATGAAAGGGATGCATTCAAGAACGAACTTATGAGTCTCGGAGGCACCGGAATGGATCTGTCATTCCAGAAGGACGACATTTTCCGCCGCAGCCGCCGCCTCATCTGCTTCGATATGGACTCCACACTGATCCACACCGAAGTCATTGACGAACTGGCCGAGAGGGCCGGCGTCGGCGAGCAGGTCAAGGCCATTACGGCCAGTGCGATGCGTGGAGAAATAGACTTCACGGAGAGTTTCACGCGCCGCGTGGCCCTGCTCAAGGGGCTGGACGTGTCGGTGATGGACGAAATCGCCCGCAACCTGCCTTTCAACGAAGGGCTGGAAAGGATGATGATGATCCTCAAGAGAGTCGGCTACAAGACCGCCATCCTCTCCGGAGGATTCACATATTTCGGGAAATACCTGCAGCAGAAGTTCGGTTTCGACTATGTCTATGCCAACGAACTCGAGATCAAGGACGGCAAACTGACAGGAAAATATGTCGGCGAAGTCGTGGACGGAAGACGCAAGGCTGAACTGCTCCGCCTGCTGTGCCAGTTCGAGAACATCAACCTGTCGCAGTCAGTCGCTGTCGGAGACGGCGCCAACGACCTGCCTATGATCAACCTCGCGGGACTCGGCATCGCATACCACGCCAAGCCAAAGGTCAAGGCCACGGCCAACCAGTCGATATCCACCATCGGGCTCGACGGCATCCTCTACTTCCTGGGACTCAAGGATTCCCAGATCGATCCCGACAGCAGGGCTTAGAATGTTTGCAGATTATGCCTTTGGCACTACAATCCAGAGGATAAGGTAAGCGAGAAGGCCCACTCCCGCGAAGAGGACTGCGAGCACCCACACCAGTCTGACGATAGTCACGTCAAGACCAAAGAAATTCGCAACGCCGGCGCATACACCGGCAAGTTTCTTGTTCGCCTCATCAAGGCGCAATTGTCCGTTTGCCATAGTAAACAAGTAATTAATCCGTTTATTTTATAGTTTCCAACTGTCGATACGGATGTCCTGGCCACAGAAGCGGAGCACAATGTCGGCATCCGCCTTGCGGCAGACTTCGAGGAACTTCCGGCAGTCGGGGTCACTTTTCAGTTCATCCAGCAACTGATCCTCCACGAAAGTGCCCAGTCCCCAGTTGCCCACAAGACCCAGTATTCCGCCATACAGACTGCTCAGGGTGGAATTTTCCTGCTCCACCACGATGATGACGTCACCATTCTCCTCGAATATGCTTGACAGATAGATTCCCTCTCCACAATAGACAGGGCATTCTGAATTCATCATGAGCACAGAGGCGGACAGGCCGACCCTTGCGCAGGAAGAAATGGCAATGACAATGGCGGCAAAGGCAATGATGCCGGCGAGAAGTTTTTTGAGGTTCATGGCGGGATATATTGATGCATTATTGTTTGGAATACGCAAATATACATTTTTATTTTCGTACCTTTGCAGAACAACAAAACATTCTGACATGAAAAAATTCCGGATTATTCTTATTGCTGCGGTTCTGCTGTGCAGCGTTTCTGTATGGGGAAAGACCCCGAAGTATATCTTTTATTTCATCGGTGACGGCATGGGCGTCAACCAGGCCATGGCCACAGAGCTTTACATGCAGTCCCAGGGTATGGGGGAACTCAATTTCAGGCATTTCCCTGTCACGACCTTTGTGACCACATTCCCTGCCAACGCTACCGTGACTGACTCTGCTGCAGGCGGCACAGCACTCGGAAGCGGCGAGAAGGTCAACAACGGCGCAGTAGGAATGCGTCCGGATGGCAGTTGGACCACCCCGATCACCGACAAGGCAAAGCACAGCGGCTATGCTGTCGGAATCATTTCCTCCGATGCCCTTACCCTGGCCACACCGGCGGCATTCTACGGCCATGCCCCGAGCCGCAATGATGAGGAAATCCTCGGCGGCCAGCTTATGGAAGCCGACATAGACTTTGCCGGCGGGCCTTCCGTATGGCCACCAAAGGACGGAGGTGAATACTGGTGCGAACAGGCACGCCAGCACGGCTACACAGTCTTCACAGGCAAAAATGCCTATAAGCACGGCACAAAAGGCAAGGTGCTCTGCCTCTCGGAGAATCTGAAATCAAACGCACTGCAATATGCAATCGACAATGACGGTTCCGCCACTTCTCTCGAGGAAATCACTGCAGCGGCCATCGACCATCTCTACGCCAATTCGAAGAAAGGTTTCTTCCTCATGGCCGAAGGAGCTCAGATCGACCATGCCGGACACTCCCAGGATCCGGCCACGGGCATCATCGAAATCATTGATTTCTCAAAGTCGATAGACCTTGCCCTCAAGTTCTACAGACAGCATCCCGACGAGACACTCATTGTTGTTACAGCCGACCACGAAACAGGCTTCTGCATTGTAAAGAATGGCAACATCGGCCTCATCAAGAGTCAGAAATGCAGCCTCAACAGACTCACCTATCTGATGATGCAGTTGGGAAGGGACAACGAGGAAGTCACCTGGGGACAGGTAAAGAACCTTCTCAAGGAGCAGCTTGGTTTCTGGGACACCGTCGAAGTAAGCCATGAAGAGGAACTTATCCTTTCAGACCTTTACAAACAGACTTTCATTGACTTGAACACCGACAATATCAGGGATCTCTACAGTTCCAACCAGAGGCTTGCAGTCGAGGCAGTACGCTACCTCGGACAGAAAGCCGGTGTCATATATCACAGGGGCGATCATTCCGCAACACCTGTCGGACTCTATGTGATGGGTGCCGGTGCCCAGGAATTCGCATCCTGCAAGGACAACACCGACATAGCCAAGACTATTGCGAAGCTTGCGAAATATAAATAACAGTTACTGAGAACCCGTCACTACAGGTTCTCAGTAATTTTAATCAGCTTGACTCCGTGAGGGGCGATGAGGCATTCGCCGGCAGGTATGTCTTTCTGTCTCCACAGGTCGCGGACGTTACCGCTGACCCCCAGTTTGTCAAGATATTTCCCGATATCGGCAGTGGCGATTCCCTCCCCGAGGTTGAATATCCCCACTGCCGTATTTCCGTCAGCGAGGGGTCTGCTCCATACCTGTATGTCCCCGTCAACGATGTCCCTGGACGCCTGATGTCCGAGCATGTCCTGATTTACGGCGTTAACCTCATTATTGCACAGCAGCGCCAATGTGAAGTCATCCATCTGTGCCACGTCGCAGCCAATGAGCAGATTGGAGGCAAGAAGAGCCCACAGGCTTATGTGCGTGTACTGTTCATCGGGAGTGAGCCTTGACTCCCTGAGGTTTGCGCTCCACCCGAGTTTGCCTACCACGAGCATGTCCGGGTCGTTCCAATGGCCAGGCTGTGCATACGGAGCGAGTCCGGCCTGGCGCACGAAACCTATGTCATAGAGAGAAGCCCAGGTATCGGTGATATCGCCCGTTGTTCGCCATGAATTGGCATCAACGGCGTGTCCCCATTTCCACACATCGGCCATTCCGTACTGGCACAGTGAATAGAATATGTCACGTGGCTGTTTGCGTATATACTGCTCCATAAGGAGATATGGACGCACATATGAGGCCACGGATTTGTCCGGATCCCTGGCAAACTCCCTGGAATAGCCGCACCAGTCATATTTGAGATAGTCCACACCCCATTCGTTGTAGGTTTCCGCATCCTGCTGTTCGTGCCCTATGGAACCAAGATACGAGCCGCAGGTCAGGTCTCCCGGCGAGGAATAGATGCCGAGGCGAAGTCCGTTCGAATGAAGCCAGTCACCAAGCCCCTTGATGTCCGGGAAGCGGTCGTTTGTCAGGATTGTGCCGTCTGAATCACGCGCATCAGCCTGCCATGCATCATCGATGTTTATGTAGGAATACCCGTAATCGGCAAGTCCCTTGCTCAGGATGGCCTGTGCCGAGGATATGACCCGTTCCTGCGAAACGGCGAGACCCCAGCAGTTCCATGAGTTCCACCCCATAGGCGGAGTAAGAGCTATTGTGGCGCCGACCTTAAGCGTAAACTGCTGGCGGGCGATCCCGTGTGCATTCTCCGCCACAAGTGTGAGTGTATGGTCTCCCTCGTTTTCGACACTGCCGCCGAGGATACCGTTCTCCTTGTCAAGCGTAACCCCCTCTGGAAGTCCTTCCACGGAGAATTTCATAGGACGCTCTCCGGAGAATGGCATTCGGAAGATTATTGGCGAGCCGGGCCTTACACCGAACACGAGCGGTCCGTTATAGCGTGGAGCCGCAGGAGCGTCAGGAGTGAGGATATATTTCGGGATGAATGTCAGAGAGGCTTCCTGCCCGCTCTTGCTGTCGATGAATGTAGCCGTCCACTGGACCTGTCTGCGCACACTGTACGGACAGTCGATACCCACTCCGGCCGCGGCCTTTCTGGCAGATGCATTGACGCTGATGGAACTGCCATCCACCTTCTGCCCGGTTTCGAGGTCGATGCCTTCAACCTTGAAACTTCCCTTCAGTGCATAAACCGAACTGAGTTCCACATGGCAAACATCCCCCTTTTCGGAGAAGTTTATATCGGCAAAATCCGATACGGTGGCCATTCTGACCTTGACCGGGCCGCCGAAAATTCCGCCCGGATCGCCTCCGTTGTACACCCTCACCGCAATCACATTGTCCTTGTCCCAGCGTATCAGGGCCGGATTCACAAGGTAGTGGCGGCGGAAATTGTATTTGCTCTCATAACCTTCCGGGTCGCACGGCATTGTCCCTATTTTTCCGACAAGTGTCCCGTTGAAGAAAGTCTCGTCGCAGTCGTCGACAAATCCAAGGTCGATCACAAGAGCCTTCTTGTTAGGGTCGGCAGCCTTCATCGATGACGGGAGAGTGAGGTGGATGCGGTACCATCCGTACGCATCAGCATTGTCCACGCCCTGATAGGTCCACTCCCTGTTGACGTCGATTTCGCGCCATCCGTTGTCGTCGCAGTCGTTGCGGCTCCATGCCTTGTTGTCTCCGGAACAATATTTCGCAGTCTGGAACACCATCTCCTGTGCGGATGATGTCAGAGCCGTGCCAAGCAGCATGACAGCTGCAACAATCAATGATTCAGTCTTGGATTTCATAATTATGATAGTTTCAGTGTTTCGATATGCAAATTTAGCCGACTGCCGCAGATCAGCATAGCAAATCGTATCATTTCGTTATCAAAAACATCGCTTTCTCAAAGCGGGATGCCGTTTCCTGGTCTACGAAGCGGACACAGAGTTCGAGATTGGTGGTGCGGCTCAGGTAATCGAGGTTTGCTGAACCGACCATAATTGTCTGCGAATCGACAGATATCACCTTGCCGTGGACAAAGGACCCGGCCAGCACATGGACATTTATATTCTCAACCTTGGAAAGCATCAGGAGGATATGCTCCTGACGCTTTCTCAACATTTCCGGAAGGTCAGTCCTTTCACCGATGAAAATGTCGATCTTCACTCCCCTGCCGGCAGCTCTTTTGAGTGCGGTGACCACAGGCGCGGAAGCGATAGGATAGGCATTGGCTATCACGACAGATGACTCTGCCGACTTGATAAGCGTTTTGTAGTTTCGGGCGACGGTGGGATTGTGTTCCAATCCGTCCGTCGGGACGACACTGACCTCAAGGCTGCCCTGTCCCGTCACGGCCTGAACCTCGGGAAGCACAAGTTTCCCGCGTTTTGCCCAGGCGTTCCAAGTCTTCACGAACTCCTCTGCAAGGTCAGAGGCGACCGGCCCGTCAAGGCGAAGCGTGAAATCGCGGATTGGGCCGAGCTCTGCCGAAGGGTGGACATACCAGTCATTTATGTTCATGCCGCCGACAAAGGCGGTGACACCGTCTATGACCGTCAGTTTGCGGTGGTCCCTTGGCAACGGAGTGCCAGCGTTGTATTTGTTGAAGATGGCTATGTCAAGACCGGCCGCACGATATTTTTCGAGAGTGGAGTCCGTCATCGGACAAGGCCGGTGCCGGCTGCCGTAATCATCTATGATGGCATAGACAGCGACCCCCGATTCAGCCTTCTTCTGCAGGAGATCGAGTATGGCCGTAGACGTGGAATCTTTACCGACGCTGTAATATTCGAAGCAGATATATGAAGAGGCCTTGCCGATGGCAGATGACAGTTCCCTATAGAAATCACGGCCGTTGTCAAGAAACAGGACGGAATTGCCGCCACACGCGGACATGTCCCCGGCCCTGACAGTCAAAGTCAGGCACAAAGTCAAGGACATGCATAAGACCGGCCTTTTCATACGTCTGTTTTTTTCGCCATCAAAATGAACCGGTTATTTGTAGACCTCGTTGAGGAGGGAGGCAAGACGGAGTCCTGCCCGGAGAAGCTGCTGCTCGATAACAGGCGCACTTGCAGCGACGTAGTCATATGAGATTTTAGAACCGACCGGAGTCATTGCATATACCTGCTCGGCCACCTCGTGTGTTTCCTTGCACCAATCGTCCGGAGTGCCTTCAGCCAAGGTCTTGGCAGTGTTCCTGTCGGTCCGGTCTATCTGGTCGGTCCACTCGGTAAATGTCCATTTATGAGAGGACTCGACAAGGTCGGAGTCCCAGACGGAGTGGAGATTGGTGCCCTTGTTGAAAAACTGGACCTGCCATTTGTTGCCGCCCAGATCGTTCTTGCGGCCCGAGTGCATGGGACAATGGAGGTCACCCACCACGTGGACGAGAATCTTGAGCGCAAGGGCCTCGGCCTCCTTGTTGAGTGTTCCGCTCCTGAGGGCCTCCACCTGGGCGTTGATAGCCGTGACGCAGTCTCCGCTTTCGTTGAGGACAGTCGTTTCATAGGTCTCATCCGGATCGATGTCCTTGTAGTGCCAGGTCTTGGTATACGCATACTCGGGAGTATGGCTGGCATTATCGAGCCAGTTGGCCCAGTAGACAATAGACTTTCCGTCGAGAACTTCGGAGATTTTCTTTGCCGCCTTTTTCGACAGATGGCGCTCGGCTACCGAGCAGACCACGTCGTGCCCTTTCTGGCCCCAGGCACGGGCCTCAACAGTCCCGAAGGCCATTCCGGCGCAAAGGAACAGGGCAAAAAAGAATGACTTAAGTGATTTCATAGCGTAAAGTTACATATTTTTTCGAATCCCGGGTGAATTTGCCCGGCAGAATAATTGAACTGCCGATTGCTTTCATGCTCTTTTGAGCAGCACCAGCACGTCACCTTTCATGAGGATGGTATTTCCATTGGGAATAATCCTCTCCTCGCCTCTCTGAATCATCACAAGGAGGCTTCCGTCTTTTCTCGGATACTCACTGACCTTATGGCCGGCCCATTTGCTGTTTGCCGCCAGAGGATGCCGGACAAGACTGTCTGTGCCCTTGTCCTGGAAGGAGCGTGTGCACATTACAATTTCGTCACCTGCCTGAAGCAAAGTGTCCCCCTTCGGCACGATGCGTTCATCCCCCCGCACGACAAGCGCGACAAGGCAGTCCTGAGGCAGGTCCAGGTCCTTTATCCGGCGGTTGTTCCAACTGCTTGTCTCCGTAATGCGTATTTCCCCGAAGGACATCTCTGCGCTTTCGCTGAAATCGCTGAAGGTCGTCATCACATCTTCGCCCGTATCGGTCATTCCCGTTGCCTTTGCTACGGCAGGAATCAACGAGCCCTGGATCGCGATTGAAACCAGCACAATACAGAACACAATGCTGAAAATGTCATTCTGCAACTCAACGCCCGAGGTCAGAATGTTGATAGCAAACACTATTGATGCCGCTCCGCGGAGTCCTACGAATGAAATCAGTTCCAGCTGCTTGAACGGATATTTCCTGAAAGGAACCAGCACGCCGCATACCGCCAGCGGACGGGCAAGGAGTGTCAGGAACGCGAATATTATCAGGGCCGGAAGCAGCGAGTGCAGCAGGCTGGAAGGTATGGCCAGCATTCCGAGCAGGAAGAAAATGACAATCTGCATCAGGCTAGTGATGGCGTCGAAAAGCGAAACCAGCGGCTTCCGCTCGGGGAATTCGGTATTGCCGAGCACGATGCCCACGATATATGCGCTCAGGTACCCGTTGCCGCCGACCAGGTCGGGCAATGCGTACGAGACCAGCGCAACGGCGATGAAGAGCAGCAGGTCGAAACCGTTGCTCTGGAGGTTGATCCTCTTAATGAGGAATACGGCACCAGTGGCAATGACAAGGCCTCCTGCAGCGCCGAAGGCAATCTGCGTGAATATCTGCCATACTATGCCGCCGGTCGAGATGCCGCCGCTGAAAAGTGACAGCATCACGGCCGTGAGCATATATGACATAGGGTCGTTGGAACCGCTTTCCACTTCAAGAAGCGGAGCGCTGTTGTTCTTCAACCCCAGTTTGCGGGAACGGAGTATTGAAAACACCGTCGCCGCATCAGTGGAACTTATCACTGCACCCATCAGGAAACTCTCGAGCCAGGCCCAACCCAGCGCGAAATGGCAGAACAGACCGACAAATGCGGCGGTGAGGGCCACCCCGGCGGTTGCCAGCAGGCCGGCCTCCACGACTATCGGCCTGGCGGATTTCCAACGCGTTCCGAAACCGCCATAGAACATTATGAATATGAGCGCCATGGTGCTTATGTCTCCCACTATCCAGCCCCTCTGGGCTGCAAATTCGTCATACTGGCTGCCGCAGAGCAGTCCGAGCATCAGGAAGAACAGCAGGACAGGGATTCCCACCTTGCCCGAGAATTTGTTGAAGAATACGCAAATGGCGACAATCGCCGAGAATATCAGAAGGTACAGTGCCATAAGTCTCTATAATAGGGAAATCAGTTTGTCCGCCCTGTCGTCCTTAAGTTCGACAAGTCCGGTTGCCGGTTCGTAGGTGTAGTTGCAGAAATCATACAGTTGTGCGTACGCGACACGTTCGGCCTTGTTGAAATAGACGTCAAACCTTATGCTGCCGCCCTCGTTCCCCGGTTGAATTGTTGGTGCCGCATTCTTTCCCTCGAGGAATTCGATGATTGATGTTCTGCAGGCCTTGCAGAGGTTCTCCGACTTTCTTGTGAGCAGTATGCCCCTGCCGTCTTTCCTGTATCCGCCTTTATAGACAAGAAACATGAACAGACCGCAGGCCGCGATGCAGATGCCCAGACCTTTGTTGACGAAGAACAGGCCGGCTCCGGCCAAAAGGACTATTGATGATATGGCGAGGTCCTTCACAGTGTGGACCTTTTTGAAATTGTATTCCATGTGAAATGATTGTTGTTGATTTTTAATTGATTTTAAGAAGCCTTGATTGAAGATTGGGAAAGGCTAAATCAGCAACTGACAGATGGAATGGATGTATCGGTTTGTGGAATGTATCCCGGACGGGAACCGTTTCAAGTCCGTCTGGAATGTGTGGAAATTTTGCCTGTCGATGACTTTACCGTCCTTGATGAAACGGAACGGTGCTTTTCCGGATGGCTGCACCCTGCGGCCCGGATTTGTGGACCTGACGGCCGGGGTGACACTGTCGTCCTCTCCGGAATAACCGGAGGTGCGGGAAGGAAGGATGCATGACCTGCAGTCCGGATTGTCGGGGGCCTGATTCTGCTCCTTGGGCTCTACGATTATGCCGACTTCGCCGCTTCGGCCATTCCCGCACCGGGCAGTCCCGTCACAGAAAAGACCGGACAGGAATGCTGAAAATATGAAAAGGACCAATTTCATCGCTTTGCAGACGCAAATATAAGGATAATCTGCGGCCCGGCAAAACAACTGGTCTATTTCGAGCGGCCTCTGTCAATCCTTATCCAGAGCCTGTAAATCAGGAAGCCCCATACAAGGAAAAGAAGTATGTGCACCCACACAGGGACGGTCGAAGTGAAGGAAGTCACTGTGCGGCAGCAAGAGTCCCTTCGTCCAAGCACAAAACGAGCCGGCCGTATGCCTGTGGAGATTTCGGAGCGCAGCGGGTTACTCGCACTTCGGACAGTAAGTGCAATGAAGTCGAATAAGCTTCGTGGCGTGAGGAAGCACAACAGCACTCACGGTACCACTCACACGGCCTTCATCTGACTGTCTCCAGACATCGCGCTGATCATAGATTCCATCAAGACCAAGCTCATTCAAATCGAAGGAAATGGTCCGGGCTTTGGGATAACGGTTCACGAGAGCTATTGCCCAGTCGCCGCCTGCAAGAGGTCTTGCCCAGACGCTCTCAGTATCTTCGTGACGACAACGGCGGGCGACACAGCCCAACCTGTCCTGATGGATGGCGATGACTTCACGGTTGCTAAGAAGAGAATAGGTGAAGTCATCAATCTTGCTGAGGTCACACCCGATAAGGAGCGGGGAACAAACCATCGCCCACACAGAAACGTGCGTGTACTGCTCATTTGGGGTCAGAAGAGTGGGATGTGTACTCCCGAACGAGTACTGGTCGCCCACGACCATCATATCGGGATCAGCCCAACAGCCGGGACCTGTGTATTTGTAGAATTCGCCGTTGATGCGGGAATCAATCGCCATCTCAAGCCAGGTCCACCCGTCTTTAAGGTCATCCCAGGTGCGCCAGCAGTTCGCTCCGTACTCACGTGCCCATTCATGGACTTCACCCCTGCCGTACTGGCTGTAAGAAAAAAAGATGTCACGGTCCAACTTTTTGAGGCACTCGTTCATGATTGCATATGGGCGGATATACTCTTGTACCAAATCGGCTCCGTCCTTTTTCATCCTTTCTTCAAAAATATCGTGGTATGAGCACCAATCATACTTGATGTAGTCGAATCCCCACTCCGCCCAACTCGAAGCATCTTCCATCTCGTGACCGTAACTTGCTTCGCAACGGCCACAGGTGAGGGGGCCGGGACTGGAGTAAAGGCCTGCCTTAAATCCGAAGGAATGGATATAATCAGTGAGTTCCCTCATGTCGGGGAAAGAGCGATTGGTGTTGATGCGGCCATTCGCGTCACGGGCAGGGCCGATCACATCCTCGGATCCAAGTTCCTTTTCTCTGGCAGCCACGCGCGGGACACCGGAATTGTTCATCTCCCACCAGTCATCAAGATTGATATAGGACCAGCCATAGTCGCCAAGGCCGGAATTCTGCATCGCGAGAGTGGAAGCCTTGACTTTTTCAGCAGTCAACCTGTAGCAATGGATATTCCAACTGTTCCAGCCAAGTGGCGGCGTTAGAGCGATCATGTCCCCGACAGCGAGGCGAATGGTGCGCTCAGCCTTGCCATATGCGTTCTCTGCCGTAACGTTGATGTCGTAGTCGCCCTTGACGGACGGAGCGACACCTCCGAGGATTCCTCTCTCTGTGTCGAATGTCACGCCATCAGGAAGGCCTTCGGCGGTGAATCTGATGGGTTTTTCACCAGTTACGGGAATACGGAAAATTACAGGATGGCCGGGGCGCACTCCCCAAATGTCGGCGCCGTTAAACTGAGGTTCCGGTGCAGTTGGAGGAGTGAGGATACCAAGCTGTGCAAAATCATTGTCGTTCGTCACAAGTTTGAGCCGGCCTCCCTTCTCAAGGGTGAAACGAGCGTCCAGCCAGTCCGCGTTGGTGGTGGTAAGGGTAATCCACGGAGCGCCCGAAGCCGTCTCAAGAATAATTTCTTTGGCGCCGGAAAGGTCGACGTGTACGGTTTTGGCACCGTCACTATCCTTAACCATCCCGGAATCCCACACTATTTTTTCGTCCGCCCAGACCTTGAAGAATGCAGCACTGGGGCGATTAGCCGTTTCGATATCTGTATGCGCAGAACTCTGATCGATGCCTACAATAGCGTCAAACGCGGCAATTTTCCCGTTGGCGGCAAATACTATGGCGCCTTCGGGACGAACACAGATGCCTCTTTCGTAAGTCTTGTCCGCCACCTTGAGAGGTTCGCCATCAAAGGACTCGCAAGTCCGTGTGACGAGCCCTTGACCACAAACAGTCTTCGCAAGATCGAACTCATCCAGATACTTTATGTTTTCTTCAGGAGCACAGGAGAGCAAAAGCGCAAACGCAGATGCCAACAGAACTAATCTTTTCATAGGAGTCTCAAATTTCAACAAATATAATAACTGTTTTCCTTCATTGCAACAATATATGTCTGAGACCTGGAAGAATAAATACTGTTTCTATTTGTAATCCACCATGATTCCTCCAAAAGTGAATACGGTCTGCCGCGTTGATTGAGGTTGAGAGGACGGAGTCCCTTCGTCCAAGCACAAAACGAGCCGGCCGTATGCCTGTGGAGATTTCGGAGCGCAGCGAAACAGGGAGTTTGAATTATTCCACAAGAGTCAGATTTCAGCCTCCCTTGAAGATCTGAAGAAGTTCAACATTGATCTGAAAACCTCCATCGATGCAGAACTCAAAGTCATGCACGAGGCTTTCGCTCTTATGAAAAAGAAAGGTGTAGCCATGACCTCGCAGAACTTCGAGTATGTTGAGAACGGATACCGGGATGGCGTATTCGGTCTTAGCCGCTACAAACACGACAAGGGCACAATCGTCAAACTGTCCCGCTTCCTTGCAATCAAGCACAAGCGCTCAATAACCTACGATGAATTCGACGATAAACTTCTTATGGAATTCCGCGAGTTCGTCCGGAATGAGTTTGAATACGTTGACAAGCACCCGAACATATACGACAAGGTCAACAAGCGCGACAAGCCTACCGAGCGGCGCAAGGCCAATACCGTCGCCAACGAGATGCAGGTTCTCCGTGCGTTCTTTACCGAACTGCAGGACACGGAGGAAATAAACCGCAGTCCGTTCCGCAAGATCCGCCGCGACCGTCGATTGATTCTTACCAAGAAGAAGTATGATGATCCGGTATTCCTCCGCAAGGACGAGTTCGAGAAACTGCGCGATTTCGAGCCGTCAAAGACTCTTGCCGAGACGAAGGAGGCATTCCTGCTCCATTGCGCGTATCTGGTGCTGGTATGAAGAAGGACAACAGCGAGGTCATCACTCCCCTCGTGCGGTACGCTTTCGACATCATCAAGAAGACTGAGTTCAATCTCCCGATTCTGAAATACCCTTCAGGCAAGAGCGGGTACAACAAGAAAATCAAGCAACTGCTCAAAGAAGCCGGTCTCGACCGCAAGGTGACCAAGTTCGACGAAGAGGAAGGAATTGGGCAGCGTCGCCGTCACCCACTATACCATGCTATAGCTCGCCGACCGCTTCAGACTGATGAACCTGGCATTTGACCAGGAAGATTATAGGGTGGATAAAAATATGGAAGTGATTGATTGGCCGATGATGAAAGATTGCTAATTGTAAAAAATGAATGCGTTATGACAAAAGTATTTATCAGCAGCGTGCAGAAAGAATTTGCGGCCGAGAGAAAAGCATTATGTAAATACATACGAGAGGATGTTCTTCTTTGCAAGTTCTTTGAGCCGTTCCTGTTTGAAGAACTTCCGGCTACAAATATGTCGGCACAGGAGGCATATCTGAAAGAAGCAGCCGACAGCGAGATTTATCTTGGAATCTATGGCAATGAATATGGATATGAGGATGAGCAGGGCGTTTCTCCCACTGAAAGAGAATATGATACCGCCGTGGCCAATGGCCGCCATCGCCTGATCTTTGTCAAGCATTCCGAGCAGAAATCACCCAAAGAGGCCGCGTTCATCAAAAGAGTTGAGTCCCAAGTTGTCCGGAAGGCATTCAATGATTATGAAGAACTGAAAACCAATGTATATGCATCCCTGGTAAGATTCCTTGAGAACAACGGATATCTGCATTCCCTTCCCTGGGATGCCACATACCATCGTGATGCAACCTTGGATGACATCGACCCGAAAAAGGTCGAATCGTTCATCGCCCTTGCTCGAGAAAAGAGGAAATCAAAACTGACTTTTGACCAGGACAACATCCTCGGGACCTTGCATCAACTGAATCTTGCCGGCACATCAGGGCAAATCACCAACGCTGCCCTTCTGTTGTTCGGAAAGAACCCG
>JAZRVQ010000022.1:0-48122 GCA_045599265.1 Candidatus Cryptobacteroides sp. | reverse complement strand
ATTATTTCGTAGAATTGAAAAAATTCAACAAAAAAGCATCTGACCTTGCGAACGATACGGAAAAGTGGTTATATTTGCTCGTGAAGGCCGGGTCGCTGAGCGAGATCCCCGAGGGTCTTGATGAGCAGGAACCGTTCAGGGTATTCTTCGAGGCCTCGGAGACCGCAGCCTTCACCAAGGAAGAATCAATCAAATATGCAGAGGATATGATGACAGAATGGGACATGGACATCGCATTCCAGGAACGCGAGGCCAAGGGCCGGGCTGAGGGGAGAGCCGAGGGGCTCATCGTTGCAGCAGGAAACATTTAAACGTTTTTTAATCATAGAGTGAAAGTGAAAATGATGGCGATTAAACTTGTTTTATTTGTTGTTATTGGCATTGCTCTTTTAATGTCTTTGAAGTGTTCGGAAAATAAAAAGCAAGAATACCTCTTACTTGCTACAGGCTTGTCATTAGTATTTGCTCCATTCTATTTCAAGTCTTCGATGGCGCTGGCTATATTGCTGGTGTTGTATGTTACAATAGATAGAATTTCTTTTTATTTGACGCATAAATCTCTATTGTAATTACTTGTTGATTGCACAGATGTTCTCCTGTGTCTGACGGGGAATAAATATAATAACAGCCCTCAGCGTCTTGTGGTGCTGAGGGCTGTTTCATTCTGGCAACGCCAATCAGAACGGCAGGTCGTCGTCCGGTCCGTTCTGAGGGGCCGGGGCAGTGTACTGCGGTGCGGCTGAGTAAGGCTGCTGAGGAGCCTGTGGCTGCTGGGCCGGGGCCTGAGCCTGATATGGCTGCTGAGGCTGCTGGGCCTGCGGCTGATATGGCTGCTGAGGCTGCTGGAACTGCTGAGGAGTGGCTGAGTAAGGCTGCTGCTGCGGAGCGGCCTGCTGCTGAGGCTGTGCTGCCGGCTGGTAGCCACCCTGGCCGGCCTCGTCCGGACGCTTGCCCAGGAGCTGGATGTTGTCTGCCACGATCTCTGTGGTGTAGCGCTTCTGGCCGTCCTGTCCGTCCCAGCTGCGGGTGCGGATCTTGCCCTCCACATAGAGCTGGGCGCCTTTCTTCACCCATTTCTCCACATAGTCAGCGGAATTTCTCCACACAACGATGTTGTGCCATTCTGTGTTTTCGCGCACTTCTCCGTTGCGGTCACGGAACCTTTCGGTCGTGGCAAGCGGGAACGATGCGACTTTTGCCTGGTTCTGTACATTCTGGTCAAGGTAACGGACTTCGGGATCTTTTCCAACATTACCGATTAAGATTACTTTGTTGAGTGACATGATGTTAAAAAATTAAAGGTTTATACTGTAGTTGAACCGATGTGCAAGTTAATGATTTTTTTCTGTTCCGGCACCTCCCCGACAAGAATTTCATACCCTTTCACGGCCTGCATCTTCAGCCACTGCGTGCCGGGAATGTATCCTTTCCGTCCGGTATAGGCCGGGTCCAGATAGTTCGCCTCCAGGAAATACTCCGACTCCACAAGACCGAGCTGCGGCACCGGGACTGGAAGCGTGTCAACGATAATACCATAATGCTGTCCGATTATTACATCGAAATCAACAATATTTTCAGAATATTTTGTGCGGTTGACCACCGTGACGTCCTTTCCGAGCGAATGTGCCGCTTGGGCGGCGGCCCTGCCTGCCCCTCCGAATCCCACGACCAGCACAGTCCCGGCATCGTCCGGAATCAGCGCCTTCACTGCCAGGAAATCACTGTTGTGGGCATGCACAAGCCCGTTTTCGTCTTTGATAAGAATATTTGCAGCCCCGATGGCCTGGCACTCCGGCGAGACAATGTCCGCCCTTTGGAACGCCCGCTCCTTGAACGGCATCGTGACATTCACGCCGTCATAACTTTCCAGGAATTTAGAGAACGCTGCCTCGAAATCCGGCCCGTCGATCAGGTCATACGGATATCTGCCGCCATAAGCGGCCTCGAATAGAGCCGGGCTCAGTGAATGCCCCAGCGGGTGTCCGATGAGTCCGAAGCGTTTCATTCTGCGTTTCTTTGACGTACTGCTTCAAAAAGGAGAATGGCGGCACTGACAGACGCGTTCAGGCTGTCAAGCCTGCCCAGCATCGGAATCTTGATGTGGGCGTCGGCGGCCTCGCGCCAGATGTCGGTAAGGCCGGTCGATTCCGTACCTATCACAATGGCCGTGCCGCGCTTCATGTCGGTATCGTAGTACCATTCGCTGTCCTGAAGCTGTGCTGTAAGGATCTGTATATTGTTGGATTTCAACCATTTTATGGTGTCTTCCGAGCTGGCTGCAGCGCATGGGACCGTGAATATCCCGCCTATCGACGAACGGATAAGGTTGGGATTGTAAAGGTCAGTCAGGGGGTCGCAGACAATGACGGCGTCCGCCCCGGCCGCATCGGCGCTTCTGAGCACCGCACCCAGATTGCCGGGCTTCTCGACACTCTCAAGCACGATGACCAGCGGGTCCGTACCGACGCGAAGGTCGGCCAGTCCGTGCTTCTTGCACCGAACCTCGGCAATAATGCCTTCAGTGCCGCCGCGATAAGCAATCTTGTCGTACAGGACCTGCGGGACTTCGACGATGCCTGCCTTTCCGAGAGCGGTGCCGAACTGTGACAGGGCATCCACCCCCGCTATTCCGGGGCATACAAAGACGGTGTCAAACTCGTACCCGCCTTCGATGCAGTGCCCGATCTCACGCTGGCCTTCCACCACAAAAAGACCCTTCTCGCGTCTCAGGCGCGATTTTTCCTGAAGCGCGAGAAGTGTTTTTATCTTTGGATTCTGTGCAGAAGTAACAGTCTCTGTCATTATTCCACTTTCTTTGGTCTCATCTGAGGGAAGAAGAGAACGTCCTGGATGGTCGGCTGGTTGGTCATGAACATCGTGAGGCGGTCGATCCCCATTCCGAGACCTGATGTAGGAGGCATTCCGTACTCGAGTGCGCGTACAAAGTCCATGTCGATGAACATGGCCTCGTCATCACCCTTGCTCTTGAGGCGTGCCTGCTCCTCGAATCTTTCGAACTGGTCGATAGGGTCGTTCAGCTCTGAATAGGCGTTGGCCAGTTCCTTGCCGCATACAAAGAGCTCGAAGCGCTCCGTCAGGGCAGGGTTGTTTCTGTGACGCTTGGTCAGAGGGGACATCTCGACAGGGTAGTCGATGATGAATGTAGGCTGTATGAGGTTCTTCTCGGCATATTCTCCGAAAATGGCGTCGATGAGCTTGCCCTTGCCCATGGATTCGTCTATCTCCACGTGGAGGTCCTTGCAGGTCTTGCGGAGCTGCTCCTCGTCCATGCCTGAGACGTCCACTCCGGCGTATTCCTTGATGGCGTCGAGGATAGGGAGTCTGCGGTACGTGCCTCCGAAATCGACAGTGTTCTCGCCGATGGTGACCACTGTGCTGCCGCCGTTCACGCGTGCGGCGATCTTTGCGAGCATCTTCTCGACGAACTCCATCATCCAGATGTAGTCCTTGTATGCCACATAGATCTCCATGCAGGTGAATTCCGGGTTGTGGGTCTTGTCCATGCCCTCGTTGCGGAAGTCCTTTGCGAACTCATACACGCCGCTGTAGCCGCCCACGATGAGTCTCTTGAGGTAGAGTTCGTTGGCGATACGCATATACAGGTCGATGTCCAGTGCGTTGTGGTGCGTGATGAACGGACGTGCAGTCGCACCGCCCGGGATGCTCTGAAGGATAGGGGTCTCCACTTCCAGACAGCCTGCCTCGTTGAAATATTCGCGCATGGTGGCGATGATCTGGCTGCGCTTGATGAAGGTCTCGCGCACCTGAGGGTTCACGATGAGGTCCACATAGCGCTGGCGGTAACGGAGTTCTGGGTCTGCGAACGCATCGAACACCTTGCCGTCCTGCTCCTTGACGATAGGGAGGACACGGAGGGACTTGCTCAGAAGAGTGAGTTCCTTGACATGCACTGACAGCTGGCCAGTCTTGGTGATGAATGCAAATCCTTTGACGCCGATGATGTCTCCGATGTCCAGGAGTTTCTTGAACACTGTGTTGTACATCGTCTTGTCCTCGCCGGGACATATTTCGTCACGGTTGATGTACAGCTGCATGCGGCCTGACTCGTCCTGAAGTTCGGCGAATGAGGCTGCACCCATGATGCGGCGGCTCATAAGGCGGCCGGCGATGCATACGTCCGTGAGGTTTTCTTTTTCAGGGTCATACTGATCCTTGATCTGCTGTGAAGTGATGTTCACCGGATAAAGAGGTGCCGGATACGGCTCTATTCCAAGTTCCCTGAGTTTTGCGAGAGAGTCTCTGCGCAAGGTTTCCTGCTCGTTGAATGTCTGTTCCATCTATATTTTGTTTAGCATACAAAAGTACTATAAATAATTCGAAATTTGAAACAAAATCCCTACCTTTGTGAATTATGGAGCAGGACAAGAAATGGATAATACGCGAAAGCGGCGACCCCGAACTGGTCAGCCGCCTGTCCGCCGAACTCGGTATCGATCCCGTCCTTGCCGAACTCCTTGTCCAGCGCGGCATCACCACATTCGAGGATGCACGCGCATTTTTCCGCCCTTCGCTTGACAATATCCACGACCCGTTCCTGATGAAGGATATGGACGTGGCAGTCGAGAGAGTCCGTGCAGCGGTGGTCTCGGGCGAGAAAATCCTGGTGTACGGTGACTACGACGTGGATGGCACCACTGCCGTCGCGCTGGTCTACTCTTTCCTGCGCAGACTCACTTCCTCCATCGATTTCTATATTCCCGACCGTTATGACGAGGGGTCCGGCGTGTCCGACAAGGGCATCCGGTGGGCCGCCCAGAACGGTTTCGGACTCATCATCACGCTTGACTGCGGCATCAAGGCCATCGAGAAGGTGGACAAGGCCCGTGAGAGCGGCATCGATGTCATAATCTGTGACCACCACCTCCCGGACAATGTCCTGCCTGCAGCGGTCGCTGTCCTGGACCCGAAACGCGAGGACGATGAATATCCGTTCGTCGAACTCAGCGGCTGCGGTGTGGGGTTCAAGCTCATCCAGGCTTACAGTCAGCGATATGGCATACCGTTCGAGGAGATAACGCCGCTTCTGGACCTCCTTGTGGTCAGCATCGCCTCCGACCTTGTCAACATCAACGGCGAGAACCGCATACTGGCCCATTTCGGCCTGCAGCAGCTCAATGTCAATCCGCGTCACGGCCTGCTGGCCATGATAAACCTTTCCGGCCTGGACCCGTCACATGTTACTATCGACGACATCGTGTTCAAGATAGGCCCGCGCATCAACGCCGCAGGGCGCATGGAGTCGGGACGCATTGCAGTGGACCTTCTCACCGCCACGGATGACGAGTCCGCGATGAGGTATGCAGACGAAATCAACGAATACAACAACGACCGCAAGAATGTTGACCGCGAGGTGACTCAGGAGGCATTCGAGATGGTCCGTTCCGGCAACTGCCTCACTTCGCACAACACCACGATAGTTTACAACCCGTCCTGGCACAAGGGCGTGGTCGGAATCGTGGCCTCAAGGCTTGTGGAGGCGTTTTTCCGTCCGGCAGTCGTCTTCACCAAGAACACCAGCAACGGCCTGGTGACCGGTTCGGCGCGCAGTGTGAACGGATTCGACCTATACCAGGTCATCGAGAGCTGCTCCGACATCCTTGAGAATTTCGGAGGCCACATCTATGCCGCCGGTCTTACATTGAAGGAAGAGAACCTTCCTGAATTCTGCCGCCGCCTCGAGGAAAACATAGAGGGCAGGATCCAGCCTCAGATGATAACACCGGCCATAGAGGTCGATGCAAGGCTGAATTTCTCACAGATCACGCCGAAATTCTTCCGTATCCTCAAGCGGTTCCAGCCTTTCGGTCCCGGCAATGCGGCACCGGTGTTCATCACCGATAACGTGTATGACAACGGCAACGGCCGCAAGGTCGGTGCAGAAGGTGGCCATCTCAAGCTGGAACTCATCCAGGAGTCCCAGCCATACCACCAGATCTCCGCGATCGCATTCAACATGTCTGCGTATTTCGAGCATATCAAGGCCGGCAATCCGGTGGATGTGTGCTATTCCATTGTCGAGAACTATTATCGCGGCATAGCCAATCTCCAGTTGAGGGTCAAGGATATACGTGAACGCGACGAAGTCATATAAGTCATGAAGACCTCACGGGTCATATCCGTTTTACTGCTTGTCCTTATCTGCTTCCAGGCATCCGCGCAGAACGAGAAGTTTGAGAGAGAACTGGCATCTGTCCGCAGCGAACTCCGCAATGTGGGCCTCTATGTTATGGTCCTGGACAACGGCAATGTGACATACAGCAAGGGGTTCGGCTCCAGGGTCTATGGCGGAGGCGCACCGATGAAAGAGACTGACATAGTCCGGATGGCGTCCATCTCGAAGTCGTTCGCTTCCGTGGCCATAATGCAGCTTGTCGAGCAGGGCAAGGTCTCGCTGGTGGCCGACGTCAACGAAATATTGGGCAAGAACATCAGAAACCCTCTCTATCCTGATATCCCCATCACGCTGGAGATGTTGATGTCGCATACTTCCGGGATGAGAGACGACCGTCAGTTCAACGACTATCCTCCCGGAGGCGGGTTCGAGTATTGCAACGTGGCATATTCCTATGTCGGTGACTGCGTGGAGAAGATTTCCGGCGAATATTTCAGCAGTTACATCCGCAAGCACATAATCAATCCGCTTGGCCTGGAGGCAAGTTTCAAGGTGGAGGACCTGGACGCATCCAGGTTTGTGCCTCTGTATCAGTGGAGCGGTTCTCAGGGAAAGTATGTCGAAAACCAGTATTCCTACCGTTCAGGTGTCTTTCCTGCCGGCGGCATCAAGATGAGCATAAGGGCATTTGCCCAGTGGATGACAGTGCTGATGAATGGTGGAGTGTCTGACAACGGCGTGCGCATCCTTTCCGACTCTTCCGTGCGCAGGATGTGCGAACCCCTGTCCTTTGTCCAGAATTATGGTCTGGGACTGCGCCAGAACGAGGATTATGCCCCCGGACACAGCCTGATAGGGCATATCGGAGACGTGTGTGGCATGACTTGCGCCATGTACTGGGACCCGGAAAGTTCGGTAGGATTTGTCTTTGTGTCCAACGGGGCAAGGCTTCCAAGCGGTGACGACGAGTATGGAATCAACCGCATCGCCACCGTCATTGCAAGCCATTTCGTACATTAGAGTTTCTGTCCGCCGATGAATTCCCTCATGATGGAAGTCGGAGGGATGACTGCGATCTCGGCAGGTTTCAGCGCTACAATCTTTGAGAGCATTGCAAGCAGTGACTGTGCCTTTTCGTATGCAGGGGAAGACTCCGAAATCTCTTCCAGAAGCGGTTCGGCATAGTATTTCAGCATCGGAAGGTCGTACAGCATCGATGAGTTGAACATGATGTTGGCGTTCTCCTCGTAAGGGAAGATGTTCTTGATTTCGCCCTTGCGCACATTCGGCCACATCAATATCGTTGCCTCCGGTCCGAGCCCGCGGGTGCGGTTGTCGCGCACGATGCGGCGAAGAAGGCGCTTGTCAGTCGTCGATCCGTGCGAAGTCTCGCTGATGTCGAGGGCAGACATCGCCGAAATGTATATTCTGAATATCTTTTTCTGGTCGACTGCCGGTGTCAGTGCCGGGTTGAGGGCGTGGATGCCTTCCATCAGGAGAATGTCATTCTCTTCGAGCTTGAGGAAGTTGCCGCTCGGCTCCTTGACACCGGTAAGGAAGTTGAATTTCGGCAGTTCCACTTCCTCGCCTGCAAGGAGGCGGTTGAGGTGGTCGTTGAGCATGGCGATGTCCATCGCTCCCAGAGCCTCGTAGTCCTTGTTGCCATTCTCGTCAAGCGGGGTCAACTCCCTGTCCACAAAGTAGTTGTCAAGCTCGATGACCTTCGGGTTGAGGCCGAGTACGCGGCATTGCTGGGCAATGCGCAGCGAAGATGAAGTCTTGCCGCTGGATGACGGTCCGGCCATCATCACGATCTTGCACCTCTTGCTGTTCCAGAATATCTCGTCCGCGATCTCGGCATATTTCCTCTCCTGACGGGCCTCGCAGAGATTGATGAACTGGACGCCCTTGCCGCT
The DNA here is from genome assembly GCA_045599265.1 of Candidatus Cryptobacteroides sp. GTDB lineage: Bacteria > Bacteroidota > Bacteroidia > Bacteroidales > UBA932 > Cryptobacteroides. Next base: position 40,052 of record JAZRVQ010000022.1, on the reverse strand, counting down.
GTTGAGCGCTTCGTTGAGTTGAGGGATGGATTCGATCCCGATTGCGGTGCACCAGTTTGCATATTCCTGGCGTGTGGTTTCAAGTTTTGTCATATTTACGGGAGTATTTCTTTAAGGTATGGTCCTGTGACGGAGGCCGGGTCGGATGCGACCTGTTCCGGTGTGCCCTGTGAGACTATGCGCCCGCCCTTGCGTCCGCCTTCCGGACCGAGGTCGATGAGCCAGTCCACGCTCTTGAGCACGTCCAGGTTGTGCTCGATGATTATCACGGTGTTGCCCTGCCCGACAAGCCTCTGGAGCACACCGAGCAGTATCTTTATGTCTTCGAAATGGAGTCCGGTAGTCGGCTCGTCAAGGATGTAGAGGGTGTTGCCGGTGCTCTTGCGGCACAGTTCGGCGGCCAGTTTCATGCGCTGGCTCTCGCCGCCGGAGAGTGTCACCGCCGACTGTCCCAGACGGACATATCCCAGTCCGACGTCCACCATGGCTCCGAGTTTCTGGGCGATCTTCGGGATGTTGCTGAAGAACTCGTATGCCTCGCTGACAGGCATTTCCAGCACATCGTTGATGTTCTTGCCCTTGTATCTGACTGCCAGCGTGTCCTCTTTGTAGCGCCTTCCGCGGCATTCGTTGCAGACCACGTTGACCGATGGCAGGAAATTCATCTCGATGACTTTGATGCCGGCGCCCTTGCATTCCTCGCAGCGCCCGCCGGGCACGTTGAACGAGAACCTGCCCGCCTTGAATCCGCGCACCTTTGCGTCCGGTGTGGCCTCGAACAGGTCGCGTATGTCGTTGAACACGCCTGTGAACGTGGCAGGGTTGCTGCGCGGTGTCTTGCCAATCGCGCTCTGGTCGATCTCTATGAGTTTGTCGATGTTCTTGAGACCCTGGAGCTGGCGGTATGGAAGGGCAGGGGACTTTGTGCGGTAGAGCGCGTTCTTGACGACAGGCACGAGGGTCTCGTTGATAAGGGTCGATTTGCCGCTCCCGGAAACGCCGCTGATGCCCACAAGGCATCCCAGCGGTATGTCCACATCAATGTCTTTCAAGTTGTTGCCTGATGCACCTTTTATGCTGAGTTTCAATCCGTTGCCTGGTCTTCTTGTGGCCGGGACCTCTATGCTGTCCCCGCCGGTGAGGTATTTGAGCGTGACGGATTCGTCGTGACCGCCTTCAGTGACGGGCCTGCCCCCGGATACCGGTCCGTTGAAGCAGATGCGGCCTCCCTCGCTGCCTGCGCCCGGTCCGACGTCCACCAGCCAGTCAGCCGACAGCATGGTTTCGGCGTCGTGCTCGACCACCATCACGGTGTTGCCCTCGTCGCGGAGTTTTTTCAGCGAGGCTATCAGTTTGCGGTTGTCCCTCTGGTGCAGTCCGATGGACGGTTCGTCCAGGATGTAGAGCACGTTGACCAGTTTGGAACCGATCTGCGTGGCGAGCCTGATGCGCTGGCTCTCGCCGCCGGACAGCGACATTGTCGGACGGTCGAGCGAGAGATAGTCAAGCCCCACGTCCAGCAGGAAATCGACCCTTTCGCGAAGTTCCTTGAGGATGTCGCGCGCAATGGTCCGTTCGCGCTCGTCCAGTTTGCCGTCCAGGCTGTCCAGCCATTCTTTCAACTGGCTAATCTCCATTGCAGATGCCTCGGAGATGGTTTTTCCGTCAATCTTGAAATGGCCGGTCTCCTTGTTGAGGCGTGTTCCGCCACACACCGGACAGACGATTTTGTCCTCGATGTCATCGACAATGCCTTCAAAACTGGTCATCTCGGACTGGGCCCCCTCCCCGACACGGAAAAGTTCGTCCGAGCCGAACACAATCAGTGAGACGGCCTCTTCGGGGATTTCGCTGATCGGGTCATACAGTGAGAAATCGTGCTTGCGCGCAATGGCCCGTATGACGTCGAATTTCTTGTTCTCGCGGATACGTCCGAGCGGGACAATTCCGCCATCGGCAATGGATATGTTGCGGTCCGGAATGATGGTGTCCATGTTGACGTCCACAATCATTCCAAGTCCCTTGCAGTGGGGGCAGTAGCCTTGCGGCGAATTGAACGAGAACGAGTGCGGGGCGGGCTGGGCCAGGGAAAGTCCGGTGTCGGGGCAGACCAGATTCTTCGAATAATGCTGCACCTGCCCGGTCTCCATGTCCATCACGGCCAGGGAGCCCTTGCCGAAATTGAGAGCCGTCATCACGGAGTCGCGGATGCGCTTGGTGTCTCCGTCCTGAGGCTTGAGCCTGTCCACCACAAGGTCGATGAAATGTGCCTTGTAGCGGTCCACAGACTCGATTTCACCAAGGTCCTGGAGTTCTCCATCAATGCGGACCTGGGTGTAGCCGCGCTTGCGCAGCTGGGCGAAAAGTTCTTTGTAATGACCCTTTCGGCCAATCACCAGAGGAGACATCAGATAGCATTTGCGGCCTGCATAGTTCTCCATTATCAGGCTCACGATCTGCTCGTCATTGTAGCGGACCATCTCCTTGCCTGTGGCAGGGGAGTAGGCCTTGGATGCGCGGGCATAGAGGAGTCTCAGGAAATCATATATTTCCGTGATTGTCCCGACCGTGGAGCGGGGATTGTTTCCGGTGGTCTTCTGCTCGATGGCGATGATGGGGCTGAGCCCTTCGACACTCTCGACCTCAGGCTTTTCGAGTATGCCCATAAAATGCTTGGCATAGGTCGAAAGGGTGTCCATGTAGCGTCTCTGCCCTTCGGCGTAGATGGTGTCGAAGGCCAGCGAGGACTTGCCGCTGCCGCTGAGTCCCGTCACGACAATGAACTTGTCACGCGGGATGTCCAGCGACACTCCCTTGAGGTTGTGCGCCCTTGCACCGGTTATTTTTATGAAGTCGTGGTCCATGATTTATTCTTCTGCGTCTTCCGGAAGGTTGAATGGAAGCAGGAACGGATTTTTCTGGCGCTCGTCCGCAATCGTGGTTGCCGGTCCGTGTCCGGGAATGACCTCCACATCGCCTTCCAGGCCCATCAGTTTGCCGTTTATGCTCTCCATCAATCTGTCATAATCGCCGCCCGGCAGGTCTGTGCGCCCGATTGCACCTGCAAACAGGGTGTCACCGCTGATGAGCAGTTTCTCCGAATGGCAGTAATATGCCACCGAGCCAGGTGTGTGTCCCGGAGTCGTTATGACCTCGAACTCGTGGTTGCCGAAAATGACCTTGTCGCAGTCGTGTATGGCCACCGTGTCGAATCTGCCTTCCCAGGTCAGCCCGAACATGCGGCATGCGTCGGCGTCAAACTCCATCAGGAAATCGTCCTCAGGGGCCAGACGGACCGGAATGCCATAAAATCCGGCCAGGCGCTTAACGCCCATTGAGTGGTCGAAATGGTTGTGGGTCAGCAAGATGACCTTTGGGGTAAGGTTCCTGGACGCGATGAAGTCCTTCACGGTGCTGTCCTCGCCGGCATTGCAGCATCCGGGGTCGATGATTACACATTCGCGTGTCTCGTCCCATACCACGATGCAGTTTTCGGCGAGAGGGTTGACGGTTATGATATGTTTGTTCAGCATGTTATTTACAGAGATGTTTTGCCGTCTCGGCGGCAAGACGGGCGTTGTTGAGGACAAGTTGGATGTTGGCGGCAAGGCTGTCTCCGCCGGTTATGTCCTTGATTTCGGCAAGCAGGAACGGAGTGGTCTCCTTGCCATGGATGCCGAGTTCGCTGCATTTGCGCACGGCCTTGTCGATGGCGGCGTTGATATAGTCGGCGTCCATCGAATATTCTTCCGGAATAGGGTTGGTAACGAGCATTCCGCCGCCCAGGCCCATCTCGATCTTTGCGTTGAATGCGGCTGCGAGTTCTTCCGGGCTGTCGATGCGGTAATCCACCTTGAACTCGCTGTGGCGCGTGTAGAAGGCAGGAAGTTCCTCTGTGCCGTAACCGATCACGGGCACGCCCTTGGTCTCCAGGTACTCCAGTGTCAGGCCGAGGTCGAGGATGGATTTGGCGCCGGCGCAGATCACCATCACTGGCGTCCGGGCAAGTTCCTCGAGGTCGGCAGAGATGTCCATCGTGGTCTCCGCGCCCCTGTGCACGCCACCGATTCCGCCTGTCGCGAAGACCTTGATCCCGGCCATCGAGGCTATTATCATCGTTGTGGTCACGGTCGTTGCACCGTCCTGGCCGCGTGCGACAAGGACAGGGAGGTCGCGCCTCGAAGCCTTGGTCACGGCAGTGCCCTTCTTGCCGAGATATTCGATCTCGTCCGGGGTCAGCCCGGCCTTGAGCCTGCCTCCGATGATGGCGATGGTGGCCGGTGTGGCGCCGTGCTCGCGAATGGTCTGCTCGACCTTCAGAGCCGTCTCCACGTTCTGCGGATAAGGCATTCCGTGTGATATGATTGTCGATTCGAGGGCCACGACCGGTTTTCCGGCCATCAGGGCGGCCTTCACTTCCTCTGATATTTCGAGATGTTTGTTCATTATATCTTAATGTCTTAGAACCTGTTTTTGAAGTGGTTTATTTGATAATTCATTAGAGATTTTTTTTGAATTTTGAAGGAGCAATGGGGAGCCATTGTGACTGAAAAATAAAGAAAAAATAGCAAAAAAGATATGTAAAGGACAAATGGAATCATTTCAAAACAGGTTCTTTAATTCATTATTTATTGCGCTGACTGACCTTGCCGTGATGCTGGCGGCACGCAGTCCTGCCTGCGCGGCCTGCTGCGTTGTGCGGCCTTTCACGATGGCGAGCACCGCTGCTGCGATGAATGCGTCACCTGCACCGTTGACATTACGGACCTCCGTCTCCAGGGCCGGCATCATTGTCGCACGGCCGTTTTCGCGGACCAGGACACCTTCGCCCCCAAGGGTGATGAATACCCTCTGGACACCGCTCTCTTCGAGTTTCATCGCCGCCTGCCCGACATCGGATGCGCCTGTCATCCTCAATGCCTCGATGCGGTTGCATTTCAGTCCGGCAAGCGGTCTGCGGGCCCGTGCTGACGGTAATTGGCTCTGTCCAGCCTGCCCCTGAACCATTTCGGACAGCCCGGCTTTCCGGGTCAGCGCCTCGAACAGCCGCACGGACTTCGTGGCCGACACGGCATCGGCAAAAAGCGGCGCAGTGCAGTGGGTCAGGATGAAATCGATTGTCTCCGTGGCCAGGTTGGCATCGAAAATGACCGCCTCCGAACCGTTCAGCGCGTCCAGCCGTTCACGGACCCACTCCGTGTCCATCAGCCCCGTCACCTCCATGTCCGAAACGCCGGCCACAAGTTCGCCCCCGCAGTCGTTGATGCTGATGTAATACGAACTGCGCGCGTCGTCCTTCCGGCTGCTCAGAGACAGGTCAAAGCCCAGTTCCATGCAGTCCCGGACAAGCCCGTCGGCCTGGCTGTCACCCCCGAAAACAGTCGCAAAACGCACCTGCGCCCCCATCAGGACCAGATTGTGGGCGATGTTGCGTCCGACACCGCCGTAACTCGTCTCCACCCTTCCCGGATTGGAGTCCGCCGCTATGAAACTGTTTCCGCACGAGGCCGTTATGTCAATGTTCGCCCCGCCAACAACCGTGATTGCCATATTATGCAAAGATAGTCAATAATATGACTAATGAAAAAGAAAGCCTGTTTCAGTTCACTCAGTCCCCACAAGTCTGAGGACAGCCTCGAGGAAGTAATAGTCTGCATAACTGAGCGGTACGTCGACCTCGCTGTTTTTCAGCCTGTGGCCGGTGGAGTGCTTGAGTATGAAGCCGCAGTTCTCTCCGGGCCCGGAGAGATACCTTTCAGTTGCAAGTTCGCGCACTGTCCCTTCCGCCACGCTGCGGTAGAGTTTTGCCCTGGCCTTGTCTGTGACATAGCCGCTGAGTTCCGCAAGGGCGCTGGCCTGGACTGCTCCGGCAGAGGCGTCACGAGGTACGAAGGTCCCGCTTGCAGGGTCCTCCGATGCGGTCCCATCGAGAAGGGCAGGGTCGTCGTAGTCCCAGAACGGCACGAAATCATCCGGAATGCGGGAGATGATGTAGTCGGCGATGCGGCATGCATGGTCAAGATATGACTCGTCACCGGAGAATCGGTACATCATGGTGAAACCGTAGAGGCCCCACGCCTGGCCGCGTGCCCATGAGGAGTCATCGGAGTAGCCCTGGACTGTCTGCTTTGCGACAGCGCTGCCGTCCTCGGTGCTGTAGGTCACCATGTGGAAGGAACTTGCGTTGTCGCGGAAATGGTTCGCCATCGTGGTGCCTGCATGACTGACGGCGATGTTGCGCAGGCTGTCGATGCCACTTAATTCGGCCGCCTTCATCAGAAGTTCGAGGTTCATCATGTTGTCGATGATGACGACGAAGTCGCTGCCATTCCAACTTCTCGTGCAGCCCACGACGGGGTTGAACCTCCCGGCGAGCCTGTTGGCTGCGGTGACAATGACCTCCTCGTCATGGCGTGTGCTGTCGGCGAGGATGCGGAGGGCATTGCCGAAACTGCAGTTGATCTGGAACCCTATGTCATGGTCCTGGGCGTCATTCTTGAGGTGCTCCAGCAGGTCGGTTTTTTCGATTGCGAGGGCACGCACCGCCTCGTCGGAGGTGTACTCGAAAGTGTACCAGCAGGTTCCCGGAAAGAATCCGGAGCACCACCACTGGTGGTCTGCGGTCACGAGTCCGCCGTTCTCATCGACGGTTCTGGCATTCAGCTCAGGGGTGAGCAGCGTGGCCTGATAGAGAACCTGCTGCCGTGCGGTCTCGAAGACGCGGTCAGCGAGTTTGTCCATGCTTTCCCGGCAGGAACTCAGGCACACGATTGCGGCTGCCGTCGTGAAGATGTATTTTCTCATACTTTTCATCAGTTGTCTGTTTCCGTTTGTGTTCAGAAATGCAAAAATAAGTAAACTATGATGTTTATGAAACCTTTACGAAGGATTTTTCTGTGAATGAGAACCAAGACGAACACATTCCATAACAGCCGGCGGCCGAACATTCCGGCGGCGCGCCTGACCGTCCTTTTCGATGAGGTCGTGACAGCCGTCCGCGCTTCCCACGATGCGTACAGGTCTGAAGTCACTGTTCTTCGCTCTTCAGGAGTGCGACCGCCTGTCTGGCGGGAAAACATGGCACATCCTCCAAATATCAGGTAGGGTACGCCACGATGCCTTTGCCATGCTGCTTGATTATCAACGAGTTGACTTTTTGAGGATGACACATCCTACACTTATTTTTGAGGATGTGTCACCCTTCGCGCTCGCCTCGCTCCAGTAAAATCTTAGATACAGCCGTGGCAATCGTCACGTTTTTTTGTGTAATCCCCGGCCCTACCGGTCCGCTGATGCGGACTTGCCAGCCGTCTGTCCTTGCATCGCGCCGCAGGACCTGTCTGTGCTGCAGGCCGAATCCGATGCACGCAGACAGGCCGAGCAGGCCCTCGCGGACCGTCTGGCGGCCGGAAAAAAGTATGCTGACCAGTATTTCCGTCAACGTCTTGATCCTGTCCTGGATGAGATCATGACTGCAAGATACCGTAAAGATGCCAGTGCGCTCTGGCAGAAATGGCAGGAGGGATACAAAGGTCTGCTGGATTATCTGTCCTCTGCCGACAAGGACATTCAGAATGACCTGACATTTTATGTGCATGGCCTTTATAATTCCCGAAGCGATAAAATCACATCGGCCCTGAGCGACATCAGTGATGCTCTCGTCTCGGAGGAATGATTAAAAAAGACCGGCCCAGATACCCTGGACCGGTCTTTTCAGATATGCAATTGACACTTAATTGGTCGTGTTGGTCGTTATCCAGCCGAGGTTCTGGACAAGAAGGCCTCTCTGGTTCTTGTCGATTTCGGTCTGGCTGATAGGGAAGAAGTAATGCTTCGGTGCCTCGAATACACGGTCCTCGATCTTTACTCTCTGATAGAATGAAGGATCCTGGAGATTCTCACCGGCATAGATGTTCATCGAGTATACAGGTTTGTTCTCTGTATTCTCGGCGTCAAGCCAGCGGCGTACGTCGAAGAAACGGTGTGTCTCGAATGCAAGCTCGATGCGGCGCTCGTGCTTGATGCGGTCGCGCATTTCATCCTGAGTCAGGCCTGCAGGGAGATCGGGCACGCCGGCGCGCTTGCGGATTGCATTGATCGCCTCGTAGCATTCTGCAGTCGGGCCATAATACTCGTTGATTGCTTCTGCAAGGTTCAGGTATATCTCGCCAAGACGGACGTAAACCCAGATCATGTTAGGAGTGTACTTCCAAGGAATGCGGTCAGGTGAGACGAGTTTCCTCATCAGGTAGCCTGTCTTGCAATAGTCGGAACCGGCGTTGTTCTTTCCGTCTACACCTGTGTACCAGAATTCGAGGTAGTGCGGGTCGTTGGAGTTGTAGTTCGGAGCATTCCATTTCCACTTTGCACCGCTGAAACTGATGGATGCGTAGAATCGTGGCTCGCGGTTGACGTACATGTTGCTTACGCCTGCAGGCCAGCGGTCGAGTCCTGAATCATCGGCTGTGGCTGCGAAGCCTTCCTCTACATAGTTGGCTTCAGGGTTGACGATGGCCTTGAGAACTTCCACGTCCTGACCGTTGATCTTGATGGTCTCGGAAGTGTATCCTATGATAGGGTTGACGCCCTCGGCTGTCTCGTAGGCATCGACCTGGTTCTGGGTAGGGTCGAGGATTGAGAAGCAGTTGAAGGAAATCGGGTCGGCGCAGTTGAGCCAGTGGTCGTAGGTGCCGATGTTCTTGGCCCAGAGGATTTCGCTGTTCCAGCCGTTCTGGCAGTCGGTGAAGATGTTCTGGTAGTTCTTGATCGGGTTGTCCGGATATTTGTTGTAAAGGCCCTTTCCGGCGCTGAGACAGGCGTCGATGCACGCCTTTGCTGCATCGGCTGCGAGTTTCCATTTCTCTGCGTCATAAACCTGGCTGATGAGCGGTTCGTTGGTGACAGGGTCCACAAGCCCTGCCTGCTGGGTGTTGCCGTTGTAGAGAGGTGAGGCAGCGTAGAGAAGGATGCGGGACATGAGTCCGTAAGCCGCGAGCCTGGTGGCGCGTCCTGTGTCGGTGGAAGGCCAGATGTCCTCGTCGTAGAGGAGTTCGATGGCCTGTTTGCAGTCATTGACCATGAATTCGACAACCTCGTCCACGGATGCCCTGCGGTAACTCATAAGGTCTTCTGAAGGGTCGAAGCAGTGGTCTGCAATCACGATAGGACCGTGTGTGCGGAATGCGAGGAAGTGGAAGTATGCCCTGAGGAAGTGGGCCTCGCCTTTCCAGTGACGGATCTCGTCTTCGGAGGCGGGACAGCCTTCGACTCTCTCAAGGAACATGTTGGTCTTGCGCAGAGCCATATAGGACTCTTCCCATACCTGGGTCTGTGAGATTGTGGTAGGGTTCCATGCGCCGCTGTTGATGTTGTGGCCATAGGCGCCGCCGAATGCACACTCCATCTCGTCGCAGCCTGCCACGAACGGGTTTCTCCAGGCGCCTCCGTCATCGGCCATGTTGGCCTCGGTAGGTATCCACGAATAGGTGTGGGACAGGAATTTCTTGGTGTATTCACGGTCGGCGAAGATGTCGTCCACGGTAAGGTTCTCTTCCGGGCCCTTGTCAAGGAAGTCTTCGCAAGCCGTAACTGCCATCGTTGCAAATACTATTGCAGAAAGTATATAAATTTTACGCATAATATTACGAGGTTAAATATTAGAACCCAAGCTGAACACCGAAGGTGAGAGCTCTCTGGCTAGGATAAGCCGCTGTGCCGAGGTGGTTGAACTCCGGGTCGGTGATCTTGACGTTGTCGATGCTGAAGAGATTGTTTCCGTTGAAGAAGATTCTGATGCTCTCGGCATGAATCTTTGCGCACTGCTTCTTGCTGAAGTTGTAGCCGAGTTCGGCTGTCTTGAGCTTCAGGTACGAAGCGTTGTGCATGTAGAGGCTGTTGACAGTGAAGTTGTTGGTGGACTGTCCTGCGTGTGCTACAGGGTACTTCGCATTGGTGTTGTCCTCTCCTGGGATGAAGCGGTTGTCAAAGTACTCGTGATAAATGTTGTAGGACGGATACGCAAGCGCGAACGGCCACATTCCGTTGCTGTCGAGCAGGATGTTGGTGTGTCCTGCGCCGGTGAAGTTGAGAGACAGGTCAAAGCCCTTGTATGCGAAGGTCATTCCGAAACCGTACATTATTTCAGGGGTACGTCCGTAGCCGATGTAGCTGTAGTCGTATGCGTTGATGACGTTGTCGCCGTTGAGGTCGGCATATTTGATGTCACCCACGCCGTAGGTTCCGAGTTCCTGCTTAGGTGAGTTATCCACGTCTTCCTGGTCCTGGAAGAGGCCGATGGCCGTGAGACCGTAGATCAGGCCTGCGGAGCGTCCGCGGCTGTCCTGGTATGACCAAGTGTGGTATACGGAGTCGTCTTCGATGATCTTGTTGCGGGAGAATGACATGTTGGCGCGGAGACTGTAGAAGAATCCTCCTCTGGTGGTGTTGGAGAACTCGATGTTTCCGTCGAATCCCTGGTTCTGCATGATACCGATGTTGGCCCAAGGGGTGTCGCCCCACTGTGCACCGAGGATGTTAGGAATCTGCGCGCGCTTGATGAGAATCTTGTCGCGATACTCGTAGAAGTAGTCGGCGCTGAGTTTGAGTTTGCCCTTGAACATCTCGACGTCGATACCGACATCGGTTTTCTGGGAAACCTCCCAGGTGGCCTTAGGCGAACCCATGTTGAGTTCTGCCGTACCTCCGGTGGCCACCATCTGGTTGCCGAGGAGGTAGGAGTTGGCGTTCATGTTCACAGTGGACATGTAGTAGAAGCGCTCGGCCGAGTTGGCGTCGTTACCTACCATGCCGTATGAACCTCTGATCTTGAAGTAGTTGACAGGGTTGTTCTCTCCCCAGAATTTCTCGCGTGATGGAACCCATCCGGCGGAGATTGCAGGGAAGAAACCGTAGCGGAGACCCTTGGCGAAGTTCTCTGAGCCGTTGTAGCCGAGGTCGATTTCGAGGAGGTATTTCTGATCGTAGCCGTAGTTGATACGTCCTGCGAATCCCTGACGGCGGTAAGGCAGACGGGCTGTGGAGTTGCCGGCGTTGAGGTCCACGTAATCCCTTCTGTTGAAGAGGGCGAGGACACCTACACTGTGTTTGTTGAATGTCCTGTCGTAATTGATTCTGGCGTCGTAGTAGATTGTTCTGTTGGAGCCCTGTCCGAGGCTGTAGTCCATCGCAGCCTCTTCGAAGATGATGTTGTAGCGCTCCTCGCCGGTTGCGCTGTCATATCCGAGGAACTGTTTCGTGTCAGGGAGTTTGCGGCGGAATGCCTCATTGTAGTCCCAGAAGTCGAATGAAAGGTTCGCGCTCAGGGAGAGACCCGGAGTGACGATTGAACTGAGGTCCCACTTGAGGCCGGCGTTGGACTGGGTCATGATGCGGAACTGGTCGGCATAACCGTTGTTCGTGGCAAGGCTCCATGGAGACCTTTGCTCGTAGGAAGTCGCACGTCCGCCGAGACTTCCGTCAGGATTGACTGCCGGATAGGCCAGAGGTGATGATATTTTCAGGGAATTGAAAATATCACCGGCCGGGGTTCCAGGATAGTTCCTGCGCTCGACGGTCTCGCTGAGACCGAGGGATACGGAGAGACTCTTGGTTATGTTGATGTCGACGTTGGAGCGGAAGTTGTAACGCTGGAACAGGGAGTTGGTCCTGTAGTCGTAGTTCGGGTCCTGCTTGAGGAGACCGCTCTGCGAGGTGAATCCGAAACTTACATAATACCGTACTCGTTCGTTACCTCCGGATACGGACAGATTGTTCATTGTCTGGAATGCGTTCTTCTTGAGAATCATGTTTGTCCAGTCGTTGTTCGGATACATGTACGGGTCGGAACCGTCACGGAATTTCTCGATTTCCTCGTCGGACCATGGAATGATCATGTTGTCAATTCCGCAGGCCTCGTTCATGAGGGTGGCGAAGTCGGCTGCGTTGATGAAGTTGTCGAAACGCATACCCATCAGGTCGGTCATCTCCGTTCTGAAAGTCACTTTCGGCGAACCTGCCGAACCTTTCTTGGTGTTGATGAGGATAACGCCGTTCGCACCGCGCATACCATAGACTGCGGTTGCGGAAGCATCCTTGAGGACTGAGAAGGACTCGATGTCGGTGGCGTCAACGACGTTGATGTCGCGCTCGATGCCGTCGACAAGGACGAGTGGGCTGGCTGACAACCAGGTTCCAAGGCCGCGGATGAGCAGTGAGGCGCTGTCATAGCCCGGCTCGCCGCTGGTCTGGCGTGAAACGATACCCGGAACGACACCTCCGAGTGCGTTGGAGAAATTAGGGGTAGCCTGCCTGGTCAGCTGCTTGGAATCGACAGTGGTGAGGGCACCGGTGACGGTTGCCTTTTTCTGTGTACCGTAACCTATGACGACTGCATCTTCAAGGGATGCCGCATCCACCTCAAGGTAGATGTCTATCGTCTGGCGTCCGGAAACGTTTACGGTCTGGTCCTTGTAGCCCAGATAGGAAGTGACGAGCTGGCTCTCGGTGCTGCTGATACCGAGAACGAAAAGACCATCCGAATCGGTTATTGCACCGATGTTGGTGGCTTTCTGCATCACAGCGACGCCTTCGAGCGGTTCTTTGGTTTCCGCATCGTAGACGTGTCCTGTCACGGTTGATGTCTTTGTGCTCTTCTGCGCACTCAGGGTGAGAGAGCAGGCAAGAACCGTCAGGACGGTTGAAATGATTTTGAATTTTCTCATAGGGAGATGATGTTATTTAGTAAATAAGGTTTTCTAGTAAACCTCGAGAGTTTCCCATCCCGGGAGTTCGGGGTAAGCCGCATGAGGCTCGGCCTGATACCAGAATGCGGTGCCGGCGATGTCGGAATGCTGGGCAAGGTAGCGTCCGTCAAGGCGCCATCCGAGGTCCTGGATCGTGACTTTCAGGTCTTTCTTGAAACGTACCGGGTCCATGATGTGCCAGCGGTAGAGGCCGAATCTTTCCTGGGAACGGTATGTGCCGTCCGGACGGATGACCTGCGGAAGGCCGGTGTATGGGGTGCAGAATTCGACGAACCTGCCTCCGCGGTCGAAATTGTATGAACCGCAGAAATAGTCCTCCAGGCCGGTGGAGCAGATTGTAGGGTATTTCTTGTCACCGTCGATGAAGAATTTCATCTCGCCTTCTCCCCACCATCCGTTGTTGGTGAGTCCCCATGCAAGGTAGGTCCCGACATATTGTCCTTCGCCCTTGATGCCGTCAACCACTACGAAGTCGGAACTTTCATTGTAGCGGGTGCGTCTCCAGCTGCAGTGGAAATATGCGGCGTCCTCCGGAACTTCAGTAAGCGTGTAGTCTATCTGGTAGTAGAGGGTCATGGCGTCTTTAGGATTGACGTTCTCCATGGTGATCTTGCATTTCTTGCGGAAAGGCATCTGCCAGTAGCAGTTGAACGCGCTTCCCGGGTTGACGCATACCGGAAGCGACACCAGTGGGGAATATTCGTTCCAGCCCATGCAGAAGAAGTCGGCGATCGGGCACTCCACTGAAGGATTCTTCTCGTCATCCCAGTAGATTCTGATGATTGTGAAGCGCCACACTCCGGTCGGGGTCATCCAGATGTGCTGGATGGCGCCGGAACCTTCGATTTCGGCTATCGTTATTTCCTGTCCCGGGTCAATTATTATATATGGATTGACTTTCCATCCGTCTCCGAGGTCGCGTGCGGCCCAGGATGCGTTGTTGACGTTGCGGGTGTTCGGAAGTTCCACTTTGGCCTGTGCCGCTTCACCCTTGCCGCCCGTGAAATTTTCAGGGCAGATGGAGCGTGTTTCGGCCTTTGAAAGCCTTGAGAGGTTGCCCAGATTCATGTCCAGACCGTTGAAGTCCTGCGCGGATACGCCTGTTGTCAGTGCCGCGAGTGCGATGATGGAAAGAATTGCTTTGATTTTCATTGCGGATACAGTTAACTTGAATTTCTCGCAAAAGTCGCTATAACGATTTAATTTATCAATAGATTTCGAGAAAATTTTGTCAAAAAATCAAAAAAATCATGAAAAACTGCCTGTTATATGTTTGAAAACGGGCCAGAATGCAACGGAATCGCTGATGATTGCTGTCCTTTGGCGACGTCTTTTGCCTGTCAAACGTTTAAATAATTGATTTATATTTGCTAAATTGTTTTTGCTTTTTCAGAATCTTTGCATATATTTGCCCATTATATTTGTAGAATAGTCAATAACACACAATAACTATGAATTACCCTAAAATAGGAATCCGTCCTATCATTGACGGCCGCCGCGGCGGGATCCGCGAGTCTCTCGAGGAGATGACAATGGGAATGGCCGAGAGCGTTGCCGCTCTGTATGCCAGCGAGTTGCATTATCAGGACGGCACGCCTGTGCAGTGCGTGATTGCAGACACCACCATCGGCGGTGTGGCAGAGGCAGCCGCTGCCACCGAGAAGTTCCAGGCGAACAATGTCGGGGCAGTCATCTCCGTGACCCCTTGCTGGTGCTATGGCGCCGAGACCATCGACATGGACCCTCTGTGGCCAAAGGCCATCTGGGGTTTCAACAAGACCGAGCGTCCGGGTGCCGTATATCTTGCCTCCGCTCTTGCCGGCCACAACCAGAAGGGTCTGCCTGCGTTCGGCATCTACGGCCATGACGTGCAGGACAAGGAGGACAACTCCATTCCGGCCGACGTCCGCGAGAAACTTCTCCTCTGGGGCAGGGCCGCCGTTGCTGTCATGCAGCTCAAGGGCAAGTCCTACCTGTCCATCGGTTCCGTGTCCATGGGTATTGCCGGATCCACCCCTGTACCTGATTTCTTCCAGGACTACCTGAACATGCGCAACGAGTATGTGGACTGCTCCGAGATCGAGCGCCGCGTACGCCTGGGCATCTACGACCACGAGGAGTTCGAGCGTGCGATGAAGTGGGTCGAGACCTGCTGCAAGCCTCAGGAGGGCCGCGACCACAACCGCGAGGACCTTCAGTACGACAGGGCCAACCTGAACAGGGTATGGGAGTACATCGTCAAGATGACAATTATATTCAGAGACCTGATGACAGGCAACCCGAAACTCACGGAGATGGGCTTCGCCGAGGAAGGTTGCGGCCACAACGCAATCTGCGGCGGTTTCCAGGGTCAGCGCCAGTGGACGGACTTCATGCCGGACGGAGACTTCTCGGAGGCCATCCTGAACACCTCGTTCGACTGGAACGGCATCCGTGCCCCATACGCATTCGCAACCGAGAACGACACGCTCAACGGCATCACGATGCTGCTTCTCAACCTGATATCCAACCGCGCCCAGATGTTCTCCGACGTCCGTTCATACTGGTCTCCGGAGGCTGTGAAGAGAGTGTCCGGATATACGCTTGAAGGCCACGCTGCCGGCGGCTTCATCCACCTCATCAATTCCGGTTCCACCACTCTCGACGCCACCGGCGCGATGAAGAACGAGAAGGGCGAGCCTGTCATGAAGCCTTTCTGGGAGATTACGGAAGAGGATGTGGACGCTGCTCTCAAGGCCACTACATGGATGCCTGCCGACAGACTTTACTTCCGCGGCGGCGGAATGTCGAGCCACTTCTTCACCCAGGGCGAGATGCCTATGACGATGTGCCGCATCAACCTCATCAAGGGTCAGGGCCCTGTCCTCCAGATAGCCGAGGGCTGGGCAGTGAATGTTCCTGACCATGTCACAGACATCATCGACCAGCGCACAGACCCGACCTGGCCTACAACCTTCTTCGCTCCTCGCGTTGATGGAAAGGACGGCGCATTCAAGGACGTTTACTCAGTGATGAACAACTGGGGCGCGAACCACGGCGCCATCAGCTACGGCCACGTCGGTGCCGAGATGATAACCCTCGCATCGATGCTCCGCATTCCTGTATGCATGCACAACGTTCCTGATGAGAAGATATTCCGCCCGTCAGCATGGGCTGCTTTCGGCATGGACAGGGAAGGCGCTGACTACAGGGCTTGCAACAACTATGGACCGATCTACAAATAGTCATGGACATTATGAAAAAAATAACATTCACCGCTGCCGCAGGTCTCATACTGAGCGCCTGCTGCGGCAATTGCGATTTTGAAATGGGTACTTACGGTTATGATTTGAAATACCTTGCAGACAAGGGTATCGAGACTGTCGAACTGAAGAGCGATGACGGTCAGTCAAAGGTGATGGTTGTTCCCGCCTGGCAGGGCAGGGTGATGACATCGACCACAAAGGGTGACGCCGGCTCAAGTTACGGCTGGATCAACTACAAGTTCATCGATGCCGGTGAAGTCAGCACCTTCTTCAATCCTTTCGGAGGCGAGGAGCGTTTCTGGATCGGCCCCGAGGGTGGTCCTAACTCCTGGTATTTCAAGAAGGGCGTGGAGCAGATCTACGACAACTGGGTGGTTCCGGCAGGCATCGACACCGAAGCCTATGACATCGAGTCGCAAAACGAAAAGGAAGTCGTGTTCACGAAGGACCTCCACTGGGTCAACGCTTCCGACTATGCATTCGACATCAAGGTCAGAAGGACTGTCGCCCTTGTGGACAATGCCGCACTCGCCGAACTGCTCGGCATAGAGATACCGGAAGGCGTCAACGCCCTTGCCTACAAGACCGAGAACACTCTCACGAACGGCGGAGATGCAGCATGGACCAAGGAGACCGGCCTTCCTTCAGTATGGCTTCTGGGCTCTTTCAACCCGACTCCTACCACAACCGTGTTCATCCCTTATAACAAGGATTTCGACGGCAAGCTGATCAATGACGAATATTTCGGGAAAGTTCCTGCCGACCGCCTCATCCTCGAGGACGGAATGGTCTATTTCAAGATTGACGGCGAGTACCGTTCCAAGATCGGTCTTCCTGACGGCAGCGCCAAGGACATCTGCGGCAGTTACGATTCCGAGAAGAAGGTCCTCAATATCCTGAAATATACGGTTCCGGAGGGGGAGAAGGACTATGTGAACGGACAGTGGGGCCCTCAGGAGAATCCTTTCGGTGGCGATGTCATCAACTCCTACAACGACGGTCCTAACGAGAACGGTTTCGTCCAGGGTCCTTTCTATGAGATAGAGACATCTTCTCCGGGCGCAGCCCTTGCTCCGGGCGAGTCCCTTACCCACACTCAGTACACGATCCACTTCGAAGGTACCGAGGATGCCCTTGCAGCAATTGCTGAAAAGGTGTTCGGCGTCAGCCTTGCGGAGGTTGCATGTAAATTCAAAGCAGAATGACAGCCATGACAGAAGACAAGCCAAGGGTTATTCCCAAAGGTATCGGTTTCGCGTTTGCGCTGCTGACCATACTTTTCTTCGCGTGGGCCGTTCCTAACAACATGACGGACACGATGCTCGCTGCATTCAAGCGCATCATGAGCCTCACCGACGCCAAGACGGCATGGATCCAGGTCGTTTGCTACTTCCTCGGATACGGCTGTCTCGCCGTGCCGGCCGCCATGTATATCCAGAAGCATACCTACAAGTCCGGTGTCCAGCTCGGTCTTGCGGTCTATGCCATCGGCGCCCTGCTGTTCTATCCGGCAATGAAGGTGTCCGCAGTCAATGTGAATCTTGGATTCTACGTGTATCTGCTCGCGATTTTCGTGCTCTTCTCCGGACTTTCCATTCTCGAGACCTCGACGAATTCGTTCATCTGTGCCATCGGAGACGAGAGGACGGCAACCCAGCGTCTCAACTTCGCGCAGTCATTCAATCCTTTCGGAGCAATCACCGGAGTGGTTGTCTCCCAGGTTTTCGTGCTTTCACAGCTCAACACCAAATCTGCCGCTGAAAGGGCTGCGATGAGTCCCGAGGAACTTTCTGCCATCCAGGCCGGCGAACTCAATGCCGTGACAACCACCTATGTCGTCCTGGGCATAGTGATGCTCGTCATCCTTCTGGCCATCGCCCTCACCAAGATGCCTCCTCTGCGCGAATCGGGAAAACTCGACGTGAAGGGTTCGTTCAGCAGACTCATAAAGAACAAGAATTACGTCTGGGGAGTCGTTGCCCAGTTCTTCTATGTGGGTGCGCAGATCGCAGTCTGGTCATACGTCATCCGTTATTCAATGCATGCGCTCAACTTTGACGGAATCATAGAGGGACTCGGTGCCGAAGCGACTTCTGCCGACATTATAGTTGCCCTGAGGAACGTCGAACCGGTTTCCGGAGGCTTCTACAACTTCCTGGAGTGGCTTGGTGTTGACGCGCTGCTTCCTCGCACGGCCGAGCAGGCAGGCGCCACATATTACATAATGTCCCTGTGCCTTTTCGTGATCATGAGATTTGTATGCACCTTCCTGATGAAGTACATCAAGCCTCGCAAGCTCCTCTCGGTGATTGCAGTGCTTGCAGTATGCTGCTGCCTCGGAACGATATACGGTCACGGTGCATTCGGCGTATATTGCCTTATGGGCATATCAGGCTGCATGTCCCTCATGTTCCCGACCATTTACGGCATGGGTACCAAGGGGCTTGGCGAGGACATGAAACTTGGTGGTTCGGGTATGGTGATGGCAATCGCCGGAGCCGCCCTGCTGACTCAGATCCAGGGCATCGTCTCCGACCAGGCCGGCAGCATCGCCCTTGCATACTGGGTTCCGCTCATTGCCTTTGTGATCATAGCCTACTACGGCATGGCTGTCTGCAGAAAATATAATGCATAAATGCAGGCCGGAAGAATCATAATTTTTCTGACCCTTTGTCTGTCAGTCCTTTTCCAGGCGTCCTGCCGGGAAAAGGATGACCCATCTATGTCAGACGACCGTGGAAAGGTCACAATCACGATGCACAAAAATTCCGTGGGTGCCGAATCGCGTACGGTGAAAGTGGAAAAGGGCACCGCCCCGGGGCATGAACCCAACTGGACGGTGAATTATCCCGATCATGTGATGACCGGCTGGTACAGGGATCCCGAGTGCACCGTTCCGTTCGATTTCTTCACCGACATTGTCGATGAACCGATTGACGTGTACATGGGATGGGGTCCGGAACTGCTCCTGACCGACAAGGGAAAGGTGGCAAGGGTGACCGGAAAAACCCAGAATTCCGACCTGACGCTCATCAATCCGAACAGGACGGACGAGAGGTGGAATCTCGGCGGAACCGACCTCGGCATCATCTGGGAAATGGCAGACGGCGGGTACGGCATCTTCTTCGGTGACAGTTACGGCTCCGATTTCAGGCCTGCCGGCGGCGGCCCCGGGGCTGCCGGTGACTGGCGGAGCAATGTGCTTGCATTCTCCGAGAGCACCGATTTCTCGAAGGGGCTCGTGTTCTCGGACATGTATCACGAACCGCTCAGCCCGAACAAGGCGGCTGCCGTGATTATCCGCGAGAATTACTTCAGTTTCACCTACATCCCGACGTCCGCGATAAGCCTCGACGGCAACGAATACATGCACTATATGTACTGGGAGGTGGGGGACAGGTCCCACGACAACAAGGTCTACTCCTCGTTCGTCAAGTCTGATGACAACGGCCGCTCCTGGTCTATGTGCAACGGGAAGATTTCCTTCGGCGCTGATTCATATTTCGGAATGGTCGCCATGGCCACCAGGCCCGGTGACGGGTACTGTTATATGATGGGTGCGCGCACGGGCGCGGGATACAGGCAGTCTTCGGCGCGCCTGGCCAGGTTCAAGTATCCGGACATACTGGACAAGTCCCTCTATGAGTTCTGGAATTCGAAGGAAGGAATGTGGATTCAGGGCGACGAGTCCAAGGCGTCGGACGTGCTTGACGGTACTGTGGGTGAGATGTCCCTGATGTATTTCGAGCAGTATGACAGATGGGTCGCGATGTACTTCGACAGCGCTGCATATGCAATCTGCTACCGTTCCGCGGCGAGAGTCAACGGACCTTGGTCAGCCGAGCACATACTCTGTCGCGGCACTGATCCCAGGTATGCCCAGCTCTATGGTTCGTTCATCCACCCGGCTTGTGCGAAGAAGGAGTGGGGTGACAAGCCTGTTTACTGGACAATGTCGCAGTGGCAGCCCTACAACGTGTTCCTGATGAAGGCGGAGGCATCTCTGGCCAAATAGAATATTTACCAAACTATTTAATAACTACAAACATTATCCCTAACAACAAACAACAATGAAAACAAGAAATCTGTTATTCTTGGCGGCAGCTCTTCTGCCGTTGGTAGCTTGCCAGCAAAAGGAAGATCCGACAACTCCGGACTACCAGGAACTGACATTCAATGCTTCTGCAGCTACCGTTGCAGGTGTTGATCTCCAATTCAGCACCGGAGAGTCAATCTCCATCTTTGATGGCAAGGCCAACCAGAAATTCACGGCCACCTCTGCCACTTCCTTCACTGGAACAGCCAATGCCAAGGCTGAAGCTTTCGCAGCAATCTATCCTTACAACGCTTCCTACAAGCGTACTTCCGGCAAGGTTGCCGTTGAAATCCCTGCTTCTCAGAATGCTGCTGCGGGTGCCCTGGACCCTGCCGTAAAGATCCAGGCCGCTTATGCCGCTTCAAAGGATGAGGCACTCAAATTTGCGTTCATGCCGGCAATCATCAAGATCAACATCGCAGATGGTGAGGAAATCGTATCCGCACAGGTCTCTGCTGATGGCGGTGAGGGTCTGGCCGGATCATTGAGCGTCGATGTCTCTGCAACCCCTACCTGCGAGAAGGCCGGTGAAGGCAGCAGCAAAGTCACCATTACCGGCGCCAATCTTGCCGGCACTTACTACATTGCCGCAGTCCCTGGAAACGTTTCAGGCTTCACTGTAAGCTTCACCAACGTTCTTGACAGCCGCTGCGAGATCAAGGTCGCCGGCGCCGAGCTCAAGAGCGGTGCAGTTACAGACCTCGGCACATTCGACTCATTCGAGTGGGTTGAGGCTGAAAATCCTAATCCTACCAATGTCGCAAAGAACGTGATCATCAAGGCTTCCTTTACAGAGTCTGACTTCAACGTTCTTTCTGAACCAAGCTTCGAGTATTATCCTGAACAGGACCATATTTATAGATCAGAGTGGCACCGTCAGGGTGATCCTGATCAGATTACCACAACTACATACAATGGCGAGCAGTTCTGCAGAATGGCGGCTGCCACAGATCCGTGGTTATGGCATAGAGTCATGCAGGTTATTCCTCTTGAGATGGACACTGATTATGAGTATTCATTCTATGGCAATTCAAATGCAAGGCCATATTGGGGCTTGAATCTCTGGGAACCTGATGCATGGTTTGAGACTCCATTTGACCAGTGGGTTGACAATCCGGTAAGTGACGGCGGCGGAGAACCTGGCTCATATAATTCTGAAATCAAGAAGTTGACAATGGAGTTCTATTCAGGTGACAGCTACTTCGCAGATATTTATCTCGGTTTTTGGGGTAATGGAGGTTGCTCACTTGATTTCAAGGATTTGAAAGTTGTCCCTAAGGGTTATGACAAGAAGTCTATGAAGCTTGCAAGTGTCGAGTCTCTTGGATGCATGAAGAACGCCACATTTGACGATCTTACTGACGTTGAACGTTTCGTTGTATGGGACGATGCGACTGCCGGTACTATCAATATTGCCTGCTCCAAAGCAACTATTTCCGGCAATCTGGTCGACAACGCTGTAGCATATGCTAAAGAAACATCAAGCGCATCTGACATCACTATCGGCAAGTTCAATAAGTCAAAGGGCCGTATTCTCCCTGCAGTAGCAGAGGCTGAGGGTATCATAAACATGGTGCCTGATGCTGCAATCAACGTAGGTGGCAAGACTTATATGCACTATTATGCAGAGACCGCGCCTGGCTTTATGCGTGCAGATGGTACTGCAGCTGAGCGTTTCATCGCTTATTCAGGTTTCGTAGTGTCTGAGGACGGCGGCAAGACATGGAGTCTTCCTGAGCATGGCCGCAACTGGGTGCCTTTCGCTGAGAGTGACCATGCTGCATACTGGCCTAACTCATATACATGCTTTGCTCAGGCATCTCTCTGCCAGAAAGGCGATTACGTGTATATGCTCGGTACACTTCCTGGACGTTATCCTAATGTTATGCTTGGATGGGCTGAGACAAAGAGAACTTTCTTTGCTGCGCGTGCTGCTGCAACCAGCGATATCTCTGACCCTCAGAACTGGGAGTATTGGACAGGAAGAACATGGACTGCAAACGAAGCTGAACCAGATATTAAGTCATCTCTTACTGCAGGTACCTGGGCAGAGCCTTGCATAGTCTACAACCCTAAGTTCGACCGTTTCATGATGATCTACCGCTCATACGAGGGTGCCCTTGTATTCAAGGATGCAGACAAGATCGAAGGTCCTTGGTCTGGAACAAAGATTCTCGTTTCTGATGAGGAATTTGGTCAGTGCTATGCTGCATCCGTCCTCAAGGTTGATGAAAACGGTGATCTTTACATCGTAGCTTCTCAGCTTTAATCCAACTTACAATATAGATTGAATGGGGCCGGTCATTGGCCGGCCCTTTTAAATATGAAAAAAACGCCTACAAAAGTCATATTGCTTCTGCTTGCGGTCCTGACGGCGGCTGTTGCCTGCAACAAGGAACCTCGAGAAGAGGGCCTTGACGCCAGATGGCAGTACCCGTTCGCGGAGTTCATGAGGATATGTCTCTCCGGGGCTTACTACTGCGGCGTGTCCGGGGATGACGACTGTGTGACGTTTTCCTTTACCGGCGATGAGTCGGCTTCTATTCCTCGCGATGAGGTGAAAATGATCGACTGCACGATTTTCGATGCTCCCGATTTTGGGGAAAGGGACGGTTACTGGACCATCAATCTGGTCCAGACGCGGTTCAAGGTCAATCAGAACCGCCCGATCGAGAAGTCATGGCCGGTATGTATCTATTACGATGACAATTGCGTCAGCATATTCTTCAGCAATGGAAAGACCTTCATAGTCGGAAGGGATCCGTCCGTAGCGCTTTCTTCCTTCGGTTTCTATACGAAGGAGAACCCACTCCTTTTAAAGAGCATCCTCTGCGGAATAGACGGGACCTCAGTCAAGGGCCTTCGTCCTTCCAATATTGCCACTCTGTCCTTGATACCGCGCTTCGAGTTCACGGGAAAGAGCGTAAAGGTCGCCGGAATCGAACAGACCAGCGGCGTCTCCAAGCAGGACTTCACGAGTCCTGTCCAGTATGATGTCGAACTGTATGACGGCAGCACGGTGTCATATATGGTCTCACTTGAGTCGGGCAACGATTTCCCGACAGTCTATATATATACAAACAACAATGCACAGATCCAGAAAGGTACGTATGTCCCGGGGAGGATACGTATCGAAGACCCGAAGCACAAATATAGCGATTTGGAGGTCCTGGACACTACAATGAGAATAAAAGGGCGCGGGAACGCCACCTGGTCCAATTTCCCGAAAAGGCCCTACCATATAAAACTGGACGCGAAAGCCAAGGTCTTCGGACTTCCAAACAACAAGGACTGGGTGCTTCTCGCCAATTATTCCGACAAGTCTCTCCTTCGCAACGAGGTTGCGATGGAGATATCGAAGATATGCGGGATGACATGGACGCCAGTCTTTTATCCTGTCGAAGTCTATCTCAACGGCAGGTACATAGGCTGCTATGATTTCGGTGACCACAAGGAGGTCGCGAAGCATCGTGTCGAAATAGACCTCGTGTCGGACAAGGACAATTCGGGAGATGCCGTCAGCGGCGGTTATTATCTGGAGATCGAGCAGGCCCAGGACGAGCCTGTGAGCTGGATGACCACGATGGGGGTCCCGATGATGTTCAAGGACCCGTCTTATCCGACCCCGGCCCAGCAGAATTACGTGAAGGGGTATTTCAACGAGTTTGAAAGGGTACTCCAGAGCAATTACTTCAACGATCCGAACAATGGCTATGCGAAATATATAGACATCCCTTCGTTCATCAACTACTACATTGTCCAGGAACTCACCAAGAACATAGACGGAAACCTCCGCAAGAGCACCTTTATCACGAAGGAGCGTGGAGGAAAATTGAAGATGTACCATGTGTGGGATTTTGACTTCTCCCTTGGAAACTGTGACTATTTCGGCGACTATTACAATATCAGCGGAAGTGGCAGGGACTTCTTCATCAAGGATTTCGGCTATCAGGGTTACGGCTGGGGCTGGTACTATCGTCTTTTCCAGGACAAAGTGTTCAAAGACAAGGTCAAAAACCGCTGGAATGCCGTAAAAGGTGAGTTGAGGGCAAGGATACCCGAGTTCATCGACGAGCAATCCGCATATATTGCCGAACCGGCGTACAGGAATTTCAAGACATGGAACATCCTGAACACCTATGTGTGGCCGAACAGGAGGATCCCCGGCTCGTACGAGGGCGAAATCGAATATCTCAAGACCTGGTACCTCGAGAGGTTCAACTGGCTCGACACGGAAATAAACAAATGGTGATATGGTGAGGCGGATGACAATGGTGCTGATTGCGTTGATGGTGTTCGTCTCCTGCGTACAGCAGGAAGACAGCCGCCGTAGCAACCCGGCGTGTCCGCATTTCTACTCCGAATTCATAGAGGCCATGAACCGGGGGTGCTGGTACGAGTCTGCCGAAGACACGGAGGAGTATCTCATGATCCGTTTCGACGACGGGACAGTAATAGATGTCCCACACGATGAAGTGAAGATCATAGACGGGAACCTGTTTGACGAACCGCGCGTTTTCCACGAAGATGACACCGGGCAGTGGTTGCGGAACCTCGTCTATACCGGCCTGTACTTCGAAACGGTGGCAGATGAGGAATCATGCCCGATATGCCTGTGGTATGACAGCCGTTTCGTGAGGTTGTATCTCTGCAACGGAAACGTGCTGACCAGGGGAGGCAACCCGGGCAATGTGTTCAAGTCCTTCTCCATACTCAAGTCAGACAATCAATCGCTGGCAAACGACATAACGTGCTCTGTCGGGGATATGCAGATCAGCGGGTCCCGTCCCCAGCTCTATGAAAACCTTCTCCTGAAACCGCGTTTCGAGTGCGATGCGGCCTCTGTCAAAGTTGACGGCGAACGCCAGGTCAGCGGCCAGAGTGTCCAGGATTTCTCCCGGCCTGTCAAATATGACGTCGAACTCTATGACGGCATGGTGGTCTCATATACGGTCAATCTCAGAGCGTACGGCGATTTCCCGGCGGTCTATATCACCACTGAGGGCGGAAGGAAGATTGTTGACAAGGTGAATTATGTCCCCGGCACCATCAGGATTGACGACCCTCTCGAAGAATATTCCGAAGTCTGGTCCCTGGATGTCCCGATGGGGATAAAGGGACGCGGCAATTCGACCTGGACCAATTTCCCGAAGAAGCCTTACCACATCAAACTTGATGAGAAGAGCAAGGTGATGGGCATGAAGTCGGACCGTGACTGGGTGGCGATTGCGAACTACAATGACAAGACCCTCCTGCGTGGCGAGGTCGCCTTCGAACTCTCCCGCATCTGCGGATTTTCGTGGACACCGCATTTCCGCCCGGTGGACCTGTACCTGAACAATGTGTACCAGGGCGTATATGAGTTCGGGGAGCACAAGGAGGTGAACAAGAACAAGGTTGACATCAACCCCGACGCCGGTGACGTTTACCTCGAACTGGAATGCTATCCGGACGAGCCGTACAATTTCTGGACGTCCATGTCCGTGCCCCTTACCTACAAGGACCCGGAAGCTCCAAGTGACGTCCTGCGCAAAGAGGTGGAAGGATTCTTCCGCAAATTCGAGGACGCGCTGCAGGGCAAGTATTTCACGGACCCGGGACGGGGATATGCTGCATATATCGATGTCAAGTCGTTTATTGACAATTACATAGTACAGGAACTCACAAAGAACTATGACGGCAACCTCCACAAGAGCACGTTCTTCTCGCTGAAGAAGGGCGGCAAACTCGAGTTCTGCCATCTGTGGGACTTCGACCTGTCACTGGGCAACTGCAGTTTCTTCGGCAGCCTTCCCGGAGGGAACGGCCCAGAGGGCTTCTACGTCAAGGATTACGGATTCCAGGGCTACGGCTGGGGGTGGTATTACCGCCTGTTCCAGGACCCGAACTTCCGCAAGAGGGTGAAGGCCCGCTGGAACGAACTCAAACCGCAGTTGGAGACCATACCGGAATTCATAGACGAGCGTGCGGACTACCTCCGTGCGGCTGCGGACAGGAATTTCAAAAGGTGGAGCATCCTGAACGTCAACGTATGGTCCCAGGCTGTCGTGATGGGAACTTATCAGGGAGAGATAAATTACCTGAAGGATTTCTATACAAAACGACTGAAATGGCTTGATGCCGAAATCAACAAATGGTAGATATGAACAGATTTGGAAATATATTGGTTGTTGCAATGATGACATTGGCCGCCTCGGCCGCCGCACAGGAAACCGCGCACATACGCTGGGACCGTTCCACAGAGACAAAAATTGCCCTGGAGGGCGTCTATGCACGGATTGTTACCTTGCAGGACGGTTCCCACCTTGCAGTTTATGAGGATTTCACCGGCAGGTCGGTCGCTTCGAAGTCGACGGATCCGGAGGGCCGTGTATGGGACAGGCCGTCGGTGATGTTCGACCGTCTCGGCTGGGTCGGCGAGAGCGGCGGGGTAGGAATGCAGGCCGCCAATCCTGAGGTGCGCCAGCTTTCCGACGGGACTCTCATCGGTGCCTGCAACTACCGCCCGAACGAGCAGGGACTCGGCCCGTATTCGATTGCCGTGACACGCTCGACTGACGGCGGGGCAACATGGGAATCCCCGCAGATCATCTTCCAGGCCGGCCTGTACGCCAGGGTCGGCTGCTGGGAACCGTCGATTCTGGAACTGCCTGACGGCACTGTGCAGGTATATTTCGCCAATGAGGCCCCTTATCCGTACACGGCCGAGCAGGAGGTTTCGATGCTTTCCTCTTCCGACCGCGGAATGACCTGGACGGCAGACGCTGTCACCGTGTGTTTCCGTGAGGGCCACAGGGACGGTATGCCTGTCCCTGTGGTCATCGGAGATGAGATTGTCGTCTGCATCGAGGACAATGTGCGCGGAGAACTGCAGCCATACACCGTCAGGACGAAGATTTCCGAAGGTTGGGATGCCCCTGTCGCGGGTGACTCTTCCCGGCGCAATTTCTGCCTGATGGGGGACGTGCCGGCCCATATCTATATGGGTGCGCCATACATGATTGTCCTGCCGGACGGGCATACGCTGCTGAGTTACCAGACAACGGGCGGCCGCGACCGTGCGTGGGAACGCTCCTGCATGGAAGTCGCAGTGGGTGACGCATCCGGCCGCAATTTCGGCTTCACATCGCGTCCGTTCGATGTCCCTCTTTACAGGGAAGGCAAGTGGAACTCCATCGCTGTCTGGGACGACCATACAGTCATTGCAGTGAGTTCCACGAACAAGGACGGCATGGCTGTCGCTCCGTGGATAATCAAGGGATATATTGAATATTAATAATTTAAATGATACAGTAATATGAAAAAAATTCTTGCAGCACTCCTGATTCTGGGCTTTTCCGCGATTGCGGCGAATGCTCACGAGTACAACCAGTCCTATACGGGCAATGAACTTGACCATGTCGCATTCCCAATAGGCGGAATCGGCACAGGCATGTTCTGTTACGAAGGCACCGGGGCCATTTCACACATGTCGCTCCGTCACGTCCCTGAGCTTTTCCACGAACCTTGCACGTTCGCGGCAATCTGCGTGAAGGGTCTGGAAAACGGCACCAAAGTCCTTGAGGCGAATGTTCCTGACTACAAGAAGTTCGGCCGCAACGAAGGCGGAATGGGTGTAGGCAACACCACCTGGGGACTGCCCCGCTTCGACAACGGCAGGTTCACCCCGAGGTTCCCGTTCGCGACCCTCGAACTCTGGGACGAAGATATGCCGCTCAAGGCATCCATCACTGTGTGGAACCCTTTCATTCCTGATAACGAGGATGATTCCGGACTTCCTGTAGGCGGATTCGAATATACTTTCACGAATACTTCCTCCGAGCCGATAGAGGCGATATTCTCCTTCAATACCAGGAACTTTGTGTTCACATCACATGACGCACTTTCCTGCGTCGAGGAGATGAAGAACGGCTTTGTACTCCGTCAGGACCCGACCGACCGCAACCCTGAATGGGAAGGCCGCTTCGCAATATATACCGACGACGATGCAACACAGTGCGACTACTGCTGGTTCCGTGGCGGTTGGTTTGACCCGCTCACTATGGCCTGGAACAAGGCCTCCAGCGGCGAAATTGTCCCTAACGGCACCGGTGACGGAGCTCCGGGCGGCTCGCTTTACGTGCCTGTAAGTCTCAAACCCGGTGAGAGCAAGACCGTCCATGTCCACATGGCCTGGTATTTCCCTACTTCCATTCATCGCATCGGCCCAGAGCCTAACTGTGTCGAGGATTACGGTTCATGCTATGACCCTGAGAATTTCAAGGACAATCCTCTCCGCTACGAGCCTTATTACAGCCGCAGATTTGCGAACCTCGAGGAGGTCGTTGCATACTGGGACAAGAATTATGACAGTCTTAAGGAACGCAGCCAGCAGTTCTCGGATGCCTTCTTTGACAGCACTCTTCCTGCAGAGGTGCTCGAGGCAGTCAGCGCCAACCTCACTATCCTCAAGTCGACGACCGTGATGCGCCAGCACGACGGCAAGTTCTGGGTATGGGAAGGCAGCGGTGACAACTGGGGCAGCTGTCACGGCTCCTGCGAGCATGTGTGGAACTATGCACAGGCTGTTCCGCACCTGTTCCCGCGTCTCGAACGCTCTCTGCGCGAGACCGAGTTCTATGTTGACCAGAATACCGAAGGACATCAGGCGTTCCGCGCCAATCTTCCTATACGTCCGCTCCGCCACGACTTCCACGCCGCTTCCGACGGCCAGCCGGGCGGCATCATCAAGGCATACCGCGAGTGGCGAATCAGCGGTGACAATGAGTGGATCACCGCGATGTATCCTCAGATCAAGCAGAGCATGGACTACTGCATCAGGACCTGGGACCCGCGCCATATAGGAGCCTTCGAGGAGCCTCACCACAACACTTATGACATCGAATTCTGGGGACCGGATGGAATGTGCACAAGCTTCTATGTGTCTGCCCTCAATTGCTTCGTCAAGATGTCCAAGGATCTCAAGATGTTGAAGAAGAAAGAGTTGAAGCCTTACGAGGAACTTCTGGAGAAGAGCCGCAATTTCATGGAGACCGAACTGTGGAACGGCGAGTATTTCTACCAGCAGGTCAAGTGGGAGGGCCTCAATGCCCCTTCTCCGCTTACAGCGCAGTCTTTCCAGAGCTCTTACAGTCCTGAGGCCCAGAAGATTCTCAAAGTCGAGGGCCCTAAATACCAATACGGCCAGGGATGCATCTCCGACGGTGTGCTCGGATGCTTCATGACGACTTTCGCCGGACTGGAGGAACCGCTTGACCACGAGAAGGTCAGAAGCCATCTCCTCTCTGTCTACAAATACAATCTCAAGCACGACCTGCGCGACCATGCCAATCCTCAGCGTCCGGGCTATGCAATGGGCAACGAGGGAGGTCTTCTGCTCTGTTCCTGGCCTCATGGCGAGAAGCCTAATCTCCCATTTGTGTATAGCGACGAGGTCTGGACCGGCATCGAGTATCAGGTAGCCGCACACCTCATTGCAGAGGGATGTGTCGAGGAAGGCCTCGATATCGTGCGCACATGCCGTGACCGCTATGACGGCACCGTCCGCAACCCGTTCAACGAGTATGAATGCGGTTCATGGTATGGCCGTGCGCTTTCCAGCTATGCTCTTCTCGAGGCTCTCACCGGAGCCCGCTACGATGCAGTGGACAAGACTCTCTACATTGATTCCAAGGTCGGTGATTTCCGTTCGTTCCTGTCCACCGAAACCGGATTCGGCACAGTGGGCCTCAAGGACGGCAAGCCTTTCTTCGAGGTCGTCAGCGGTCAGGTTGACATCCGGAAATTTGTGGTTTCCGGAAAGGAATACAAATTCTGACGCGGCGAAAATCGTCGTGGAACTCAACTCTGTTGTGAATCAGCGTTATTTTTTGTAAGTTTGTCTTATCACACTTATCAGCAAAATAAGATATGGCAAAGAAAAACGGAGTTTCATTGAAGGATGTTGCCGCAGCGGCAGGTGTTTCGACCTCGCTGGTGTCGTTCGTGCTCAATGGCAAACAGCAGCAATACCGCGTCAACAAGGATGTGGCGGAGAAGGTCAAGAAGATAGCGAAGGATCTCAATTACAAGCCGAACGGACTGGCAAAGAGTCTGAGGGACGGATCTTCCAAGACAATAGGAGTCATCGTTTCCGACATCTCCAACCAGTTCTTCGCCGACATAGCAAGATATATCGAGTCGGCGACGGAGGAGAAGGGCTACATGACCCTTTTCGCAAGTTCGGACGAGAACGCCTCGAAGATGGCCAAACAGGTTGACCGCATGCTCTCCAAGGAGGTGGACGGCATCATTCTCGTGCCTTGCGAAGGTTCTGAGGACACTGTCCAATACCTTGTCAACCAGAACGTTTCCTTTGTCCTGCTCGACCGTTACTTCCCGGAAATGAAGACCAGTTATCTCTGCCTGAACAACACCGGAGCGGGCCGCGACGCGACCAAGGCTCTGATAGATTCAGGGTACAAGAGGATTTCATTCATCGGATACGATATTAACCTTTCCCACATGAATGGCCGCGTCGCCGGTTACAGGGAGGCGATGGCGGACAACAACCTGTCCATGTATGAGGATGTACGCTATGTCGATTCCCACGACATCAAGGCAAGCTGCGCGGCTGTCGTGCGCGAGGCCATCGAAGTCGGAGCCGAGGCGCTGGTGTTCGCGACGAACACGATTGCGGTGAACTGCCTGTACTACATCCAGGATCAGGGAATCAAGATCCCTCAGCAACTGGGCCTCGTCGGATTTGACAGCGATACGGCGTTCGATTTCTTCTACGCACCGATCTCCTGTATCCGCCAGCCGCTTGAATTCATCGCCAAAAAGGCGGTGGACATACTCATAGACAATATCAATTCCAACAATTCGGTTGTCCAGCAGGTAGAGACCCAGGGTGTGTTCATCCAGCGCGCCTCATCCATTGCCAAGAAATGAAATTGCTCAGGTCCATAACCATTGCCGCTGCAGTCTTCTTTGCTGCTTCCGGGATTGCACGCGCCGACGTCATCCCTTTTGCCGACCCGTTCATCCTCGCGGAGGATGGGGTTTACTACATGTACGGGACAAGTTCCGACAACGGGATAGCCGTTGTTGTCTCGAAGGACCTCGAGACCTGGTACGTCCCCGGCGGCAAGGATATCCATTTCGCGCTGAATGCGGAAGATTCGTACGGCTCGAAGTGGTTCTGGGCACCTGAGGTCTATCATATCGGTGAATTCTACTATATGTTCTATTCCGCAGAGGAGCATGTCTGCATCGCAAGGGGCAAGTCTCCGCTTGGCCCCTTCCGCCAGGACGAGAAGAAGCCGGTCTTTGATGAGAAGGGCATAGACTGCACTCTGTTCATGGACAGCGACGGCACTCCATATATGTTCTGGGTGCGTTTCAACAATGGCAATGAAATCTGGTCTGCGCGGCTTGAAAGCGACCTGATGCACGCCAGGAAGGGCACGGAATCGTTCTGCGTGCGCATGAGCCAGGACTGGGAGAAGAAATGGCCGGCCGTCAACGAAGGCCCGGAGGTGGTCCTCAGGGACGGCAGGTATTACCTCACATATTCCGCGAACAGTTACGAGTCACAGGATTATGCAGTTGGCTATGCAACTGCGGACAGAATCGGTGGGCAGTGGAAGAAATACCGGAAGAACCCCATCCTCAGGCGGCCGGGTTCGCTGGTCGGTACCGGACACCATGCGTTTTTCCGGGACTTCGACGGCAGGGACCGTATCGTGTTCCATTCGCACCGGGACAGCGGGCATGTGCATCCCCGGATAATCCATATCGGTGAATGGGAAATCAACCGGCGCGGCATCCTGTCGGTAAATGAGAAAGATTTGATGACACCGTCCCTCAGCCGTGAGGAGGCTTTGTTCGCCAATCCGGTGATACCTTCCGACTGGCCTGACCCGACAATATGGGAGTCGGACGGGGTATATTATTCGGTCGCCACAGGAGTCAGGGCGGTCTGCTCGAGCACGGACCTTGTCAATTGGAGCAGCTTGCCGGGTCCGGTGCTCAGTGACAGCGCCATGGCGGCGGCAAGGAACATTGGAGCGCATTTCTGGGCACCCGATGTCATAAGAATCGGGGACAGGTGGATGCTCTACCTGACCTGCTACAATTCCGCCGCGGACTGCGGCATCGCGGCGTTCTCGTCGGATTGCGCCTCCGGACCGTTCGAATATGCCGGACTGATTACCCACAGCAGGGAGACCGGGATATTTGACACGATTGACCCGGAAGTCGTCCTTGATGACAGCACGGGGCGGCTCTGGTTGTTCTTCGGCAGTGTGGGCATGGTCCACAGGGTCGAACTCAACCCGGACGGCACCACCCTGGCTCCAGATGCCGGTTATGTCCATGTCGCCGGCCTGAAAATCGACAGGGACAGGACCAGGGCAAAGGTGTTCGAGGGGTCGTACCTCCACCGTCACGGCGGCTTCTGGTACCTATTTGTCAGTTCGGGCTACTATTATGATAACTCGTACACTCTTAAGGTCGGCAGGAGCCCTTCACTTGACGGGATTTTCCTTGACCGTGAAGGCAGGGCGATGACGGACGGAAACGCGACCGTTGTCCTGTCGGGCGAGGGGGGCGACAATTTCTACGGTCCGGGCCACAACGGCGAGATTTTCACCGACCGGTCCGGGCAGGACTATATGTTCTATCACTGCCACCGCCGGGCTTCCGGTTCCGCCTCCCGTTTCATGATGCTCCAGCGCTTGTGCTGGGATGAGGACGGCTGGCCGTATTTCGAGACAGGCAAGCCTGTCGGCTGGGACACAGTCCCTGAATTGAAATCAAAGACAAATAACCAATAGTATGAAAGCAAAGCGAATCATCATTGCCGCAGCGGCGCTGCTTGTTTCCGCAGCCGCCGTGCAGGCCATTCCAAGGCCCGAATATCCACGCCCGCAGTTCGAACGGGCCGATTGGGTCAATCTGAACGGTGAGTGGGACTATACCCTCGACCTCGCCTCGACAGGCTGGGACAGAGGCCTGAAGGATGGTAACTTCTCTGACGGGAAGATCACCGTGCCGTTCGCACCGGAGTGCGACCTCTCCGGGGTGGGGTACAAGGAATTCATTCCATGCATCTGGTACCGCAGGGAAATATCTGTGCCGGCAGACTGGGCAGGGCGTGACATCGTCCTCAATTTCGGTGCGGTGTATTACTGCTCCGAGGTGTACATTGACGGCAAGTTCATCAACCGTCATTTCGGCGGGTCAGATTCTTACAGTGTGGATATCACTGAATATGTGACACCCGGGAAGACGCACACACTCGTTGTCAATGCCACCAGCGACCTGCGCAGCAAACTCCAGCCGGCTGGAAAGCAGTCCCTGCGCACCGGCAACTTCGAGTGCATGTACACCAGGACCACGGGCATCTGGCAGACCGTCTGGATGGAAGCCGTCGCCAAGGAAGGCCTGGCAAGGGTCAGGACAGTGACCGACATCGACCGCTCGTCAGTAAGTTTCCAGACCTGGTTCAGGCATGCAGGCAGCAATGAGGTCAAAGTAACGGTCTATGACGGCAACAAGGCGGTAGCCACTGTTTCCGGTCCTGCCTCGGACGGATCAGTCATCACCATCCCTGTCAAAAAGGCCAAGCTCTGGAGCCCGGAAAGCCCGTTCCTGTATGACGTCGTGATTGAAGTGAAGGGCAGGAACGGCGAGGTCGCCGACAATGTCAAATCATATTTCGGCATGAGGAAGATCCATATCGAGGGCAACAAGATATTCCTCAACAACCAGCCGTATTACCAGCGTCTTGTACTTGACCAGGGATTTTATCCTGACGGCATCTGGACCGCCCCTTCCGACGAGGCCCTTCGCCACGATATCGAAATGTCCATGGCAGTGGGTTTCAATGGTGCGCGCCTCCACCAGAAGGTCTTCGAGGAGAGGTTCCACTACTGGGCCGACCATCTCGGCTACCTGACATGGGGCGAGTTTCCAAGCTGGGGACTTGACTGCAACGAGCCGCTCGCCGCAAGGAACTTCCTGAGCGAGTGGACCAATGTCGTGAACAGGGATGCGAACCATCCATCAATCGTCACCTGGACCCCGTTCAACGAGGAGTTCTGGCCGGACAATATCCAGTATCCGCGCTTCATTTCCGACATCTATGACATAACCAAGTCACTCGACCCGACCCGTCCTGTCAACACCGTCAGCGGTGGGGCCGTATATAAGACGGACATCTGGGCTGCGCATAACTACGAACAGGATCCTCAGCGCCTGAAAGAGGTGCTCTGGAACGGTGGAAAGATGTTCATCGAGAAGGGTGAGCGCCAGCTGCTGTATCGCGGCAACGTCGGATTCAACCGTCCGGAGCCGGACTCCCCGTCTAATTTCCCTGAGTATGATTTCACTGCGCCGTACGTCGTCGATGAGTTCGGAGGCATCAGGTGCATGGAGGTCAATCCTCCTGAGGATGGTGCATGGGGCTATGGGACAGCTCCACAGACCAAGGAAGAGTTCTACAGCCGTCTCGAGGGACAGGTGAGGATACTGATGGAATTGAGTGACAGCATCTGGGGTTATTGCTACACCCAGCTCACCGACGTCCAGCAGGAACAGAACGGCATTTATTACTTCGACAGGAAGGAGAAATATGACGCCTCCCGCCTCAAGGAAATTTTCGGCATGCCGTTGCCTCAGTAATCCATAATCAGTTGACTTATAATTATTCCCCCAGATGAAAACTAACTTTTTTGCCGTCATTGGCACGGCCATTCTTGCGGCAACGTCGCTTGCAGCATGCAACCACATCGACGACCCCGATTCTTCCGGTTCGTCTTCACAGATTACCATAGGCTCTCTCCTTCAGGAGATGGTGGACCGTGACGCGGTGGCGCGCTATCCGGATCCGGTGTATACTTCCGCCTCGTTCAGCAGCCGCGACCGTGCCTCGCTCTCAAAGGATGTGAACTGGTTCGCAAACGGCGACAACAACTGGTTTCTCCGCATGGAGAAGGTCAACGGCAGGGAGGAGTATGTACTCTTCGATGCGGAAGGACCGGGTGCGGTGACCCGCTGGTGGATGACCTTTGCCGGTGCCAAGGGCGGATCCGGCTGTCTGCGCGTCTACATCGATGACGCTTCGGAAGCCGCCATTGCCGCAACCCCGTTCGAGCTGTTGAGCGGCACCAACCTGACCGTTTCGCCTCTTGCCGGCTCGGTGTCAAAACTCACGCCGGTGGAGCAGCGCGGACACAACCTGTTCTATCCCATTCCTTACAGCAGCCACTGCAAGATTACCTATTGCTCCGCATACATACACACCGACAACGGGGGTACCCACATCGTGGGCGACGAGTGCGTCTATTACAACATAGAGTACAGAACTTACCCTGAGGGAACTTCCGTAGAATCATTCTCGAAGGAGAATTCCGCCAAGTATAAGGAACAGGAGAACGCAGCCGCAAGAGCGCTCAATTCACCAACCAGCGTGGATGCGCTTGACCGTACAGGGCTGGACTGTGCTCTTGCCCCAGGCGAGAGCAAGGAGCTGGAATTCAAGGGACCATCGGCGATACGCGAAATCACGATGAAACTGGAAGCCGCCGATATGAATCAGGCATTGCGCTCGACGGTTCTGGAGATTGAGTTTGATGGGGAGAGCACCGTATTCATCCCTGTCGGCGAGTTTTTCGGAGCAGGTTATGTGCCTATGTACACCAGGACATGGTATGTCGATGTCAAGGCCGCCGGTGCAATGACATCAAGATGGGTCATGCCGTTCGGCAAGTCTGCCAGACTCAAAATAACGAATTACGGCAGTCAGCAGGTCTGGTTGAGCAGTGCGCAGGTAGGTGTTTCCAAATGGAAGTTTGACGGACGTTCGATGTATTTCCATGCGATATGGAAACAGTATCCGCGTCTGGATACGCGCAAGGACCCGGTGACGGGCATAACGTGCGAGCATTATGACCTGAATTTCGTGACACTTGATGGCAAGGGTGTCTATATGGGTGATTCGATGACCCTGTATGACATTTCATCCGGATGGTGGGGCGAAGGCGATGAAAAGGTGTATGTCGATGACGAAAGCTTCCCGGCAATATTCGGAACCGGTACGGAAGATTACTACGGTTATGCGTGGTGTCATCCGAACACCATTGTGGACCACCCGTTCACTTCCCAGCCTTCCGGCAGCGGCAATCTTGCGCCGGGCTATACTTTCAATTCCCGTCTCCGCAGCCTTGACAGGATTGCTTTCGGCAACCGTCTGGTATTCGATATGGAACTCTGGCATTGGAACCAGTCCACAATGAGCCTCGGGATATCCAATTATTTCTATATGCTGCCGGGCGGCAAGGTCCTGAACCAGAGGGACGCTTCGGGAGTCACGGAAAAACCGGTCACCTCGTCGCTGGACCTGGTGGAAATGAAGGAAGACCTCATCGACATCGAGGCCGAATACATGAACAAGGAGCAGATGACAGGCGGAAACTTCGAGATCCAGAGCGCGTTCGGCGAGAACTGGAGCAACGGACTCCAGGTCTTCTGGAACAATGTCCCTGCAGGCTCGGAGATGACGCTTTCATTCGAGAGCCCGTATGAGGGAACGTTCAACCTGAAGATGCTCTACGCCTTCTCATGGGATTACGGCACATTCGACCTGTGGTTCAATGACCTTCAGATAGAAAACGGGCGCGATTTCTATGCCGAGCAGATAAGTACAGGGTGGACAGAATATGGTCAGGTTCAGCTCCATAAGGGTAAGAATACGGTCAAGGTCAAGGCTGTCGCTCCACACAAGGGGATTGCCTCATGTTTCTTCGGCCTTGACAGAATCATACTGGAGAAACAGTGAAATTTCCCGAAGTTTTTTCATACTTCGGGAAATTCTTATAAATTTGTAGAAATTTAGTGTTTCGAAATTTATAGGTTATGCACATAGCAATCGCAGGCAATATCGGAAGCGGAAAGACCACTCTCACCAAGATGCTCGCTTCCCATTATGGTTGGACACCGAAGTTCGAGTCCGTTGACTATAACCCGTATCTCGCTGATTTCTACGAAGATATGGAGAGATGGTCATTCAACCTCCAGATATATTTCCTCAACAAGCGCTTCAAGGATGTCGTGGACATTTCACGCAGTGACGAGGTCATTATCCAGGACAGGACCATCTACGAGGATGCCAGGATATTTGCGCCGAACCTTCATGGCATGGGCCTTATGAGCAGCCGTGACTTCGAGAATTATTCAGACCTTTTCGATCTCATGATGTCGCTTGTCAATCCGCCTGACCTGCTTATCTACCTGCGCTCGAGCATACCTAACATTGTCGGTCAGATCCAGAAACGCGGCCGCGAGTACGAGAAGAGCATCCGCATCGACTACCTCACCGGACTCAACGAAAGGTACGAAAACTGGATCAAGGACTACAAGGGACGACTTCTTATCCTTGATGTCGACAGACTCAAGTTCGGCAACAGGCCTGAAGATTTTCAGGAAGTGTGCAACAAGATCGATGCAGAACTTTTCGGACTTTTCCCTACACAGGAATAGTCCGATTCCTTTTATTATATTGCAATTATGGCAGAACGCTTAACAATCATTCAATTTGTCGAGAAATACTGCGGCCAGTATGCCGGAAACACGTTTTTGCGTGAGAAAGTGAACGGTGAATGGACAGAAACGACATTCCGCCAGACCCGTCAGGAAGCCTACCGTATCGGTGCAGGACTCATGTCTCTCGGTCTGCAGAAAGGCGACAAGGTGGCTCTCCTCTCAGAGGGCCGCAATCTCTGGGTGCTCGGCGAACTCGGCATCCTCTATGCCGGCGGCGTGAATGTCCCGCTCAGCATCAAACTCGAAGAAAGCAATGACCTGGTGTTCAGAGTGCAGCATTCCGATGCCAGATACATAATGACATCGCGCAACCAGCTCAAGAAGATACGCGCCATTCTTCCTCAAACACCTCAGGTAGAGAAAGTTATCGTTTTTGACGAAGTCGAGGGCGGCTATCAGGACAAGGAGATGGGTATCAATGAAATACTCCGTATGGGAGACCATTTCCTGGATGCGCACAGCGACGAATTCACCGCGCGGTTCAATTCTATCAAGCCGGACGACTATGCCAATATCAGTTATACATCCGGCACTACTGCAGACCCGAAGGGCATCCTGCTGACCCACCGCAACTATACCGCTAATGTGGAGCAGGCCCATTCTGTCATCAGTGTCGGACCGGACTGGGTGATGCTCATTATCCTGCCGCTTGACCACTGTTTCGCGCATGTCGCCGGTTTCTACATGATGATGTCCTGCGGCGCTTCGATTGCGACCGTTCCGTCTGGCAAATCGTCGATGGAGGCCCTCCGAAACATACCTTCCACCATCAAGGAAGTCCGTCCGCACATCATGCTTTCCGTACCTGCGCTGAGCAAGAATTTCAAGAAAGGCATCGAGTCCGGAATCAAGAAGAAGGGACCGAAGGTCGAGAAACTTTACAGGTTCGCGCTTGCCAACGCCATTGCCTACAACAGGGAAGTCTGGAACAAAGGCGGGCTGCTCAATCTGTGGCGTAAGCCGATAATGGCCCTGATGGACAAACTTGTCTTCAGCGGTGTGCGTGAAAGCGCTTTCGGTGGCAGACTCCAATACTTTGTAGGCGGCGGCGCCCTGCTCGACATCGATCTCCAGAGATATTACTATGCCATCGGAGTGCCTATCTATCAGGGATATGGCCTGTCCGAGGCAACTCCTATCATCTGTGCAAATTCTCCGTCCCGTTATGTCATGGGCTCGTCCGGACGCATCGTCACCCCGATGGACTGCAAGATCTGCGACGCCGAGGGCAATGAACTTCCTCATGGACAGAGGGGAGAGATTGTGGTGCGTGGCGAAAATGTGATGGCCGGTTACTGGAAGAATCCTAAATCAACCGAGGAGACCATCATCGACAACTGGCTCCATACCGGAGATATGGGTTATATCTGGCCGGAAGATCCGGGCATACTCTATGTCGTGGGCCGTTTCAAGTCCCTGCTCATCAGCGAGGATGGCGAAAAATATTCACCGGAACTTATCGAGGAGTCATACGTCGAGAGCAGCAGGTTCATCGACGGCGCCGTGCTCCACAACAACCAGAATCCTTATACAATCCTGCTCATGACTCCTAACAAGGATGCCCTGAAGGACTGGCTCAAAAAGGAAAAGCCGGGGCTTGACCCTGCGTCCGAGGATGGCAGGAAGGCCATGCTGGAGAAACTTCAAGTCGAGGTCAACATGTTCCGCAAGGGCGGCATCCATTATGGGATGTTCCCTGAAAGATGGCTTCCTGCGGCTGTCTGCGTGCTTCCTGAACCGTTCACGGAGCAGAATCATATGGTCAATTCGACCATGAAGGTGGTCCGTGGCAAGGTCGAGAAGGCTTATGCAGAAAGAATGGCTTTTGCCTACACTCCAGAGGGTAAAAATATAGTAAATCCTATGAATATGTCTTCTCTTTAGTGTAAGGGTCGGGTGTTTTTCAATTTTTTTAATAATTGGTTTCGATTCATTATTAAATTTTTTAAAAAACATAAAATTTTTAAAGAAAAATTTGCAAATTGATTTTTAATCATTACCTTTGCATTGGACATAGGGAGTGATCCTCAGTCTATTTGTTAAGTTCGTTTTATATACGAAGTCGATTCCTTGGGGAGGGAATCGACTTCTCTTTTCAATATTGAGGGCACGGCCCTCAAACTCCTCACTCCGTGCGGCCTCAAGGCCTTTCCGTATTTGCTGGCGCAAATACCCGGCCCGGCCGGTCCGCTGGTGCGGACTTGCATTAACCCCTTCATATTCCGGCTCACGTTCAAAACCCTGTGTTTGAGTAAATGGAAAAGTATGTACCTTTGAGGAGAGAATTAAAGGTATATACACATGTCTGATACATTGTCTATATATCAGTCACTGGCGAGACTGATGTTTCCGAAAGGTTTATTG
>JAZRVQ010000021.1:0-20324 GCA_045599265.1 Candidatus Cryptobacteroides sp. | reverse complement strand
CAATAAACCTTTCGGAAACATCAGTCTCGCCAGTGACTGATATATAGACAATGTATCAGACATGTGTATATACCTTTAATTCTCTCCTCAAAGGTACATACTTTTCCATTTACTCAAACACAGGGTTTTGAACGTGAGCCTATGTCATCTCTTCCATTGTTTATTTCTCCACAAAGGTATAGCAAAATAATCGATATGGCAAAAATCTATTTTACAACTTTTCAACATTTTTATTGTTGTAAATTTGCTTTCATATTTATATGATAAATATTTTGCCAATTCATAAAATAGTATTACCTTTGCGGAAAATTTGGGACCCCAATATATTATTGTTCCCTTAAATATCATTGCTAACAGCTTCCTCATGCCAAGATTCTTACTTAAAGAGGAAATGGATTTTTGCTTAATCCATCCAGGGAAACAGCTTCTTAGAGAGCTAGACGAAAGAGTGCTCAGCCAAAAAGACATCGCCGATGCTATTGATAAGCCCACGCCATTGATTAACGAAATCATAAACGGGAAAAGACGTTTCAGTGCGGAGATGTCTGCATTATTGGGCGCGGCTCTCGAAATGGAGCCTGATTATTGGATTAATTTACAGTCCCAATACGAATTGGCCCGAATAAAAGAAGAGGACTCTTACAGTAAGAAAATCGGATATATCAAGTCTTGGAATAGGCTGAAAGACATTGTCAATGTGAGTTCTCTTAAGAAGAGATTCAATCTCAATGACGACACTGCAAAATGTGTTGATACAATATTCAGCTATTTCGGAGTGTCTGACATAGAGCAATTTGAAGAAAAAGCGGCAATCGTTTCCAATGCTTATTTCAGGAGATCAAGTAAAAGAGCCACAAATCCCAAAGATTTATTGACATGGACGATGATTGTCAAGCGTAGAAGCGAGGACGAACATTTCGGAGAGAAAAGATTTGATAAAAAAAATGAGGACCGCCTTGTGAGCGAACTTAATAAGGTATTTTATAACAATTCCGATACCATTACCGAAACGGGGGCAATCCTTGCTAAATATGGAATAAAATTTATCCTCGAGGATAAAATAGACCAGATGCCAGTTGATGGCTATTCCTTCTGGATTGGGCAGAGTCCAACTATAGCAATGACTAGAAGGTTCAAAAGAATCGACAATTTTGCATTTACATTAATGCATGAGATAGGCCATATTATGCGGCACCTATCTCCTGAAGAAGGGGAAAACGATAGCCTTAACTTTTATATTCAGGGTGCAGATGAATATGAAAGAAAAGAAAAAGAGGCTGATACATATGCACAGCTTCGTCTGATTGGAGATGCTCCAATTGATGACTTATATAAAAGATGTAAGAACATCTATGCATCAGAGAAGGCTATTATCTCCTTCGCCGATGAAAATGGCATCAGTCGAAGCATAGTTGCCGGACAGTTCCGGCATCATTTCAACGCATATTCCGTATTTAATAATCTAATAGACAATATCAAATAGCCACGTGTGATGGCTCTCCGCCAGTAACGGCACACTGAGAAGAGAGCATCTCACATAGTTCGCTGAAGTACAACCGTGTCGTACTAAATATTACAAAACTACTGCGTCAGTGAGCAAGAGTCTTAAAGTCAGTCTTTGATAGCCTTTGTTTTAAGTCTCTGGTATTCAATTCCCTTTGTCCCTCAGAATCTCAAACACCTTTGCCCAATAGAAAAAGGCTTCCGGATTGGCTATTGCCAGTTTATTGACAGCAGCAGGTAATTTACTGCTTGGAGCAGGCAATGCAGATGCTTCGGTATATTTTTCAATCTTTGTGAGATTGAATTTGATAATGCATGCAAGGTACGCAGCCTTACCCGCATCGCAGATTGCATTTTCAATGTAATATTTACCCTGATACATAAAACTTTTGAGCCGGTTTATTCCGTCTTGCAACGAAGCGAAGTCTCCAATTCCTTGTTTGCCGCGATATAGAATGCATTTCGCCGTTTCAATAGTGTCATCCAGGGTTGTTTGAGGATTTGGAGGAAGGCTGCGGTATGACATCTCAACTGGAACAAGTTGCAAGTATGCCCTTCTAACTATGGAGATGTCGTCGGCACTGTCAAACAATCTCCCCACATCATATAACTGCTTCATTATCTCCAAAGAGCGGCTGACTCCGTTTTTGATATACGGAATACCGGAAGTATTGGGGGCGAATGCCGTCAATTTGTCTCCAAGGATATCTTCTACAGAAGGGACCTTGACCTGTGGAGGAATTGTCTCCCATTTGACGAACGGGCTTTCTATTGATACCGTATTTACCTTGTTGTAGTGGTTTTCCTCATACAAAACGTCAAGCAGAATATATCCCGTTCGATGAAGGGAGCTATTGTAAGCAATCTGGTAATGAAATTTTGAATGTGTCGCGGGCACGTCAGCAGATTTACGTTCCCTGAAGTCCTCTTCTCTTCTGGTAAAGCCAAATTCCTTATAGCCGGAAAGATAGTTTTCAATGTCAGTCCCGGGAGGACAAATGATATCAACATCAATACTCAGTCTGTGCAACGAGCCACCAAGTATGACCATAAGCGACGTTCCTCCCTTCCAACAGAAGTCGCAGCCAGAACTGCCGAGCATATCCACAAGTGCGAAGGCACGTATCACTTTCTCGATCAAGTTTTTATCCGGATAGTGCAACTGTTGCGATACGGTTTCAACCCATTCCTGAGTAAAACATTCCTTACTGATCATCGTTCAGATTTATTAAATCATTTTCAAATTCTTCACGGATACCTCTTCGTCCTGCATACCGAAGCAGAGAACTCTTGTTAATGGTATAAAGATCCGAAGCAACGGATAGTATATACAAACTTTCCTGACCGGAAAGGTAATCCAAATCAGGTTCACGCCTGATATCTACAAGCAACTTCTCGAGAGTTGGAACCGGGACCTTGCCGCTTTTGTTCAATGGTGCCCCGGAAATCAATTGCTTGACAATGATTGTCGGGGAAGAGATGTCAACATAATCGTAGAACAGTTCTTTCGATGGCTTATGAAACACTTTTTTCCCGGCATCCTGAAACTTATGGAAAAGAATCTCAGTCAAAGATTTGTCGGCTTCCACATATGTTAGTGCATTGTAGGATAAATGATGTTGCAACGGTTCGAAAATGTCTCCGCCGTAGATACAGAAATGAGCGAGAGGATATTCTGCTTTTAATGATTCAAAGAGTAGATTTATATCTTCACCCGGGGAATAATTAAATTTCTGTTTGGATGATTTAGCATACACTCCGTGGCCGATTCGAGCCAATTCCCCACGCGATTCCAATTGCACAAGTGCCCAGTTCAGAGAGGTACGGCTGATAGCGTCCGTAGAATCCATCAACTCCGAGCAGGAAAAGCTGTCTCTTTCAGCCGCATAGCCAAGAACATATGAAGAAGCTTTTGTCATAGCAATGCAAATATACTATATTTTGTCAATATTTCAAAATAATGACGCAAATTTGCAATACTCTTTCTTCTTTTTTCATTTCACGAGGAAAATTTAAGCATAAAATGAATCACTTACATTATACTTAATCTTTAAGGAAGAATTCATCATTCATTTTTCAAAATCAGGCTAAAAAATAGGAGCAAAAATAGGCTAACAAAATTTCAAAATCGGCCTTGCACACACCTGTAG
The DNA here is from genome assembly GCA_045599265.1 of Candidatus Cryptobacteroides sp. GTDB lineage: Bacteria > Bacteroidota > Bacteroidia > Bacteroidales > UBA932 > Cryptobacteroides. The sequence continues at coordinate 16,671 of JAZRVQ010000021.1, read as the reverse complement.
CGGGGTGCTAAAAATAAAAAATTAGCCCACAAAATGCGCGGACTAACTTTTAACTAATTATATCTCAATAATTTAACCCCTAATACTCCTCCTCGTTGAAGAAGAAATCATCATTGGTCGGGTAGTCCGGCCAGATATCTTCGATGCTTTCGTAGATTTCGCCGTCGTCTTCAAGTTCTTCAAGGTTCTCTACAACCTCGAGAGGTGCGCCGGAGCGGGTGGCGTAGTCGATGAGTTCGTCCTTGGTTGCTGGCCATGGAGCATCCTCAAGGCGATATGCAAGTTCAAGTGTCCAATACATAGCTATAGTACTTTAAATCGTTAATTATCAATCAAAAATGAGCAAGGCTCAATTTTAAAGGGACGCAAATATATACAAAAATTCAATATAACAAATTTCTTTTTTTTAATTTTGCAGTCAGATTTTCTGCGCTGCATGAAAATTGTTAGCAAATAACGCACCAATGTTGCAAAACTGACAGGGAAATGTCATACAAAAAAGAAGAAATATACGATGCCTCAGTGACAGCCGGAATCGCTGCCCATTACAAGGAGATTCTGCGCCTTCTCGGCGAGGACCCGGAGCGCGAAGGACTTGTCAAGACTCCGGAGCGTGTGGCGAAGGCACTGCAGTTCATGACAAAGGGTTATGGCGAAGACGGAGAGGAAATAATCAACAGCGCCGTGTTCAACGAAGAATACCGGCAGATGGTCCTTGTCAAGGACATCGAGTTGTATTCGACCTGCGAGCACCATGTCATGCCGTTCATCGGCAAGTGCCATGTAGCATACATTCCAAACGGCAAAATCACCGGCCTGAGCAAGATTGCACGCGTGGTGGAGACATACGCCCGCCGTCTTCAGGTCCAGGAGCGCCTGACGGTCCAGATCAGGGACTGCATCCAGAACGCGCTCTCCCCTCTCGGAGTTGCCGTCGTCATCGAGGCTTCGCACACCTGCATGACTCTGCGTGGCGTCCAGAAGGCCAATGCTATCACCACGACATCGGCATTTTCCGGTATTTTCCTGAAAGATGAGAGGACCAGAAACGAGTTCCTCAACCTGATAAGAGAATAGCGTCCCGCCCTATTCTGAAACTATCTCGAACTTATAGAAATCACGGCCTCTGGAACCGACCACGAACTGGTTTCCGACGACAACGGGCGATGATTCCAGCACATTTGTAAGTCTCTCACAATAAAGCAGTTCTCCCGTCTTGCCGGCAAAGATGTAATGATTGCCGTTGGAGTCGGCCGTATAGACGAAGAGTTCATCCTTCTCGTTAAGAAATCCAACAGGAGAGTTCCAGGCGAAACATTTCATCGGAACGTTGTAGATGAATTGGCCAGTATTGCAGTCAATGGCGACAAAAGATGCGTTCCGGCTCTCGCCCAACTGACACAATGTCACGAACATCATTCCGTCGCAGTCACCACGCCCGAAAAGAGGTGTGCAGTACTGACCGCCGTCAAAATGTTTTTCACCGATATTCAACTTGCGGGCCCTCACGTCATTGGTCCACACTGCCTCGCCGGTAAGGCCGTTCAGTTTGACAAGTCTGCAAAGTCCGGAATTGCCCTGACGGTCCACCTCACTGCCTGCATACAGGTATGGCACACCTTTTTCGATGCGGCACACAATGGACCCGTCGATGTCGTCCTTCAGGTCATAATGCCAGATGGGTTTCAGGGTATTGAGGTCAACGCACAGGATGTCGCCGTGGTTGTCCCCGAACCAGCCGTAATTGCGGTATATGCACATGCTGTTCTCGATTCCGGCGCCGGAATCGCCCTTGACCTTGTAGCGCAGCTTGCTGTGAATGTGCATGTCAGTGCCGTCAAAGGCATATTTATACAGAATTCCGTTCTCACCGGGCCAGAAAAGATAGCCCCCGGCAAAAATCGGGGACGAGTCGTACGTGCCCCAGCGCCTCCAGGCATCCTTGTCGAGACCATTCCAGTAAGTACGGCTGTGGGAGAAAAGATTCAGCGCCATGTTGCCGATAGGGTTGTCTGGATATCCCTGACCGACATAGAGATTGCCGTTAAGGCGCGGATCCAGGCTTGGAGTGCCCTTGATGGGGTTGCCGACAGCAATCGGCTTGCGGGATTCCAGCCCGGTCTCGAAATTGAGGAAATACACTTTGCTGCACAGGGAGGCGAATATGACCTCAGTGGTGTCGAACTGGTCGGTAAGTGAAGGTGACTGCTCCCTGAATGCCCTGACCATCGAGTCCGGCCATTCAATGTAAACCGGCTGCCCGGTCCATCCGGTCCCACCGCCCCAGGTGCCTTTCATGTCAGTGCGGAACTGCCACACCTTGCGGATGCCGGTCGGCCTGCCGCTTATCCTGCCCCAGGCTTTCATGTCCCGGCGCAGATTGCCGCGGAATCCCAGCACGCCGGGAGCCTCCTGGTAAAGGTCGCGGAAATCCGAAAGCACTCCTGCGTCCAGCGTGTCATATACAATCACGTCATATACGAGGTCGCCGGCAGATGCCAATGTCTCGGATGGATATGGTTTGATTAAAGAAGAATCGATCCTCTCAACCTTGACGGTGTCCAACGATGGCTGTACAGGAGTCGGGGCTCCGGTACAATGGCCCAGCAAAAAGGACAGTGCAAGACTGAGAGGAATCAAAATTTTCATCAACGATGGATTATTCCCACTCTATCGTGGCCTGTGGCTTGGAAGAGATGTCGAATACTACTCTGTTGACGCCGTCCACATTGGCGATGATGTCATGCTGGACCTTGTCGAGCACATCCCAAGGGATGCGTACAACGGAAGCAGTGACTGCATCGACGCTGTTGACTGCACGGAGAGCGATGACGTTGTCGTAAGTTCTGCGGCCGTCTGTGACGCCTGTTGTCTTGACAGGGACAAAGATTGCGCCGGCCTGCCAGATCTTGTCATAAAGGTCAGCCTCGCGGAGAGCGTTGATCCAGATTGCATCTGCCTCCTGGAGGATGGCAATCTTCTCAGGGGTGAGCTCGCCAAGGCAGCGGACACCGAGACCTGGACCCGGGAAAGGATGACGACCGATGAGCTTGGAATCGATGCCAAGTTCTATTCCCACTTCGCGAACCTCGAATTTGTAGAGGTATTTGAGGGGCTCCACGAGACCGAGATGCATCTCTTCAGGGAGACCGCCCACATTGTGGTGACTCTTGATTGTGCCCTTGTCGGAGTGTGACTCGGCGATGTCAGGCCAGATTGTGCCCTGTGCGAGCCATTTTGCGTCCTGGACCTTCTTGGCTTCCTCATTGAAAACGTCGATGAAGGTCTTGCCGATGGCCTTGCGCTTGAGTTCCGGGTCTGTGATGCCCTTGCAGGCAGCGAAGAAACGGTCTGCTGCACGGACGCCCTTGACATTGAGGCCCATGCCCTTGTACTGCTCGAGAACGTCTTCGAACTCGTTCTTGCGGAGAAGGCCGTGATCAACGAAAATGCACTGGAGCTTACTTCCAATGGCTTTATTGATGAGAACTGCGGTTACTGTGGAGTCAACTCCGCCGGAGAGGCCGAGGATCACTACATCGGAGCCAACCTGGGCCTTGATGGCCTCCACCTGCTCCTTTACGAATGACTGGGGATTGAGTTTTTCGTTGTTGTACATATGAGTGATAGTTAATCGTTTCTGCTGTAGTTTGGAGTTTCCTTGGTGATGGTCACATCGTGAGGATGGCTCTCAGCCATGCCGCTGGCTGTAACACGTGTGAACTTGGCACTCTGGAGCTCGGTGATGTTGTGTGCGCCGCAATATCCCATGCCGGAGCGGAGTCCGCCGATAAGCTGATAGACAGTCTCCGAGAGGGTTCCCTTGTAAGGAACACGGCCTACAATTCCTTCAGGGACAAGCTTCTTGGTGTCGCATACGCCGCCCTGGAAGTAACGGTCCCTGCTTCCGGCTGCCATAGCGTCGAGCGAGCCCATTCCTCTGTATGACTTGAACTTGCGGCCATTGTAGATGATTGCCTCTCCCGGGGACTCCTCGGTGCCGGCGAACATTGAACCGCACATCACGCAGTCACCGCCGGCTGCGAGAGCCTTGACGATGTCGCCGCTGTAACGCAGACCGCCGTCGGCGATGATCGGAATGCCGGTGCCTTTGACTGCATTTGAACAGTTAAATATTGCGGTAAGCTGCGGAACTCCGACACCAGCCACGATGCGGGTGGTGCAGATACTGCCAGGTCCGATGCCGACCTTGATGCCATCGACACCGGCATCTGCAAGATCCTTTGCGGCCTCGGCAGTGGCGACGTTGCCGACAACGACGTCAAGTTCAGGATATGCTGCCTTTATCTTCTTCAGCTGGTCAATGACTCCCTTGCTGTGTCCGTGGGCGGAATCAAGAACCACTGCGTCAACGCCTTCTGCGACAAGCGCAGCCACGCGGTCAAGAGCGTCAGCGGTGATGCCGACACCGGCTGCCACACGCAGACGGCCCTTTGCATCCTTGCAGGCGTTAGGATATGTTTTCTCTTTCTGGAGGTCCTTGTATGTGATGAGGCCTACAATATGGAACTGGTCATCAACAACAGGGAGTTTCTCCACTTTGTGCTTCTGAAGGACAGCCTTGACATATTCACGGTCAACCTGTGACACCTTGATGGTGACGAGATTGTCCTTTGTCATCGCGTCCTCGACCTTGATGTTCATGTCGGACTGGAAACGCACGTCACGGTTGGTGAGGATTCCGACAAGATGGCCTTCGGAATCGGCCACCGGAATGCCTCCGATGTGGTTGTCGTGCATGATCTGCAGGGCATCGCCGACTGTCTGGTCCTTGGAAATGGTGATCGGGTCGTTGATCATGCCGTTCTCGGCACGCTTGACCTTGCGGACTTCGGCAGCCTGCTCGGCTATCGACATGTTCTTATGAACAACCCCTATTCCACCTTCCCTTGCGAGGGCAATGGCCATAGGGGCTTCTGTAACGGTGTCCATCGCTGCGGACACAATCGGGATGTTGAGGATGATGTTTCGTGAGAAACGGCTTTTGAGACTGACCTCGCGCGGGAGGACCTCAGAGTAGGCCGGGATGAGCAGAACGTCATCCAAGGTCAGGCCTACCAGAGCAACTCTTTCTTCGATAAATGACATAAGGAAAAGCGTTTTTATTCTGGACTGCAAAGATAAACAAAAAGTCGGACCTGCTTTAATGCAAATCCGGCTTTTTTGAAAAAGTTATTAACAATAACTTGTTATTTCATCATGGAATAGGACCGTGAGATGAAATCTGACAACGCTTTGCCCTTGAGCATGCCGTTGGAAAGCAATGCAAGGTCGGTGAGCTGGCGCAGCAGAGCCTGGTCGTCATACTTGTCCCCGATGACCTTTGCCACCAGAGGGTTCTGCAGATTGACAGTCACATTGTAGGATGCCGGCATCTGGCCGTAGAAGTTCATTCCACCGCCCAGGGCGCTCATTTCGCGGTAACGGCGCATGAACTCATTCTGGGTGATGAGCACCGGCGCGGCATTCTCGCCAAGGTTGTCGGCCATGATGACATAGTCGTTGCCTTCCGGAAGGACAGCCTTCACTGCATCCTCGAGGGCCTTGCGGTCATCATCGGAGAGTTCCGGCTTCTGCTTGTCTTCCTTGACGATGAGATTGTCGGCACTGTCCGAATCGACTCGGGCGAAACGTGCGTTCTCAATCTTCATCTCAAGCAGGTTGACAAAGTGCGCATCCAGCTGACAGTCAAGCAGAAGGACATCGTAGCCCTTTGCCTTGGCCGCCTCTATGAAACCCCACTGTCCTTCAATGTCTGTTGCATACAGGAATACTGTCTTCTTGTCCTTGTCGGTCTGCTCGGTCCCGATGGCCTTCTTGTAATCGTCAATGCTGAAATACTTGGAATCGGTATTCTTGAACAGGCAGAAATTCATAGCCCTTTCGCAGAATTTCTCGTCGCTGAGCATGCCGTACTCGATGAAGAGTTTGAGGTTGTCCCATTTCTCCTCGAGGGCCTGGCGCTCGTTCTTGAAGATGTCCTCAAGACGGTCGGCGACCTTCTTTGTGATGTAACCACTTATCTTCTTGACATTTGCGTCGCTCTGGAGGTAACTTCTGGACACGTTGAGAGGGATGTCCGGAGAGTCGATGACACCATGAAGAAGGGTCAGGAAGTCAGGCACGATGTTGTCCACACTGTCGGTCACGAACATCTGGTTGCAGTAGAGCTGGATCTTGTCCTTGCGCACCTCCATGCCGTCCTTGATCTTAGGGAAATACAGGATTCCGGTAAGATTGAACGGATAATCGACGTTGAGATGAATGTGGAACAGAGGGTCCTCTGCCATCGGATAGAGGGCCTTGTAGAACTTGTCGTAATCCTCATCCTTGAGTTCAGAAGGCTTGCGCGCCCAGAGCGGTTCTATCTTGTTGATGACATTGTCTGTGTCCTTGTCAACATATTTGCCATCCTTCCACTCCTGCTCCTTGCCGAAAATGACAGGGACCGGCATGAACTTGCAATATTTGTCCAGAAGAGTCTGGATGCGTCCCTTGGTGGCATATTCAGTCTCGTCGTCAGCGATGTGCAGAGTGATTGCCGTGCCCCTGTCGGTCTTGTCCGACTCGCCCATTTCGTATTCAGGGCTTCCGTCGCAGGTCCAGCGCACTGCCTTCGCACCATCCTTCCAGCTCAATGTGTCGATGGTGACCTTGTCGGCGACCATGAATGCGGAATAGAATCCAAGTCCGAAATGGCCGATTATGCTGCCGAGCTGGTCCTTGTATTTCTCGAGGAACTCGCCGGCGCTGGAGAACGCGATCTGGTTGATGTATTTGTCGACTTCCTCCTCGGTCATGCCGATACCGTTGTCGGTGATCTTCAGAAGGTGTGCAGCCTCGTCAAGTTCGATCTTGACATTGACTTCGCCGAGTTCGCCCTTGAAGTCGCCTGATGAGGCCAGAGCCTTCATTTTCTGATCTGCATCGACTGCGTTGGCGACAAGTTCACGAAGGAAGATTTCGTGGTCTGAATAGAGGAATTGCTTGATGACCGGGAAGATGTTCTCGGTGGTTACTCCGATTTTACCTTTGTTTTCCATATTTATTTCTTTAATATTTCCATTCTGCAGGACGAAAAACGGCCGCCCTGACAGCGACCGTAAAATCAATTTCCGTTCCAATGGGGATTAACTGACAAATTGTCATGCCAATCAGAATCCGAAACGTACACCGGCACAGACAAGGCCCTGCATTCCAAATCCGCCTTCCACAAAACCGCGGCAGATATCCCCGCCAAAATCAACACCGACAAGGCTTGCCTGAACGGCCCAGTTCCAATTTGTGTCAGTATTGCGGTCCCAGGCTGATGTGTCCTCGTTGTAAGTGTATTCATTGGTTACATTGAACATTGCACCGACGCCGAGTTTGGTGTACATGCTGACATGTTCACGGCTGAACCATGGGAATTTGAGCGCAGGCATGAGGGAGATGAAATGATTGAACCCGGTAGGGCCCTCACGCAGGATTTTCTTGCCATCAGCGTCGGTTTCTCCTGTTGCATAGTCGAAGCGGAGAACAATGTTCTCATAAGTGGCAAGAGCACCAAGTGCAAAATGTTTCCCGAAATGATGCATATATTCAAAACCGACAGCGCCGGTAGAAGCTATCTTGCCTGGAGTGGCAGCCCCCAACGTGAAGACGGTGCCAAAAACGCCACCAAGCACATATGCAGTGCCGGGAATGCTGGCACGACCGTATGAGAGACTGATCTCATCCGGTCCGAATGGATGATACTTACTGTCATTGTACTGTGCCGAAGCCACGAAGCCAGTCGTCAGCACAAGCAGCAACAGAATTGCTATCCTTTTCATATTCAATTATTTAAGAGAAAAATTAACGATTGAACGTGTATCCTCCGCATTTGCGGCGATGATGACGCTGAACTCGCCTTTCTCGCTGACCCAGGCATGCTTCTCGGCATCGAAGAAACGGAGCATGTCCTCGTCGATGGCAAATTTGACAGTCTTGGTCTCGCCAGGCTCCAGCCAGACTTTCTCGAAGCCCTTGAGTTCCTTGGCAGGACGTGGAAGGCTGGACTCGTGATCGGCGATGTAGAGCTGCACGACCTCGTAACCGGCACGTTCACCGACATTGGTCACAGGCACGGAGACGGTGATGGACTTGCTGTCCCTTGCATTCTTTTCAGCATCAAGACCGGCTTCGACCTCGCTCTGAACGCTCTTGATGGACTTGGCGCTGAGTGAGGCCTCGCCATACTCGAACTTGGTGTAACTCAGTCCGTAACCGAACGGGAACAGAGGTTTGATCCCCTTGGTGTCAAACCATCTGTATCCGACAAAGATGCCCTCTTTATAGTATGTAGGCCCGTTGTTCGGAATGGACTGGCCATCGGAATGTGCGGGCGAATCAGAGAGCTGGGCAGGGAATGTGAACGGCAGGCGTCCGCTTGGATTGACATCGCCGAAGAGAATGTCGGCGATTGCCTGGCCGCAGATGGAACCAGGATACCAGCCCTGCACGAGAGCAGGGACTTTGTCGAGCCAAGGCATCGTCACAGCGTTTCCACTGAGCAGGACAACGACCAGATTGCTGTTTGCCTGGGCAAGTGCGTCAATGATCGAATCCTGATTATACGGAAGTTCAAGTCCGAGGCGGTCAGCGCCTTCGCAGTCCTGGTGTCCATCCTTGTTGAGACCGCCTACAAATACGACCAAATCAGCCTCCCGAGCCTTTGCAACGGCATCGGCAAGTAATTGCTCCGGTGACCTTGACTCATCAAGATTATCCTTTGAGGCTATGCCGTCCTGATAAGTGGCACCAGCCCCGACATATCCTCTTTCGTACGTAACGGCAGCGCCATTCTCGGCGGCTCTCTCAGTGATTCCGGTGAGTGGAGAAATCTCTTTCTGCGCTTTGAGTGACGAACTTCCACCACCCACGGTCAGCATCTTGACAGCATTTTCACCCACAACCAGGATGTTCTTTGCATCAGCCCCCACAGGCAGCACGGCATTGTCATTCTTGAGAAGCACAATGCCTTCGTCGGCAATCTTGCGTGCAGCCTCGTAATGAGACTCGGAGCAGAGGGACCCCTGTGCCTTTCCGCTCTTCATTGCGGTGCGGAAAATGAGCCTCAGCACACGGCCTGCCTTGTCATCAAGTTCCTCTGTACCGACCTCTCCGCTACGGATTTTCTTCAAATACGGATCGGCCAGGAAATATGCATCGTAGGAGTTTGTCTTGCCCATTGTCAAGCCGTCGGTCCAGGTGCCGAACTCCAGGTCCATGCCGTTCTTTATGGCCTCGTCAGTGTCGTGCACACCGCCCCAGTCGCTTATCACGGCGCCGTCAAAGCCCCACTCCCCTTTCAGGATGTCGCACAGGATGCGGCTGTTGTGGCAGACATGCTGGCCACGGTAGATGTTGTAGCTGCCCATTATCGACCAGGTCCCGCCATCGACGACGGCCTTCTTGAATGCAGGAAGGTAGATTTCGTACAATGCACGGTCGTCCAGGTCGACATCGATGGAATGACGGAATGTCTCTTCATTGTTCAGGCAGAAATGCTTGACGCAGGTCGCAACGCCCTGTTTCTGAACATTCTGCACATAAGGGACGACCATTTCACCGGACAGGAACGGGTCCTCGCCCATATATTCGAAATTGCGTCCATTGAGCGGAGTACGGTAAATATTCACACCCGGGCCAAGAAGCACATCCTTGCCGCGATAAAGCGCCTCCTCGCCGATGGACTGGCCATACAGAGCTGCCATTTCACGGTCCCAGGTGGCTGCAAGGCAGGTCAGTGCAGGAAATGCAACAACCGAGTCATTGGTCCAGCCAGCCTGGTTCCACTCGTCCCAGAGCACCTCCGCCCTGACTCCATGCGGACCGTCAGTGCACCACAGTTCCGGTATGCCCAGACGTGGAACTCCTGCACTTGAGAACTTGCTCTGCGCATGGATGATTGCGACCTTCTCTTCGACGGTCATACGGCCCAGCGCGTCCTGAACGCGGGCGTCCAACGAAGCTTCCTCATCGAGATATACAGGACATTCCGATGCCTTGGGGGTGCAGCACATCACCGACATGCCGGCAACCATAATTGCCAATATCTTCTTCATATCTGGCAAAAATACTATATTTGCATTTGAAAAACAACAGGATATGAGCAGCAAAAAACCAATTGTGGCATTGATCTATGATTTCGACGGGACACTCTCACCGGGCAATATGCAAGAATTCGGATTTATCCAGGCCATAGGCAAGAGTCCGGCCGAATTCTGGGGTGACAGTGACCAGATAGCCATCGGACAGGACGCATCCAATGTTTTGAGTTACATGAAGTTAATGTTCGACGAAGCCAAGAAGGCAGGAATCAAGCTGCGCCGCAAGGATTTCCGCCGGTTCGGAGAGCAGGTCGAACTGTTCGAAGGCGTCAAGGGCTGGTTCAAGCTCATAAACGACTACGGCGCCGGGAAGGGAGTCACAGTCGAGCACTATATCAACTCGTCAGGGCTTGCCGAGATGATAGAGGGCACTGCCATCGCCCACGAATTCAAGAGAATATTTGCATGCTCGTTCCTGTATGACAGCAACGGCGAGGCCGAGTGGCCGGGCGTCGCTGTCGATTACACGGCCAAGACGCAGTTCCTGTTCAAGATCAACAAGGGCATCCTGTCCATCAGGGACAACAAACTGGTCAACGAGAGCCAGCTGGATGAGAACAAGCGCATCCCGTTCCCGAACATGATCTATTTCGGAGACGGAGACACAGACGTGCCGTGCATGAAGATTGTCAAGATGTTCGGAGGTCATTCGGTCGCTGTGTACAATCCGGCGAACGAGCACAAGAAAGAGACCGCCCGCAAGCTTCTGAGGCAGGAAAGGGTAAATTTCATGACCCCTGCCAATTACAGGAAAGATTCCCGGACATACCACCTCGTATGCTCCATAATCGACAAGATAGCAGCGGATTGCGAGATCCAGAGACTGTCCCGTTTCCAGGGCAGGTAATCCAGACTCTGCATCACCTTTGCACGTGCGTGCGCAGTTTTGCGTACGCACGTGTAGTTTTTCTAAAGAAAAATGACTACCTTCGTGCATCTATTGAAAAAACTAAAGCACATGAGCTCTATTTTCAGCAAAATCTACAAGAGATTCAGCAAGTACCTGAACTCAAAAATCATATTCGCGATGGATGTCATCGCTTCTCTGGCATCCACGGTCTTCGTCCTTTTTGTCGGAAAAGACATACTGGTCGATTACGGCAGGATCAATGACTGGAAATTTGTCGTGGAGGCGCTTTGCTTCACCACAGCCATCATCGCCTTGCTCTTCTATGTCACCAAGAGCTACACAGTGATCATCCGTCATGCCACATTGAAGGAGATTTGGAAATTCACTGTGGCTGTCATCGGCAAGACGGTCATCACATTCATTCTCCTGGGATGCATCTGGGAATTCTGCACCTCGCTTATCGTGCTCGCGATTGCGGATTTCCTGGTATCCATGTTCGTGCTCATCGGCCTCAGGGTAGCGATGGTACTTGCATACGACACGCTCAAGTACAAGTTGGAAGACAGGGCCAAAAGGCAGAAGGTGCTTGTATACGGGATGGGAGACAAATCGGTTGCAACCATCAAGAGACTTCACGATTCTATCCACTACTCCATCACAGGTTTCATCACATACGGGGAGATCAGTGTCGACCACACAATCAACAACCTGAATGTGTACTATTTTCACAATCAGGATGACGTGGAATGGTTAAAGAGTGCCAAGGATGCAGACGCAATACTCTTTGCCTCGGAGGATGACGTAAGGACCGAGCAGGACAGGCTCATCAAATTTGCAATCGACTCGAAGTTCAAGGTTCTCTGCGCCCCTTCAATCGACGAGATAAAGGACGGCAAACTGTCCCACCCTATCCGCGAAATCCAGATCGAAGACCTTCTGGGACGCCCTGAAATCAAGATTTCTCTCGATGAGATCATAGCCAACACCAAAGGCAAGACCGTGATGGTGACCGGAGCCGCCGGATCGATCGGTTCAGAGCTTTGCCGCCAACTTGCCGGATTCGGTGTGGAAAAACTGGTTCTGTACGACAACGCGGAGACTCCTATGCATAACCTGCGCCTCGAAATCGAGGAGAGGTGGCCAGAACTCAAGTTTGTGCCTATCATCGGCGACGTACGCCACCCGAAGCGCCTTGACTTTGCATTCCGCACGCATCATCCGGACATTGTTTTCCATGCCGCGGCCTACAAGCACGTTCCCCTGATGGAGGAGAATCCTTGCGAGGCAGTCCTGGTCAATGTCGCCGGATCGCGCAACGTCGCCAACAAATGCGTTGAATACGATATCGAGAAAATGGTGATGATATCTACCGACAAGGCCGTCAACCCTACCAACATCATGGGCTGCACCAAGCGCCTTGCCGAAATCTATGTGCAGAGCCTCGGTCTCGAACTCGCAGCCGGTAACGGGACTTTCACAGACGCCGACGGAGACACCCACACTGCAAGGACAAAGTTCGTCACAACCCGTTTCGGCAACGTCCTTGGCAGCAACGGTTCCGTGATTCCGCGCTTCCGTGACCAGATTGCAAAGGGAGGCCCTGTTACGGTGACTCACCCTGACATAACCAGATTCTTCATGACCATTCCGGAGGCATGCCGTCTTGTGATGGAGGCCGCCACAATGAGTACAGGCAACCAGATATTCGTTTTCGACATGGGTGAAAGCGTCAAGATCGACACCCTTGCCAGAAGGATGATCAAACTTGCCGGATTCGAGCCTGACAAGGACATCAAGATTGAATATTCAGGACTGAGGCCGGGAGAGAAACTGTACGAAGAGGTGCTCGCCACAACTGAGAACACCGTCCCGACAGACCACAGCCGCATCCGTATCGCGAAGGTGCGTGAATACAATTACATCGAAGCCAGCGAGATCACGAACTCCCTTGAAGATCTGTCACGTGCAGTGAACATCCCGGACATGGTGAGACTCATGAAGAATACAGTCCCGGAATTCAAGTCAAAGAACTCCCCTTACGAGAAATACGACATCGAACTGGCGGAAAACAGTGCTGAATGATGACTGGCCAGCAAGCATATTGGTATGTCGGCTACGTCAAATCCTGCCAGGAAAAGAGAGTCGCCGAGTCGCTTGACCGTATGGAGATTGAGAATTATCTCCCCATCCAGAAAGTCAGGCGCAAATGGAGCGACCGTGTCAAGGTCGTGGACAAGATCGTGCTCAAGGGGCTGATTTTCATCCACACCACCGAAATCACGCGCCGGGCCCTTCTCGAAGAGATATACGGTCTTTACGGATACATGATGGACCGTGCCGCGAATGGACCTGCCCATATCCCGGAGGACCAGATGGAAGCTTTCCGCTTCGTCGTGTCCAATTCGGCAAACGAGGTATCGGTCAGCACCGGAAACTTAGCGCCTGGCGACACGGTACGTATCGTTGAAGGCCCGCTGGAAGGACTTGAATGCGAGCTCGTCAATATCAACGGCCGGAGAACGATCCAGGTCAAGATGGGGTTGCTCGGCACCGCCTATGCAGAACTGCCTGCCTGCTCGGTTGTTAAAATTTCAAAACCAGAAGCAGAATGACAATACAGGAAATAATAGATTCTCTTGAAAGGCTTGCTCCGCTTGACCTGCAGGACAGTTTTGACAATGCAGGGCTGCAGGTAGGCCTTTGCGACGGCAAAGGGTTCGGAATCAATGACTCCGAATGTACAGGAGTGCTTGTATGCCTGGATGTGACCGAAGAGGTCATCGACGAAGCCGCCCTCAAGGGATGCAACCTTATCGTCTCGCACCATCCGCTGATTTTCCGCCCTCTGCGCCGCGTAGCAGGCCAGACCTGGCAGGAACGCTGTGTAGTGAAGGCCATCATGGGCGGTATCGCCATCTACAGCGCGCACACCAATCTGGACAACGCGCCAGACGGTGTCAATTACAAGATCGCCGACATCCTCGGGCTCGACAACATACAGTGGCTTGACCGGAAACCGGACACAGAGGCCGGTTCCGGAATAATCGGAGACATGACAGCCCTGATGGACGAGGCTCAGTTCATTTCCAGCCTCAAGGAGGCGTTCGGTGTGGACTGCATTGCCCATTCTGCAACAAAGGACAGATGGGTCCGCAGAGTGGCCGTGTGCGGTGGCGCAGGGGCGTTCCTGCTCCCGAAGGCCGTCGAGATGGGAGCAGACTGCTTTGTGTGCGGGGAGTTCTCGTACCACAATTACTTCGACGCGGACGGAGCCTATGACGGGCAGGGCATTCTCCTTGCCGAACTGGGACACTACCAGAGCGAACAGTTCACGATGAACCTTTTGAAGAAGTGGTTGCTGGACCATTTCTTCAACCTGAAAGTCATTTTGACAGAGATTAATACAAACCCGATAATTTTTAATTGACGCAATATGGATATCAGCCAGAGAGCCAAGAACATGCCTTACTCCCCTATCAGGAAGTTGGCTCCATACGCAGACGCAGCCAAGAGAAACGGCGTGCACGTTTATCACCTCAACATCGGCCAGCCTGACATCAAAACCCCTCAGTGCGGTCTGGATGCGCTCAAGAATGTCGACCGTGACATTCTTGAATACAGTCCTTCAGACGGTTATCTGTCCCTCAGGACCAAGATGGTGAAATACTATGCGCAGTTCGGCATCTACCTCAACCCCAAGGAGATAATCATCACCTGCGGAGGTTCCGAGGCCGTTCTCTTCGCCTTCCTGGCCTGCCTTTCACCGGGCGACGAAGTCATCGTGACAGACCCGTTCTATGCCAACTACATGGCATTTGCCATCTCTGTCGGCGCTGTCATCAAGAGCGTCAAGACCCGCATAGAGGACGGATTCCGCCTGCCTCCTGTCGAGGCTTTCGAGGAGCAGATCACAGAGAGGACCAAGGCCATCCTCATCTGCAACCCTAACAATCCGACAGGATATCTCTATACGAGAAAGGAGATGTACCAGCTGCGCGACATCGTCAAGAAGCACAATCTCTACCTGTTCAGCGACGAGGTATATCGCGAATTCATCTATACCGGCATGCCTTACATCTCTGCTTTCCATCTCGAAGGGATCGAAGAGAACGTTGTGCTTTTCGATTCTGTGTCAAAGCGTTACAGCGAGTGTGGAATCAGGATCGGTGCGCTCTGCACCAAGAACAAGAAGGTACACGACGCCGTGATGAAATTCTGCCAGGCCCGCCTCTCACCTCCACTTATCGGACAGATTGTGGCAGAGGCATCGCTCGACGTGCAGAAAGAGTATCTCGAGAACACATACGAGGAGTACTGCGAGCGCCGCAATTATCTGATCGACGGTCTCAACAAGATTCCGGGTGTTTACTCGCCAATCCCTATGGGCGCGTTCTACACCGTCGCCAAACTTCCTGTCGACGACGCCGAGAAGTTCTGCATCTGGTGCCTGAGCGAATTCCAGTACAAGGGCGCCACAGTGATGATGGCTCCGGCATCCGGATTCTACACCGAGCCGGGCGAAGGACGCCAGGAGGTACGCATTGCCTACATACTCAAGAAAGAAGACTTAGCCAAGGCGCTGGAATGCCTCGAAAAAGCATTGGAGGCATATCCGGGACGCACAGAATAATTCAAAGACATGGATTTCAAACGCACGATAATCATCACCGGCGGTGCCGGATTCATAGGGTCGCACGTTGTACGCCTGTTCGTCAACAAATACCCTGAATACCATATCATCAATGTGGACAAGCTCACATACGCCGGCAACCTGGCCAACCTCAAGGACATCGAGGACAGGCCGAACTACACTTTCGTCAAGGCCGACATCTGCGACTTCGACACTATCTACAGGCTGATGCAGGACGAGAAGGTGGACGGAATCATCCACCTGGCCGCCGAGAGCCACGTGGACCGCAGCATCAAGGATCCGTTCACGTTCGCCCGCACCAACGTGATGGGCACCCTGTCCATGCTCCAGGCCGCTAAACTCTACTGGGAGTCACTGCCCGGGAAATGGGAGGGCAAGCGCTTCTACCACATCTCCACCGACGAGGTGTACGGCGCCCTGCAGATGACCCATCCTGAAGGCATCGAGCCTCCATTCACCACGAAGGCATCCTCCGGGGAGCACCACCTTGCCTACGGCGAGGCGTTCTTCACCGAGGACCTCAAATACCAGCCCCACAGTCCGTACAGCGCAGCCAAGGCCTCGTCAGACCACTTCGTGCGCGCATTCCACGACACGTACGGCATGCCGACAATCGTGACGAACTGCTCCAACAACTACGGCCCGTACCAGTTCCCGGAGAAACTCATCCCTCTGTTCATCAACAACATCCGTCACCGCAAACCGCTGCCTGTATATGGCAGGGGCGAGAACGTGCGCGACTGGCTCTATGTAGAAGACCATGCCCGCGCCATCGACGTGATTTTCCATAACGGCACCATCGCCGACACATACAACATCGGCGGTTTCAACGAGTGGAAGAACATCGACATCATCAAGGTGCTCATCAAGACCGTCGACCGTCTGCTTGGCCGCTCAGAAGGCGAAGACATGGACCTCATCACATACGTGACTGACCGCGCCGGACACGACCTGCGCTACGCCATCGACTCCACCAAACTCCAGAAAGAACTTGGCTGGGAGCCATCCCTGCAGTT
>JAZRVQ010000020.1:0-29649 GCA_045599265.1 Candidatus Cryptobacteroides sp. | reverse complement strand
TATTCTTGAATCATCGCCATCTTTTCTTCATTTGTGAAGTTGTTTTGTGCTCTGTTTTGAGCTGAATAGAAAGTAATCATTGTCCTTAATAATTTTGACATTAAACATATTTTTCTGTCAACTTATTTCAGGACAAGTCAGGCCACGGTCCTCGTGGCTGCATCGCCTGACCTAACTGAATCGGTATGGCATCCCTGCCTTATCTGACCATTGCTGAAATTGCATCCTCCTGCACATTCGTCCCTGACACCCCTTGTTGCAATTCACCTCGGACAGTGATGTGCCCTGCAGGGGCTTGTAGGGCATCATAGCGTCCGAGGTCTCCCCCGGCAAACGACACCTCTGACGGCCCTCGACAGACACACATTGATTATCAATAGGTTAGCAAACAACACTGTCCGAGGTGAATTTCGGAAAGGATGACTGAAACAAAAATCCCGCCTGACGGCAGGATCCGATATGCAGTATTACCAGACGGTTAAGCCTTAAAGGCAGGGGGTCCTTGCTCCAACTAAGTTGTATTCTACCCATTCACTTCTACATAATGTTCTCAGCTCTTCAACTTCCTCTCCCGTCGGCATACTCCATTTTCCACCAAAAGCCCGATGAGCAACGTCACAGGATAACATATTCTTCAGGGCTGTCGTCAATATCCGGCAACTGTGTCGGCGACCTCTTTTGTCGAAAATCCGGTACTTTTAGAAACAAGTCGTATAGCGATGTGGGAGAACTCTGACACTTTTCGGACTTCTTTTCCCATTTTGTCTGAAATGAAAAAGACCCGTCCAGAAGATGTACAGTACTCCTCGTAAAAATACCTTGGACGAGGAGATGTAACACATCTGTAGGTATGCAGAAATATACTATTCCCATTTGGCGCTGTGACTTTATATCCTTTGTCGAAGTCAGCTTTTAAAGGATTAAATTTAATTCTTCCCCAACTCCACTCGCAAGCATTTAACAATTCATTCCATTCTTCATCTGTCGGGATTCGCCAGTTTTCGCCCCATGGGCTATCCTGTACCAAGTTTATTACTTCTTTACGATCAAATTCCGTTCCATAATTACTGGAAGCCCATTTAACAGACAACCCCATATCAATCATTGAGCCCGACGTCACATGGACAAGCGGGCAATTTGACAGAGAAACAACACAAAGCACAATCATTGAGAGAGCAGCAATAGATGCAATAATTGAAGCAACCCTAATCCAAGCCTTGCTTTTCTTCGGCGCCTGATTCTCCTGAGAAATAGATCCGACATATTCAAGTTGAGTTGAAGATTTCGGGGATGATTGGTCATTCACGTCTTCCGATACTACTTCTTCTTCCTCTATATTCTCCTGTCCTTCTGTAACATCCTGAACTAGAGTTTCATACCCCGGTAGGGCGCTTCCGCAGTACTCACAAACGCCTGTTTTCGTTGAAGTCGGCGCCCCACAGGTAGGGCATATCATTGTCTTTATCATATCGATTCAGATTGTGGGAATTTCTATATTATTGTCTTTTGCAAATTTTCTTATTTTCTTTCTCTCCGATAGAAGAAGATCAGTACCTATATTTTCCATTCTGAGATAACGGCTCATCTCCTCATCAATAGAAGTATCACAAAACAGAACAGCCTGTCTATTTTCCAGAAGAAACTGTTCTAATTTATCAAGTATTGATTCATACTCTTCCTGTAAATTCTTCAACTCTTTACCGTAGTTGAAAAGCTGTTCTCCAGCATCATCACCATAGTCACAGATTCGATCGTTTTGCAAGAACCCCACACATCTGTTTGAAGAAGACACAAGAGATGATCTCAATTCTCCTATTTCCTCAAAAGCTAAGGAACATTCCCCTTCTTGAATCAAGACATAAATAGCTTTTAGTCTTGACGGATGGAAAGCACTATCCATAGCAACAACATACGACTCCAAATTATTATACCTCTCGCGAGCGACTCTGAACATTTCGAAATTCCTATTCCTTTTCAGTTCTTCATTATTCGTTTTTGTGAGCCAATAGGATAATCCGGCGAGGGTAAACGAACCAATAGCAGCCAGATAACTGCCCCAAAAAGAAAGCCATAATTTCATGTTAGGGTCATCCTCGGCAATGACATTCAATCCAGTATTTATTGGAAGAAGGAAATTCAACAGTACCGGGATGAATAAACATACTAAAATTGCCAGAGCCGCGTATTTGAATGCTTTTTTCTCGGTCATGTTAATTATTATTTTGTGAGACTTGGTGGAAGATATATGTTAAGAGTCCTTGGGTAATCAAAAGTACAGCGCCTACGATAACGCAGGGATTGTTCTCAAAGGTCTGGGGGGAACACATACCCATCACGAAACCGATAATACCGCAGATAACATACACGAATGAGAGGGTGACATAGAAGGCGTCCTTCATCGTGATGCTGCGCGCAATGACGAGGAAAGCTGTTGTTACTACTATTGAAAGGCTGGACAGTACGCAAGGCACTGCCTCATAACCGGTAAAAACGAGTGCACAAAGGATGTTGAGCAGAAGGAGCGAGGCTCCGACTATTATTGCGGTCTTTTTCATCTTGGTCTATTATTGATTTTATGTTGCAATCAAATTGCTGGAGGTACAGGAGGAACAGGCGGCGTGGTCTGGAAGAAGAGTCCGGCAAGTTCAGGGACCGTGCCTGCAGGTACCCAATTAGCCATTCCTGCCTTCCAGACAAGCGTGTCACGGGTAACCATATTCTGAGCCACCATGTTACGGATCTGAGCCAGACCGACATTAGGCCACTGCTGGCCGTTAACGTATAAATAAAATGTCACTTCCTGAGGAAGAGGTGGAGGAGCAACGGACTGAGGATTGGTCTGGATACTGTCCCTTGCGACCTGGCCCAGTGCGCCACCCAGGCCGAAACCGGCGCCGACACCCATAAACGCTGTGCCGACCGAACTTTCGTTGGTTGCCACCTTGTCCAGGACATTGTAGCTGCGTTCCATCTGGTAAAAGTCCTTGCCGCCGAGCTGGTAACTGATGACTTTGGCTTTGGCCTCCTTGAGTTTCTGGACGCTTGGGTCGTCAGGCGGCACTGTGATGGATATTACCGAGAAATCAACCAGAGAGATTCCGTATCTGACAAAGAAGTTATTCACATCACTGCAGCAAGCCTCGGAGATCTCCGGCAAGTGCGCGTTGATATCAAGGATGGAGACCTTGTCAACCGAAATCTTTCTCGATATCGACGAGTTCAAGTACAGCAGGAGCTTGGCCTTGAAGTACTGGTCTATCTCTGCGGCAGTGAACGAGCGGAGGTTGCCAATGAGTGTCTCGAGGAACAGACGCGGATTTTCAATCTTGATGCCGTATTGACCGAATGCCCGTATCGGGACAATGATTCCATAACGAGGGTCCTCGACCTGGATAGGCAGAGGGGTGCCCCATTTCATGTCAAGGCGTGTTATCTGGTTGACAAACCAAACCTCGGCCATGAAAGGCGAATCTCCGCCGAACGGAAGATTTACAAGTTTGCCGAGAATCGGCAGATTCTCAGACTTGAGTGTATAGGTGCCTGCCTTGAACTCGTCAGCGATCTGTCCACCCTTCACGAAGAAGGCGGTCTGTGCCTGATGGACTACGAGTTGGCAGCCCAGCTTGTAGGCATCCTGCGGCATTCTGTGGCAGAACTCATTCTTGCTCACAACCCATTCTATTACATCAAGAAAAGCCATGATTGAACTACATAAAAACGACTTATGCTGTGCACGCGGATGCGCACACAGCATAAGTTATTAGATAATTTATTGTCTTACAGTTACTTACCCCCCCCCACAAAATAGTAGAGGATGCAGTCATGCGCGGCCCAGCGAGCTTGTATGAAGTATGGTAAGTCATAATGTCAACAAATGTAATGATTTATTTCCGAAAATGTAGACTCGCTTCAGAAAAATTGCATACCATTTTTCACAATTCCCAGACTGCTTTCCGAATCGCCATATCACATGTTATTTCACCAGATCCACTGCGACGGCGGAGGTGTAGGAGATGAGGTCGGCGGGGGCGATGCGCAGCTGGAGGCCGCGGACTCCGGCACTGACATAGATGTGGTCGAAGAGGATGCAGGTCTCGTCGATGAAGGTAGGGAAAGGCTTCTTCATGCCGACCGGAGAGCAGCCTCCGCGGATGTAACCCGTGGTCGGAAGCAGTTCCTTCATTGGAATCAGGTCGCAGTTCTTGTTGCCGGAGGCCTTGGCGGCCTTCTTGAGATCCACCTCGTCACCGCCCGGGACCACACAGACAAAATGCCCCGACTTGTCCCCCTTCAGCACCAGGGTCTTGAACACCTGCTCCAGAGGCTCACCCAGCTGCTCGGCCACATGAGTCGCGGCCAAGTCGTTCTCGTCGAACTCATACGGAACAAGTCCGTAGGCAATTCCGGCCGCATCCAGAAGACGCGCCGCATTAGTCTTCTCGACCTTTTTCATTACTTGGTGACGAAAGAGACGAAACGCTTCTGAGTATTGAGTTCAGCCTCGAGAGTCGAAGCACATACCAGCGTCGTGGACACCTTGGAGGCAGGTTTGCTGACAAGGCGCAACTCCGAGTCTGTCTTCTCCCGGACAGGGAAAACCTTCGCATTATAGAGCAGACCCGCCCCGACAACTCCGTCACATTCGGGATGCCTGCCCCAGGTATAAAGCGCCTTCGGAGTGACCTCGGCCGTCATACCTTCATAATAATTGAGAGAAGTGACAAACGTCACCTTCCGGCCATTCAATTCTGACGCTGTCATCTTGACCAGACGGGTCTTGACATTTACATCCAGACGGATGCAGATATCCACCTTGCCGCCCATATATTCCACACCGTATGCTATCAACTCCGCCCATGAGCCCTTCTTGCCGTTGCCGACCCTTGCCGTACGGCCACCAGTGGCGACAAGCCTCACTACATTGCTGCCATCCCAGAGGGCCACGCCGCCGAAGCCAAGTGACTCCCCCACAGCATACTGGTCCACGCCTGCATTCTCCTCCGTCCTCTGATATTCAGTCGGATTCCATTTGTAGCGGAGCAGTTCCATACCGCGTCCGTTCTTCGAATACAGGTCAATGGCACCGCTGTCATTGAAATACAGGCAGAACGCCCCGTGACTGTTCTCCACTGCCGGTCCGTGATGCCCGGCGGCATCGAACTCATTTCCGGACTCGGACACAATCTCACCGACCTGAAGGCTGTCGGCGCACATAAAAAGACTTGACGCCGTCTGTGCAGAAACGCCCGCAGCGGCGAAAACAAAGGCAAGAATGGTCAGAATCTTTTTCATATCAAAATGGTCAAGCGTTCTCGAAGAAGGTGAAATGGACATTGCCATATCTGCGCTCCTTCACAAAATGGGGATGATTCTCGAAATTGAAGTCACCCGGATGCTCCAGGATGAAATAGCCCCCCTTGACAAGTACCGGTCCATCCGGACGATCTTCGGCACACTGCTCGAACACCTTGTCGGGAATGGTCTCCAGACCATCAATCGCGTAAGGAGGATCCGCGAAAATGATATCGAACGTCTCATGACACAACGGGAGGAAATCAAACACGTTGTGGTGCACGACGGTCAGGTTCTTCAGACCGAACTTCGCAACCTGCGACTTGATGAAACTGGCATGCATCGGGAGCATCTCGACGCAATACACCGCACCCGCGCCACGGGAGGCGAACTCATAGGATATGGCGCCTGTGCCGCCGAAAAGGTCAAGCACCTTCAACCCATCAAACTCATACTCGTTGTTGAGGATATTGAACAGTCCTTCCTTGGCAAAATCCGTTGTAGGACGTGCCTTGTAGCCGTTCGGGGGAAGGATTGTCTTGCCCTTGAGTATGCCTCCTATGATCCTCATGAGATGCTAGATAAACTCGACAGAACGGAAATAATTATAAAGGGACACCTCGTCATCCCGGTCCACAGGGGTACGGAAAAATATGGTGGACACCTCCGGATTGAGCTGGAACTTCTTCATTACCATGAAGATAAAATATTCGGCCGTAGTGAAATCCGAGGCCTCGTACGAGTTGCACAGAAGGAGTGTCCTGCCCTGTGCCACAACAAGGTAAAGACATCCGTCAGCATATGAGACGACAATCTTGTTGTATTCAGTGATGGAATCTATGGCCTCCAGAAGGAAATACTGCTCGGGGAGCAGACGTCCTTTGGATCCGTCTGTGCGCAGGACCATTTCGTGAAGAACTCTGGCAAGAGGTCCGTTGTCCTGGACTGAAAAGATGGCGACTGCCCCGAACTGAGGTAGTTCGACATAGGACACCTGGTCGTTCTCAGCGAGCGTCACGGTCTGCGAAAGAACTTCGCGTGCCGCCTCGGGACGGAAGAAATTGGCCGGAACCATCGTGAATTTCGGAGTGAACACCGAGATGTCCACATAGTCATAGCGGCGCTGAAGCTCCGGCAGGGTAAAAATACGGTCTGCGCCCAGCCAACCTGACCGGGCGCAGCCGCTTTCCATTGAGAAACCATCCAGACTGACCTGAATGGAAATCCTGTTATTACTCCCAGTTACCTGCATTATTGTTAGGACTGTCGATGCTGCCGACCATCAGACCAGGATAACGGCCTGTGTCCTCCTTGCCGTAGAAATCGACTCTCTCATAATAGCTGTTGACGATAAGCTGGTGGTTGAGTCCCTTGAGAAGGAGGCCCTCGATGTTGCCATCCTCGTTCTTGACTGCCCAAGGCATCTTGGCCTCGAAGAGAGGAACCTTGACACCGGAAACGGTCTTGACAGTGGTGTTCATAATGATGGAATCACCGCAGAAAGGAATGAATGCAAGCGAGTCAACACAGAAGTCATCCCTCTTGCAGAGAGTATCCTTGACAGCAATCTGGTTCTTGATCGAGAACACGAGCGGTGTACCTGACTCATAGATGGCGAGCATCTGCTCAGGAGTGATCTTAGGCTGCTTTCTCTTGAGAGCCTTGGTGTTGGCAACTGCAACAGAGTCGTCGGCAGAACCGATCTGCATGACAACATCGATCTTGCCCTCGTTGTAGAAGAGCTTGAGGGAGTCGATGGTGCCTGCGTAACGGTTGTTGGCAGACTTGAATGCGCTCTGGAGAGTACGGATATCCTTCAGACGCTGAATGCCGACCTGTTCGCGTGACTCTTTGATTTTGTTGTAGTTGACAGGTTCCATCACGCTTTTGACGCAGAGGTAGCCCAGGCAGACGATTGCTGCAGGAAGCACTAACCAAGTGAGAATTTTCTTAACGATTTCCATTTTGATATTGATATTTTTTGTTTTAATGCAATTATAAGGTTTCCAAATTCCGGACAAAGTTAAAAAATACATTTATGAAATGCAATATATTTATTAAATTTGCCGATGAAATATTACGCTTATGACAGCACTCGACAAAACGGCCCTGACGCGTCTGCACTCCATTATTGCCGATGCCCGGGAGGTCGTCATCGCAACACATACACACCCTGACGGAGATGCCCTCGGCAGCAGCCTGGGGCTCAGGAACTTCCTTGACTCTCCGGGCAGGAAGGCGACGGTCCTTCTCCCTGACCCCATACCGGACACTCTGGCCTTCATACCATCAGGCAGGGACATGGAAAACATCCTCATCTGCAGCGAGGACAGCGGAAAATGCAGGGAAGCCGCCGCATCATGCGACCTCATCGTCTGCCTTGACTTCAACCATCCCCGACGGAGTGAAGGACTGGAAGGGATCATCACAGGTGCCGGTTGCACCAAAATCCTCATCGACCACCATCAGGACCCGGCAAGGGATCAGTTCGACCTGGTTTTCTCCGAATGTGAGATATCTTCGGCCTGCGAACTTCTGTATCACATACTTCTCACCTTCCCCGGCATCGACGGAGACGCTTCCAGGCTGCCGAAGGAGACGGCGGAGGACCTGCTCACCGGCATGACGACGGACACGAACAATTTCGCCAACTCTGTCTATCCGTCCACGTTCACAATGGCCTCCGAGCTCATCGCCGCCGGAGTTGACAGGGACAGGATACTCAGCGACATATACAACAATTACAGGGAGGAGCGTTTCAGAGCTCTGGGACACCTTCTGCTGAACAAACTGACAATAACGGATGACGGCGTGGCCTACATGGTCCTCACTGCCGAGGAAATCAGGCGCTTCGACATCCGGGAAGGCGACACCGAAGCGTTCGTCAACCAGCCGCTCGGCATGGCGAAAGTCCGGATGAGCATCTTCCTCAAAGAGCAGGCAGACTATTTCCGTGTGTCCATCCGGTCCAAGAAAGGCACATCCGCAAACCGCTGCTCGCGCCTTCATTTCAACGGCGGCGGCCACGAGCAGGCATCCGGCGGAAGACTCTACATCGGCAAGGACATCAAGACTCCGGAAGACGCGCCTGCCTATATCGAAACCGTCACACACAAATTCCTGAGCAATGAATAAGAAGACCATCATCATTGCCTTCACGGCGGCCGTGCTTGCCCTGGCTTCGTGCACGAAACAGAGCCTCAAGACGGCCTACAACAACCAGGAAGACAAAATAGACAAATATATAACATCGTTGACGGACAAGGACCCTGCCTTGCGCGTGGTGCACAGCAACGGCTCCCACAAGGTCATCTCGGTCGAAGGCACAGGCGAAGAACTGACCAAGTCGGGCAGCGTGGCTTTCTATTATGCCGGATACACCTTCAACGGATCGATTTCGGCAAACAACCTGTTCGCGACGAACCACCAGGAGACCGCCGAGGCTGCGAAATGGACAGTCGACACAGAAATCAAGACCGTGAACATGTCCAAGCCGGACCTTATTGACGGCTTGTACGAAGGCCTTGCAGGCGTGCGCGAGGGCGAGGAATGCATGATCCTGTTCTCCGGCGAATTCGGGTTCGGGAAAAAGCCGCTTGGCACGGTTCCTGCCAATTCAGCGCTGGCCTTCCATATTTGGGTGGTCAGCGTCAACAACGATTGACGTTTTTTCTTAGGGTTATTTTTTAAGAATGACTATATTTGCAAGTTAAACGTTGAGAAATGAAGAGAAACATCACAACATCAGTCGTCCTCGCCGCACTCGCCGTGATCACGGCAGGCTGCGCCAAGGCAATTGACAGTGCCACATACGAAAATGACAAGAGGGTCTTCGAGGCCTGGATCCAGACCCATCACAGCGATGCGGTCAAGACCGGACTGGGAGTGTATATTCTCCCTGAGGACGAAGTGGAAGGCGACGGTGCAGAGATTACTGACAGCGCATATATATTTGCAGAGTACACACTTACCGACCTGGAAGGCACCATTCAGGAGACCACCTCCGAAGATCTGGCCAAGCAGTTGGGTGACTACAACCTGACATACTATTACGGGCCGAAGATCCTGCCTTTCTTCAACCACAGCCAGAATGTCGGAGTCGAGCAGGCATTTGCCGGAATGCGTGTCGGAGGCCGCCGCACAGTGATTGTCCCGAGATGGCTCCTCTCCAAGAAGATATATGACAGCGAAGACAAATATATTGCCGACAGCGACGGCGGTGTCGCCGACTGTATCTACAGCATCCACGTCACGGCTGCCACAAACGACATAGACAGGTATGAACTCCAACTTCTGCGCGAATATTCCCGCACACACCTCGGAGGCATCGACACCCTGACAACAGGCTTCTATTACAAACAGACCGCCGAGCCTGTCGACACGACATCCTTCCCGTCAGACACGACCATCTACATCAACTATACAGGACGTCTTCTTGACGGCCGCGTGTTCGACACGACCATCAAGGACACAGCCAAGATGTACAATCTCTACAACGCTTCCGCCACTTACGGGCCGAAGGAAGTCAAATGGGGCGAAAACAGCGCCGCCATAACACTTGCCGGCAGCACCGTCATCCCGGGATTCTCGCAGACTCTGTGGCAGATGAGGGCCATGGAGAAAGGCACGGGCGTGTTCTACTCCACCCTTGGATACGGAGCGTCAGGCAGCGGGAAGAGCATCCCGCCATACTCCCCTCTTATCTTCGAGATCGAAATAGTGGAGGCTGAGAAATGACCGCAAGCACAGCAGTACCCACAGAATTAGGAACCGAGAAGATCAGCAAGCTGCTGAAAAGTTACGCCGTCCCTGCAATCATTGCAATGACGGCTTCTTCTCTTTATAACATGGTGGACAGCATCTTCATCGGACAGGGTGTGGGTGCACTCGCGATTTCAGGTCTGGCCGTCACGTTCCCGCTGATGAACCTGTCAGTGGCATTCGGCACACTGGTCGGAGTCGGAGGATCCACGATGCTCTCTGTCCTGCTGGGCCAGAAAAACTATGACGCAGCCAACAAGGTGCTGGGCAACATCGTCAGCCTCAACGTCATCATCGGAATACTGTTCATGGTAGTCGCGCTGACCTGGCTCGACCCTATCCTGACATTCTTCGGGGCCAGCGAAAACACCCTCCCGTACGCCAGGGAGTACATGACCATCATCCTGTACGGCAACATCATCACCCACGTCTATCACGGCCTCAACAGTGCGATGAGGGCCGGCGGGCAGCCGAAAATAGCCATGGGCCTGACCCTGTTCACTGTGATATTCAATTCGATACTGGACCCGGTGATGATATTCGGCATGCACATGGGCATAAAGGGTGCAGCATGGGCCACCGTCATCGCGCAGTTCATCGCAATGATAGTCACGATGGTCCTTTTCAGCAACCGTAAGAGAGTACTCCACTTCGAGAAGGGCATACTCCGGTTCAACTGGCGCATCGCCAAGGACAGCACCGCCATCGGATTCGGTCCGTTCCTGATGAACTCGGCCGCCTGCATCGTGACCCTCTTCATCAACCAGCAGCTCGGCAAATATTACGGAGACCTCGGCATCGGCGCATACGGCATCAACAACCGCATCACCTTCCTTTTCATCATGATCTGCATGGGACTCAACCAGGGAATGCAGCCGATTGCCGGGTACAATTATGGGGCAAGGCAGTACAGCCGCGTCAAGGATGTATATAAAAGGACAGTGACATACGCCACCGTCGTGCTCACCGTGGCCACCCTCTTCACCGTGCTGACCCCGCGCCTTGCCGTCAGCATATTCACCCACGACGCGGACCTGCTGGACATGGCTTCGCACGGCCTCCGGATTATGGATTTCACCCTTTGCATCGTGGCGTTCCACATGATCACAACCAACCTCTTCCAATGCCTCGGAATGGTCGGCAAATCCATTTTCCTTTCACTTATCCGACAACTCATCTACCTTGTGCCGCTGCTTTACGTGCTGCCTCTTTTCATGGGCGGGGACGGCGTATGGTGGAGTTTCCCTATATCCGACTTCTTCTCCTGCGCAACCGCGCTGATAATGAGAAGAGGTCTCCTGAAGAACCTCAACCAGCTCAAGGACGGAGACGACTCCGCCATCCTTGGCAGTAAATTATAAGCCATCATGGACAAGTTAGTCATCACAATCGGAAGACAGTTCGGGAGCGGTGGACGTGCAGTGGCAAGAGAACTGGGCAGGAAACTCGGAATCGAGGTATATGACCATGAACTCCTCAGCAAGGCGGCCGAGGAGAGCGGATTCAGCCGCGACATCTTCAAGAAACGCGACGAGAAGCACCGCAAATTCTCTTTCGCAGGCTTCTTCGGCGGCGAGAACAACTTCTCCGAAAGTGGCGAGGTGTTCAGGATGCAGAGCGAGACCATACGCCGCATCGCGGAGAACGGGTCGGCAATCATCGTGGGACGCTGCTCCGACTACATCCTCCGCGACCTGGACTACACCCTGGACGTGTTCCTGACAGCGCCTCTCGAGGCCAGGATAAAGCGTGTGTGCTCGCGCATGAACGTCAGCCGCGAGGTTGCACTGGAAATCATCGCCAAGAAAGACAAGAACCGTCCGGCATACTACAACTACTTCACATTCGGGGACTGGGGCGTCGCGGCTACATACGACATCTGCATCGACACATCCATCCTCGGAGACGAAGGCACGGCAGACTATATCATCGAATTTGCCAGAAAGGCAGGAAAACTTCCAGAAAACCTATGAGTATCAAATCAGCCCTCACTACCCTGGTATTCTCGCTTTTCGGCATATCTGCAGCCGAAGGCACCCCTGGAAGCCAGCAGTATTACCCAAAGATAAATATCCCTCTCAACGAGTATGTCTCCAATGCGGACTCGGCGCTTCCCGAGATGGCCGGTCTTGACAACACGATGAACAACTACCTGGCCACGTGGGAGCTCAAGGGGCTGAGCCTTGCCATTGTCCGCAACGATTCACTTGTGTTCGCAAAGGGATACGGCTGGGCCGACGAGGAGAACAAGGTCCCGATGGAGCCATACATGCTTCTGCGGGTCGCATCCGTGTCGAAACTCATCACAGCCGCCGGCATCATGGTGCTTCGTGACCGTGGCATGCTCGACCTGGACACCAAAGTATTCGGTCCTGACGGCATTCTGACCGGTGAACCATACAAAAAGGTCCAAAACGACACCAGTTTCCAGAAAATCAACGTGGAAATGCTGCTGAGACATCAGGGAGGATTCAGCAGTGACCCGGTCTTCTCGACATCTACAGTCAAACAGTATTACGGTCTTTCTTCAAAACCCCAAAGTGACGATTACATCAGATATGGCCTAAGCAAGGGTCTCGCCTTCGAGCCGGGCACATCACAGACATACTCCAACCTCGGATACGTCCTGCTTTCCAAAATTATCGAGGCCATTTCGGAACAGGATTACGAGCAGTTCATAATCGAGAATGTATGCGAGCCTGCCGGATGCTATGACATGCACATTGCGGGCAACACCGAGGACAAGCGCCGCCCGAACGAAGTGAAGTACTATTCACACGATGACAAGCACAAAAGTTATGGCGGGAATGACCTGGTCGAGTCAAAGGGAGCCGGCGGATGGTGCGCATCGACGCTGGAGATTGCAAAGTTTGTCTGCTCGATCGACGGGGCTCCGGAAGTTCCGGACATAATGAGTCCCCGTGCTGTAGGTGAAATGGTGTTCTACGATTTCAAGCATCCTGAATGGTACTCGTTCGGATGGAACGACACCAACCCGAACACAGGCTGGAGCAGGACCGGGACCCTCACCGGTACAAGTGCACTTGTCAAGAAATTCCCTGACGGTGAATGCTGGGTGCTTGTCACCAACACAAGCACATGGAAAGGTGCACGGTTCACAAAAGAAAGCGCAGCACTCTTCGATGAATGCCGCGCCAGATACAGCCACCTGCTGCCTCACAGGGATATGTTCTTCTGGGAGTAAAATCCCCCCGATCACTTTTTAAGATATTCGTTCTTGACGATGACGCCCCACGGCTTGGTGATCTCCCACGGGCCTTCATCGGTGTCGGACGGCACGAGCATGGAGCAGGTCTCCGCCTTGTCAGAGATGCTCCAGACGCAGATATTGAGTCTGTTTGCATCTGCCCAGCCGAGCCATTCGTCCCAACTTTCCTTGTCGATGGCACCGTCACCGGAAGCATCGCAGGAAGCACATTCGGAGATGAACACAGGCAGTCCTGCAGCCATGGCTGCGTCGGATGCATCACGCAGATACTGTTTGTGAGTTCCGGCATAGAAATGCACCGTATACATCATGTTGTCATAATCGACCGGATCCGAGGCAGGAAGGTCTATCCTCTGGTCCCATGACGGGCAGCCCATAAGGATGACAGGATTGCCGCCGTCGATGTCGGTGATGACCTTGACAAGATGCTCGGCATAGGCTTTCAGCTTTGCCCAGTAGGCCTGCATGGCCTCCGGATTGCCCAGGTCGTCATAGCTTCTGCTGTCCTCGAAAGACTGGCATACCGGCTCGTTGAAGAGCTCGTATATGACATTAGGGACTCCCTTATACTTGGTTGCAACAGCAGTGAAGAATTCTGCCGCCTCTGCCTCGTGCAGGGTGTGAGAATGCCAGTCGACAATCACATAGCAGTTGTTGGCAATCGCGCCGTCAACGACGTTGTAGAGGTGCTCAAGGGCGAATTCCGGTTCCTGAATGTAGCCGTAATGGCATCCCGGATTGTCCGCATTTGCGTGGTCGTCCGCACCGATTGCGGCACGGAACAGATTGCACCCCCAGTCCTCATGCAGGGTCTTCACCGCAGATTCATTGTAGAAGCGCGGCCAGAGATTGTGCCAGCCGAAACTGATGCCATGCAGGGCGACAGTGTCACCGGACTCGTTCACAAGGGCGGTGCCGTCCACGTGGAGGCACTCCACACCCTCATTCACTGTTTCCGAACAGGAAATCATTGTGACTGCGGCCATAGTCGCGGCCGCCATAAGAGCAATACGTTTCATATTATTTCTTCAAAGGGAATCTGTAGGCAAGCCAGCCCATGATCAGTGCAATTGCGGCCGGGATGAGAGAGAACAGCGACCAGACCATGGTCTTGACAGACTCGGTCACGGAAGCGGGGTCGATGGTGATGTTGCCGAAATCGTCGTGAATCATCGTGGCGCCGGCAATGCCGAGGAAAAGGGCAACCAGAGAGCCTGAAACGGCGCTTCCAAGTTTCTGGGCCATTGTTCCGGAAGAGAAGATGAGCCCGGTGGATGATGTGCCGAATTTTTCGGTCGCATAGTCAGCCACATCGGCATACATCGACCACAGGAGCGGAGAGTAGAAGCCCACACCGACGGATGTGAGTATGACCACGGTGACCATCACCCAGATGTACTTAGGGTCCATAGGGATGAAGAAGAAGGCCACGGAGGTGACGATGCAGATGACGGCGGACCAGATGAACGCCTTGCGTTTGGATCCGACCCAGGCCGTGAATTTAGGGGAAAGTGCTCCGAAAATCATGCAGGCCACCTCGCCGAAGGCCATGAGGACGGTGTAGTTGATGATAAGGCTGCCGACAGTCACATCGCCGCCCAGACAGTATGAGATAAGATATCCGGCCACTGCATAACGGAATCCGTTGAAGAAGTTGGTGCAGATGCCCATTATTGTCAGATATACCCAAGGCTTGTTCTTGAAGAGGTCCACAAACTGACGGAAGGAGTATTTCTCGGCACGCACCGGCTTGAGGCGTTCCTTGGTCCAAAGACCGCACAGGAGAGTCAGTATGGCCGCGACGGCGCCGAGGATGGCTCCAAGCACGGCGTACTGGTGGGCGTCAGTGCCGCCTATCATCTTCTGCAGGTACGGGAATGAGAGCAGGGTGATGAATCCCATCGCATAGGCGCCGACCATACGGTATGAGGAGAACTGGTTCTTCTCGTTGTCGTCATCTGTCATGACGCCCAGCAGCGAACCGTACGGCACATTTACAGCCGTATAGACTGCCATCATGAGCAGGTACAGGGCATACGCATAGACGCGCTTGCCGACCGGCCCGAAGTCCGGAGTGACAAGAAGCAGGGCGAACACCAGGCCGAACGGAATGGCACCGAAAATCAGCCATGGACGGTAGGTGCCCCAGCGGGACTGTGTACGGTCGGCGAGGCTGCCCATCAGAGGGTCGGTGACGACATCGAACAGCCTGGCCACGAGCATGAGGGCCGCGGCGTCGGCAAAGGTGAGTCCGAATACATTGGTGAAGAAGAGCGGGAACGCGATGGACATCACTTTCCAGGTAACACCACCGGCGGCGGCATCACCAAGCGCGTACGCGACCTTCTCTTTGATTGTACATTTTTCAGAAGCCATAATATCAGTTTTTTGTGTTCCGGTCAATAAGTTCATTCAGTCTCGCGACCGTAAGGCCGGTACGGAAAGCGTCAGGAGCGGTGTGCAGGCAATAGTCCACCAGTCTGTCCACGGTGCTGGTGGCAACATGCAGGCGGGTGTCGCTGGATGCGTAATAAATGAATATCCTGCCGTCATCGTCCAATATCCAGCCGTTGCAGAACAGCACGTTCATCACATCGCCGATATACTCCCAGCCGTCCGGAGCCATGAAGAAACCGGCAGGCTCGGCAATGACGCGTGAAGGGTCGTCCAGGGCAGTCATATACATGTACAGGACATATCTGAGGCCGGAGGCGCAGCCACGCACGGCGTGGGCAAGGTGGAGCCAGCCCTGAGGAGTCTTGAACGGATGAGGGCCCTCGCCGTTCTTGGCCTCCTTGATGGTGTGGTAATGCCGAAGATTGATGATTTTCTCATCGAAAACCTGAGCGTTCGTGATGTCATCCACGAGTGCCCAGCCTATGCCGCCACAATTGCCGGCATCGATGAAACCGTCCTGCGGGCGCGTGTAGAGGGCATATTTCCCATCCACGAACTCAGGATGCAGTACGACATTACGCTGCTGGGTAGATGCTTTCAGGTCAGGTAGTCTCTCCCAGTTCACAAAGTCCTTTGTCCTGGCTATTCCGCACGCGGCAGTGGCGGCAGAAAGGTCTCCCTCGGCGCTGTGGTCCTTGCGCTCCACACAGAAAAGGCCGTAAATCCAGCCGTCCTCGTGGGCGGTTAGGCGCATGTCATATATGTTTGTGGCAGGTTCTCCATATTCCGGCATCGTTATCGGGCGTGGCCAGAAACGGAAATTGGAGACTCCGTCCGGACTTTCTGCAACAGCGAAGAAAGACTTCCTGTCGGCTGCCTCGACACGCACCACAAGCAGATATCGGCCGTTCCATTTGATGGCCCCGCTGTTGAATGCGGCATGGATGCCGAAACGCTCCATCAGGTAAGGATTTCTCTCCCGGTCGAGGTCGTAACGCCACTCCAGAGGAGTATGTTCAGCCGTCACAACAGGGTTTTCATAGCGCTCATACACGCCGTTGCCTTCAATCGGGATATTTGGCTTTGCCAGAAGGGCCTCGTGACAATCACGCAGCCACTTCAATCTCTCGTCATAGTCTTTCATACACTATCTATTCTTTATATCTTTGAGTAACAGTATTTTATCAGATCCTGCCCATTTGACGAAGTCCTGCTCGCAGACAGCGCCGGGATATGGGGCGAAGTAATGTCCGTCCTTGTCCCAGGCGTTGCGCCAGGTCAGCACGTACGACACCGCACATCCTTCCATACCGGATGCCAGGGCACCAGTCCACCATGTCGGGTCGTACATTCCTTCAAGGCCTGTCTCGGTGACGGCGAACGCCTTGCCATGCATTTTGGCAAAACCGGCCGCGGAATCGATGTTCTTTTTGAGGGACTTGCTGAATTGGGCTATCGCCGCCTTGTACAGGGCCGTTTCATGTATATTGTACGAATACTGATCCAGTCCGATGATGTCCACATAGGCATCGCCCGGATAGCGGACAACATAGCCTTCCGCAAAATTGGTCTGGTCCGGAGAAGTGGCCCAGAGCATGTTCGTAAGGCCTCTTTCGCAGGCAAGATAATCGAATGTCATTGCCCAGAGAGCATTGTACTGCTCTGCTGTACACAGATTCTTGCCCCACCAGAACCAGCTGCCGGTGTGTTCGTGCCATGGACGGAATATGAACGGAATCCTTGTGCCGTCCTCGGTGACCAGTGTGTCGAAGAAATCTGCCAGGGAACTCAGCCAGCCCATGAATTTGTCATGATTCTCACCTCCGGGAAGGATTGACTCGACCACCTTGTCGGAACTTGTGTCCCAGGTGTCGCCGCCGGTCAGAGGGTTGCGCAGATGCCAGGAGAATGTAAGGATGCCTCCCCTCTCGCAGTGGCGGATGGCCGCACCGCGCATCTGGGAGAACTCGTTGCCGTCAAGATTCTTGCTGCTGCCAAGTTCGATGCCGCCCATATCCAGACCCAGAATGGCAGGATAATCGCCGCACACGGTCTTGACGTCACAGGAATCATAGTCATTGTCTTCCAGCGTCAGGTGCCAGTCCTTTCCATACATCAGAGCGTCCTGCATTCCATACATCGTCTTCCCGGAGTCCGCTATCTGGATAAGGAAGGCAAGAAGATCGCTGGCCTCGGCTGTATGCTCAGGGCCTTTGCGCTGCTCGTTGATGAATTCCTGGAAATATGCGGCGCGGGCGTCGCTCCAACACTGCTGCTGCCACATTGCATGTCCACAAAGCGGCACACACATATATCTCTTCTCAGAACGGACCATATTGTATTCCGAGAAATTGGTATGTGGCGGGCAGGTCGGGTCCTGAAGGCCAAATGCCATATACACCGGACACTCGATACGGTCCGTGAAATTCTTCACATCGAAGTATGTCAGCATGCGGTGAAGTTCATCGCGGTCAATGCCCTCGGCATCGGCAGCATCATACACTTCGTGGACAGGCCACCATACAATCTTGCCATAATCTTCATAATCGCCAAGGAACGGAACTGCCGGAGCGATGGCCTTGATGCGATGGTCCAGTGACGCACTGATATAAGTAAATGCACCACCCTGGCTTTCGCCACGGGCAAAAAGCAGGTCCTTGTCCACCTTTTCGCGGCTGCACATGAAATCTATCGCACGGACAACGTCGCAGAAAGCACCCCTGTAATAGAACTCCTCCTTGCTGCCAAGCCCACGATCTATCCAGCGCTCGTTGTCTGCCTTGAAAATGCCCTGGTCGCGCACGCTGACAAGGAATTCGATGGCCTGCGGGGCACCTGACGGGTCATATATGAACGGATCCGCTCCATAACCCATATAGTCCAGATAGGCAGGGTAAGTTCCCTCGGCGACAGGTTCGGCATAATAACCGCCTATCACGGCGCCGCCAAGCGACTTCATCTCCACACGGTACACATTGCGGACATCGTTGGAGTGTTCCGGAAGCAGGGTGAGCGTATATTCCGGCTCGACAGATGCCAGCTCGGCAAGGTTGGCCTCCCAGAACGCATCGAAATCTGCCTGCCTGTCCTGCGGGGAGGATATCTTTTCGGGGTTGCAGCCGATGTTGAACGGCTCGGTGCCGGTAAGGTTTACCTGATAAAATCCCGGCTCCAGACGTCCCAGATTGAATGTCACGGTCTGTGCAGTGCTGTCAAGAAGGACATCCTTGTGCCTCAGGAGCACGGTGTCTCTCTCCCCCATCAGGCTGAGGTCCGTCACAAGGGCGAGGTCCATCGGGAACGTCTTGCCGGCCTCGCCGCTGACCTCTACGTCAAGGCGGCATCTGTGATTGCCGTAAAACATCCATTCATGCTGGACGGGCACGTTGACGGTGGCTTCTGCCGTGACCGGACCGGCCGGGCTTTGCGAACATCCAAGGGCCAGCAGGAGGGCCGGAAGGACAGGTAAAAAGGCATTGCTCATTTCTGATTAATTTAGTGTCAGCACAAATATAGCATTTTATATTTGACCTGAATATAATATATTTGCATACATTATGACAAAAGACGAGACTTTCATGCGGGAAGCCCTCAAGGAGGCCCTCTCCGCCGCCGAGGAAAATGAAGTGCCGGTAGGTGCTGTGCTGGTGGCCGGTGACGAGATCATTGCGCGCGGGCACAATATGACAGAATGTCTGTGCGACCCCACCGCGCACGCAGAGATGCTGACAGTGACAGCCGCGACCAATGCCATGGGGGGCAAATACCTCGGAGGCTGCACTCTCTATGTGACGGTCGAGCCCTGCCCGATGTGTGCAGGCGCTCTCGCATGGTGCCAATTGGGGCGCCTGGTCTATGGTGCCACAGACCCTAAACGCGGATACAGTCTCTTCTCACCTTCGCTGCTCCACCCTAAAACACAAGTCGTCAGCGGAGTACTCGCCGACGACTGTTCAAGTATTGTCACGGACTTCTTCAAGTCCAGGAGATAGATTCTATATAAATATCAGCTGTACAAGCACATAGACCGGAAGAAGGACTATGAGCGAGAACTTCGCCATGTAGCCGAAGAAGCTCGGCATCTTGACGCCCGACTCCTCTGCGATGGCCTTGACCATGAAGTTCGGGCCGTTGCCGATGTAAGTCATCGAGCCAAAGAACACGGCACCGAGGGAGATTGCCCTGAGGAGCACCTCCGGGATGCCGGCCACGAACGCCCCCTCGAACGCAGTGAGGTCCAGACCTGAAGCGACGGAATGGAACGCGACGGCTGTCGGCGAATTGTCAAGGAACGAACTGAGCAGACCCGTACTGTAATAGAACTGCCAGGGCTCGGTCAGGCCGAGACTTGCCGCATGCTGGTTGAGGAAAAGCAGCGCCGGCGTCATTGTGGTGAATATTCCGACAAACAGGATGGCGACCTCCAGAATCGGGGACCAGGAGAAGTTGTTGCCCTTGCGCACCGCAGTCTTGGTGGTGAGCAGGGACCCGCAGATGATGGCCAGAAGTGCGATTTCACGCAGATATTTCACGAAGACATTGGCATCCTCGCCACCCATTGCAGGGATATAATGCTCGTTCAGGAATATGACTGCAACGATGATCAGGGCAAGCCATGCAAAGTTGAGACGGCCCTTGATTCGGATAGGCGAATGTTCCTCGATATCGGCCTTCCTTGATTCGGCAGGCTCCTTTTTATACAGGATGCTGTCCCAGATAAGGTAGATGACAATCAGGATGATGCCGACCATCAGCCAATGAGGGGCAAGATTGAGGAACCAGGTGAATCCGGCACCGCGCAGATAGAGAAGGAAGAGAGGTGGATCGCCGAGCGGGGTGAGCACACCGCCGCAGTTTGCGGCCATCGCGATGAAGAACAGGACAGTGTGGGTCTTGTGGACTCTCTGCTTGTTGATTTCCAGAAGAGGACGGATCAGCAGCATCGCCGCACCGGTCGTTCCCATGAACGAGGCCAGCACGAATCCGCAGGACAGGATCACAGCATTGACGAACGGTGTGGCTGTGACGTCACCCTTGATCTGGATGCCTCCGGTGACTACAAAAAGGGAGAGAAGAAGGATTATGAACGGGAGATAGTCCCCGAAAATCTGTTCGGCAAGGTTGTGGCCCAGGCCGGAACAGATGAGATAGATTGCTGTAGGCAAGGCGATGGCCAAGGTAGCGATAAACTTGTTGCGATTGCTCTCCCAGAATCTCTCTGCCACCAACGGCACTACCGCAATCATCAACAGCATCACTGCGAACGGAATCATCGTCCAGGCTTGTACATCTTGCATGATAAATAAAGGTTTTTCAAATTCGGTTGCAAAGGTAGCAAAATTTACAATTTTAACTTATCTTTGCAGCCGGAATTGGGGTATGGTGTAATGGCAGCACTCAAGTTTTTGGCACTTGCAGTTCAAGTTCGAATCTTGATATCCCAACCTCAAGTCAACCATTCCGGTTGGCTTGTTTTTTATCCATAAGCTATGAAATACGATTGGTCAGAAGAGAGAGTTGCCAGCGCGGTGAAGAAAGCCAACTGCTGGTATGAATGTCTTGCATTGCTTGGAATTCCCAAAGCCGGTTGCAATTACAGAACACTGAAAGGAAAAGTGGCATCATATGGACTTGACACATCTCATTTCAATTATGACTATGCGCACATCCATAATGGGAAACATTACAAAAGGCAGATATCTAATCGCCCTGACAGCGAAATTTTTTGTGAAAATGCCAGAATCAAGGTGGACAACCTCAAGAAGGAATATATCCGAAGAGTAATGAACGGAGACGCAAGGTGCGAGAATTGCGGAATCCGTGAGTGGAACGGCAAAGCCCTCACTTTCCAGATTCACCATATTGATGGCAACCATTCCAACCACACAATATCAAACCTAATCCTATTGTGTCCTAACTGCCATTCGCAAACCGAGAATTATTCCAACAAAAAGAGGTGACAATCAACCCATCTACAGCATCATCGCCGAGGCGGCTTTGTCGGCGGTGGACTGATCCTTGGCGCGGGCGAGGAGGGCAAGGCCGAACTCGATGGAGAGACCGGCGCCGCGGGCGGTGATGATGCGGCCGCTGGTGACGACATTCTCCTTGACATACCCGGCACCGGAAGCCTTCATCTCCTCCACGAAACCGTCATGGCAGGTCATCCTGAGGCCGGAAACGACCTCTACGGGAAGGTGTCCCGCAAGCACCAGGGCCGGTGAAGCACAGATGGCGGCCACAGTCCCGCCAGCCTCATAGTGACGGTTCATCACCTCCATCAACTTCGCATTGCCGGCAAGATTCCGTGCGCCCGGCATACCGCCCGGAAAGACAAGAATATCCTGCTCAGAAGTGTCCTCATGGTCGATTTTGCGCAGAAATTCATCAAAGTTCATATCACAGACAACCGGCAACCGGCGGCTGCTTGTGGAGAAATAATCCTCATTGAAACTGACGGTCTTGACAGGCACGCCGCCACGGGACAGGATATCAACAGGTGCGATGGCCTCGATCTCCTCGAAACCGTCTGCAAGGAAAACATATACGCCTTTCATATTACAAGACAATTTTAGTCCCGTAAATATAATTATTTATTCCGAAAAGAATGTCACGACAGCGGCCTCGTCCAGCGTGAGACCGTCATAATCGGCGACAAGAGAGTCACCATCAAAGAGACAGACCTGCGGAAGGAGTCCGTATGTCAGCGGAATCATGGTCTCAACGTCCAGGGTCTGCAACGTGAATGACATATCCCCTATCCCGGCTGTTTCATAAAAGCCGTCTATCATTGTCGAAAGCGCGGCCTCATCGTCCGTTATGGCCATGAAAACCATATGGAAACGCTCCTGCGGCAGGTCATGACGGCGGATCATTTCGGCCAGTTTGGTGGCGCAGTGCAGGCAATGTTCACATGAAGGACTGAACAGGAGCACCGCCTTCCTGCCCGGACCGGAAAGTCCGAGGCTGTCGGCTACGGGAGCCCATTTCCCGATGGCCAGGTCGGCCTCCGCGCCACGGTGACGGAAGCGGATGACAGCATCGGGAGGGTTTACGATGAACACAGTCGCCATCAACCCTATAGACACGACAATGCCCGCCGTCAAAATCCAGTCCACACGGCCCGGCAGGCGTTCCGCCAGAGCGCGGACATACTTTGCCAGCGGCCCCTCCGAAGGCCAGCAAACGGCCAACAGGGCACACAGGACGGCATTTTTCAGGAGAGACTGTACCGGGTTCATATCCACGACATCCCCGAAACAATGACATGACCCGCTGTCTCCCACCGCAATGCGCCACAGAAGGAACGCAGAGAAACCGGCAAGCATGACAGCGCTCAGCACATTGACGCATCTGCGCCACAAGCCTGCAATCAGTCCCACCCCCAGCAGCAGTTCGCACACGACAAGAACACGGGCCGCCACGGAGCACAGGTCGAAACTGAAAGCCCCGAAAGAGAATAAATACAATTCGAAGCTCTCCATAGAGAAGAGCTTCGAAATCGAAGACGCGCAGAAAACTGCGCCAAGGGCTATTCTTGCTGCGCCTTTCAACTAACTGGGGATTAGTCGTTTACGCTGACGCAATGAGTTTTTGTACTGCCAAGTTCACCAAGATCGTGAGACATCTTCTTTGCAACGTCAGAGCAGGTCTGGTCATCTCCGGCAAGGATAGTCTCGGTTGTTTCGAGTTTCTGACCGAGAGTTTCGGTTGTAGTTGTACATTTACACTTGCCACCCTTTGAGCAGGATGAAGCACATACCATTGCAGCAATAACGAGAGCCGCTACGAGAACTTTCTTCATAGTTACCGATAATAATGTGTTTATTTGGTGTTTGCCTGCGATGCAAAGGTACACATTAATATCGGAAAAACAAAACTAGAACCTGCGAGGACCCATTCCAGGACCCATGCCGCCACGAGGACCGCCAGGGCCCATCCTGCCCGGACCGCCCATGCTCTCACGGTTGAAGTTGCCGAAACGGAAGGTGAGCGACACTATGATGTAGCGGCCCAGAGTGTTGTTGAGGGTCTCGGTATGGTAGTTGGCGGTGTCGGTGATGTAATGGTTTCTGGCCTGGTTGAGGAGGTCATAGCCCTTCAGGCTGAGGGTGAGTTTGTTCTTGCAGAGCAGCTGGCTGATCTCGGCGTTGATGATGCACTCAGGCTCCTGGGCCGTCTGGTAGTTGTTGTACCAGTTGTAGCGGCAGTCGGCCTTGATGCCAAGTCCGCAAGGTATGGTCCAGATCATCTCGCCCTGCACCTGGTTGCTCCAGGTCATCTTGTCGTACGCATTCTGGACGGTGTACCAAGGCTTGTTGAAACGTGTTCTGGCACCCACATTGACCTCGAGGAAATCATTGCGGTATGTACCGCGCAGACGCTCCATCACGCTGAGGGACTGAGTCTTGTTGGTGAGGAAATAGTCCTCGAACTCCAGAGGATGGTCCTTGCCGAAGAAATCGCCATGGAACTTCTCATAGTCGAACTCGGCAGTCGCATCGTCATAATATCCGGCAAGTGCAGCATACTTGTCTGTCTTTCCGATATATGATGCCGATGAAGAATATGACGCATTGAACATATTGGAGATGCTGAATCCGGACTGGCCGAACGGTGCATTGATGAAGAAGCGCAGATTGGCGTTTCCGGTGAGGCCGCCGTTGACCGGCATGGCATACTGGACATTGTTCTCGTCATACCACTGGGCATTGGTGATGCCGTTCTGGACAAATCCGAAGCCGAAATTACCGTTGATGGACAGGAAGGTTTCCTTGTTGGTGTAGCCGAACATACCGTTCACATTGTGGTTGAAGTACGGCTTCAGATAAGGGTTACCGAACGAGAGGGCAAGCGGGTTGGAGTTGTCAGGGACCGGCATCAACTGCGAAGTGGATGGCTGAGCGCTGTTTCCACGGTAGAAAAGACGCAGCTGAGTGTTGTCGTTCGGTTCGAAATTGACCATCGCCTGCGGGCTCCATTTGTGGGCCACATCGTGGTAATTCTTGCCGTTGGTGATGTTGTCGGTGATGGTAGGCTGGTATGAAGCGCCGATCTGGGCACGCAGTTTCTCGGTCTGGTACTGCACATTGGCACCGCCCTGCATATTGTGATAGATGTTCACAATGTCATTGGAATATGTCTCGTCAAATGTCATTCCGTCCCTGTTGAATGCCATTTCAGGGATGAAAAGCGTTCCCGGCACGAACAGGGCCTCATTGAACGCACCACTGTTGTAGGTGTCCTTCAAGGTCTTGTTGCGGTTCCAGCCGTATGAGCCGTACACCTCGAGATAGAGCTGTTCGAGCAGCGGCTCGGTGTAGGAAACCCTTGTATTGACGGATGCGTTCTTGGAAACGCTCTCATAGTACTGGTTGGTCAGTTTCTCGCTGATGGACTGGTTGTATCCCTCCATCTCGTTGTTGCGGAAATTGTATCTGGCATTGACGGAGATGGTCCTGCCAGGCTTGTTGAGCCTCTGGCGGAGGAGCATGAAACCGCTTGCAGTCCAGTTCCTGTTGCGGCCGTCTGTGCTTGTGAAACCGCTGGTGGTCTTGGTCCAGTCCTCGCTTCCGGCTGCCCTTCTCAATGTCTCGTTATCGGAGTATTCAGTGAAGGAGCCACCGCCGAAATTGAACTGAGGCTGGAAGAGGATGGATGTCTTCTCGCTGAACTTGTGCTCCAGACGGATACCGATACGATGTCCCTGGGTCAGTGAGTTGTTGATACCGTAGATGTTGCCGTCATTGAACTTGCCCTGAAGGTCGAAAGGACCGCTGTTGACATAGCGGATGGCGCTTCCGTCCTCAAGATAAGTATCCTGCTGGCTCCATTCGGTCACGACCTTGCTGCTGCCGTTGTAGACATAGTTGCCGCCGAGGTCCATATCGCCGTCACAGAGTGTGAACGCGCCGTTGAGACCGCCCATCCAGGACGTTGTGACACC
Organism: Candidatus Cryptobacteroides sp.; assembly: GCA_045599265.1. Lineage (GTDB taxonomy): Bacteria > Bacteroidota > Bacteroidia > Bacteroidales > UBA932 > Cryptobacteroides. Next base: position 4,024 of record JAZRVQ010000020.1, on the reverse strand, counting down.
GTTGTTGCCGCCCATGCCGCCGGCTCTGCGGCCCATTCCGCCACCACCGCCGCGCATACCGCCCATCATGCTGCCTGCCAGGTCATTGAATCCGCGGTTGTTGGTATTGTTGCCGTTGAGGATGATGCTTATCTGGCTCTTGTCAGTGAACCGGCCTATCATTGCGGCGCCCTGCCACCTTGCAGGCTGACCCATCCCGACTTCCTGGATGTCATGTCCGCCGCCGCCCATAACGTTGCCGAACCAGCCTCTCATCATGCCAGGCATCACGTTCAGGTCGATGACCGTCTCCTCCTCGCCGTCGTCTATGCCGGTGAACATTGCCTGGTCGGATTTCTTCTCCACGACCTTGACCTTGTTGATGATCTTGGCAGGGATATTCTTGCTGGCAAGTGACGGATCATCAAGGAAGAAAGTCTTGCCGTCAATTGTTATCTTGCTGATAGTCTTGCCGTTGGCTGTCACAGTACCATCAGAGTCAACCTCAACGCCCGGAAGTTTCTTGAGAAGGTCCTCGAGCATGTCGTTGTCCGTGGTCTTGAATGAAGAGGCATTGTACTCTATGGTGTCCTTCTTCACTATGATAGGGTTGCCGACTGCCGAAACAGTAGCGGCGTCGAGCAACTGGGTGTCGAGTTCGAGTTTGAGTGTGCCAAGGTCCATATTGGCCTCGACCTTGACCTCTGCCTCATAAGGCTTGTAACCCATGAGCTCGGCCTTGACAGTGTAGGTGCCTTTCTTGACGCCGTCGATATTTACGACGCCTTGATCATTGGAAAGGGCATATTTTGAGGCCTTCTGGGCACCCTGGGGAATGAGGGACATCGTGGCGAACGGAAGTGTCTCGCCGGTGGAAGCGTCTGTGAGGACAGCTTTGACCTTGAGGTTGGACTGGGCAAATGCCGGCATGGCCACAAGGACCGCAGCAAGAACGCATAAAATCTTTTTCATCATATCAATTCAAATCTCCGTGTTAGACACGCGCACGCGTGAGAGGTTTAATCAGTTTCTGTTAAAAAGGTCTATTTTATTCTGTCCGGGTTGGCGGCAAGGAATGCCTTCCAGGACGAGGCCGACTTCGAACCCTGGGAAAGTGGACTCGAAAGCTGGTAATAGTGGCACATCGCAATGGCAAGGGCATCAGTGGCATCAAGATGCTTGGTCCGGATGTCGATGGAGAGGGTCTTCTCCACCATCATCGCCACCTGCTCCTTGCTGGCCGCGCCATTGCCGCAGATTGCGATCTTGGCCTTTCGGGGGGCATATTCGGTCACAGGCACACCCGCCGTGGTGGCGGCAATGATTGCAGCCCCCTGGGCACGTCCCAACTTGAGGATGACCTGTGCATTTTTCCCCATGAACGGGGACTCGACTGCCATGTCATCAGGATGATGGACGGCAATGAGTTCGGCGACACCGGCATTGATGTTCGCCAGTTTTTCGAACGGATCCTCGATCTTTCGGAGGTCGAACACCCCCATCGTGACATAGTGAGGGCCCGTTTCATCTACACGGACGACCCCGTAACCAAGGATATTGGTTCCGGGGTCAATTCCGAGTATGGTTCCGGACTTAGTCAATTACGTCAAATCCTGTGTATGGGCGAAGCGCTTCAGGAATGATGATCTTGCCGTCCTTCTGGCAGTTCTCGAGAAGTGTGGCCACGACGCGAGGAAGCGCGAGGGAACTTCCGTTGAGAGTGTGGCAGAGCTGGGTCTTGCCTTCAGCATCCTTGTAGCGGAGTTTCAGACGGTTGGCCTGATAAGATTCGAAGTTGGACACAGAAGAGATCTCGAGCCAGCGGCCCTGTGCTGCAGAGTAGAGTTCGAAGTCATAGGTGATGGCAGACGTGAAGCTCATGTCACCGCCGCAGAGACGGAGAATACGGTATGGAAGTCCAAGTTTGTTGACTATGCTTTCCACATGTGCGACCATCTCGTCAAGAGCTGCATAACTGTTTTCAGGCTTCTCGACGCGGACAATCTCGACCTTGTCGAACTGATGGAGTCTGTTGAGTCCACGCACGTCCTTGCCATAAGAGCCGGCCTCGCGGCGGAAGCAAGGAGTGTATGCGGTCATCTTCTGAGGGAAATCGCTTTCCTTGAGGATGACATCACGGAAAATATTGGTTACAGGAACCTCGGCTGTAGGCACCATGTAGAAATTATCCACAGTAGCGTGGTACATCTGTCCTTCCTTGTCCGGAATCTGGCCAGTGCCGAAGCCCGATGCCTCGTTCACCATTACAGGAGGCTCTACCTCAAGATAGCCGGCCTCAGTGTTGCAGTCGAGGAAGAAGTTGATGAGGGCTCTCTGGAGCTTTGCGCCCTTGCCCTTGTAAACAGGGAAGCCTGCACCGGTGATCTTGACTCCGAGGTCGAAGTCGATGATGTCGAGTTTCTTGGCGAGCTCCCAGTGAGGAAGTGCGTCAGGACCGAGATCCGGGACCTCGTTGCCCATCTTTACGACGAGATTGTCCTCTGCGCCGTATCCTTCCGGAACAAGGTCGTAAGGAAGGTTAGGGAGAAGGACGATGAGAGAGTCGAGCTCTTTCTGGTTCTCGTCAGACTTGGCCTGAAGCTCAGCCGACTTCTCCTTGAGAGCGGCAACCTCGGCCTTTGCAGCGTCAGCCTCTGCCTTCTGGCCTGCCTTCATGAAGCCGCCAATCAGAGATGCCTGCTTCTTCTGCTGTGCGAGACAGTTGTCCAGCTCGCCCTGGAGAGCGCGGCGGAGGGCGTCGAGCTCGTTTATCTTTTCAACAATCTCGCGTGCATCGAAATGCTTCTTGGCGAGTTTCTTGATTACGTACTCCGGATCTTCACGGAGCAATTTAAGTGTCAACATATTGTATAAACTGTTAGTTTTCAAACGAAAAGAGAGACTGCTCCCACTTCGGAAACAAGTCTCTCTATCTCTTCATAAATCTCCGAAGTTAGTTCTCGAATGGAAGAACCGACACGAACGATTTGTTGTCTGCCTTCTTGCAGAATACTACAGTACCGTCGATGAGAGCATACAGAGTATGATCCCTGCCCATGCCGACATTCTGGCCCGGGTTGTGTACAGTACCTCTCTGGCGGACGAGGATGTTGCCAGCCTTGACTGCCTGACTTCCGAACTTCTTGATGCCTAATCTCTTGCTCTGTGATTCACGACCGTTCTTAGAACTACCGACGCCTTTTTTGTGTGCCATAATCCAAATCCTTTTTAAAACATTAATTAAGCGATCTCGTTGATCTGAAGTTTAGTAAGATACTGACGGTGACCGTTCAGTTTCTGATAACCCTTGCGACGTTTCTTCTTGAAGACGAGAACTTTGTCTGCCTTGCAAGTGTCGTCAAGTACAGTTGCCTTTACGACAGCACCCTCAACGTAAGGAGCACCAACTTTTACAGTGCCCTCGGCGTCAACGAGGAGAACCTTTGTAAATTCAACAGCAGCACCTTTCTCAGCCGCGAGGCGGTTGACGAAGATTTCTTTGCCAGCCTCTACTTTGAACTGCTGGCCTGCGATGTCTACGATTGCGTACATTGCAAATAAAAACTTTATAAGTTTTGGCAGGAAGCGGCCCCTTTCGCGGCACTTGTCAGGCTCCTCTACCCTATAATCGGACGGCAAAGGTAATATTTTTTGTCAAAACCAACAAAAAAAATCAAAAAATCACTGATTATCACCTAATCCAAGGCGAGAAAGCCTGGCCAGATCCCGGACATGGCACATCCTCAAAAAAACAGGCAGGGTACGCCATGATAGCTTCGTCATGTTGCCTGATTATCAATGGATTAACTTTTTGAGAATGTCACATCCTATGCCAATTTTAGAGGATGTGTCATCCTGTAACCCAGGGGTCTTGTCGCAAGTGTTGGAGATTCCCTGAAAATGTTTACCTTTGTAAGGGACCATCTCGGCAGCGTCAGAGCCGTCGTCGACCTTGGCGGCAAGACCGTCTGCGAGGAAAGCGACTACTATACCTACGGAGGGAAGATCCCGGGATGTTCCGCCACACAGCTCTTTGACAGCAGAT
>JAZRVQ010000019.1:0-18957 GCA_045599265.1 Candidatus Cryptobacteroides sp. | reverse complement strand
ATCAATTAATATTCAGTAAATTATGCAACTTTTTCAACTAAATTTCAATGCCTCTCAGAGGCCTCTGCCGGAAGGTCAGAATCGGCAGTTTTCAGCACTTTTTTCTGACCATTTTTCAAACAACTAACTTAACACCCTATTAATTAGACTGTAAGTATCTCCTTCTCCTTGGCGGCGATGACCTCGTCCACCTTCTTGACTGCTGCATCGGTCTCTTTCTGGACAAGAGCCTCATTGTCCTTCTCCACATCCTCAGGAAGTCCGTCCTTCTGAGCCTTCTTGAGCTGGTCGATGGCGTCGCGGCGTGAGTTGCGGATCACAACCTTAGCGTTCTCTCCTGCACCCTTTGCCTTCTTGATGAGTTCCTTGCGGCGTTCCTCTGTGAGGGCAGGGACATTGCAGCGGATGCACTCACCGTTGTTCTGAGGAGTCAGACCTACATTGGCATCCATGATAGCCTTCTCGATGATAGGGATCATCTTCTTCTCCCAAGGCTGGATCATGATGGTCTTGGCGTCAGGAGTTGTGATGGAAGCCACCTGTGGGACAGGCATTGCAGAGCCATAATAATCAACCATTACATTGTTGAAAATGAGAGGGTTGGCCTTGCCGGCGCGATATGTCTTGAGGTCCTCTTCGAGGAACTTCACGGCGTCAGCCATCTTGCCCTTGGCAGCGCTGACAATTTCTTTTGCTTTCTCTATCATAGTGTTGTCAATATTTTCGCAGTGTGCAAATATAAGAAAAAATGTAAAGTATGGGCTAAACAGGCAGTGTCTTTACACGCAGCCACCCGGCTATTTCGGGATAAAGGCGCGGTGACAGGGTCTGGTAGACCTTCTCATTGTACTCGTTCAGCCAGCGCAGTTCCTCTGCTGTCATCAGTTCCCTGACAATCGGAGCGGTGTCGATGTGGCAGCAGGTCAGTGTCTCAAACCCGCACCAGCGCCCGAACTCGTTTTCGCCCAGATCCCTGCAGAGTATGATATTTTCGTGTCTGATGCCGTGCAGACCTTCACGATATATGCCCGGCTCGTCGGATGTGACCATGCCCGGAAGAAGAGGCTGGGCATTGAGGTTCTGCCTTATATCCTGCGGCCCTTCGTGCACGCCGAGGAAAAATCCCGTGCCGTGGCCCGTGCCGTGACCGAAATTGCGCATTGCCTTCCAGAGCGGCATTCTGGCCTGGTCATCGATGCGGCAACCAGGAGTTCCGGCCGGGAAGATGGCAGTGGCGAGACCTATCATGCCCTTGAGGACAAGAGTATAGTCCTCGCGTTCAAGTGCCGTGCAGGGGCCGAGAGGCACCGTTCTGGTTATGTCTGTCGTGCCGAACATATACTGTCCGCCCGAATCCACAAGGTACAGTCCGAACGGTCTGAGCAGGGCCGAACCCTGCTGAGGGGTGCTGTAATGAGGCAGCGCGGCATTCTTGCCGTAGGCCGATATGTTTTCAAAACTGTTCCCCCTATATCCCGGGATCTCGGCGCGCAGCGAGGTCAATTTGAGTGAAGCGTCCCATTCGGAGAGGTGTCCCCCGGCGGCGACGGTCGTCTCGACCCACCACAGGAACTTCTCCATTGCGACACCGTCCTCAAGGTATGCATCCCTGAATCCGGCAATCTCCGTCTCGTTCTTGACACTCTTGCGCAGACGCACCGGAGACTCGCCGAACACGATGCAGCCCTCACCGAAAACGTCCACGATGGTGCTCCCGACAGTCCAGTTCAGACTTGAAGGGTCGACAAACAGCCTTTCCAACGACTCCTGAAGCTGCATGAGCCCGATGATGAGTTCGCTGTAACTGCATATCGAGATATCCTCGCCCGAAAGTTCCTCGAAACTGTCCACCGTATCAGGATCCAGGTCGTCGAGCGTGTCCTTCATCACATACCAGCAGACCCTGTCGGCTGTGACAAGCAAGTATGATATGACAAGAGGATTGTATGCTATGTCTTCACCGCGCACATTCAGCACCCAGGCTATCTCGTCGAGGGAGGTCAGCAGTATGCCGTCACACGAATTGTCCCGCAGGAACTCCCTGAGCCACTCTATCTTGCTTTCCCTGGACTCCCCAACAAGTTCCTCCCCCAGAGTGACTATCGGGGTCTGTGGCATGGCAGGACGGTCATCCCAGAGCGACCCCAGCATGTCGGGGGCGTCCTCGATGGTCAATGGTTGGAGGGCGTCTATCGCACTGAAAGGCTGGCAAAGCCCGTCCACGGCAACAACGGCGCCGTCCGGAAAAGTCTGTCCCAGCCACTGCGGAATGGTGACCTGGTCCGGCACACGGAGTTTGTGAAGGACGATGTCCGAACCGGCAAGCTGCTCGCCGGCCTGGATGAAATAGCGTGTATCGGTCCACAGGCCCGCATGGTCCATCGTGATGACCACGTCCCCTGCCTCGCCGGTGAATCCGCTCAGCCACTCCACCTGTTTCCAGCGGTCGGCCGGGTATTCACTGCTGTGAGGGTCCGTGCCGGTCACAATCACGGCGTCCCAACCTTTCCTCGCCATCATCTTCCTGACGGCGGCGACCCTGCTTTTGTGGAGTTCTGACATAATAGAACCTGTTTTGAAATTAATCTATGCCTTCAAATGCAAACGGAGCATAATTGTAGCCACGCTCTTCGTACAGAGGCAGCAGTGCGGTCTGGACGCGGTCCACAAAGTTCTGGTAGGAAGTCCTCTCTGCGCTCCAGGCCACCTCTGCAAGGGCCGCCATACGTGGAAGATCCATCCACATCACGTGGTCGAAGGTCGTGATATATTCGGTCCAGGTGTTGGCCTGAATGCCCCAGATGTGGTTTTTGGTATTCTCGTCCAACTGGTCGAACGGATCGAAGGAGTAGCATTTCTCGAGGTTGAGATGGCCACCGATGCCGAGAGGTTCACCGTTCTTTTCAGGGTCCTGTGTCTGGTAATAATCGAAATAGAAATTGGAGTTCGGGGCCATGATGACATTGTTGCCCTGCTTTGCAGCGGCGATTCCGCCCTCCGGTCCGCGCCATGACATCACAGTTGCAGTCGGGGTCACACCACCTTCGAGGATTTCGTCCCACCCGATAATCTTCTTGCCCTTGGCGTTGAGATATTTCTCGATACGGGCCACAAGATAACTCTGGAGCTGGGCCTCGCTCTCAAGACCTTCCTCCTTCATTCTCTTCTGGCAGTCCGGGCAATTCTCCCAGCGTACGCGCGGAGCCTCGTCACCGCCGATGTGGATGTATTCGCTCGGAAAGAGTTCACACACCTCGTCAAGCACGTTCTCGAGGAACTCGAACGTGGCTTCCTTGCCGATGCAGAACACGTCCTCGCTGACTCCCCAGTCCGGCCAAACCTCGTACGGGCCGCCGGTACAGCCAAGTTCAGGATAGCAGGCAAGTGCAGCGACCGCATGGCCCGGCATCTCGATCTCCGGGACTACTGTTATGAAGCGCTCGGCTGCATATGCAACGACCTCCTTGACCTGCTCCTGAGTATAGAAGCCGCCATAAGGGGTCTCGTCATAGCCTGTGCTGTTGAACAGATGTCCTGCGATAGTCTTCTTGCGGATAGAGCCATACTCGGTAAGGAGAGGATATTTCTTGATCTCGATGCGCCAGCCCTGGTCCTCGGTAAGGTGCCAGTGGAACACGTTGATCTTGTGCATCGCTATCATGTCGATCCACGTCTTGATCTCGTCCACAGTCCAGAAATGGCGGCAGCAGTCCAGGTGCGCTCCGCGGTATGCGAACTGCGGCTTGTCCTTGACCGTCAGGCAAGGCAGGACGTTGTCCGGTGACTGGGCAATGATCTGGTCCAGCGTACCCTTGGCATAGAAAACACCGGCCTCGGAGCCTGCCTTCACAGCAATCTCATCTCTTGAGATGGTGAGTTCATATTCTTCGGCACCGAGAGTCTCATCGATGGAATACTTGACAAGGGCTGGGACTGCATCATGGGAGACAGATACATTTTCTCCCGCAAGTTCAAGCGAGACAGGTGACGGAACAATGGACACGGCCGGCTTCTCCGAGCAGGACACGGTCATCAGGATTGCCGCAAGGGCGGCAGGGAGTAACATTTTCATATCAGGTTCTCAATTATATGGTCAGAAACAAAGAAAAATCTCTCCGGAATCCGAAAGTTAGACATATCCCCTGACAATTCCAAATGACCGGCGGATATTTCACTTTCCAGCGCATGCGCATCACACCAGGCCTTCAGGAATGACGCATCCACGCCCCTGGACGTGCGCAGTCCCAGCATTATCGTCTCCATGTCGAGACTGTCCCGGTCAAGCGTTTCGGAGCCTCTCTGCGCGCCACGGACATATTCCGCGACATCGGACGGATTCCAACTCCGCACAAGACCGTCGAACGAATGGGCGGCAGGGCCGAGCCCCACATACGGCGCATGTGCCCAATACCCGCTGTTGTGCCTTGCCTCGCGGCCCGGAAGGGCGAAATTGGATATCTCGTAATGGACATAACCGGCATCAGACAGCACCCGGCAGACAAATTCATACTGCAGGGCACATTCCTCCTGGGAGGCCTCCACGAAACGGCCGTCAGAGACCATCTCATCCAGGGCACTGCCCTCCTCCACGGACAGTTGATAGGCCGAAATGTGCTCCGGACGCAGTTCCACAAGCCTTTCCACACTTTCCCGGTCAAAGCCGGCAAACCCGGAAATCAAATCCAGGCTTATGTTGTCAAAGCCTCCGTGTCGCAACATCCCGAACGCCTTCACGGCATCGGCGGCGCTGTGCCGGCGGTTCATCCACCTCAGCACCCGGTCATCAAGGGACTGCACACCCATACTGACACGCGAGACCCCCAGGACACGCAGTCCGGCAACATATTCCGGACCGCCCTTCACAATGTCGTCCGGATTGACCTCGACCGTGAACTCATCCCAGCCGGGGCCCTTGTATGAATCGACGGCCTTTATGATGCGTTCCAGCAACGGCAGAGGCAGCACACTGGGTGTACCGCCTCCTATGTAGAGTGTATTTATTCCGTCTGCCGCATGGACCGAAAGTTCGTCCGCACGGGCCGCCGCTTCCCTTTCAAGCGCCGAGACATACTGCTGCACGGCATCTGTCTTCCCTGCACACAGTTCGGAATAGAAAGCGCAATATGTGCAGAAACTCCGGCAGAACGGTATGTGAATATAAATCAACCTTTTACGAACTAACGAAGAAGGATTTCTGTCTGTCCGAGATAGGTCTGCTCCGTGTATGCGTCAACGGTGTAGATTCCGTTCGGCAGGTCAGCAGGAACATCGTTGAAGTAGATTGTCATGCCTATCTCCTCGCCGGTGTATTCCACCTCGCGGGAAGCAGAGGCAGTTATGCTCTGACCGTTGAGCGAGAACACGCGTGAAGCATTGTTGGTAAGGACATTGCCGTTCGGATCGGTGATGACGATATAGACTCTCATATAACCGGCCGATGCCAGTTCGTTGGCAACCAGTGTGATGCTGGTCTGGAAACGGATCACGCGGCTGCTCCTGTCGGTAGACTTGCCGGATGCGTTGATTGCTGCGACGGACAGTCCGGTAGACTTGACAACCGCACCGACTGCGACTCTTGACGAGAGGTCATCAACCTGCTTGGACAGGCTTTCCGAACGCTTTCTCTGCTCTGCGGCGTCCTTCTTTGCCGCGTCGGCGTCGGCAGCAAGCCTCTTGTTCAGAGTATTGAGAGAATCTATCTGACTTATATATCCCCTCATGATGCTCCTGAGGGTGCCGAGCTCTTTCTCGTACTGTCTGATCTTGCCGTAACTTGCAGCATTTGCAGCCTTGGTGCTCTTGACTTTCTCGATAAGCTGGGCCACCTCTTCCTGGGAGACCTTCAGCGAATCGTTGATCGCCTCATAGTCGGAAGAAAGGGACTCATAATCGTTCTGGAGCGCAACCAGCTGCTCGGTAAGTTCCGCCTTGCTGGTCTCCAGCTCTCCTATGAACTTATGGTTCTTGTTCCATACACATGCAAATGCAATTCCAAGGGCCACAGCCACCGCCGCGAGGGCGAACATCACTGTCTTAAGGGTCTTTTCGTTCATGACAAGTTCTTGTTAGTGTTATCAATATCCTTGCAAATTTAACAAATTATGCGGAATTCACTATATTTGTAGTATGAAATACATTATCCGTTCGATCAAATACTTCTTTTACCTGGCAGTCATCCTCACCATACTCATAGTGGTGATGGTGATGCTCAAACTGGTGGACGCGGACATCCAGGACATTTTCCGCAATGGTTACAACTCTCTCTGGCAGATAGGCCTGATGTGTGCCGCTTTCGCCGCCATTTACCCGAAACTCGGCTACATGGAGAAGAATGTCTTCCTCCGCGACAGCGTGGCTGCACTCGAAAGCGACATCACCGCATTTATGGAAGACAAGGGATACCGCCTGGAAAGGAAGGACGGCGAAGTGCTCTGCTACCGCCTGCGCTCGACCTTCAAGCGCTATTTCTCCAGAATGGGAGAGGACGCGGTCACCATCACCCCGGGCGACTTCAGCGAGACCACGCTCGAAGGTCCGCGCAAAGACGTCCTCAAACTTGCCGCCGGCCTCGAGACCAAGCTCGGCAGAGGCGAGGGCATAGAGTAAATTATCTGTTCAACTGCCTGGCGGCCTCACAGAGGGCCTGGTAGAAATCCTCACCGAAATAGCGTTCGATGGGCTCGCGAAGGAACTCGTACACACGGATACCCTCGCGTCGGCCTCTCTCGAATGCATCCTTGCAGATGTCCCAGCGGTGGAGATTGAGGGCCTTCATGCCATTGCTGAGGGTGGAGACGCGTATAGGGTATAGCCAGCAGGAGATCGGCTTGCGGAAATCACCCTCGCCCTGGAACCACTTCCTCTCGATGGAACAGAAACAGTTGCCGGATGGGTCGAAATGGCAGAACGCACATTCCTCGCTGCCCGGCACAAGGGGCGTGACAATGTCCCCGTCGATGTCAATCTCGAAAAATCCCTTCTCCTCCACAGCGGCACGCCCTTCAGGACGCATCAGAGGCGAGAAGATGCTGTAATTCTTCTCGATAGCATCGGGCTCGCTCTCGTCCAGCGGAGCACCGCTGTCGCCGATTATGCAGCAGCATCCCTTGCATACGCCGTAGTCGCAGGCGAAGTATTCGGTTATGATTTCAGACGAGACCAGACAGTCGTCTATCTGGATTATGGCAGCATAGTCTTCCTTTCTCATTTTGCGCGGACAATGTACATTCCCGTGTTCAACGCCCCGGCCATCGATGCGACACGGGCCGCATCCACTGCCTTGATCTTATCTTCGTATTTCGAATACAGGTCCTTGCCTTCGCACCAGCGTGCCCTCACCGCATCGAGCCAGAATTCGGGCCGGCCCTGGGCAAACTTGAATTCATTGATCTGCAAAGATTTGGCAGCCGCCAGATCCGCAGCATCGACCTTACCTGAAGCAAGCGAAGACATCACATCCCTGACAATACCGGTCAATGCTTCACCGTCAATTCTGACCTCCCCGGATGCAAAACCCTCCAGAGGCGCGTTCTGCGCATCGACATAAATATTGAGCCTGCTGAGAGGGAAATCCGAAAATTCGGCACTGACCCCGACACTGACCCCCTTGCCGCACAAAGCCTTGACAAGGTTATATTCCAGTACGCGGGCAAAAACCCTGGATGTCATATATGACTCCGAAGACAGCGGCATATCTGCCGACATCACGGCTCCCGTGCGGGCCGGACCGGATGAATATGCCCGACGTCCCGAAGAATGTCCCTCATACGTGGCAAAATTGTTCACATACGCCTTCAGCAGCTTCTGGACGTCATATTCACTTCTGTCTCCAATCAGGGTAAGCAAATGCTCCGCCCCATCCGGCACAAGCCTCAACGACGTCAGGGACAGGTATTTGAGCAAGGTCTCCAGATTGGCGGACGGGGCATATCCCGACACAATCACCATCTCGCCGGCCTCCTCCACGTCCAGGACAATTCCCGACACGGACATCAGAGTGTGCAGCTTCCAGTCAGGGCGCCATCCGCTTACAGGACCGCCTTCGAGGAAAAGCGAAAAATACGTCTCTCCGGATGTGGCCATCCTCTTGCAGATGACCTTAGCCCCGTTGGAGAATGTCCATTGACTGCCGCCCGTGGACGTGTCTGTCATGGATTTTGTCAGTTTGGCCTTCCTGGATGACGGTCCCGGCAGCAGCAGGGTATCGGCAAGGTTCGGCTCGTATAGGGCGGCCATGCTGTCGGCCCCTTCGATGCGGAAGGCATCACAATGACGCCGGAACAGCCTGAGTCTTGTCGAGTCCACCAGCTGGCGGCGGGAGAAAATACCCACCTTCTCGGCATTGGTGGCCAGTGACGCACCATACAATATATGTGAAATGCAGCGCTCGGTATAATCGTCATTCGAAGCGGCGGCTTTGCCGGAATGTGCAGCCGAATATGTCGATGCCGCACGCGAGAAACTCTCCATTCCGGCCGTGACGCCATCACCGGAAATGGACGCAAAAATGCCCCTCATTGCGTTCTGGACAGCGTTCATCTGTGTCGAATCTGTCTTTACCGAAACGGTGAAATGGGCATCCCGCCCGACCGGCGACAGTCTGTCGAAGCTGATTTCCACACTTTCAGGGACAATCCCCTCCGCCTCGAGGCTCTGCATGAGAGAAGTCCGGACGATGCGGCTGACCTGGCCATCCATCCGATGTGACAGCACAGGCACGAAGGTGCCCGCATCCCCTGTCCTTACCGGTCTGAGCCTGAAATCGAAGTTCACCATTCCGGCTGCGGTGTCCACGCATTCCGTGAATGTCGGCGCGCAGTCAGGATCCCACTTGTACGAAAATTCCGGCACCGGAGCGTCGTGGCGGTGCAGCATCATCGAATAATATGTCAATTTCGACACCACCGACGCCCTGTTCACGTCGCCTGATATGATGAGCACCTGATTGTTCGTACCATAATCAGCAGGGGCGGCCTCGATATATTCCTGCATCAGGCAAAGACTCGCATACAGCAGCGAATCCAGCACGGCCTCGCCCCTCGACAAGGCCAGGGCACGGAACTTCCACACCGTATGGTCGCCCCTGTCCTCCACATATCCTTCCCTGCCCGGAGCGATGCCGTTTGTGGCCAAAAACTGCTCGAGAGACCTTCCGCCGAACAGAGAAATCCCTGCCAGAACATCCCCGGAGATGGTTTTATCACTTTGGCACACTCTATGCAATATACTTACATCGACCTCGCCTGCAGAACTTTTGTTCTCCGCCACATACCACACGGTCCCCTCCGGAAGAACTCCGGAACTGACAGCAGGGTCCGGCGCCGGAACAGGAAGAGACTCACGGGTCTGGGCAAAAGCCCCGAAACACAGGAGCAGCAAGGCAAAGACAGTTATTTGACAGAGATGTTTCACAATTTTAGCGATAATGTATCGCAAAAATAAAACTTTTTTTTGCTAAATTTGCAGTTCACGCGAACTGGATTAATAATAACGAAACAAAAACATAGAACTTATGAAGAAGATTTTACTCATCGCCGCTGCGGCAATCGTATCATTCTCCCTTTCCGCACAGACGACAAAAGAAGCGGGAGAATTTGCTACAGACGCCAATGTCGCACTGAATGACGGTGACAACGAGGCCGCCATCGAAAACTACAAAAAGGCTATTGAAGCCGAGGAAGCTGCCGAAGACGGAGACCTCGTATTCGTGGAGCAGGTCAAGAACACAGTCTGCAAGATCATGCTCTCGATCGGCAAGACATATTATAACGAGAAGAACTTCACCGCTGCCATCGACCAGTTCAACGCAACTATCGACCAGGCATCCGAGTATGAGGCATACGGAGTGATCGACGAGGCATCAGCCCTCATCCCTAAGGCAAAGCAGCAGAACGCACAGGCCCTGATCAAAGCCGGCGACTATGAGAACGCCATCACAGCATTCGAGGAGATCCTCGCAAGCAACCCTGAGAACGCCAATGTACTCCTCAACCTTGGAGCAGCATACGAGAAGGTCGGCAAAGAAGCAGAAATGATCGATGCATACGACAAGGCCCTCGCTCTTGGCAAGACCGACGCCGCCAAGAAACTTTCCAACGTGTTCGTAAAGAAAGCCCAGGCATCCCTCAAGGCCAACAAATTTGCAGAGGCCATCGAATTTGCCCAGAAGTCCAACGAGTACCTCGAGAACGCAAACGCCTACAAGATGGCAGCAAGCGCAGCCAGCAAGCTCGGCAAGACAGTTGAAGCAATCGAATACTATGAGAGCTACCTCAACATCAACCCTGAGGCAAAAGACGCAAACGCAATCAAGTACACCATCGCAGCCCTCTATCAGACCAAGCTCAACAACAAGGTCAAGGCTATCGAATACTACAAGCAGGTCCTCACAGACCCTCAGTACGGTGCTGGCGCACAGCAGCAGATCACCGCTCTCAGCAAATAATGACAGAACTTGAACTTCTTGCCCCTGCAAGAAATGCAGACATCGGCATCGCGGCAATAGACTGCGGTGCCGATGCCGTGTATATGGCCGGTCCGTCATTCGGTGCCAGGAAAGATGCCGGCAACAGCATGGAGGACATTGCGCGCGTATGTGCGCACGCAAGTCATTACGGGGCAAGGGTTTTCGTCACGATCAACACAATCCTCACCGATGATGAGACCGCAGCCGCGGAGACGCTCATCGACCGGGTGATCGAGGCCGGGGCAGACGCGATAATCGTCCAGGACATGGCTGTCACAGCCCTTGCCGGCGGCAGGATTCCGCTGCACGCCTCGACACAATGCGCCATCTCGGACCCTGACAAGGCCGCATGGCTGGCATCGAAAGGCTTTGCCAGACTTATCCTTGAGAGGGAGATGTCACTGGAGCAGATACGCACCATACACGATGCAGCACCTGAGGCCGAACTGGAATTTTTCGTGCACGGTGCGCTGTGCGTATGTTACAGCGGCCAATGCTACCTTTCGGAGCATATCAGCGGGCGCAGCGCCAACAGGGGCGCGTGCATACAGGCCTGCAGGTCAAGGTATGACCTTGTGGACGGCAGCGGGAAGACCATCGTCCGCGACAAAGCCCTGCTCTCACTGAAAGATTACAACCTTCTCGGCAGGCTCGGAGATCTGGCAGACGCCGGGGTAAGTTCGTTCAAGATAGAAGGCCGGCTCAAGAACGAATCATATGTGCGCAATGTCGTGCGCACCTACAGCGAGGCGCTGGATGCCCTTGTCGCCTCGAGACCGGGACAATTGCGCAGGGCATCATACGGCCATGTCACAAAAGCCTTCACGCCGGCCATAGACAAGACTTTCAACAGGGGCTACACAGAACTCTTTATCGACGGCATGCGCGGATCCTGGGCAGCAATGGATGCCGCCAAGGGCATGGGAGAAGAATGCGGCAAAGTCAGGAGGATATC
This sequence comes from Candidatus Cryptobacteroides sp., assembly GCA_045599265.1. Classification (GTDB taxonomy): domain Bacteria; phylum Bacteroidota; class Bacteroidia; order Bacteroidales; family UBA932; genus Cryptobacteroides. The sequence goes on along the minus strand of JAZRVQ010000019.1, from coordinate 7,537 downwards.
TGCTGACAGGAAAAAAATCGAGATCGACACAGGCCGCAAAGACATACGGTTCTCGAACGGAGACGGATTTGCTTTCATCGACAGGAAGGGCGATGTGGTCGGCTTCCGCGGGGATGTATGCAATGGCACCACCATCCAGTGCAAGGGCGTGGAAGGGCTGTTTCCGGGCGCGACGGTCTTCCGCAATCTGGATGCCGCATTTGAGAAGGAGATTGCCTCACATCCGGGCACAAGGGTGCTCGACGCCGGAATCATGGTCAGCGTCAAGGACGGTCTGCTGACTGCCCGCGCACACACCGAAGACGGCCGCGAGGCCATCCAGACACTTGATGTCAGCACTGCAGAGCGTGCCACAGACGAGGCCAGGATGAAAAATGTCATCCTCTCCCAGCTCGGCAAGAGTGCGGGACTGTTCCGTTTCTCTGCAAGGCTGGGTGGGATGGATCGGGTCCCGATGCTCAGCAGCGCATCACTCAATTCTCTCAGGCGCAGTCTCTCCGAAAAACTGGAGAAGATGCCTTGCGGAAAGATCAAGACAGCAGAAGGAAAGAGCAGAAACTTCAAGATATTCAACTCCGAACTTTCCTACAAGGCAAACATCTCCAACAAGATTGCCGAAGGGTTCTATCGCGACAGCGGCGCGACCTCCATCGAGCCTGCCTACGAACTTACTCACCGTGCCGGGGCCGAACTGATGAGGTCCAGATACTGTATCAGGCACGAACTGGGCATCTGCCTGAAAGACCGTGACTGCGCCGTCAAGGGACCTCTTTTCCTTGTCAACAACGGACGCCGCCTGGCGCTTGGATTCGACTGCGCAAACTGCGAAATGACCGTCAAGGAGGCTTAGAACCCGTCCTCAATCAACTATTTCGAAGGTCAGGTCCACATCTCCGAAATGGCCCTTCTGGCCGCTGTGCGAAGAAAGATAGGTATAACTGAGCTGCCCCCTCCACACAATGTCATCGTAAATGTTCAAGGGCAGGGTCATATCGAACCCGTAACTCTTGGACTCGACCTTGACGATACAGCTGCAGTTCCAGGATGTCCTGGTGCCCCCGTCGTCCTCCACAATCATCAGGGCGCACCTGTCCAGCTGTTCAGTCCACTCCGAGACCAGCATCACATTGTACGGCTTGGCCTCACCGAGTTCGCTGCGCTTGACAACAATCATGAAATCGGTGACCTGCGGAGTATAGAGTTTAAGTTCGGCCTCCGTGCTCGCGACAAAATCCTCCACACTGCCCACCTTGACCCAGAATTCACTGCCCCCGGCGAACCAGTTGTCAAAGTTTCTATTCATGGTGAAATCTCTGAGGACCAGCGACTTGCAGGTCTTGGCCCTGGTCGGGGCAGCGGCCGGATGATGTCCCACGGTGATGAACCCATCCCCGTCTGCCCAGCCCGGATCCATCTTGCGGAGCAGTTCCAGTGTCGTGCAGTCACAATCATCATTGCGGTTCACCACCCACACCGGATGGTGCATGGCATAGTCCTCATCGACGGTGATCTCCTCCACGCTCCTGCGGCCTGACCCGTCCACGACAATCCTGTACCCCACATTTGCAAGCGACTCGTCTTCCGGGTCGAATGTCAGCACCGGAAGTTCGTCCATCCCGGAAGTCAGTTCGGAAAAAGGCCAATAAATCTGCAGTCCGGAACGCTCCAGTTCGGACAGATATTCATCGACAGACACGTCACCGGGACGGACAACATCGAAGCTTCCACCCTTTGTGGACGAGGCCTTTTCCAATTGGTCCCTCAGCATATCCTTGAGTGGGTATGAGTATGATGGAGAAGACTTTACACCAACCACACCGTCCCCCACTCCTGACCCAGGTACGGACAGCAGATTCTTCATCGGATATTCCTCGTCATAACCATTCCCGCATGAAGCACCGACGGCGTCGAGGACTTCACGGATCTGGTCTTCTCCGATAGGCACACTGGCCAGAAGTCTGGCCACATCTTCCGGGACCAGCACAGTGCCTGATGGCCGCCCGGCGGGGTCATCCTTTTCATTGCAGCCCATACACATTGCGATACAGGCCATCAACAAAGCAATACGTTTCATAGCAAAGTCATTTTAGTTCCGCAAAGTGACAAAACAAAAAACTCATTCCATAAAAAGAATGAGCTTATTTATCAAAATCGGCACTACAGCGCACTGAAATGACTATTTCGAGAAGAAGATGTGACGGTCTTTGCTGCAAAAATCAGAAATGATGCGCACTTTTTCAAAACCGGCCTGTGCGAAAATCGTGCTTACAGGGCCTCCAAATGCCTCATTTATCTCCACGAGACCGAATCCTCCAGGTACCAGAAAACGCGTGCAAAGTACCTCGACGGCACGGTAGAACACCAGCGGGTCCGCATCATCGACAAACAGCGCAAGGGCCGGTTCGTGTTCCAGTACATTCCTGTGCATCAGGGCTTTCTCGCTCTGACGGATATAAGGAGGGTTGGAAAGTATCACGTCAAACTGGCCAAGGTCCGGAAAAGAGTCCGTGTCCAGCACGTCGGCCTTGACGAAGCGCACGGGCGCATCGAACGGCTGGGTCTGCGCTGTCTCGAGAGCATTGTCGGAAATATCCACTGCCGTCACCTGTATGCCGGGCAGTTCCAGCGCCACCGTCCACGCAATGCAGCCGGACCCGGTGCACAGGTCCAGAACGCGCACCGGGCGGCCCGGGTGGGCGAAACGTCGCCTTATCTCACGGATTGCCTCGTCGACCAGAAGTTCTGTCTCCTGGCGAGGGATCAGCACGGACGGATTGACATTGAAATTGCGGCCGAAAAACCAGCCGTAGCCGAGCACGTACTGGAGAGGTTCTCCGGTGCGCAGCCGCTTCATGCAGGCCTCCAGGGCGGCCTCGTCCCTGACATCTTCACGGAGCCAGCGGACGATGGCACTGGCCTCTTCCCGAGGATAGAGTCCGGTGAGCTGATCGGCCAGCGGGTCCATATCAGCCTTCGATTATCTCGCTGAGAAATTCTGTGACACTCATCCCTTCGACGCGCACCATCTGAGGCACGAGGGACGCAGCCGTCATTCCAGGTATCGTATTGATTTCCAGGAAGTACAGACCCTTTGCAGAAAGGATGTAGTCGATTCTGACACAGCCGGCACAGTCAAGACGGGCATATATCCTGCGGGAGGCCTCCTGAATCATTTCACGCTCCGCATCGGTGATGCGTGCAGGGCAGATCTCCTTGCTCTTGCCGTTGTATTTGGCATCGTAATCGAAGAATTCGTTCTCGGAGACAATCTCTATTACAGGAAGGGCCTTTATGTCCTTTCCTGCACGGTAAACGGCACATTGGAGTTCGCGGCCGTCGATTGCCTCCTCGGCAAGCATTGTCTTGCCCTCGGAGAAGGCGAGCCTGACAGCCTCCTCAAAGTCCTCAATCTTCTTGACCTTGGTGACGCCGAAACTGGAACCGCTGTCGGTAGGCTTCACGAACATCGGCAGACCGAGCTTCTCGACAGCCTTGGCGGCCAGATCGGCGGTGACCTCGTTCTTCCTCACGAAAACGTCCTTGGCGCACTTGACAAAATCCACGTCCTTGAGGTAGCTCTTGCAGGAGAACTTGTCAAAAGTCACTGCCGACACGAACGAACTGCATCCGCTGTACGGAACACCGAGCATCTCGAGATAGCCCTGCATGAGTCCGTTCTCGCCCGGGGTGCCGTGCTGCATGATGTAGGCATAGTCAAACTTGACCTTTTCGCCGTCAACAACGACGGAGAAATCGTTCTTGTCTATGACCGGACGGTCCTGCTCCGGATATTCAAACCTTTCACAGCCCTTTCTGCGATATGCCACAAGGTTCCATCTGCCGAACCTTGCAAATATCTCGTAAACATCAAACTTGGTCCCGTCTATCTGGGAAGCCGTGAATTTTCCGCTCTTGATCGACACTTCCCACTCGGAAGAGTCACTGCCGTATATTACTGCTATATTGTTGTATTTCTGCATAATCATTCAAAGAACATTTCCTGCTCCGCTTCTTCTTCGGTGATGTCGCCGGTATAAGACCTCGATACAAAATCGCCCCTGTCGCAAGGAATGGAGACACCTGCAGGAAGTGTGAAATAATCGTTCGAGGTGATGCCGAGCGTACCGTTGGCCATTGCCTTCTTGAGGAAGAGTCCCACGATAGGAAGTGCCTGGCTTGCACCCTGTCCCGTACTGCCGGACATGAAGTGGGCCTGACGGTCCTCGCAGCCGACCCATGCTCCGCAGGTGATGGTCGGGGTATAGCCGATGAACCATCCATCGGAGTTGTCATTGGTCGTACCGGTCTTGCCGGCGATATCGCCCTTGAGGCCATATCTGTATCTAAGACGCGAACCGGTTCCTGAATTGACGACGCTCTCCATCATACTGATCATGGTGTAGGCCGTCTTCTTGTCGAGGGCCTCTTTCTTGCGCGCATGGAATGTGGCCAGCACATTGCCGGAATTATCCTCGATTCTGGTGACGAACAGCGGCTCTATGAAAAGCCCCTCGGAAGGGAAAGTGTTGTATGCGGCGACCATTTCACATACTGCAACATCTGCCGCGCCCACACAAAGGGCAGGTACAGGCTCGATGTAGGTCTTGATACCCATAGTCCTCATGACATCGACCATCGCCTCGGGACCGAACAACTTCATCAGCTGGGACGACATATAGTTGGAGCTGGCCGTAAGTCCCGACCTGAGGGAAAGAGGAATCTCCGAACCGTCGGTTCCCCTTGGGGACCAGTTGCCGAACGATGCCGGCTGGTTAGGCAGAAGGGTACATGGTGTCAGTTCGTTCAGCATCGCAAGCGTGTACAGGAACGGCTTGATGGTTGATCCGACCTGACGGCGTGCCTGGCTTACGTTGTCATATTTGAAATAGCGGTAGTTCGGACCTCCGACGTATGCCTTCACAAGTCCGGTATGAGGCTCGATGGCCATGAATGCCGCACGGATATGTGACTTGTAATAGATAATGGAATCGTTCGGAGTCATCAATGTGTCCACATAGCCTTTTTTGTTCCAGGAGAACAGGCGCATCCTGACAGGGACGTCGAAACTCTTCATTATCTCACTCTCGGAATGGCCGGACTTCTTCATCATGCGGTAACGGTCACTCCAGCGGCGGGCCTGCTTCATCAGCCTTTCCACCACTTCCGGCTTGACACTGTTCGCGAAAGGCGGACGGCTCCTGTAGCGGAGCTCCTTCCAGAACGCAGGCTGCAACTCACCGGACAGATGCTCGGCAAGAGCCTCCTCCGCATAACCTTGGAGTGTGTAATCAATGCTGGTGTAGATTTTCAGACCTTCCGTGTATATGTCGTGCTTGCTGCCATCAGGCTTCCGGTTCTTTTCCAGCCAGCCATACAGAGGGTCATTCACCCAGCGGATGGAGTCGGCACGATACTCATAGTATGAGGCATTCCTCAACGAATCGCTTGAGAAAGTGGATGAATTGTAGTCTGAACGCTGAGGCTGCTTGGCGCTCATCACACGGTAGAGCATGTCACGGAAGTATGGTGCCCTGCCGGAATTGTGGTCCATCTCATGGTAGGACAGCGTGATCGGAATCTGCTGGATGGAGTCGCGCTGCGCCTTTGTGATATACCCGGCCTGCTCCATACGGGACAGGACGAAGTTCCTGCGGCCCAGGGCCTGGTCCGGATTGAGAGTAGGATTGTAACGGGTCGGCTTGTTGACCATGCCCACGAGCATGGCGCTCTCCTCGACCGTCAGTTCGGCCGGAATCTTTGAGAAGAATGTCTGGGCCGCCGCCTTCACACCGTATGAATTGCTTCCAAAGAAGACCGTATTGAGATACATCGTGATGATCTCATCCTTGGTGTAGTTGCGCTCTATCTTGACGGCCGTGATCCATTCCCTGATCTTGATCACCACCATTCTGGCCTTGTATCCGCCGGGTATCCTGGTCGTGAATTCCTCGCGCTTGTAGAGGTTCTTGGCCAGCTGCTGGGTGATGGTGCTTCCTCCGCCCTGGCTCGAATCGCTCATCATCAAGGTCTTGACCAGAACACGCCCCAGACTCTTGAAATCGATGCCCGAGTGCTGGTAGAACCTTACATCCTCCGTCGCCACGGCAGCCTGGACAACAGATGGGTCCAACTCGCTGAACATCACGTAAGAACGATTCTCCAGATGGAATGTGGCAAGTATCTCTCCCCCTGATGCAATGACCTGTGTAGCAAGTTTGTTTTCAGGGTGTTCCAGCTCCTCGAAAGACGGTATGTCAGTAAAGGCCCACACGAAGAGTATGAGCAGACCGACCAGAACAAACGGCAGGCAGAAAATCACCCAGAACCACTTGATTATTTTCTTTTTTGTCGTGTCTTGCATAGACTTTGTCTATAAGGTAAAACAGAATGCAAATTTAACAACAAAATTTGGAAAATTGACCGGAAAGTCCTTTTCTTTGCACTGAAAAATCAATTTTGGGTATGAAGGGAAATCTTGTAATTGTCGAATCACCGACCAAAGCCAAGACCATCCAGAAATTTCTTGGCGAGGGTTATTCAGTCAAATACAGCAAGGGCCACATCCGCGACCTGAGCGAGAATGAGTTGGGAATAGATATTGAGAACGGTTTCAAACCGGAATATGTGATACCGGCCGACAAGAAAAAACTTGTAGGCGAACTTCAGAAAGAGGCAAGGGATGCCCGGACCGTATGGCTCGCATCCGATGAAGACCGTGAGGGAGAAGCAATTTCATGGCATCTTTTCGAGACACTTGGTCTGAAGAGTGAAAATACGAAAAGAATTGTGTTCCACGAGATTACGCAGAACGCAATCCAGGAGGCCATCCAGAATCCACGCGACATAGACATGAACCTCGTGAACGCGCAGCAGGCACGCCGCGTCCTCGACAGACTCGTCGGATTCAAGCTCTCGCCGGTACTCTGGAGGAAGATCCAGCCGAGGCTTTCAGCAGGCCGCGTCCAGTCGGTGGCCCTCAGGCTCATCGTGGACAAGGAGCGTGAAATACAGGCATTCAGCAAGGATGCATACTATAAGGTGGAAGCGACTTTCCATCCTGACGGCACAGGCGAGAACGTGACAGTCGGCGCCACCCTCGACAGAAAGTTCGGCACCATAGACGAGGCCAGGAAATTCCTCGAAGACTGCATCGGAGCCAGTTTCTCTGTCTGCGACGTCGAGAAGAAGGAGACAACCCGCACTCCGGCCGCTCCGTTCACGACCTCCACTCTCCAGCAGGAGGCTTCAAGGAAGCTGCACATGTCTGTCAGCCAGACAATGAGCATTGCACAGGGACTGTATGAGAACGGTCTCATCACATATATGCGTACCGACTCGGTGAACCTCTCCCCTCTCGCAATCAACTGCGCTAAGCAGCTCATTTCGGAGAACTGGGGACCGGAGTACTCCAAGCCGCGCGCCTACAAGACCAAGTCGATGGGGGCGCAGGAAGCCCACGAGGCAATCCGCCCCACCTACCTGGAAACTTCTGAAATAGAGGGCTCCGCTTCCGAAAAGAAACTGTACTCCCTGATCT
>JAZRVQ010000018.1:0-6032 GCA_045599265.1 Candidatus Cryptobacteroides sp. | reverse complement strand
GTACGTGCACAATCCCCTGATGAATATGTATTTCCTCAGGGACCAGAGCATAACCACGCCGAGGGGACATATAATGTGCCGGATGAACTCAACCCAGAGAGCTCCGGAGGTCGATATCATCGAAGCCTGCTATGAACAACTCGGCGAACCCGCCATTTACCGTGTAAGCGGTGAGGACAGTTATCTCGAAGGTGGCGACTATATTCCGTTCGGAACCATCAGCCTTATCGGTCAGGGACTCAGAACTAGCCGGAAGGCTATAGACGAACTGCTTGGAAACAACTGCTTCGGACACGATACGGTAGTGGTGGTTCATGAGCGCTGGAAGGACCAGTACCAAATGCATCTCGACACGTATTTCAACGTGATAGACAAGGACTTGTGCACAATGTGCTTCAACCGCTACGATGCCAAAGATATAAACGACATCAACTATCTGACGATGGATATGTATGTGCGTCCGTCCGCCACTGCGGAGTATCACCTGGACGAAGGCTATTCAGGAAAGGGCTTCCGTGAGTTCCTGGAATCGAGAGGCGTGAAAATTATCCGCGTAAGCAAGGAGGATGCCGACCACTACGCCAACAACTTTCTCACCGTAGATGCCCGCCACATTATGTCAGTTGCCGGGCAGAGCAAGTCTCTTGAAGCAGAATATACCAAATACGGCGTGCGTGTGGAGTGGGTTCCCCTCGACAATCTCATCGGAGGTTACGGTGCCGCCCACTGTATGACCCAGGTACTGAACCGCGGCAAATAGACAACACTAGTTATATGACAGACATTTTACACAAAGCTTTTGGGTTTATTCCAGGCACACACAAAATCAGGACAGAGTTCATAGCCGGATTTTCAACTTTTTTGACAATGGCGTATATCCTCGCCGTCAATCCTATGATATTCGGCGCACTTCCCGATATGCCGAAAGGCGCGGTGTTTACGGCAACGGCTTTGGCCGCAGTGGTATCCACTCTCATAATGGCTTTTTATGCAAAAAAACCGTTTGCGCTTGCTCCAGGAATGGGTATGAATGCATTCTTTGTCTATACTGTCTGCATATCAATGCATCAGACCTGGCAGTTTGCACTTACTGCCGTACTCATAGAGGGAATCATCTTTGTCGTTCTTTCCGCCACCAAGGCCAGAACTCTTATCGCAAATTCCATCCCTGCAAGTCTTAAGAATGCCATCGGTGCCGGAATAGGTTTATTCATTGCATTCATCGGTCTGCAGGGTTCCCAAATCGTGGTAGGATCTCCTTCTACGCTGGTGACAATAGGAAATATCAGTCAGGGTCCCGCCCTTCTGGCAATCATTGGAATCATCATTACCGGCGTACTTCTGGTTCTTAAAGTTCGAGGCGGAATTCTGATTGGCATCCTTGCCACAACTGTCATCGGACTTTTCATAAAAGATCCCGCCACAGGCGAAGCCATCACAAAATTCAACGGCTCCCTGATTTCATCCCCTGAAAGCATCAGTCCCATTTTCTGCAAGTTCGAGTGGAACAACATATTGACGCTGGATATGCTCATAATCGTCTTTACTTTCCTGTTCAACGACATCTTCAACACTATTGGGACCGTTATCGGAGTTTCGCACAAGGCCGGCTTTGTGGACGAGAAGGGAAATATCGACGGTATTGACAAAATTTTTATGGCCGATTCAATCGGTACCGTTTTCGGAGCCGTCGCAGGAACGTCCACCACTACCACCTACGTTGAAAGTGCGGCAGGTGTGGGCGATGGAGGCCGGACTGGCCTGACAGCGTTCTTCACCGCATTGTTTTTTGCTGTCGCTATGCTGTTTTCAGGAGTTTTTCTTGCAGTGCCCTCATCTGCAACAGCGCCTGCGCTCATTCTGGTGGGAATGATGATGATGGAGCCGATTGTCAAAATAAATTGGACCGATTTCCGCGAAGCCATCCCCGCATTTCTCACAATAGTGGTTATGATTTGCACTTACAGCATTGCGGACGGCATTCTGATTGGATGCATCTCTTATGTATTGATTTATGCACTTACAGGCAAGGCGAAGGACATTTCCATCGCGATGTGGATTCTGTCCGCCTTGTTCATTCTAAAATATGCCCTGTTGTAATCTGTCCTCTCAGAATACCCATTTTGCGCCGAGGCAGGGACGGCATTTCCAGCCGTGAACGCCAGCGAAATTACAGCTGATTTCAAGCTCTCCGCCGATGTTCAGGTTGTAGCAGCCGAAATGCCGACCGATGTTGTACCATAGCTGGGGTTCCGAGAGGAAAACAAACTTGTCACCAGCTGACCCCAGATAGCCGTTCTCTCCCCAGATATCGGCAAAACCGCTGAAACGCAAGCCTTTTGCGCCAAAGATATCCTGGAGGCCCCAAACTATCGTGAACTGGAGAGGGCAGTCGCTTGAAGAGCCCTTGAATGTCTTGTACATAAGCTCGAGAGTGAGGGTCTTGCTGTAATCGGCACTATGGAAAAGATAGTTGGCGCCAAAGAGCCAGTTTATGTTTCCGAAATTCACGCCGGCATTCATCTCAATGTGTGCGCTGAGGTCTTTCACAGCAGAATTCTGCCAGAAATTAAAACCTCGGGCAATCTCGAAATAACTGCCGTATGAACCGGGAGTTCCATTCTTCTTTGCATTAAAATCATAATCGATAAAGAAGAACGTATCTCCCCACTTGTCTGAGTAATACCCTTCCAGAGTGGTTGTAACACACTTCCTATCTTCGGCAAAGTCATAGAACACCTGAAGATTCGTTTGTGCCTTGACTGTAAAACAGCAGGCGAAAGCGGTGCAGAAAGCCGCAATGGTTATTTTTTTCATAACCCGCAATTCATTATTTGGACAGAGTGCCTATTGCATTGCCCTGATACATATGACTATATGTACCGTCTTCGTCGTATGGCACCTGCAAATCCAGTTTGACGCCTTTCTGGAACAACAGCACAAAATCGGAACCGCCCATATCGAACCATCCCATAGGGTCACCCTTTCTGACTACCGTTCCGGGTTGAAGATTGCTCTCGAAATTGACCGATGACACCTGCGACATACCTATTGGCAGCATTGCCACAAGCCCGAACTCAGGAGTTTCAAGTATAATACGGCCACGGGTCTCGATCATCTGCCATCCCGGGGTCTCGCATTCGAGAATGTAATTGCCGCTCTCCTTGTCCCAGACAGTAATGCCGCCGGCGGCATCGTCACCGGCAATCACTTCAATCTCTTTAATGGTACCGCTCAACGGGAAATGGTAACGGTGGTAATCGTTCACATTAAGAAACGTATGGAACAGCGTACCGCCTGCAAACGCATCGCCGTATGCCGACGTCTCTCCCACAAGTTCCTTTGCCGAGACAACACGCGCCGACTTTATTACGGCGCCGTCGTGATGTACCAACTTTGAATCCTCGCCTATTGCCCATACTCCCTGAGGCTTCGAATCTGCCGGCAAGACCGGGATGCTGTTATCGTCGGGAGCGGCAACCGGACGCACCTCGGGAGAAGAGAGATAACGATGGAAGAAATCGTTGAAACTGTGCCAGTTGGACGGAGACTCATACCATCCCTTATCCATATTGAACTTGCTGTCGGCCGCTATCGCTTCATAGCAGTCGTCGTTCCAGCTTTCGGGCGTACTGAGAAATTCACCCCAGGTCTTGGCATACTCGATGAGCCAGCTGCGAATCGGCTCGTGGTACTGAAGGGACGGATAGTAATAACCCTTATCCTTGAGTTCGTCGAGCGGTTGGTCGAAGACGAAATATGCATAGCACAAACTCTGGTCAAGCTTATTGAACAGAGTACGGCCTGCAGGCTGGTTGATGACTTCCCAAGGCAGGCACTTGCCCGACCACTCGATAAAGTCGTAATACTGTTCAAGTGTCTGGCCGGGGTTGGTCTCCGGATCAGGATTGATGGCCTTTGCCTTCTCAATGCTCTCAACCATCATTTCCTTCAATCCCGGGTCATTGTCCATCATACCGATGAAAGACTTTGTGAGTTCGGAATACTCTTTCGAAGAGGAACCGTTGCCACAGGCGGATATAAAAAGTGACAACGCAATAAGCAGAATGCTTGCAAATCTTTTTTTCATAAACCAACAGTTTTTACCACTCAACGCTCATTTGCGGGCGATGCATCTGCAAAATTAAATAAAATTTTTCAGGTTTTTTTCCTTGCCCTTTTCTTCTTTCTGAAAGTCGGGGTCTCCCCTCAATGAATGGACATCCGTGATTCATCCATCTGAATGTGTGTTTTGATTTGAAAACAGGCAAGAATTTCTAAAAATGTTCTAACTTGCACCTGTTATGAGAAAAATTGTTTCACTATTACCTGTCCTGGCCATTCTGGTTCTTTCAGGATGCTCCGATAATTGGAGCGCGGAAGAGAAGCGTATAATCAATTCCGAAACTGATATCCTGCACGTCTATACCGTTGACAATCCGAAAGAAGAAGCACTTCTGCGCAGCACATCGGCAGAGATGTCGCTCTCTATGATTCGCAGTGCAGAGTATGGCATTCTGGCATCCGGGATGATTGCTACAGTCACATCTCCTGAGCAGGACGGTGTCGGTATTGCCGGTCCGCAGGTGGGTATACTCCGCCGCATAGTGGCAGTACAGCGTTTTGACAAAGACGGAGAACCCTTCGAGGTATATCCCAACATCAGTATTACTGACGTCCACGGAGAGCCCGTTCCCGGCCCTGAAGGCTGTCTGTCGGTTCCGGACCGGCGCGGCGAGGTGAACCGATGGCAGGACATAGAAATCAGCTATACCAGTCCAAAGACTCTAAGGGATACCACCGAGAGAATCACAGGATTCACGGCGGTAATCTTCCAGCATGAATGTGACCACCTCCTCGGCATACTCTATACGGACAAACTGACAGATAGCAATCATTCCCGTTGTCAATGAGCTATTCCATTGAGCACAACTGACATGGATATAGGAATGGACCAAACAATGTTGTCTTTGCAATATATTCGGATAAATGATATAAATTTGCATCTGAAAGTGCATACAACTATGCTTAAGGATTTCATCGTTGCCGGCCATCGGTTCTCCATCGTGATGGATGACGCATCTTCCCTCTGGGAACGGATGCAGGTCAACTACGGCCCGTTTGAAGCCGAGGCGGACAGGCAGGGCGAGGATGCCCCGATATTCAGCCTGTATGTGAAGCCTTCGCCGGATTGGTCGCTGTCAGACACTTCCGGAATGGAACCTCTTTTCGTGGGTGACAACAGTCCGGAAGAGACTCAGACGGATTTCTACAAGGAGGCGGAAGGATTTTATCTTGAATTTGCCGTGAACGGCAGAAGCCCAAAGGTGGCAAGCCTTCGCATCAGCGGTGATTTCAGTTCGGGGACAGTCGAATTCGCCGACCTGAGCATCGGTCGCTTCGCAATCGACAACGCCGCAATGCTGATGTACGCCTTCAGTACCGCCTGTCTCAAGACTCTTGAGATGCATTCCTCCGTTACTGTCTGCGACGGCCGGGCATATATGTTCCTTGCGGAAAGCGGCACCGGCAAGAGCACGCATAGCAGGATGTGGCTGGAAAACATTCCCGGAAGCGAGATTCTCAATGACGACAACCCCATAGTCCGGGTGCACGACGATGGTTCAGTGAAGGTGTTCGGTTCTCCCTGGAGTGGCAAGACGCCCTGCTACCGCAATGCCAGCGCTCCTTTGGGCGCGATGGTGCAAATCCGACGCTCGCTCTCCAATGCGGCCACCCCTCTTTCGGCATTTGAGGCATACGCACTGATTGCGTCTTCAAGTTCCGGATTCCGCGGCTTCACCTCTATGGCGGACGGCCTGCACGAAACAATAGCAGCCATCGCCCTGAATTATCCCTGTTTTGTCCTTGACTGCCGTCCCGATGCGGAAGCGGCCATTGTATGCCATAAAGCCGTATGCAGATGACACTACCCAACGAAATACTCCTCGAGGAAGTGGCTGCCCTTCTTGCCGAAGGCAGGGACGTGGAGTTGAAGACCAAGGGGACGAGTATGCTGCCGTTCATTGTAG
>JAZRVQ010000017.1:0-27593 GCA_045599265.1 Candidatus Cryptobacteroides sp. | reverse complement strand
CTTTCTGCAATTTTAATAATGCTTCTACAGAATCTAGTTGCTGATTTTTAATAATATATTTGTTTCTTAACTGTCCGAAGGATTATTTAGTATCTTTGTGAATAGATAACTCATCACATCAATGAAAGCAAAAGCAATCTCATTTATATTCATACTATTGTGCTGTGCTATTTCGTACGGCCAGAATGTCCATTCATATGAACTAAAAAGCAATAATGGACATCTGTTCATGACTGCTGAGATATGCGGTGAACAGCGCGAGATTATGGTCGAATCTGGTATACCGGCGTTGTTGATAGGTTTGGATTTCTATGAAAGGGCTTTGGCCGGGGGAGATCTGGTATTTGAGCCATCTCAAGCTAAAATAAGGATGCTCAACAACTTGTACGAGATTACATACAAGGCCGATGGAGAGTTACAAATAGGGCAGAACAAATATTGTGGTCCCATCTTCATCCTAAAGGATTATGACAGTAGAATAAGCCTGCCTATTCAAAACCTCTATGATGAGTCAGGCCATAGGACTGTGTCCGTGGACATCTCAAATGGCCGACTGTCAATAGGCAAGATTGCTGAGAACACCGGAAAATGCTATAAGTTGCATCTTGACAAGAAAACAGGAGTCCCCATTGTGAAGGCAAAGGTTGCAATCTCCTCCCAAGAGAGCAAGGCTGTACTTAAGGGAAACCTCATTGTGGATTTTGGAAATCCGATGTTGGTTTTTTTTGTGAGCCAACACAGAAGCGTCAGCAAAGCAATCAAGAATGGGAAAATCATACCCCAAGATGCTCGTGATGCAGATGGAAATGTCGTGGCACTGGGCATTTATGCTGAGGCCATCACTGTTTGCGGACAAGATTACAATGATATCTCTATCGGGCTGACCGGGAAAATGACCGCAATAAAAGATATGGGCTTCCTCGGTATACCATTCTTTAATTCAGCCGTAACTTTTGATTTCGATAAGGGACGAATGTTTGTCTTTTAGCAGCAGCTCGTTAAAGAATAGTCAAGTTACTTCTATCTCATCAAACTTAATCGTTTAACGCCCCTAAGTCTATCTGAAGACTGGCCGCCCCTCCTTGCGCTCGAGGGTTCGATTTGTGAAAAATGCCATATTTCCACAAACCGAAAATCACCTATGCAGGGTATCGGCAACGCAGATGTCTGTATTGATGCCCAACTCGATAGGTGAGGCCGAATTGCCCCCACCTAATCAGGCAAGGCGCCTCTTATGCCCTTCTGTGGCAAGTTGCCTCTATAGGTGAATTTCGGCATACTTTAGGAGTGATAAAAAACTTAGTACCCCTTACAAAATTTTATATGAATGTCGCACCACCTGGCGTTAGTCGAATATTGCCTTGATCTTGTCGAAGAAACTCTTCTCGTCCTTTGACAGATTTGGCTTGAAGGCGTCGATGCCGGAGAGTTTCTCGACAGCCGCCTTGTCTTCCTTCGAGAGTTTCTTGGGAATCCAGACTGCATACTTTATGTAGAGGTCGCCGTTTCCGTACGAATTGAGCGATGGAAGGCCCTTTCCGCGCAGTTTGACCATCTGGCCGGACTGAGTGCCGGCATCCACCTTTACCTTGTATTTACCGTCAAAACAAGGGATTTCCACCTCGCATCCGAGTATCGCTTCAGGGACGGACAGAACCTTGGTGTAGATAAGGTTGCTGCCCTCGCGCTTGAAGTCGGCATGCTCTGTTTCCTGGACGATGATGAGCAGGTCGCCGCATGGACCGTTATTCCTGCCTGCGTGGCCGTATCCGCGCATTGTAAGCTGCATTCCGTCCTCCACTCCTGCCGGAATCTTGACCTTGACAGTCTCCCTTCTGCGCACCAGGCCTGTGCCGGAACAGGTCGTGCAAGGCTTGCTGATGACCTTGCCTTCACCGTTGCACTGCTGGCATGTGCTGTACTGGATCGTCTGGCCGAAGAATCCGTTGGCGACTCTCTTGACCTGGCCGGTGCCGTTGCAGGCAGGGCAGGTCTTGATGTCTGCCGAACTCTTGGCGCCCTTGCCGGAACAGTCGGAGCAAGGAAGCATCCTCTCGATGCTGACTTCCTTCTCGCATCCGCGGGCAATCTCTTCGAGGGTCAGGGTCACCCTGGTGCGGATATCACGTCCACGGTACACCCTCGGCCCGCTCTGCTGCTGTCCGCCGCCGAATCCACCGAAGTTGAACCCTCCGAAATTGAATCCGCCGCCTCCGAAGAGGTCGTTGAGGATATCGTTGAGGTCTCCGAATCCCTGGCTGAAGTCCGGACCTGCCTGGCCGTTGAATGCGGCGTGGCCGAACTTGTCATACTTGGCCCTCTTGTCGGCATTGCCGAGCACGTCATAAGCCTCGGCCGCTTCCTTGAATTTCTCCTCGGCGGCCTTCTTCTCTGCCTCTGAATCGTTCACATGACGGTCCGGGTGGTATTTGAGCGCCATCTTCTTGTATGCGCTCTTGATCTCGTCTATGCTGGCTGTCTTGCTGACGCCGAGCACCTCGTAGTAGTCTCTTTTCTCTGCCATTATATTCCTACAACTACTTTAGCGTAACGGATAACCTTGCCGTTGAGGGTGTATCCTGTGAGAACAACGTCGAAAACCTTGCCCTTCTTGTCATCTTCCCGGACAGGGAACTGTGCCACGGCCTCATGGAGGTCGGTGTTGAATTCCTGGCCCATCGCGTCGATGACTGCGAGGCCCTTGCCCTTGAGGTAGGTCATGAGCTTGTCATAAATGAGCTGCGTCCCTTCCTTGGCTGCATCGCTGTCGTCGGAGTCCGCAAGCACCTTGAGGGCCCTCTCACAGTCGTCCAGGACCGGAAGCATGCCGGTGATGGTGTCTTTGGCCGCTGAACTTACAAGGTCCATCTTCTCTGCCGATGTCCTTCTGCGGAAATTGTCAAACTCGGCCATCAGCCTGAGGAGTTCATCCTTCGACTTGGCTTCCGCCTCTGCGAGTCTGGTTTCAGCCTCTGCGGCTTTTTTCTCAGCCTCTGCGAGTTTTGCCTGAAGTTCTTCTATCTGTGCGGCTGCTTTCTCAGCCTTTTTCTCTTCTTTCTTCGATGTCTCTTTCTCTTTATCTGCCATGATTTATCGATTTATTCTAGATTGGAAATCTTTGCGAAGATTTTCAATCAATTATTCTGCCAATTGGCAAAGTGTGACATTATGTCAGTCTATCCGAGCGTGACGGTGACGGAATGACTGCCCGGAACGTATCCGATGCGGTTGCCGCAGACCTCCTTGCCGTCCACGCAAATGGTCTTGACGCCCTTGCAGACATGCGCAGGGTTCTTTATCTCTATCTCGTAAACGGCGTCGCGGAAACGGCGGGTCACTGCAAAACCGTCCCAAGCCTCAGGAATGCACGGGTCTATGCAGAGTCCGTCATAATCCGGCTTGATGCCCAATATGAACTGTGTGACGGCGTACCAGTTCCATGCCGCCGTGCCTGTGAGCCAGCTGTTCTTGCCTTCTCCCGGCTTTGCGGCGTCCTTGCCGGCCACCATCTGGGAATATACATACGGCTCGACCTTGTGGAGGGTCTGGTCCTCGATGTAGGCAGGGCATATCTTGCGGTAATGCTCCCATGCGTCGTTCCCGCGGCCGGCGACTGTCTCGCCGATTATGATCCAAGGGTTGTTGTGGCAGAATATGCCCGCGTTCTCCTTGTATCCGGCAGGGTAGGAGGATATTTCTCCCATTTCTACATGGTATGTCGTGAATGCCGGGTTGTTGAGCACGATGCCGTGTTCGCTGTCCATGTATTTCTTGACAGAGTCCAGTGCCTTGTCCACCATTCCTTCTTCGAGACCGATTCCTGCCATTGTGCACCATCCCTGGCTCTCGATGAATATCTTGCCCTCATCGTTCTCTTTCGAGCCTATCTTGCCGCCGAAATAGTCGTATGCACGCAGATACCATTCGCCGTCCCAGCCGTGTTTCTTGACTGCCTCAACCATCGAATCGATGCATTTCCGGGCGCGGTTGGCCTCGTCTGAGAGGTCCCTGCCCTTGATGGCGTGCAGGAGGTCGATGTAGTCACGTCCGCACACGACGAACAGTCCGGCTATCATCAGGGACTCGGCCTTGCTGCCTTCCGTCTTGTTCTCGGTGGTCTGGAATGACTCGTTGGGGTCCCAGCTGAAGCAGTTCAGGTTGAGGCAGTCGTTCCAGTCGGCGCGGCCGATCAGAGGCAGCATGTGCGGCCCAAGGTTCTCGACGACGTGGTTGAACGAGATGCGCAGGTGCTCCAGAAGGCTGACCTCGCTGCCCGGCTCGTTGTCGAACGGCACCGGCTCGTCGAGAATGGAGAAGTCACCGGTCTCCTTTATGTACGCCACCGTGCCGAATATCAGCCACATAGGGTCGTCGTTGAATCCGCCTCCGATGTCGTTGTTGCCGCGTTTGGTGAGAGGCTGGTACTGGTGGTAGCAGCCGCCGTCAGGGAACTGTGTGGATGCGATGTCGATGATGCGCTCGCGTGCCCTTTGGGGAATCTGGTGGACAAATCCCACCAGGTCCTGGTTGGAATCCCTGAAGCCCATGCCGCGTCCGATTCCGCTTTCGAAGAATGAAGCGCTGCGGCTCATGTTGAATGTTATCATGCACTGATACTGGTTCCAGACGTTCACCATCCTGTCCAGTCTTTCGTCGCCGGACTTGACGGTGAATATGCCCAGCAGGCTGTCCCAATATGCCTTGAGTTCGGAGAATGCACGGTCAACGGCCGCGCTGTCTGCAAAGGCGTCGATCAGCTCGTGCGCCTTGACCTTGTTGATGAACGGGCTGACGTTCTTCCCGTCCGATGTGAGACCGGAACTGAGGCATGGCTGGTCGGCGAATTTCTCATCCTGAGGCATCTCGATATAGCCCAGGAGGAACACGAAATCGCGGCTTTCGCCAGGGGCGAGACTGACTTCGATGTAATGCGATGCTATCGGGCTCCATCCATGTGCGACACTGTCCGACGGCTTGCCTGCAAGCACGCACTGCGGCTCGGAGAATTCGTTGTAGAGGCCGATGAAGCTCTCCCTGTCGGTGTCGAATCCCCGGATAGGGGAGTTGACGCTGTAGAACGCATAGTGGTTGCGGCGCTCCTTGTATTCGGTCTTGTGGTAAATGACGCTTCCCTCGATCTCGACTTCTCCGGTGGAGAAATTGCGCTGGAAGTTCTCCATGTCGGTCGCGGCGTTCCAGAGGCACCATTCCTCGAATGAGAACAGTTTGATGTTCCTTGTGGACTTGCCGGTGTTGGTGAGCGTGAGTTTCTGGACCTCGGCGTGGGTCTTGAGCGGAACGAAAAAGAGCACGGAGGCCTCGATCCCGTCCTTGCTTCCCGTGATGCGGGTGTAACCCATTCCATGACGGCACTCGTATGAGTCGAGCGGGGTCTTGCACGGCTTCCAGCCCGGGTTCCAGACGGTCCCGTTGTCGTTTATGTAGAAATACCGGCCTCCGTTGTCCATCGGGACGCCATTGTAACGGTAGCGCGTGATGCGGCGGAACTTGGCGTCGCGGTAGAAACTGTAGCCTCCGGCAGTCCCGGAAATCAGCGAGAAGAAATCTTCGTTGCCAAGATAGTTGATCCATGGCCACGGGGTTGCCGGGTCGGTGATGACATATTCACGTCTGGAATCGTCGTAGTGTCCGAAAGTCTTCATATCAGTTTTCATTCAGTTTGTCAGTGTAGAGGACGCCGTCCAGATGGTCGGTCTCATGCTGGAATATCACGGCTGTATATCCCTGTACGGTCTCGGTCGTGTCCTGCCTTGTCACAGGGGATGTGTAGGTTATGTCGATGTCCTGCCAGCGGAGCACGTCACCGCGCCTGCCGGGCACGGAAAGGCATCCCTCCGGTCCAGGGACCTGTTCGCCACGCAGTGCTGTTATGCGTATGTTGGGATATACCTCGAACGGTTCGCCTTCCTTGTCGAAACGCTGCACGGCCACAATCCTGCGGTTTATTCCGACCTGAGGTCCGGCGATGCCGACACCATCCTGCTGCGGAGAGGTGACGGTCTCCACAAGGGCCTTGGCGATGGTGTTGTAGAGTTCTGTGCCTATGCCTTCTGCCGGAATGTAGGTGCATGTTGCGCGAAGGACCGCGAGGTCACTTTCGTCCTCGACGGTATATACCCTGAGGAGCATGCTGTCGGACTGTTCTGTTATCTGGCTGGTTACCAATGCGATCTCCTGGTCTGTAAATACCTGTACCGGCTGCACCGGCTCTTCTGCGGCGGCGCCGGACGGAATGAGGCTGACCAATACAAACAGCCAGTGCGCGGCGATTCCTGCGACAAGGCCTCCGATGGTGTGTGCGCCTATTGCCTTTGATGTGAGGTGACGGTAACCGAGTGTGTCGAGCATTGCCGTATGGGTGCTGAGATAGCCGCTCCAGCACATTCCGATGGCGGTGCATACTGCGATGGCGTTGCCGTCCACCCAGCCTGCCGCGTCAAATCCCGGGATGAGTCCGATGGCTGCACCGACTGCACCGAGCGCAGTGATAGGGAAGGCCACCAGGTGGGTGTCCTTGAAGCCGAACAGCCAGTCAAAGAGGAAGCCTATCTTGCCAGCGGCGACAGGGAGGAGTTCCGTGCCTTCATATGCAGCTCCGGTGTATGCTCCGGATGCCGACGGACCGAAGGTGAGGAGCATCACGAACGTGGAGATGATGAGCACGCCCGGTATGATGGCAAGGCCTATCTCGACGCCCGACTTTCCACCGTCCAGAAGCGCGTTGAGGATGCGCATGAACAGTGACGGGGCATTGCCGGCCTTGGACTCCTTCTCGTTTTCGTCATGGTCCCACTGCACATCCTCCGGCAGTTCGATGGCATTCTCTTCCTTGTATTGAGGGTATGACTTGACGGTGAAGCGCTGCATCAGGCGTGTGGATACGATGCACCCGATGAATGCGCCTGCAAGTCCGATGAGCGGTTCCTTCATATATCCCTGGCCCATCATGAACACGATGACGATGAGGCCCATGCCGAACGCCGTACCGAAATTGGTCAGCGAGACGAGCTGGTATTTCTTGAAAAAGCGTGCGAATTTCTTGTCCTTGGCAAGTGTGATGATGGCCGGGTTGTCCGACATGAAGGTCATCACGGCGCCGATTGATGCCGCGCCAGGAAGCCCGAAAAGCGGTTTCATCAGGGGGCGGAGAAGTTTCTCGAACAGGCTGACAACCCCGAAATCGGCAAAAATGCGGCTCAGCGCGCCCATCAGGACACAGATTGCCATAAGGAACAGCACGGTGTTGACAAGCAGGTCGTGTGCCGTGTGCATCATGGTGTTGAGCATGTTCGCCGTGCCCATGACACTTCCCAGATATATGAATATTGCCAGCGTTATGGTCAGGCAGATTATGCCTGCCGGCATCGAGAATTTGCGCTTTTTCTTGGGTGACATCGCTTATTGATGTTGTTTTTTGTCGATCAGTTTCATGAAATCAGCCCTCCAGGTAAGTCCAACACAGAGGTAGGTCTTGCCATCGGCCAGGTATCCTGCAGGGTTGGGATTGGTGCCGAATGAATGGCTGCAATGGGCGTGTATCCTGATGGTCTTGAAATCTTTGAGGGGATAGTATTCAAACCCTCCGCCGACGCTTGTAACGGATGTGCCCGGCAATATGCACAGGTCGCCCGGCATGTCCTTGTTGAGGTCGTACGAAACGTTGGCGCTGAGCTTGAAATGGTCAAGGAAACGCCATTCTATGTTGCCGATGACGGCGAAGTCCCTGAAGAAGAACTTGCCCTGTCCCGGAACATATCTGTGTGTGAGGTCCACGTATGCCGTCACTCCTCCCGGTATTTCAAACTTATTGCCCAGGGCGATGTAGTTGTTGTACCGGCCCTTGGCTGTCTCGAACAGGTTTGCCGAACAGGCGGTGTGCCAGCAGCCGTGGTCGCCATACCACATCAGGCTGTACCCGTACAGTTCCTTCCCGTCGCGGCAGATTTCGTTGAACGGGCTCTGGGCGAACTGGAACTGGATCTTGTCGGTCCCGCCGGTCTCGTTGAAACTGTAAGCCGCGCGCAGTCCCCACTCGTAGCAAGGGATGTGGTAGGTGGCTTCGGAGAGGTAGAAAAGGTCGATGGGGGCGTGGTCGAATTCCCATCCGCCGACGTCGATGGGCTGCTTGCCTGCAGTCAGTTCGAATCCATGCGTGTGGAACTTCAGGAAAGCGTTGTCGAATGAGTCGAGGAAGTCG
This sequence comes from Candidatus Cryptobacteroides sp., assembly GCA_045599265.1. Taxonomy (GTDB): domain Bacteria; phylum Bacteroidota; class Bacteroidia; order Bacteroidales; family UBA932; genus Cryptobacteroides. The sequence continues at coordinate 19,375 of JAZRVQ010000017.1, read as the reverse complement.
GCATCCAGAGTCGTGCGGTTGACTCTCCATCTGACGAACCAGCTGAAATTGCGGCTGATGTCACCTCCGGCGTTGATGTTCAGCATCCGGCACTTGAAACCGCTTGCATCGTCAATGTGGCTGCCGGAGACCCAGTTGTTGTCATAATCAGTCCTGAGCTCTATGGAAAGGTCGGTCAGACGGAATGCTTTCTCCGTGCGTGTCGTGTCCTGCGCGAAGGCAGTCGCCGACAACAAGGAAAGTGATGCAATTATGGTAAGGATTGATTTCAAGCCCGTTATTGATATATATCCCACAAAGATAGGAAACAAAATCAATCTTTACGCAAAAATGATTACCTTTACCAAACTAAAACAAACGAAATGTCAAGAATAATCACTTTCGGAGAGATAATGCTCCGTCTCAGCCCTTCGGGCAACGACCGTTTCATCCAGACTGACGCGTTCCGTATCATCCCCGGCGGCGGGGAGGCCAATGTGGCTGTCAGCCTTGCCAATTATGGTCACGATTCATTTTATGTAACGAAACTGCCGTCCCACGAGATAGGCCAGATTGCTGTCAATGCGCTCCGCAGGTACGGTGTGAAGACAGATTTCATCGCACGCGGCGGTGACCGCATCGGCCTTTATTATGCTGAGACCGGTGCCTCCATGCGGGCGTCAAAGGTCATATATGACCGGGCCCATTCCGCCATTGCAGAGGCATCTGTGGAGGATTTTGACTTCGATGCCATAATGGAAGGCGCCGACTGGTTCCACTGGTCAGGCATCACTCCGGCCATTTCCGACAAGGCCGCCGAACTCACCAGGCTTGCCTGCGAGGCCGCCAAGCGTCACGGCGTGACCGTCAGCGTGGATCTCAATTTCCGCAAGAAACTCTGGACTTCCGAGAAGGCCATTTCTGTAATGCGCCCGCTGATGAAATATGTCGATGTCTGCATAGGCAACGAAGAGGATGCCGAGCTCTGTCTGGGCTTCAAGCCGGAAGCGGACGTAGAGGGGGGCAACACCGATGCCGAAGGCTATGAGGGCATCTTCAGGCAGATGGCGGCGGAGTTCGGATTCAAATATGTCGTGTCCACTCTCAGGGAGTCCTTCTCTGCTACTCACAACGGCTGGAAAGCATTGATATACAACGGAAAGGAGTTCTATCAGAGCAGACGCTACGACATCGACCCGATCATAGACCGTGTCGGCGGCGGCGACTCTTTCTCCGGCGGACTTATCCACGGAATGCTCAAATACGGCTTTGACCAGGCCGCCGCTCTCGAGTTTGCGGTAGCCGCCTCGGCCCTCAAGCATACAGTAAACGGCGACTTCAACCTCGTCAGCGAGGCCGAAGTCCTCAGTCTCGTCGGCGGAAGCGCCAACGGCCGCGTACAAAGATAAGATTATGGCAAAGTTTACCAAACAGCAAGTGATCGAGACGATGACGGAGACAGGCATGATCCCCGTCTTCTACAACGCCGACATCGAAGTCAGCAAACATATCCTCAAGGCCTGCTATGACGGCGGCGTCAGGGCCTTCGAATTTACCAACAGGGGAGACAAGGCCGCCGAAGTCTTCACCGCACTCCGCAAATATGCCGACGAATCACTGCCCGGCCTCATTCTGGGCATCGGCTCCATATCATTTGCACGCGACGCCCGCAGATTTATCCGGCTCGGCGCCAACTTCGTCGTAGGACCTCAATACAATCCATCCATACCGCTGTGGTGCAGACTCGCACGTGTCCCGTACATGCCTGGATGCGGCACTGTCTCCGAAGTGGGACGCGCCCAGAGGGCCGGCTGCGAGGTCTGCAAAGTCTTCCCGGGCGACGTGCTCGGACCAGCCTTTGTCAAGGGACTCCGCGCCCCGATGCCTTGGAGCAGGATAATGGTCACAGGCGGAGTCAAACCGACCGAGGACAACCTTTCAGGCTGGTTCAAGGCCGGCGTGACCTGCGTCGGAATGGGCAGCAACCTCTTCCCGAAAGACGCCGTTGCCGCAGGTGACTGGGCCACAATCACCGCACTCTGCTCGAATGCCCTGTCAATCATCAAGACAGTGAGATAGGCACGCGACTCAGGTAAATAAAAAAGCCTGGCGGTCAGCCAGGCTTTTTTATTTCACAGGATCAAATCCTAGAATCTGTCTTCTGAAGAAACGGTGAGTTTCTTGCGGCCATGACGGCGGCGGGAAGCGAGGACGCGGCGTCCGTTAGGAGTTGACATGCGCTCACGGAATCCGTGTTTGTTGCGACGCTTGCGAACTGAAGGTTGGAATGTTCTTTTCATTATTTCTTGTTTTTATATTTTTCTACAAAATTGGGACTGCAAAGGTAGTCTTTTTCAATCAATCAGCAAAATTTTTTCGCAAAACTTGCATGTATTACAGCCTGATGACGTACTTTTCGTTGAAATATTCATCTTTCAGCCATACTGAAACCGGCCATGTGGCGATGCTCCCGACCCCAAGGCGGTATTTCTTCATCACGGAAGCGATCTCCTCGCTGAGTGATTCGCCCCCTTTGAGGTAAAGGATGCCCTGCCTGTATTTCCCTTTCACCCATGGGAGGAAATTGTCAAGCGAGGTGACAGCGCGGGAAACCACCCAGTCGAAGGCCTCCGGAAGACTTTCGGCCCTGGCGTTCACGGTCTTGACATTGTCCAGCCCCAGGGCTTGCGCCACCTGCGTGGCCACGGTAATCTTCTTCCCGATGGAGTCGCAGAGTGTGAATTTGACCTCCGGGAAGAGGATTGCGAGAGGGATGCCCGGGAAGCCTCCTCCCGTGCCAAGGTCGAGCACGGACGCACCCTGTCCGAAATCCCCGATGTATGCCGCGATGGCGAGCGAATGCAGTACATGGTGGCTGTACAGTTCGTCTATGTCCTTGCGCGATATGACGTTTATCTTGCTGTTCCATTCCCTGTACAGGCCGTCCAGCATCCTGAACTGCTCCATCTGACGGTCGGACAGACCGGGGAACTTCGCTGACACTATGTCTATGAATTCTTCGTAAGTCATTTCTCCAGATTGATTTCGTCGGAGGTCTCCATCATCTTCTGGAGGAGTTCCTTGGCGCGTTTGATTCTTGTCTTGACGGTGTTGATGGGCAGGTTGTATTTCTCGGCTATCTCGCTGTATTCGCATTCACCGACAAACCTGTCCCTGGCAATGTCGCGGTACAGGTCGGCAAGTCCCTCGATGTAGCGTATCAGCTTGTCATAGTCTTCCTGGTAGCTGATGGCCTCCTCGGCTGACTTGTCGGGCGCGGAAATCCTGGTGGCGCCTGCCTCGTCGTCATTGTCGATGGACATTGTGGGCATGTTGTCCTGTTCGCGCTTTTTCTTGCCGATATGGTCCAGGGCGGTGTTCCATCCTATGGTGTACAGCCAGGTGCGGAACTCGCTCCTGGAGGAGTCGTAGCTCTCAATGTGCAGGAATGCCTTCAGGAATGTCTGCATGCAGATGTCCTCGACGTCCCAGGGAGCGATGATCTTGCCCACATGGATGCGCAGACCGTCCTTGTAGCGGTTGTACATCTCCATGAAGGCGGCTTCGTTCTTCTTGCAGGCCAGACTGATGAGGTCTGCCTCTGTCATCTTGCTAATGTGCTTCGAGCCAGTTTTTTCCATAATTGCATTCCACAGTGAGTGGTATTGAGAGGGTTGTGACGTTTTCCATTTCTTCCGTGACGATCTTCCTGAGGATGTCCACTTCGTCCTGCACCGCATCGAACAGAAGTTCGTCGTGTATCTGCAGCACCATCCTGCTGCGCAGTCCGGCTTCGCGGATGCGCCTGTCCACGGCGATCATCGCCAGTTTGATGATGTCTGCGGATGTGCCCTGGATAGGGGCGTTGACGGCGTTCCGCTCTGCAAGTGACCTCACTGTCATGTTGCGTGCATTGATGTCAGGAAGGTATCTGCGCCGTCCGAAGATTGTTTCGACATATCCGTTTTCGCGCGCCCCGGCAATCGTGTCGTCGATAAAGAACCTGATGGACGGGAATGACGCGAAATAGTCGTCAATGATCTTTTTTGCCTCGCCGCGGGAGCATCTCAGACGCTGTGCCAGACCGAATGATGATATGCCGTACATTATGCCGAAATTGGCGGTCTTGGCTATCCTGCGCTGGTCGGATGTGACATCTGCGGCGTCTATGCCGAATATCTTGGCTGCCGTGGCCTTGTGGACGTCGATGCCGCTGCGGAACGACTCGATAAGGTGGGTGTCCTGGCACAGGTGTGCCATTATGCGCAGCTCGATCTGCGAATAGTCGGCGGACATTATCACTCCGTCCGGCCGTGAAGGCACGAACGCCTTGCGGATCTCCTTGCCCCTTTCCGTGCGGATAGGGATGTTCTGGAGGTTCGGCCTGGACGAACTGAGCCTGCCGGTGGCGGTCAGGGCCTGGTTGAATGTCGTGTGGATCTTGCCGGTGGCAGGGTTGATATATTCCGGGAACGGCTCGATATAAGTGGAGAGGAGCTTCTTCGCTGCCCTGAATTCCAGTATCTCACCCACTACAGGGTGCCTGTCTGCAAGGGCCAGGAGCGATTCCTCATCGGTCGAACGCTTTGATCTTGATTTCGGGTCGAGTCCCAGCTTGTCATACAGGAGGTTGCCTACCTGCTTGGGTGACAGGATGTTGAGGTCCGGCTCGTCCACCATTTCCCTTATGGCCTGCTGGCGCTCATAAACCTCCTCCCTGAGTCCGTCGGCAAACTCTTTGAGGCTGGCAAGATCGACCTTGACACCTTCCTGCTCCATGGATGCGAGGACCTTGATCAAAGGCTCCTCCATATCGTTGTAGAGACTCCGCTGGCCGGCCTTTTCGAGTTCCTGCTCGACCACCTGCCCGAGTCTGAAGATGACTGCGGCCTCGAGCAGTCTGGACTTAGGAGCATTGTCTTCTTCCGCTGTGTCGAAGTCGTCGAACAGGGATGCCGGAGCGCTTTCAACGGCGCTGTCCTGCTGCTCGATGTTCACTCCGAGGAAGGTCTTCGAGAGCTGGTCCAGCTTGTGGCTGGATTCCGGACTTATGAGGTAGTGCATGAGGGCAATGTCCATCAGACGGCCCTCCAGACTGATTTTTTTCAGTCCGTCCTTTATTTCGTAGCAATATTTCTTGATATCCTTGTCGGAGAGAATGTCCTTGAATGTCTCAGCTGTCCCGGAGGCCGCCCTGTCGGACGCTGCTGCAGTGACCATCCCGTCAGAGATTATCACTGCACAGGCTTTTTCTGCCTTTGCCAGATGTGAAACCTCTTCCGGTGAAGCCTCCTGCCAAGGTAATTCCTTTGACTTCGGCGCCGCGCCCTCCTGCGGTGCGCACCCGCCTTCAAAACTGCATCCGCTGATATATTTCTTGAGGGAGCCGAACTCGTAGAAGTCGAAGAGTTCCACAATCTTCCGGTCCATCACTCCGTCCAGCGCCATGTCCTCGGTCTTCGCCTCCAGGAGTATGTCGGTCTTGATGGTGACCAGTTCCTTGCTGAGGGCTATGTGTCCGCGGGCGTCCTCGAACATCTGCTTCTGTCTCGGGCTGAGTTCGTCCAGGTGCTCATATATGTTCTCGAGGGTGCCGTACTTGCCGATGAGTTTGCCGGCACCGACCTCTCCCACACCCTTGACTCCGGGCACGTTGTCGGCCGCGTCACCGCATATTGCGAGCATGTCAATGACCTGTTCAGGCCTTTCTATGCCATATTTTGCACATATGGCTGCCTTGTCCACGACTTCATTTTCACCGCCTCCCCTGCCGGGCTTGAACTGGGTGATGTGGTCGGATATCAGCTGGCCGTAATCCTTGTCCGGCGTGACCATGAACACCTCGTATCCTTCCTTCTCGGCGCGCTTGGCCATCGAGCCTATCACATCGTCGGCCTCGTATCCCATTATCATCAGGACGGGTATGCGCATGGCCTTGCATATCTCGGTGAGTGGCTCCAGCGCGTCTATGACGAGTTGCGGAGTGGCGTCGCGGTTGGCCTTGTAGGCAGGGTAGAGCTGGTTCCTGAATGTGCCTCCCGGAGGGTCGAACGATACGGCCAGGTGGGTAGGATGCTCTTTCTCAATCAGCTCGAACAAGTATTTTGTGAATCCATACAGGATAGACGTGTCAGTGCCCTTGGAGTTTACCATAGGCCTTCTGAGAAGCGCATAGTACATTTTGAAGACCAGCGCGTGTCCGTCAATCAGGAAAAGTCTGTTACTCATCAGCACAAAGTTGAATCAATCTTCAAAGATAAGATTTTTTTCGGAAGTACGGGGATTTTGTGTACCTTTACAAAAATATACCGCAAAATTCTGACAGTATGAAGAGAATGATTCTGTTTGCAGCGGCGCTCGTGGCCTGCTGCCCTGTTTTTGCCCAGTCAAGACAGCCTTCCGCCCGTGGAGGCATCGACGCCCGCACACTTCTGGAACTTCGTGGAAGTTATGAGGGAAATGCATCCGACAAGGCTTTGAGGAACGCCCTTGCATCGACATCCATCGCCACATTGGCAGTCAATGCCGAGAATGCCGCGATGATCGACACACATTTCTCGGACAAGGTCACGACCAAGGGCATTACAGACCAGAAATCATCCGGGCGCTGCTGGCTCTTCACTGGCCTCAATGTCTTGAGAGCCAAGATGATAGATAAATACTCCCTGCCAAACTTCCAGTTCTCGCAGAACTATGTGTTCTTCTGGGACCAGCTGGAGAAGGCCAACCTTTTCCTGCAGAGTGTCATCGACACAAGGGACAAGGCGTTCGACGACAGGGAAGTGGACTGGCTCTTCAGCAACCCTATCGGTGACGGCGGACAGTTCACAGGCATCTCCAACCTTGTCACAAAGTATGGTCTGGTGCCTGCCGAGGCAATGCCGGAGACATACTGTTCCAACAACACTTCACAGATGTCCTCTCTGCTGAAACTCAAACTCCGCGAGGACGGACTGCGTCTGAGGGAGATGTATGAGGGTGCTTCATCGCGTGAAAAGAATTCCATCGAGTCCCGTCTCATCAATGAAAAACTGTCCATGCTCAAGGAGATCTATCATTTCCTGACTGTCTGTCTCGGTGTGCCTCCAACTGAGTTCGAGTGGACACGCTGCGATGCGAAGGGTGAGATCGTGAGCACCGAAAAATATACTCCGAAGTCGTTCTATGACACATTTGTCGGTGCCGACCTCGAGGACAATTATGTGATGATAATGAATGATCCGTGCCGCGAATATGGCAAGGTGTACGAGATCGAATATGACCGTCACGTCTATGACGGGCAGAACTGGGTGTATGTCAATCTGCCGGTTGAGCGTATCAAGGATATTGCCATCGCATCGATCCGTGACAACACTGCCCTTTATTTCTCATGCGACGTGGCCAAGTTCCTGGACCGCACCAAGGGCACGCTGGATCTGAACAATTTCGATTATGAGTCACTCAGCGGATTCTCTTTCGGAATGGACAAGAAAGAGCGCGTCATGACCCATGCAAGCGGTTCGTCACACGCGATGACGCTCGTTGCCGTCGATGTGCAGCGCGGCAAGCCTGTAAAATGGATGGTTGAGAACAGCTGGGGCGCGAATTCCGGCTACAAAGGCCATCTGATAATGACAGACGAGTGGTTCGACGAGTACATGTTCCGTCTGGTGGCAGAGAAGAAATATGTCCCTTCCGACGTCCTGCAGATGCTCCGCCAGGAACCTGTCAAACTCCCTGCATGGGACCCTATGTTCCTTCCGGAAGAATAATAACCTGATTCTAATGTAACTACCCAGATATGAATCCATTCGAAACATTCCGTTCGGCCGTTCTGGCCGGCATCGCCATCAGTTGCGGCGGCTTCGTGTTCCTTGTGCTCGGCGGTATCCCCGGCGCCGTTGCATTTACCTTCGGACTTCTTACGGTCGTCCATTACAAGATGAAACTTTTCACCGGAGCCATAGGTTTTGCCCAGAGCTGGAAGGAGACAGGTGACATGTTCATCATCCTTGGCGGCAACGTGGTCGGCTGTCTGTTGGTGTCGCTGCTTGCCCGTGTCTCTCCTCTCGGGCTTCAGGAAACGGCTCAGGCGCTGCTTGAAAAGCGCCTTGCAACCGGTGCCCTCAAGTGCGGAGCGCTTGCCATCGGGTGCGGATTCGTGGTCACAACGGCTGTGTGTTTCGGCCGTCAGGAAAAGTGGCTCCCACTCCTTTTCGGAGTGCCTCTTTTCATAATCTGCGGATTCCCGCACTGTATCGCTGATGCATTCTACTATCTTGCAGTGCCGTTCCCATGGCTCGGAGCCCATATCGGTTCCGTCCTTGGCCTGTGGGTCTGCCTCGTGCTTGGCAATGCGATAGGGTGCAACCTCTACAGAATCATCACCTGGCAGAAATAACCCCGGATGAATCTGCCGTTCTTCATATCCTGGCGCTACCTTTTCGCCCGCAAGTCACACAATGTGATCAACATCATTTCCGCTATTTCGGCTGTTGGAATGGCGGTCGGAACTGCGGCGCTCATAATCATCCTGTCTGTCTATAATGGATTTGACGGCATTGTGAGGGGTATGATGAGTTCTGTGGAGCCTGACCTGATGATATGTCCGTCCGAGGGCAAGGTCTTTGTTCCGGAAGGGGAGGTGTACGACTGGATATACAGCCAGGACTGTGTTGAATCGATGTGCACGGTGCTTCAGGAGCAGGTGTTCATCAGTTATGACGGCAAGCAGGGTGTGGCGACAGCAAAGGGCATCGATGACGTCTATGAGGTCGAGTCGCCTGTCCGGGACCATATCATCGACGGCGTGTTTTCATTCCATCACGGGGATGTGCCGCAGGCCGTGGTCGGCGCAGGTGTCGCACACCGGATGGGCATAAGCCCGAGATTTGTCACGCCGCTGGAAATGTATTTCCCTGACCGCAACGCCAATATTTCTCTCTCTAATCCTGCATCGAACATCGAGATGACAAGGGTCTGGCCGTCAGGCGTTTTCGCCGTCAGTTCGGACGTGGACGATGCCTTCATAATGGTCCCGATCGCTCAGATGAGGGAACTTCTGGGCTATCAGGACGAGGTGTCGGCAGTAGAGATACGCTTTGTGGAAGGCACACCGGAGTCGGTCATGACTGATGTCAAGAAGGGGATAGCCGCCCGTGTCGGGGACGGTCTTGCAGTCAAGGACCGTTTCGAGCAGAACGAATCGCTCTACAAGATGATGCGCTATGAGAAACTGGCCATCTACCTTATATTGATATTTGTCATAATAATCATTGCCTTCAACATCTTCGGCAGCCTTTCGATGCTCATCATCGAGAAACGTGAGGATGCCGGAACATTGCGGGCTATGGGTGCCACCGACGCTCTTGTACACAGGATTTTCGTTCTGGAAGGCTGGCTTATCTCGCTTGTCGGCATGGTGGCGGGGCTTGTTCTGGGCATCGCGTTCTGCCTGGTGCAGCAACGTTTCGGGCTCATCAGGATGCCGGGCAATTTCGCCGTTTCGGCCTATCCTGTCGTGCTTTCCTGGACCGATGTGCTATTCACCGTGGCCGGTGTCACGGTTATCGGTTATGTCATCGCGCTGATAGCCTCCAGGCGGGTATGATTGTCCATGCAACGTTTTTGAATGATTCTGCATCTATATATCTGATTCAATTTTAATGGTATGAAAGCAAAATATATTTTCCTGTACGCGGCAGTTGCAGTCGCATTTGCGGCCGTGTCATTGTGGGTCATCTTTTCCGGCGGCAAGAGTGCCAAGGCTATAAGGACCAAATTCCGTCTGGGCGGCATCATGCTGACCTTGGCGGGAATGATGTCGAATACCGGTTGCAGTGTTTCGTGTTATGAACCGGTAGATCCGACATGTTATGATCCGGCTGTGCTCGATATGGTGTCCATCGTCCCTGTTCATGATTCGGGAGAGGTGCTGCATGTGGGGGATATGCTCTGCGTGACCGTCGAGTTCCCTTCATGTTCTAGATACTCTTATAAGATCAGCACAGTCGAGGAACTTCCGTCAGACATTCAGGAGGGGTTGCTGGAACTGGATGAGAACTGCCAGGCCGTGATTGCGATTGCCGAGACTCAGTATAGGGGAGGCATCAGAATCGGCATCTACACCAATCCTGACGGTGCTGAACCTGCTATGGTCTGGGCATCGGAATTCACCCTCCGGTAATGGCAGACAGGTTCAAGATAGGCCATCTGGTCTATGAACTTACGGAAGCGTGCAACCAGAACTGCCGTTTCTGTTACAATCATTGGCGTCCGGAAGGTTCCCGGCCTGTAGATGGCACGCTTGCTTTCCGTACGCTGAAAAGGCTTCTCCGTCAGGCTCAGATAGGCTCGATCTCGTTCTCGGGAGGGGAACCCACCTTGCTCCGCAATATGGGCGACATGGCCCTGAAATGCCGTTTCAAGGGCAGCGGAGTCAATGTCCTGACTAACGGGACCATCATTTCGGAAGATGACATCACCAATCTTGGCAGCATCGGCATAGCCAACCTTCAGGTGCCGCTGCTGAGCAGCGATGCGGCTGTCCACGAGTCTCTGACCGGGCTTCCGGGGTCGTGGCAGAAGGCGACCGACACGGTCAGGAATGCGATAAGGATTCTGGGCACGGAGCACGTTGCCGCCGTGCTCATCGTGACAGCGGTGAATGCCCCCGCACTGGCTCAGACGCTTGATTTTTACCGTTCTCTGGGCATCCGGACGGTTATGGTCAACCGTTTCAATCTGGGCGGCAACGGCCTCAGGAACAAGGCCGGTCTATGCCTATCCCGAGACGGGCTCCGGGCCGCCTTCAAGGTCGTGAGCGACTTTGCCGTCGCCAACCGTGACATGCGTTTTGTCAGCGGGGTCTGCACTCCGATGTGCCTGATGGACCCGCGCGATTTTCCGGGCATCATGTTCACTTCCTGCAGCACGGACCTGGCACTGCGCCCTCTGACTGTCTCGTATCGGGGTGACGTGCGTTTCTGCAATCATTCGCCCTTTGTGCTTGGCAATATCTGGGAGCGCGACATCAAGGATATCCTCGAAGACGAAACCATCAAGGTCCGTTACAGCGGCGTTCCGGAAAAATGCGCATCCTGCTCCCTCTTCTCCCGCTGCAAAGGTGGCTGCCGCGCCGCCGCCGAGCAGGTTTACGGCACCTTCTCAGCCGTCGATCCGGTGCTGGAGATATAGCGTTCGATTCAGCAAGATTAATATCCCGTTTTCAGTGCCAAGGCTCAGCGAAGAAGTACTTTTGGGCGAGGTCCTGCCTAGTGGTGGGGTACCTGGCCCATGTGTAGAAACTTATTGGTCTGTTTATCAAGTATTTACCACTCAAGTGCTGGGCGAGGTACCCCTATGGGCAGGAGGACCTCGCCCAGCAGAACACATATTCTACTAATGATTTTTCCCAAGAAGATGTGTGACTACTTCGCGTTCCAGTTCAAATGCCCTGGCCAATTGGGCAATATTGGTCTTCATAGAATGAATGACATAGTTCATGACTCTTGCCTTCTTCTCGATGGAAAGGGAATGAACTTCCTTATTGAACCATCTCTTGCATATGTCATTGACAGCAAGAAGAAAATCGCTGTCCGGTTGAAGCCTTCGCGGGCCCATAACCAATTTCTGTCCCAATTCTGTAGTATTGACGCTGCCTATTGCCTTGAGGAAGAATGCCTGATCATGTCCGAATGCGGCTTCCAGATAGCGCCATTCACATGTTGAGGCAGGCTCCAGATGTCCGTCTTTATCCAGCAACCAAGGCACATTGGACAAATTATCATCGGTATGCATGATTATCCTCTTTTCACGTTTCGTGAGTTCCGACACCTTTCGGAATGTGCCACCAGACATTGGTCGTCCATTACAGAACATACCTCTGTATCCAGTCCATTTATATGTTTGGACGCTGGTAGCTCCGTTGTCCATTGCGTTACGGACATCATAAGCAATCGCATTGCGTAAATACCAGTCGGAATCGATCCATATCGGCTTTGCATCAATACCTGCCATCACAGATTTATCAGCATGTTTTCTGGCGTAGTACATTGCATACATTTTTTTGATGTCCTCACCATAGTCATCCGCGGCGCGCTTGTCAACTGCCAGTATCACAGCGTGTGCATGGTTCGAAACCACAGCATAAATGACAACTCTGACATTTTTCCGTCTTGCACAGACGTGTATTATCTTTACAAAAGCGTCATAATCAGACTCATCGCGGCACAATATCCGCTTTTCCAATCCCTCGAGACTGACATGGAAAGGATATGTTCTGCTGACTGTTCCATCCGGCAATTCCAGCACAGGGTTTCTTTCAAAGGTCATAGCAACAGGATATTATCAATTACATCGACATATGCCCAAATTTATGTCAAACGCGGATAATAGAACCTCAAAAAAAGAAAAATTAATCCTAATAAAAGAAAATTCTATATGTAAGTCCCGTTTGGCGTTCAAGACCATGTCGGTTCCCCCTAGGCGAACCCTCTCTGGGACACCATTATCCGGGCGAAAGCCGGGGATGAATATGCACGTGCGAACAGAACGACTAGCCGGTGAATGGCCTCGGAATGGACGACAACTATCCTGTCACGGCCGGCAATGGCTCGACTGCAACCCAGCCGAGACAAGCTGCTCAGCGAAGAAGTACTTTTGGGCGAGGTCCTGCCTGGTGGTGGGGTACCTGGCCCATGTGTAGAAATTTATTGGCTTGTTTATCAGGTATTTACCACTAAAGTGCTGGGCGAGGTACCCCAATGGGAAGGAGGACCTCGCCCAGCACAGCGGCATTTGTGGCTAATGATCTTTCCTTTTCCACACAGCTGCAAATATCTGATCTTTCCCTCCGGCCTGTCATCCCCGGCCTCTACTGGTGCGTAAAAAAAATGGTGACCGTCGGTCTGGGACCGGGCCACCATCTTGTTTATCAGATGCTGCTCTTTAGAAAGAGAGTGCGATGCCGATGAAATCGTCTGCCTTGAGGGCTGCGCCGCCGATGAGGCCGCCGTCGATGTCAGGCTGTGCGAAGAGTTCCTTTGCGTCTGAAGGCTTGCATGAACCACCGTAGAGGATGGTCATCTCGTCAGCAACCTCTGCACCGAACTTGTCAGCAACGACTTTGCGGATGAAGGCGTGGATTTCCTCTGCCTGCTCTGCGGTAGCGGTCTTGCCTGTTCCGATGGCCCATACAGGCTCGTAAGCGATGATGATGTTCTTCATGTCTTCTGCAGTGAAGTTGTAGAGAACATTGACGATCTGGGTCTTGCATACGTCGAAATGCTTCTCGGCCTCTCTCTCCTCGAGGTTCTCACCTACGCAGAGGATGACCTTGAGACCAGCTGCAAGAGCGAGCTTTGTCTTCTCGACAAGCTTCTCGTCTGTCTCTCCGTAATACTGACGGCGCTCTGAGTGGCCGAGGATAGTGTACTCGCAGCCGACTGACGTGAGCATGTCAACAGAAACTTCACCTGTGTAGGCACCCTTTGCATGGTCTGCGCAGTTCTCTGCTGAAAGACCTACTGCTGTACCCTTTACAACCTCAGCGCAAGGATAGAGGTGTGTGAAAGGAGTGGCGATGATAAGTTTTACGTCTGCAGGAACTTCTGCTGACTTTGCTACTACTGCCTTTGCGAGCTCGATGCCCTCAGGAACTGTTGTGTTCATTTTCCAGTTACCTGCTACGATGTGTTTTCTCATGATTCTTTATAGTTTGATTTGTATTAGCTTTGATGCGGGCGCAAATTTACTAAAAAATTGACTACCTTTGCCTGTTCAACATAGAAAATCGATAAAATATATAATGATGAAGAACTTTGTAGAAGAACTCAAATGGCGTGGCATGATTCACGACATCACTCCGGGCACAGAAGAAGAACTCGCAAAAGGCCCTATGTCGGCATACGTGGGTATCGACCCGACCGGTGATTCACTCCACATCGGACATCTTGTAAGCATAATGATACTCAAGCATTTCCAGGCATGCGGCAACAAGCCTTTCGCACTTGTCGGAGGCGCCACCGGAATGATCGGCGACCCGTCGATGAAAAGCCAGGAGAGAAACCTCCTCGACGAGGAGACGCTTGCACACAACGTGAAGTGCATCAAGGAGCAGCTCGGCAAATTCCTCGATTTCGAGTCGGACGCCCCGAACAAGGCCGAACTGGTCAACAACTACGACTGGATGAAGGACTACACTTTCATCAACTTCACCCGTGACATCGGCAAACTCATCACAGTCAATTATATGATGAGCAAGGACTCTGTCAAGAAGCGTCTTGCCCGCGATTCCAGCGAAGGCATGTCATTCACCGAATTCACATACCAGCTGCTGCAGGGATATGATTTCCTTTACCTGTACCAGCACCGCGATGTCCGCCTCCAGCTTGGTGGCGCGGACCAGTGGGGCAACATCACAACCGGTACCGAACTTATCCGCCGCACCTGCGGGGGAGAGGCGTTTGCATTGACCTGCCCGCTCATCACAAAGGCCGATGGAGGCAAGTTCGGAAAGACCGAGAAGGGCAATATCTGGCTCGATCCCGAGCGCACGTCGCCATACCAGTTCTATCAGTTCTGGCTCAATGTCAGCGACGATGACGCAGAGAAATACATCAAGATATTCACCATGCTCGAGCGCGACGTCATCGAAGGCGCAGTCGCAGCCCACAAGGAATGCCCTGAACGCCGCGAACTCCAGAAACTCCTTGCAAAGGAGATCACCATCATGGTGCACGGCGAGAAGGAATATGAGAATGCTGTCGCAGCTTCCCAGATGCTTTTCGGCAAGTCCACATCCGAAGATCTCCGCAAGCTCGACGAGAGGACATTCCTCGCAGTGTTCGACGGTGTCCCGACATTCGAACTGACCCGCGAAGACCTTGCAGCCGGCATCCTCGAGGTGCTTGCAGTCAAGACCGGCATCTTCCCGTCAAAGGGCGAGGCACGCAAGATGATCCAGAGCAACGGCTTCAGCATCAACAAGGACAAGATGACCGACCCTAACCGTGTTCTCGGCGAGGGCGACATCATCGACGGCAAGTACATCCTTGCACAGAAGGGCAAGAAGGACTATTACATCATAATCGTGAAATAATGGAAGGTCAGGAATCAACCAGACAGCTCAAGGTCGCCCGCGAGATAGAGCGTGACCTGGCAGAGATCATCCGCAGCAAGGGAATGGCTTTCTTCGGCGGCGCGATGGTGTCCGTAAGTGGCGTGAAGATCAGTCCGGACCTTTCCGTCGCACGCGTGTATGTGAGCATATTTCCGTCAGAAAAAGCTGCTGCAGTGATGCAGCAGCTTGAAGAAAACAAGAGAGCGCTACGCGGTGAACTTGGTGTCAAAGTGCGTCGGCAGCTCCGTATCGTTCCGGAGATAGGCTTCTTCCTCGACAGCTCGCTCGATTATGTCGAGCATATCGAGGAATTGCTCAAGAAATAATTGTATATTTATTTGTTTTCGGTCTCGAAGTTCCAGACAAAATCCTGCAGGCAGATAGTCTGTTCTCCTTCAATAAAATCAAACTGGCTATGCCACAGTATGGAAGGATCCAGACCATTTAAGTTTGCATTCACAACTATGTAGCTGTCGAGAGTCGGAGAAGAAAGTACAAGTCCATCAGGATACTTCTGTGGAATCAGCTTGCCTGCCTTGCATACAAGCACATCTTCTGTCTCGAAATACTGCAGATGCTGATAAGAAGCCCCGCTGCCTTCCAGACTGTCACTCGGAATCACCTTCCCGGCGTCATGTTTGGTCTTGTCGTATACAACCACCTTTACGGTTATTTTGTCACCTTCTTCAAGGACACATTTATCCGAACCGTCAAGGATATAAGCCTTCGTGACCTCTCCCAATTCGAACCGGCATACAGACTTGAAATTAGATGCATTTTTTTCACATCCTGTCAACAATGCGATACATACAATCGCAACACTCGCAAAAATAAACTTCTTCATAATAATTATTCCTTTTATATATTATCAACACTCAATTCTAGATGCAAAAACATCATAATACGTTGCACAATCAAGTTGTTATTCTGTTTGAAAGCCGTATATAATTCTTCGATTATAATCATAATGGCGTGATTCAAGCCCCTGAGGATACCAAGTTCCACCCACAGTATACATAACACCATCATAATTGCTGCCATACCCCCAATTCATTCCGATTTTTGAAATATACGGTTCCCCATACACAGTAAAACTGAAACGGTGAGGAATAGGCATCGGGGCATTACCAATATTTACTGGCCTTGATTCATATACATATGTTGTAGACTTTCTATAACGCATATAACGGTCTATGATGAAGCAATGACCATGCACTTCATCAAGTTCGTCTACTCTATCTGCTGCGGCAATCAAAGGCATACCCACGGATAAGTAAAAACGGATAGTGTCAGAATCAAAATCGCCGTATTCAGAATTGATTCCATTAGGTCCAAGAACATATGTTCTTAAGTTGTTTTCATTCATTCCAGACCCATCATCGCCATAAGACATATTGCCAGATTTACCAACGTAAGCAATCAACACGGCTGCCTTATCATCGGATGCTGAATATAGATTCCATGCCGATGTTGTAAAATTGTATTGATCCATAACATAATTGTCAGGAGCGTGGCCACTTACACTAGCGTAATTAGGACCATACTGAGGAACGCCGAATTTATCATGCAAAAAGAAGAGCATTTGTGCTCCGGCGACAGCAGTACAGCCGGCTGGGCAACGATAGGTATCACTGTTTGACATCAGTGGGCAATATGCATTAAATGGGCTAGACTGAGACCAATGCGTTTGAATTATGTGTGGTATTGAATCATATACTTCGAAATCTTCTATAATATCCACTAAAACATCTGTCTCAATTGGTTGGTCACCGAGAGATTTTGTTCTAGGATAAATGGATAAAAGAATATCAGGATTTGTCACAATAGTCCAAAAGTTCAAATTATTACAAATTACATCTGTGACTTCTGAAGAATAGTCGCCCATTCGCCACTCATAAATATCACATTTTGACAATTCAATCCAAGACATCAAAGGCAAATTGTCTTTCTGCTCCTCAAAAACACCTGTTGAGCATTCATATATCACAGGAGACAGTCTTTTATCCCCTGAAAGTATTTCCCATCCGCGATTGTATTGAACAATATATAAAATAGGGTCCTGGCAATCATCCATAAATTCAGGAGTAATCGATTGAAGTGATAAATCCTTATTGGACAGTTCTTTATAATGAACATAGGCTAGAACGTCCTCTTGAGAAACCAAACATTCCTCTTGGCCATACTCTTTCAGCAATTGACCAGAAGCCACATCAATCAAAACATCAACACGATCATTATCGTATGAATCCGTCTGATAGTGCTCTATTATATTTACACAGGAAGTTACTATTAAAAGAATTGCTACATAAGCAAAATGACAAAGACTTTTCATAGCGAATAATTGTTAAGAATGACTAAATTTAGAAGACCCAAACATATCCCTCACCGCAGTAGTTTGCGAAAGTGATGTTCAGGCGATAAACGCCAGAGGCGGAAGGAACGGAAAGCCAGACAGATGTGCGACCATTGGAAACGATGGACGCGGAGTCAACCAGCGCATCACTGTCGTCATAAAGATTCACGGTGGCGGAACCTGTCCCATTGCAGAAAACTTCAAGGGCAGATTCTTCACAATAGTAAAACGCACGGCAATACTGAGACGCGGAGCGATCTCCACTACCCAGGGATGGTGAAGTCTGGGTAATCACGACTTCTCTTGGAGGTTCATCCGGATCAACCGTAGGATTAATGCAAGGGCTGTCATTCAAACAGAAGGCAAAAAGGAGAGAAAAAATAATTTTCATATTGCTGATTTTAGTGTTTGACCTTCAACAAAGTTAATCACTATATCAGCTAATGTCAAGAAAAAAATATGACACCCCTTAATTTTTCTGTTCTTACAACAGATTGATTATCAGTAAATTAAAACCGATGTTAAAATTGGGTAAAAACAGCAAATTTGACGGCTCACAATAATATACCCAAATGACAAGCATCACTTGCCATTATTTCCCGACAGGAAAGTTTGGATAAAAGTATGAAGGTGCACCTCACGGGAAAGGCCGAGCTTCTTCCTGATGTCCGCCCCATAATGATAATGCCGGCTGACTCCGATGAAGTTGCCGATGTCCTTTCCCCTCATGCCCAGTGCGAGAAGGCAGCAATACTTTATCTCTTTGTCTGTCAGACTATGCCCCTTGAGGTATGACATAAAATCAGGATAGAAGGATGACACAAGGGCTACACTATCATTGACATACTCCGAACGGTCTGAAATCAACGCCTTCAGTTCATCCATGACTCCAACTGGAACACGGCTGTCGGATACCACACAGGAAGATATGAAACTGTTGATCACATTGTATCTCTTCCTGAAAATATCGTATCCGCTATTGTCGAGGGGCGCTGCAAGAAGTTGCTTCAGAGAATCACGTTCATCGAGAAGGCTGTCATAGAGGGCCGACATCTCCTTGTTCCTGCGCTCAAATTCATTGGCGCGCGCCCTAAACTGCTTGACAGCGAGAGCCATAATGGCTATCACAAGAAATGCTACAAGGACCGTCATGGCAAGGATGGTGTTCCGGTATTTCTGTGTGTCGATAATCTCCCTGTCATGCGTATGTTCCTCAACAAACTCCGTGTCTCGGTAGGCGGCACGGAAAGCAATGGAATCTGTCAAGGACACATATTCCTGCAAATGCTCGAATGCCCCTTCACTGTTGCCCTGATGGCTTAATGATTTCGACTTGTATAATTGGTAACGTGCATTATTTCCAATATCAGAGTTTGCATTGTTCTCATATACAGACAATGCGTTATCCAGACCGTCTATATCTCCGGATGAAAGACAGGCGTCTGCCACACGGAGCCAGTCAATCCTTGAAGACTGTATAGATGAAATATACTCATTGACGGCAGACGCACGTTCATCCACTGTATGAGCTTGAATTATGCGCTCTTCATAATAAGAAGACAAATCACTGTCTCCCAAGATAGGAAGATATTGACAGACACAATCCAAAAGGCTGTCAGCCAACTCTTTGTCATTGGAAAGGAAAAGACAATTCGATGCTTTCAATACATTCCTCGAATACAGCGCATAGTTCTCTGCGAGCTTGTAACTCTCAGCCGAAAATAGATAATTGTCGCAGGCCTTAGGATATTTCATCTGGGCAGCATAATATTTCCCCTTTCTGGAATACAGCCTTCCCTTTGTGTTACAATCCCTTGCATCACCGGCATACCTTTCTCCCTTTACGAGCCACTCCATCGCCTCGTCCTCATCGCCGGCATTCTCGCATATCCTTGCCTTGTAGTAGCAAGTGCGCATACGGTCGTCCGCAGATCCGCGGTGCG
>JAZRVQ010000016.1:0-16863 GCA_045599265.1 Candidatus Cryptobacteroides sp. | reverse complement strand
GGCCTCCGACTTCTCTTTCTCCTCGAGTGTCACGTTCACGCTCTTCTTGTTTGTGGTGTCATAGAAGTATGTGAATGACTTGATTCCCTTGGCTACGGCCTGAGCGATGGTCACTTCGTCGACTGTACCTGCTCCAAGATCGACCTGGCTGTATCGTGCGACCACGTTGCCGTTGGCGTCCAGGCCCTTGAAGAGCATCATCTGGTCCAATGGGAACTCCATGTCGGTTCTCATCTGCTTATGGAAGGAGTAAAGGCTGTTGATGCCGTTCACTTTGTATACTCTGTAAAATCCCTTGATGCCGGTAAGGGTGACCCTGAAGGTGTATACCATAAATAAGGT
Source organism: Candidatus Cryptobacteroides sp. (assembly GCA_045599265.1). GTDB lineage: Bacteria > Bacteroidota > Bacteroidia > Bacteroidales > UBA932 > Cryptobacteroides. The sequence continues at coordinate 16,521 of JAZRVQ010000016.1, read as the reverse complement.
AGTTTTGGTTTTGATTGCAAAAATAGAAAAATAATCACTAAATTTGAATTGATACTCACAACAATGATGATGGTCGAAGATACATACCGTTCCATCTCGGAACCGTCTGAGGGACTTTTCAAGGATAACGGGAGCCGTTTCATCGCTCTCGCGTATCCGGTCGAGACAGAGGACGAGATAAAAGCCATCCTCGATACTGTCCGCAAGAAATACCACGATGCCCGTCATCACTGCTATGCCTACAGACTTGGCCTGAAAGGCGACCGTTTCCGCGCCAACGACGACGGCGAGCCTTCATCTTCCGCGGGCAGACCTATCCTGGGACAGATAGATTCCATGGGGCTGAGCGACATCCTGGTCGTCGTGGTAAGGTATTTCGGCGGAATCAAACTTGGCATTCCGGGGCTTATACGGGCTTACAAGACCAGTACCTCGGACGCACTCGGGACCGCAACGATCGTCGAGAAGATAGCCGGAAAGGACTTTTCCATCCGGTTCCCGTATCTTCCCATGAATTCCGTGATGAAGATAGTCAAGGATCTTGGCTTGGTCATGAAAAACCAGGATTTCGGCACCGATTGTGCCATGGAGGTGCGTGTAAGGCTGGCGCAGGAACCCTCTTTCATGGAGAAGATGTCCGATGTCGAGGGCGCGGAAGTCAAGGAGCTATTGTAATTCCGACAAAGATTTTGTACTTTTAGTCCCCGCTATTGAAACGAACTGAACAATAAATATACAATTAAACAAAACTTTAAGTTAGAAAATGGCAAAGGTCCATGTATTCAACGCAGGCCCATGCATTCTTCCGCAGGCTGCATTAGATGCTTCAATCGAAGCGATCAAGGATTTCAAAGGTACCGGTGTTTCCCTCCTCTCGATATCTCATAGAACAAAGGAATGGGAGGCTACGATGAATGAGTGCCGTGCACTCTGGAAGGAGCTTCTCAACATTCCGGATGATTACGAAGTGATTTTCCTCGGTGGCGGAGCCAGCCTGGAATTCCTCTATGTTGCGATGAACTTCCTTGAGAAGAAGGCAGCATACCTCGACACTGGCGTATGGGCTCACAAGGCACTCAAGGAGGCTCAGGGCCTCGGCGAGGCTTACGCAATCGCATGCTCGAAGGACAAGAACTATACATACATCCCTAAGGGTTATGAGATTCCGTCGGATCTCGACTATTTCCATATCACAACCAACAATACCATCTACGGTACTGAGATAAAGGAGGATATGGATTGTCCTGTTCCGCTCATCGCCGACATGTCGTCCGACATTCTCAGCCGCCCTGTGGACGTCAGCAAGTACACTCTTATCTATGGTGGTGCACAGAAGAACGCAGGTCCTGCCGGTGTGATCTTCGCAATCATCAAGAAGGACGCTCTCGGCAAGGTCAGCCGCTATATCCCTACCATGCTCGACTATCGTACCCATATCGACAAGGAGTCCATGTTCAACACCCCTCCTGTATTCTCAATCTTCGTGATGAACGAGACCCTCAAGTGGGTGAAGGCTCAGGGTGGTGTAGAGGCTGTCCACAAGATCAATCTCAAGAAGGCCGAGACCCTCTACAATGAGATCGACCGCAACACCATGTTCGTCGGCACAGCAGAAAAGGAGGACAGATCAATCATGAACGTATGCTTCGTGATGGCTCCTGGCAAGGAGGAACTCCAGGATGAGTTCTTCGCTTTCGCAAAGGAGCGCGGCATGATCGGCATCAAGGGACACCGCAGTGTCGGTGGTTTCCGCGCTTCCATCTATAATGCATGCACCCAGGAGGATGTAGATGCTCTCGTGGCATGCATGCAGGAGTTTGAGAACCTTCACAAGTAATCGTCATGAAAGTACTTCTCGCAACCCAGAAACCTTTTTCAGCTGCAGCTGTTGCTGCAATAAAGGATATCGTTGTGAATGCCGGCCATGAGTTTGCCGCATTCGAGAAATATGCGGAACAGTCCGATCTCGTCGCAGCAGTCGCTGACGCAGACGCTCTCATCATCCGTTCGGACAAAGTGACCGCGGAGGTCATCGCCGCAGCTAAGAACCTCAAGATCGTCGTACGCGCCGGCGCCGGTTTCGACAACGTGGATCTTGAGGCTGCAACCAAGGCCGGTGTTATTGTCATGAACACTCCTGGCCAGAACTCCAACGCAGTTGCCGAGCTTGCAATCGCAATGATGATCTTCATGGCCCGCACCCAGTTCACTCCTGCAACAGGTACTGAAATCCAGGGCAAGAGGATTGGTATCCAGGCATTCGGAAACGTCGGCCGTCTCGTCGGCAAGAAGGCTGAGGCTCTCGGTATGGAAGTGATGGCTATCGATCCGTTCCTCACCGATGAGCAGATCGTTGCCGGTGGCGCAAAGCCTGCTGCAAGCCTCGAGGATCTCTATGCAAGCTGTGACTATGTTTCAGTGCACATCCCTGCGACTCCACAGACCGTCGGATCTATCGGCTACGACCTTATCACCAAGATGCCAAAGGGTGCTACCCTCGTGAATACCGCCCGCAAGGAAGTTATCGACGAGGCTGGCCTCGAAAAGGCTCTCGAGGATCGTCCTGATTTGAAGTACGTCACCGACGTCGCTCCTGATAACCTCGCTGTCCTCCAGGAGAAGTTCGGTCTCCGCGTGTTCGCGACCCCTAAGAAGATGGGAGCCCAGAGTGCAGAGGCCAATATCAATGCAGGCCTTGCGGCAGCACGCCAGATCGTAGGATATTTCGAGACGGGCTGCACCAAGTTCCAGGTAAACAAGTAATTTATGATCAAGGTAAAACCATTTGCGGCGGTACGTCCACCCAAGAACCTCGTGACCGAGGTTGCTGCACCACCATATGATGTCCTCAATTCCGAGGAGGCAAAGGCAATGGCGGGAGAAAAGTCACTCCTCCATATCACAAAGCCTGAGATCGACTTCGATCCTATCCTTCCCGACCATGACCAGCGTGTCTATGACAAGGCTGTCGTGAATTTCAAGGAGTGGCAGGAAAAAGGCTGGCTCGTACAGGATGAGAAACCATGCTATTATGTCTATTCCCAGACCATGGGAGACCGTACCCAGTACGGACTTGTCCTGTGCGCTCATACCGATGACTATGCAGAAGGTCTTATCAAGAAGCATGAGCTTACCCGCAAGGACAAGGAAGATGACAGAATGATCCACGTCAACATCCAGAATGCGAATATTGAACCTGTATTCTTCGCATACAAGGATGACGCTGCGATAAACGAGATTGTTGCTCGATATGCTGCCGGAGAGTCCGAGTATAGATTCGTCGACGAGAACAACTTCGGCCATGAACTCTGGGTTATCTCCGATGATGCTGATGTTGCAAAGATCACCGAGCTGTTCACCACCCGTGTCGAGGCTTTTTATGTAGCTGACGGCCACCACCGTACTGCAGCTGCTGCACGTGTGGGTGCAGAACGCCGCGCTGCCAACCCGGACCACGATGGTACTGAAGAGTATAACTGGTTCATGGCGGTATGTTTCCCTGAGAGCCAGCTCAAGATCATCGACTACAACCGCGTGGTAAAGGATCTCAACGGTCTGGCTCCGACTCAGCTGATAAGCATGCTTGGCGACGACTTCGACGTAATGTGCAAGGGAACGGAGATCTATGCACCTTCCGAACTCCATGAGTTCTCGATGTATCTCGAGGGCAAGTGGTATTCGCTTGTGGCACGTCCGGGACGTTATGATGACAACGACCCTATCGGCGTTCTCGATGTCACCATCCTCTCAAACCTTGTACTCGACAAGATTCTCGGCATCAAAGACCTCAGGACTGACAAGCGAATCGATTTCGTGGGAGGTATCCGTGGCCTTGGGGAGCTGAGCCGCAGAGTTGACAGTGGTGAGATGAAGGTTGCGTTCGCACTTTATCCGGTGTCGATGCAGCAGCTCATAAACATCGCGGACAGCGGTAACATCATGCCGCCGAAGACCACCTGGTTCGAGCCAAAGCTCAGGAGCGGTCTGGCCATACATTCTCTTGACTGAAATTGCGCATCCGGTGTGCCATCCCGCGCATCGGATGTTTCATTGATAACACACACTCCCACATAATAACAACATTAACTAATTCCGACATGAAACAGTTTGTTCATCGAATCGCCCTCATCTTCGTGATACTGGGCCTGAGTGGTGCATCTGCATTTGCTCAGCAAGTGAAAGGAACTGTCAAGGATGCTGACGGACTGCCTGTAGTCGGTGCCGCCGTGATGGTTCAGGGAACCCGCACCGGTGCCGTGACAGACGCTAATGGAGAATATGTTCTCCAGAATGTGGCTCCAGACGCAATCCTTGAGGTACAATCCCTCGGATATGCCACCCAGACTCAACCGCTGGCAGGCAGATCCACCATCAATTTCGTCCTCGAAGAGGATGACTCTCTGATTATCGATGACGTTGTGGTGATCGGTTACGGCGTTCAGAAAAAGAGCGTTGTGACAGCCGCCATCACCAAAGTGTCATCAGAGGACCTCGGCACGACTTCCCCTCTCCGTGTGGACAGCGCCCTCAAGGGACTTGCCGCCGGTGTCACTGTCACATCGGCATCCGGCCAGCCTGGCGACGGTTCGAGAATCCGTGTCCGCGGTATCGGAACCATCAACAACTCCGACCCTCTCTACATCGTGGACGGCATGCCTATCGAAGGGGGCATCGACTTCCTCAACCCTAACGACATCGAATCCATCGAAGTCCTCAAGGACGCAGCATCCGGTGCTGTTTACGGAGCGCGTGCAGCGAACGGCGTCATCCTCGTCACCACAAAGAAGGGCGAGACCGGCCGTGTACGCGTCACATACGACTTCACACAGGGATTCAGCAGCCCTTGGAGAGAAAGAGATGTCCTCAACGCAAGCGAGTTCGCCCTCATGATGAATGAAGGTCTCATCAATGCCGGTTCGGCACCGATCTATTCCGACCCATGGAGTTACGGTGAAGGTACAAATTGGCAGAAAGAACTGTTCAACTATAATGCGCCTGAACAGCAGCACGAAGTGAGCATAAGCGGTGCATCCGACAAGGTAAATTATTATCTCTCACTTGGTTACAACGACAAGGAAGGTATTGTCGGCGGTGATTACGGACGTTCCAACTACAACCGTCTCACCCTGCGCAGCAACACATCCTACACCCTGTTCGACAGGTCGGCAGACCGCAACTGGCTCAACAAGATGACCATCACCAGCAATCTCAGCTATGCCAAGATAACATCAACCGGTATCGGCACCAACTCTGAGTACGGCTCTATGCTTGGTTCTGCACTTGCCCTCTCACCTATCCTTACAGTGTACGAGGCCAACAATCAGGACCAGCTCGACGCATACGCATCCAATCCGGACTACACTCCTATCTACGGTATTGGCGGCAGGCTCTACACTATCCCGGGCGGTGACTATCACGAAATGGTCAATCCTCTCGCCAGCCTTTCACTTCCTGGCAGCAAGGGCTGGAGCCACAAGTTCGTAGCCGGATTCAACGGCGAAATCCAGATCTGGGACGGCCTGAAGTTCCGCAGCAGCTACGGTATGGACCTCTCATTCTGGGGCGATGACGGCTGGACTCCTCTCTTCTATCTCGGATCCAACAACAAGGCCACTTTCTCGTCCGCAACTTCCAACTCAAGCAAGGGACTTGTATGGCAGGTGGAAAACATCCTCACCTATGACAAGACCATAGGCAATCATTCATTCGCTATCCTGCTCGGCCAGTCTGCAAAGGAAAGCCGCAGCGACTACCTTGGAGCAAGCAGCCAGCACCTCAAGGACTACAACAAGCCGTACATCGACTATACTGACGGTCTTCAGGACCTCGGCGAACGCAACGGATGGGGCGCGCCTAACCCAATGGCCAAACTCGCTTCCTACTTCTTCCGTGCCAACTACAACTACGGCGAGCGCTACATGGCACAGGTTACTGTACGCCGCGATGGTTCAAGCCGTTTCGGTGCCAACAACAAGTGGGCGACATTCCCTTCATTCTCACTTGGCTGGAACATCCACAAGGAGCCATACATCCACATGCCTGCATGGTTCAACACTGCCAAGGTGCGTTTCAGCTGGGGAAAGAACGGTAACGAAGCCATCGGAAACTTCGGCTACACGGTGCTCACATCCGGCGGAAACAACTACATTTTCGGAACTGACGAGGCTACAGGCCAGGGCGTGAAAGCCAGCGGCCTTGCCAACCAGAGCCTCCGCTGGGAGACTTCCACCCAGACTGACGTCGGTATCGACCTCGGTTTCTTCGGCAACTCCCTCACATTCGGCATCGACTGGTACAAGAAAGTCACAGACGGCATGCTGATGACAATGAACATCCCTTCATACGTGGGTGAATCCAAGCCTGTCGGAAACGTCGGAATCATGAACAACTCCGGCGTCGAGATGGAACTCAGCTACAAACTCAGCCGCAACGGATGGAATCTGCGCGTAGGCGGCAACCTCACATATCTCAAGAACAAACTCATCGAGTACGGCAACGAGAGCGGCTGGGCCAACATCGACTCATACCAGAACCTCGGTTCCATCACAAGAGCCGAGAACGGAATGCCTTTCCCTTACTTCTACGGCTACAAGACCGACGGCATCTTCCAGAATGCCTATGAGGTCAGCAGCTATCTGAACAAGGACAACAACATGATCCAGCCTTCTGCAAAGCCTGGTGACGTGCGCTTCGTCGACATCAACGGTGACGGTGTCATCAATGATGATGACCGCACATACATCGGAAAGGGTATGCCAGACTGGACATGGGGTCTGAACATCAGCCTTGCATGGAAGGGCATCGACCTTTATATGTTGTGGCAGGGAACCATCGGAAACGACATTTTCGACGGTACACGCCGTATCGACATATCCAACACCAATCTTCCTTCATATATGCTCAACCGCTGGACTGGTGAAGGCACATCCGACAAGTACCCTCGTTTCGTACTGGGTGACAGCGTCAACTGGGTGGCCTCCGACCTTTATGTCTATGACGGCAGTTATGCCCGCCTGAAGAACATCCAGCTGGGCTACACATTCCCTGAAAAGTGGACAAACAAGATTTTCGTCAGCCGGCTCAGAATCTTTGCGGCAGCCGAGAATCTTCTCACATTCACCAAGTATCACGGCTTCGACCCTGAAATCTCATCCGGCGGAACATCACTCGGCATCGACCGCGGCGTATATCCGCAGGCACGCACGATTTCATTCGGTATCAACGTAGCATTCTAATAAGGAGGAAAGACTATGAAACTCAACAAAATCACAGCAACAATTCTTGCAGCGTCATTCCTTGCATTTGCTACATCCTGTGGCGACAAATTCCTCACGGTGGACAATCCTACCGCACAGCCTATCGAGGAGTATTTCACTACGGAGGCCCACCTCATTGAGGCCCTCAACGCTGCATACGACCCGCTCCAGTGGACGGACTACACTGCATTCGGCGGCTACAATCCGCTCCCTCTCATGAGCGACATAATGGCTGACGACATCTGGCCGGGAGGTTCCGACCGTACCGACAACCACTTCTACCACCTCATGGCCGAGTACGCATCCACTCCGACATCCTGCATGACAGGTCTGTGGACAATCGGATATTCAGGAGTCAAGAGAAGCAACGACTGCCTCACTTATATCGGCTGGGTGGAAGGGCTTGACAGCAGTGTCGCCAGATCTATCGAGGCACAGTGCCGTGTCCTCAGGGCGATGTACTACAGTTGGCTCTGGAAGTTCTGGGGGAACATCCCGTATTACGAGGAGAACCTCGTGGATCCATTTGTGTGCGAGCAGTTCAAGGCCGACGACGTGTATGAAAAGATCATGACCGACCTCGAGGGCGCAATCGCCATCGAAGCACTCCCGATGAAATGCTCACCGGACGAGGCCGGACATGTCACCAAGGCTACGGCATACATGCTCTTTGCCGAACTGGCCATGTACCAGAACGACGCAGCCCGCCTGCCAAAGGCTCTGGACTACATGAAGGAAATCATCGAATGTGGACAGTACTCTCTCAAGGACGACTTCAACTCTGTTTTCGCAGCCGAGAACGAGTGGTGTGACGAATCCATTTTCGAAATCATCTATCGCGCAGACCAGTCTGCACGCAGCTGGGGCAACCCTATCTATGCCGGAGGAAGCTGCATAACCCGTCTTATCGGTCCTGACAGCTGGGCAGCAGGCACACCTGCCGACAATCCTCACGACAATGGCTGGGGATTCTGCACGGTGCGCACATCCACATACGACATGTACAAGGAAGGTGACAGCCGCCGCGAGGCAACCTGCTGGAACGCCAAGGCAATCGGTTCCTACAACCCTCGTTATCAGGACACCGGACTCTTCCTCGAGAAATATGTCGGCCAGACCAGCAATGCCGGCCAGATTGCGGACGGTGACCTCAATTACAACAAGAACATCCGCTACTACCGCTTCTCCGAAACCCTCCTCAATGCCGCCGAACTCGTCATTGCAGGCTATGGTTCAGGCGATGCACAGGGTTGGCTCAACATGGTTCACAGCCGTTCCGGCCTCACCGACACTGTCGATGCAACAATGGAAAACATCAAGCAGGAGCGCCACTGGGAGTTCGTGGGTGAAGGAAAACGCTACTGGGACCTCATCAGATGGGGCGACGCAGCAAGTGTCCTGACTGCTGACTACACCAACGACGCAGACCGCAACTTCACAGAGACAAGGAGCAAGGGCAAGCAGTTCAGCTGGAAGCCTGAAGCCAAATATCTCCCTATACCGCAGAGCGAGATCGACGCAGCCGCCGGTACCGCATATCCTCTGACGCAGAACCCATCAACCGGTTATGTTTCCAACGAATAAAATAGAACAATCATGAAAACGATCATAAAATTCTTCGGATTTGCAGCACTTATGCTGGGCATGGCCGTGGCTTGTTCTCCAGAGGAAATACATCATCCTACGGAGACCGGCATCGTTTCCGCCCAGGCATACGAGCCAATAATCAGGGTTGACCAGGAAATCAACCAGGTCACTTTCTCCGTGGACGCCAAGGGAGTCATTCCCGTATGGCTGTTCCAGGACAAGAACGGCAATTTCACGCAATATTCCGCACAGAACGGTCTCAAGAAGATCTACACTGCCAGTGGAGACTATGCCGTCCGCCTTCAGGTGATGAACGCCAACGGAGTGTCTCCTGACTATGTCGAAAGGACCTTCCACATCGACAACACAATCATGAATTTCGACAAGTACGTCACATTCCTGGCTGGAGGCACATCAGACTCTTCAAAGCAGTGGCGTGTTGACAACAGCAAGGCAGGGCATCTCGGATGTGGCGAGAGCGGCACTACCGGCGTGAACTGGTGGTCGGCACAACCTGACGAGAAGTCTGCATTCGGTGTTTACGACGACATCCTCACATTCACTTCCGATTATGGCTACACCTACGATCCGGGTGAAGGCGGCACAGTTTACTGCAACAAGGATGTGACTGAAGCCCCGTACGGCGACTTCAGAGACCCTGATGCAGACTACATGGTCCCTGTAAGCACCGTGACATCGAACTATTCATTCGAGGTTGAAGGAGAGACACTATACCTTGTCCTGCCTGCAGGAACCCACTTCCCGTACATCCCTAACGATGATTTCGTTAAGAATCCTCGCCTCAAAGTCGAAAGCGCTACAGCCAAGGCCATCGAACTCGTGACCGACAACGGCGCCATCGCATGGCACATCAGCCTCACATCAGGCGCAGTCCCTGTCACATTCAACGGATTCAAGTATGACAGCGAGTTCAATATCTGGAAACCTTCCGATGCCGCCCACACTTACTCATACTATTACGCTCCGGGCTGGTCGCAGATTGCAGACCCTGAAACGACCTGTGAGGGTGGCACATACACACTTTCCTTCCCGGCAGGCACAACCGACCAGTGGCAGGCACAGTTCTTCATCATCCCTGACAGCCCTGTTACACTCGAAGCGGCCAAGAACTATGACTTCTCAGTCATCCTCAACTCCTCCAAGGACATCAAGGGCGTGACCGTCAAACTCACGGACACCACCGATGACGGCAATTTCCTCTTCACCGAGAGAGTTGACCTCACATCGTACGAGGATATGATATTCTACGCCTCCGAACTTCCTGGCATCGACGCAGCCAGCGTCAAGATGGTATTCGACTTCGGCGGCAACCCTGACGGTACAGAGGTAACTATCAAGAACATAGTCCTCAAGGACCACGCCAACGATGACGGCACCGTGCTGCCTGACACCCCTGATCCGGACGAGGAAGGTGGTGACGAAGAAGGTGCTCATTACGGCATCGACGAGGCTACCAACATGTGGAGAAACTCTGATGTCAGCGTTGTGTTCTGGTATGCAGACGGAGGCTGGGGACAGATTGGAGACCCTGAATATGAGTGGATCGACGGTACAAAGAAGAACTTCAAGGAGACAATCCCTGCTGGAATAGGCGGTTCAGAGTGGATGGGACAGACCCACTTCACTATCGACGCCCCTGCCACCACCGACAAGGTCTATGACTTCTGTGCAACCCTCAACTCTTCGGAATCCTGTACAGTCACTGTCAAACTGGCCTGCGAGGGCAATGATGCCGACCATGCGATGTTCTATGTCAACGACGTCGTCCTGACAGCATTCGAGGACTTCGTATTCAAGATGCCAAAGATAGTTCCGGATATCGATTACGAAAAGATTGCCGTGTTCTTTGACTTCGGACGCACGCCTGCCGGTGCAGAGGTGCTCATCTCCGACGTTTGCTTCCAGGAGCATCAGGAACCGGTTTCAGGCGGTGACGAACCTTCCGGAGAAATCACCGGAACCGAGTTGTGGGACAACGCCAAGGTTGCCGTGACATATTGGTACAGCGATGCCTCATGGAGCGGGACACTTGCCCCTGAAATCAGCGAAATCGCCGGAGGATGGAATGTAATCATTCCTGATGGCATAGGCGGTGCAGAGTGGATGGGACAGACCCACCTGACGCTCGATGCGCCGATTTACGCAGACAAGACATATCAGTTCAAGGTCACCCTCAACAGTTCGGCCGACTGCACATGCACGGTCAAACTTGCCTGCGAGGGAGACGACACCAACCACGCCGTATTCTATGACGGCAACGTGCAACTCTCTGCTTATGAAGACATTGTATATGTACAGTATCCCGTCTCGCCGGACATCGACTACGAGAAAGTGGCCCTCTTCATCGACCTCGGCCGCACACCTGCAGGTTCAGAGGTACAGATAAAAGACATCAGCCTCATAGAGGTCAAGGAGCCTGTCGAAGTTTGGGACCAGTCCAAGACTACCGTGACATATTGGTACAGCGATGCCTCCTGGAGCGGAACCCTTGCCCCTGAAATCAGCGAAATCGCCGGAGGATGGAGTGTAATCATCCCTGAGGGCATCGGTGGCGCAGAGTGGATGGGACAGACCCACATCACGCTCGACGCACCAATCTTTGCTGCAAGTTCTTACAACTTCTCTGTCAAGCTCAACAGTTCTTCCGACTGCACCTGCACCGTGAAACTTGCCTGCGAGGGAGACGACACCAACCATGCTGTATTCTATGACGGGAACGTACAACTCTCTGCCTATGAAGACTTTGTCTACGAGCAGAAGGGCGTTTCTCCGGACATCGACTACGAAAAGGTGGCACTCTTCATCGACCTTGGCCGTACACCTGCCGGCTCTGAAGTCCAGATTACAGACATTCACCTTATCGAGCAATAACCCTGAATGAGAAGAGCGATGCTGAAAATACTATCTGCCGTCCTCCTTCTGGCGACAGTATCCTGCAAGGACAATGGGGGCAACGAGCCTCTGTCCGAAGACCACGTGGTGAACACTTCCCCTGCCTCACTTTCCTGTGAGGCAGGGAAAACCACGCTGTCATTGGAAGTGACCGCCGACACTGCATGGCAGGCATTTGCCTCCGATGACTGCAAGGACTGGGTCACCGGAGTCACCCCTTCCTACAGCGCAGAACCGAAAGGCACCGTCACCATTACGGTCGATGAGAACATCAAAAAGACCGAACGCGCCGGTGAGATTGTCATAAAATGCGGCACCACGCGCCACAAGGTGAGCATCGTGCAGGCAGGGTACGATCCGGGCGAGGCGCAATACACCTGCCCTCTCGAAGGGTACAGCCTTGTATGGCACGACGAATTCGACGATGACGAGGTAAGCACCAGGAACTGGCGGTTCGAGAACTGGAACAAGGGATGGGTCAACAACGAACTCCAGTACTATGTGGCCGGAGGCGAGTTTGACGGCAACAAGACAGCATTCACCGACAACGGCGTGCTTAAGATCGTCGCCATGAAATATTCCGGCAGCGCAAAGTTCAACAACAGCACATCCATCAACGGAGAGGTCATTTCCGCAAGGATGAACACCAGGGAATCCTGGACGTACGGTTATTTCGAGGCAAGCATCCAGTTGCCGAAGGGCAGGGGCACATGGCCCGCATTCTGGATGATGCCGAACGACCAGAGCCTCGGATGGCCCGCCTGTGGCGAAATAGACATCATGGAAGAGGTGGGCGTCAATCCTGAAAAGACCTCTTCTTCCATCCACACCAAGGCCTACAATCATGTCCAGAACACCCAGAAAACGGCAGAAAGGCTTACCAGCGGTGCCGAGAGCGGGTTCCATACCTATGCACTGGAATGGACTGCAGAATATATCCAGACCTATGTCGATGGCAAGAAACTTCTACGTTTCAACAATGACGGCAAGAAGAACAACGACACCTGGCCGTTCAACAAGATGTTCTACCTCACGCTCAATCTGGCCTGGGGAGGAGACTGGGGCGGCATGAAGGGCGTCGATGCCTCTGCCCTGCCGTGCACAATGATGGTTGATTACGTCCGTGTTTATCAAAAAGACTGAAATTGAAGGCTTGGCTATATAAAATAATCGCTGCTGCAGGCTGTCTGACCGCGCTGCTGTCCTGCGGGAAGGATATTCCCGAGGACAGTCAGCCGGCCATTCCGCCCATCGGCTATACGGACCTGGTCAGAATCTACCGCAGCGGCATTGATTTCATATCGGCCGAATCCATGGATGTCACTACCCTGCTCACTTTCGACGGGGAGAAACTGAGTCTCAGGCACGACAAACTGGAAGTGCACGACGACAGCAACACCAACCGCCCTCCTATCATTCTCAGCTCCGACGGCTACTGGATGGTAGGCGGCAAGAACACTGGAATCAAGAGCACGAAAGGCCGGACCCTCGAGGGTTCCTTCCCCGTTTATGTTTATCTGTACGGCGACACCCTGCACATGTTTGCAAGCAACGGGGAGGATGTCGAGTTCCCGCACAGAACCACTCCTATCCCGTCCGGACCGCGTGAATTCACCATGCCGAGCATACACATCACCCACCATTCCGACAGGGTGCACAGGAGTTATTACATCCCTGCCGAGTATGTGATACGGGACCCTGACAAGGCATATTCGGAGTTTTCGGAGATCTCGGGCACGATGCAGATACGCGGGCGCGGCCAGTCCACCTGGGACATGCCCAAAAAGCCGTACAAACTCAAGTTCGACGAGAAGTCCAAGGTGCTCGGAATGCGTTCCAACAAAGACTGGGCCCTGCTTGCCAACTACACCGACAAGTCCCTGCTGCGCAATGCCGTTGCAATGAGACTGTCCGAAATATGCGGCATGAGCTGGACACCAGCGCACGTCCCGGTCGAAGTGTACTTGAACAACAGTTACCTCGGGGTATATGACCTGTTCGAAGGCAAGGAGGTTGCCGACCACAAGGTGGAAATCGACGTGGCGGCCGGCGATTATTACCTCGAAATCGAACAGAACGACAACGACTTCGCCACGTCCAAGTGCAATGTGCCGATCAATTTCAAGGACCCGGAAAGGGAGGAAATCTCCAACGAGCAGTTCAATGCGGTCAGGGACTTTTTCAACAAGTTCGAGTCCGTGCTTTACGGGGCCGGTTTTGCAGACCCGGTCGTCGGATATGCCAAATACATTGATGTCAATTCATTTATAGACAATTACATCATTGAGGAACTGGCCAAGGACATTGACGGAAACGTGCGGAAGAGTTCGTTCGTGACCATCGCCGCCGCCGATGGCGGCAAGATTAAATTCTGCCACCAGTGGGATTTCGACCTGTCGTTTGGGAACGCGGATTATTTCCCGTCACAGACCGGGGACAATGGGGATCCGAACGGCCCGAAGGGCTGGTGGATCAAGGATTTCAACACGGATTCGTGGAAAGGACCGGGCTGGTATCCGCGTCTGTTCCAGGACCCGGCATTTGTAAAGAAAGTCAAGGCACGCTGGAACGAGTTGTACCCCGAATTGTGCACCATTCCTGATTACATCGAGTTCTGCAAGACCGAACTGGGCGATGCCCCGTCAAGGAATTTCCGCACCTGGAACATCCTCAGGACCTATGTCTGGCCCAACGTGTTCGTCTCCGGCACATACGAACAGCATGTGGAATACATGTCCCGGTTCTATTCAGAACGCCTCAACTGGCTCAATCAGAATATCCAGAAGTTATAGCCTGACAGACATAAGATGTATTTTCATAATATCTTGTGTTCCAGATATTTGTACATCGGAACAGTATTTTCAACTTTTTCTCCGTTCTTCACAAAGCCATTCTTTTCATAGAATCCCGTTGCATCATACCTTTTATTGACGAAAGCGGCAGTAGTGAGAAATGGATATTCAGCTTCACGGGCGTTCAGTTCTGCAAGATGAAGAATCTGTGTACCGATTCCTTTTCTTTGGCAATCTGTTCTGACCGCGATGAATTCAATTTCGAGGCTTTTGTACTCTTTGTCCGAGATCGTGACAGTCCTGTTGCTGAGGACGAACAAAGCCACTGGGGAACCATTCAGTTTAACCACGTAAAACTCACAGGGAACCTCGATCAGGAAAGAACGGAGACCTCCAACTTTCTTGTGAATAAGTTGGTCTATTTCGCGTACTCCACACTTAAACAACGAGAGGGCGTCAGTATTGAACGCCCTCTCTATTATCAACTCCCGAACGCCACTCATTTCCAATTGACTGTGATTTTGCTTGGAAGAGGTGCTCGATCTTTTGAATGCTGTGAACAATCATCCTTTGGAAGAGTCCGCATAATCTTCTCTGCCTGCTCTCCCTTAATCGTTTGCGGTATATGTCTCTGACCAATCATAGGACTATAATCTAACGTTTGCAAATATATGGTTTTCCGTAATAATTGCAAAATTCTTTTCCTCGTAAGTTAGATTCGCACAAATCAGAAGACATATGCAACACGAAGATTTAGATTGCTGTGTGCAGTATCTTCAAAAATATACCCAAGACTCAAATTCAGGTGATTGTAAAAATTGATTCCGACTCTTGGCATTGCGCACAATATACTATAATCTCCAGCACCAGACACAAACGTAGTCGGGCCGACCCTTTTGATATGATGATCCCAATCAAAAAAGCTCAGACCTACATCTTGGCTTTGTTTGACCGAAGCAGGAACTGGCACAACAGAGTACCATCAATCCAATAATAAATATCCGCTTCATACTTTTATTTCTTGTATATGGATAGCCCTGAAACCAAGCATGGCCTCGCAGCCCTCGAGTATGTCCTGGAAGGTTTTCTCAAAATCTCCGGTGTACCAGGGGTCGGCAACGTCACGGTGCTTACCGGCGTAGGACATCATCAGGTGCACCTTGCCCTGAGGGTCATCGCCGATGATACGGCGCAGCCATCTGAGATTGCTCCCATCCATGCAGATGAGGCGGTCGAAGCGGCCATAATCCTCCGGAGTCACCCTCCGTGCCGTCTTGCCGGCGTCAAACCATACCCCATGCTGGGTCAGGCACCTCTTTGCCGGCGGGTATATGGGATTGCCATACTCCTCATCGGACACGGCGGCCGACTCGATATGATACTCACTCTCAATGCCCCTGGCCTTGACAAGGGCCTTCATAATAAATTCAGCCATTGGGCTGCGGCATATATTGCCGTGGCAGATAAAAAGGATACGAGTTATTCTATTGTTAATCACTTTGTTGTAAAATCAATATTCATTTGGTTTACACGTTGGTTTACAAATATGCTATTTTTGCCTTTTCCGTCCCTCAGTCTCCCTCCTCAACACCGACATTGGTATTACGGACAAATCTGATATTGTAAACTGTGTTTTATCGTGGCTTCTCACCTTGAAGTGAAGTAACCTATAGGAGAAATACTCAAACAACTCTTTCCTCAACTTCTCTTCCATTCCCAAATCAAAGAAGAAATGTTCAAGCTCATACCTATATTCCTCTTTCCTCTCCTCAACTGATTTCTCTTTCATTCTTTCAGGAGAATACCACCTGTCAGGATACAGCCTGCACATATCTTCAAAAAAGCGCTTGAACTGTTTATTCTCAACGCTGACTTCTAACCTTTGGATATTCTTGCCCATATCATTCCAAGCTCTGATAATATCCTCTTTGTCAGGACGAGACTGTGCGAGCTCTCTTGCCTTGTCATAAACT
>JAZRVQ010000015.1:0-8894 GCA_045599265.1 Candidatus Cryptobacteroides sp. | reverse complement strand
CAGAGAAGGCTAAGATCGAGCTCTCCAACGCTGCCAGCGCAGAGATCAACCTTCCTTACATCACCGCAGTCGACGGAATGCCCAAGCACCTTGTGAAGACTCTCAGCCGCGCCAAGTTCGAGATGCTCTGCGACAACCTCTTCCAGCGCAGCATCGAACCTTGCCGCAAGGCTCTCCAGGATGCACACCTCAGCACCTCTGACATTGACGAGGTCCTCCTCGTCGGCGGCAGCACCCGTATCCCCAAGATTCAGGAGCTCGTGAAGAACTTCTTCGGCAAGGAGCCCAACAGGAGTGTCAATCCGGACGAGGTCGTGGCCATCGGCGCATCCATCCAGGGCGGTGTCCTCGCCGGCGACGGGAAGGACGTCCTCCTTCTTGACGTCACCCCTCTCAGCCTCGGTATCGAGACCCTCGGCGGCGTGATGACCAAACTCATCGAGTCCAATACCACCATCCCTGCCAAGAAGAGCCAGGTATTCTCCACTGCTGCGGACAATCAGCCTTCCGTCCAGGTCCGCGTCCTTCAGGGCGAGCGTCCGATGGCCCGCGACAACAAGCTCATCGGCGAGTTCAATCTCGACGGCATCGCTCCCGCACCGCGCGGCATCCCTCAGATCGAGGTTACTTTCGACATCGATGCCAATGGTATCCTGAATGTCTCCGCCATCGACAAGGCTACCGGCAAGGCCCAGAACATCCGCATTGAGGCATCTTCAGGTCTCAGCGACGCCGAGATCCAGAGAATGCGTGACGAGGCCAAGGCCAACGAGGCTGCGGACAAGGAGGCGAAGGAGAGAATCGACAAGATCAACAACGCTGACGCAATGGTATTCCAGACAGCAAAGAACCTCAAGGAGTACGGTGACAAGATTCCTGCTGACAAGAAGGAAGCCATCGAGAGAGCCAATGAGGAACTCAAGAAGGCAGTCGAGGCAAAGAACATTGCCGACATCGACAGATACAACTCAGAGCTCGAGGCCGCTTGGCACGCAGCATCAGAGGATATGGCAAAGGCAGCACAGGCCGGCCAGCAGCAGGGTCCTCAGGGCGGTTTCGGCGGATTCGGAGGCCAGCAGGGTCCTCAGGACAACGGCGGCAACGACGCTCCGGACGAGCAGTAACCAACTGCCTGATAGCAAAATAATCCATCAGGGTCGGATTTTCCGGCCCTGTTTTTATTTATTTTTTCTGATTTCAAGACAAAAAAAGCAATTATCCGCAGAAAAAGAAAAACCTGCACCCAGACCATTGACAGGGCGTTTTTCGTAACATATCTTTGACGGCGTCAAAAGATTTTGTGTATGGAAAGCGTGATTAAAATTTTGGGGAAGGCAGTGCTGGCGGCGCTGCTCCCGGTTGTGGTTTCTTGCGACCTTTTCGAAGGCAGTGAGGGCGAGATCAGGGTGAGTATGATGAGGGAAGAGTATGTTTCGACCAAGGCGTCGTATGACATACCTGACACGAACGACTTCATACTTGAAGTCAGGGACGGTGACGGACAGGTCATATACACCGGGCCGTACGGGGCATCTCCGGAATCGATGATGGTCAAGGCGGGCACATATAATATCCGTGCAGTTTCGTGCGAATTCACCAAGCCCCAGTTCGACCGCCCGCAGTTCGGTGACGAGCAGTGCATCGTGGTTCCGGCAGGAGGGGTGGCCAACGTGCGTCTGGTCTGCCGCCAGATCAATTCGGGGATGAAACTCAATATCGCCTCGTCATTCCTGGACGCCTACCCGTCAGGACTTCTATATCTGAATTCGTCGGGAGGCAAACTGCAATATGCCTACAGGGAGAAACGCATCGCATATTTCAATCCCGGCAGCGTCGTGCTGGAACTTCTGGACGGAGGCAAGACCACTACCCTGCTGACAAAGACCCTGCACAGCCAGGAGGTCATGGTGCTGAATGTAAGCGCTGCGGCAAAGAAAGGCAGCCAGGAAGACTCATCCGGAGGGATGAGCATCCAGGTCGATACGGCACGGACCTGGTCTTCAGACAATTATGTCATTGGGGGCAACAATGGTGGCAGCACCGGGGGCGATGACTATACAAATGCAATGTCAGTGACAGAGGCCAAGAATTCCATCGGGGCAAAGGACGTATGGGTGAAGGGATATATTGTGGGAGGCGACTTGACCTCGGCAAGTGAAGGAATATCATTCCAGGCCCCGTGGAGCAGTGCCACCAACATCGCCATAGGGCCGCGCAGCACGGCAAGCAGCAAGCAGTCATGCATGTCCGTCCAGTTGCAGGCCGGTCCGGTCAGGGACGCTCTCAACCTGCACGACAACCCGTCGAACATCTCCCGGGCGGTCTATATCAAGGGCGACATAGTCTCGGCATATTACGGCATACCGGGGATAAAAAATATCAGCGAGTATGTCTTGAAGTGATCAGGACATACTCGCTACAAATCATGATTAGCCGTCATTCGACAATTCTTATCTTGGCGTAATTCAGCAGCAGGATCTTCTCGCCGTAGTCGTCAAAGGCTATCTTTGCCTTGGCCTCGACAGGGCTGCCGGTGATTTCGAGAATCTTGCCGAAACCGAACCTGTTGTGCTCTATCCTCTGTCCTGCCCTGAGACTTGCCACTGGTGACGGCTGGAAATCGGCAGCAGGGGCCTTGAGAGGCACTGGCTTGGCGGCAGGTCTTCCTACCCGGGAAGGACCAGCCTGTGCAGGAACTGACGGACGGGTCGGCTGGACTGGCATTGTCCTGCGGCCTGTATAGTTAACAGGCGTATTTCGCGGCGACGGTTTCTGCCATTTGCGGCGGCCTTCGAAATCGAACGGGTCATCGTCGTCAAGACCGAACGAGCCGTCAGCGCCGAACTTGCCGGTACGGCGGTCTGTGCCGTCAGGAAGCGGATTCTTGAAGTACTGCCTGTCAATCTCACGTATGAAGCGGGACGGCGAATTGGCCTCGGTCTTGCCGTTGCGCATCCTGGATGTGGCAAAGCAGAATGTGACATTCTTCTGGGCACGGGTCATCGCAACATAGAAAAGCCGCCTCTCCTCCTCGATCTCCGGCACTGTGGCAAGCGACCCTCCGGAAGGGAAAAGGTTCTCCTCCATGCCTGTCACATAGACATACGGGAATTCAAGTCCCTTGGATGAATGCGCAGTCATCAGGGAAACCTTGTTGTGCGTGTCCTCCTCGTCGGTCATGTCGACATTGGACAGCAGGGAGATATTCTCCAGGAATTCGCCCAGCGTCACGACAGGAAGTTCGGATGCAGGTATCTCGATATCGGCGCTGTCGGTGTCCGGCATGGTGGCGAGCAGTTCCTCGTACGCCGTATTGTGTGTCTCGTCGACATAAGTCTTGACGGAGTTGAGAAGTTCCTCGACATTGGCAAGCCTTGCCTGTCCTTCGATGGACGTGTCTGCCTTGTGCATGGCAAGATAGCCGGACTCGTTCGCAAGACCGAGAGCCACCTCATATGCGTCGGTCTTTGCCAGCATTCCGGAATATTTCAGAATCATCTGGCAGAACGCCTTCATCTTATCCACCGCCGTTGTCCTGAGGGACTTGGGCAGTTCCTCGGAGAAGACAGTGCTGAAAAGAGGTTTCCCAAGGGCGGCCGCCACTTCCTGGAGAGCCTTTAGCGAGGTGTCCCCTATCCCGCGGGCAGGCGTGTTGACAATGCGCTTGAAACTCTCGTCGTCGTTGATGTTGGCGGCAAGTTTGAAATATGCCATCATGTCCTTGACCTCGGCACGGTCGAAGAAGGCATTTCCGGAATAGACGACATACGGTATGTTGCGTCTGCGGAGCTGTTCCTCGATGGCGCGGGACTGCGAATTGGTCCGGTACAGAATGGCAAAGTCCTGATATTCGGCATGGTTGGACTGCAGGCTGGAAATCAGGTCGATAACCACCAGCCGGGCTTCCTCCTCACCGGTAAGGGCCTGGATCAGTTTGATCTTGTTGCCTTCCTCACCGGATGAGAAGCAAACCTTCGGGATGCGGTTGCTGTTTTTCGCTATCAGCGAGTTGGCAGCATCGACGATGGTCCTGGTGGAGCGGTAATTCTGTTCCAGACGGAACACGTGGCAATTCTCGTAATATTTCTTGAAATTGAGGATATTCTCGATCTTGGCGCCGCGGAAGGCATATATTGACTGTGAATCGTCACCGACAACGCAGATATTCCGGTGCCACCGGGCCAGTTCGCGTACGATCAGGTACTGCGAAAAGTTGGTGTCCTGGTACTCGTCCACCATGATGTAGTCAAACCGTGAGGCAAGTTCCTCCAGGGCCTTCGGGTTCTGCTTGAACAGGATGTTCATATTGAAAAGCAGGTCATCGAAATCCATCACACCCATCTTGCGGAGCTTGGTCCAATACATTTCATATATATCGACTATCCTGCCCTTCTTTGCGGCCATGTCGTTCTGCATCGCGGACTGGCTGTTGCGGTATGCGCCCGGCGTGACAAGGTTGTTCTTGGCCATCGATATGCGGGACAGCACATCGCGCGGCTTGTAAATGGTGTCGTCCAGCCCCATCTCCTTGATGCAGGCCTTCACCGCGCTCTGCGAGTCGGACTGGTCATAGATAGTGAAATCCTTGGGATATCCCAGACATTCGGCATATTCCCTGAGGAAGCGTACAAATACAGAATGGAACGTGCCCATATAGATGCGTCTGGCATTCTTTTCACCGACCATCCGCGAGATGCGTTCCTTCATTTCGCCGGCGGCTTTTTTCGTAAATGTAAGTGCCAGAATACGTTCCGGAGGACACCCTCCTTCAATGATGAATGCAGTCCTGTGAGTGAGGACTCTTGTCTTGCCCGACCCCGCGCCAGCTACAATCAGCACCGGCCCGTCAACACAGCTGACAGCCTTCTTTTGTTCGCTGTTCAGCCCTTCCAGAATAGTAGCTTGTTTCTCTGTCATAGTGCCGCGAAAATACTAAATTTCTCGAAAATAATGCGTATATTCGCGGCGCGTTTAAAGAAAAACTCAAAAACCGGTTTAAATACAATGTCAAACAGCAAAATCAAATTGAAGAAAGGTCTGGACATTCCGATTTCAGGAATGGCTGACCAGATTGTCAAGAAGGTGCTCGTGTCTGACATTGTCGCCATCAAACCGACTGACTACAGAGGCCTGAAAGCCAGGCTTCTCGTCAAGGAAGGCGACAAGGTCCTTGCAGGAACACCGATTCTGGCTGACAAGGAAAACCCTGAGATTCTCTTCACTTCCCCTGTAAGCGGCGAGGTGGCTGAGGTCGTCAGAGGTGAAAAGAGGAAATTGCTCGAGGTTCGCATCAAGGCTGACGCAAAGAGCGAAAGCATTGACTTCGGCAAGCAGGATGCCGGCGCAATGGACGCAGAGGCTGTCAAGGCTCTCCTTATGAAGAGCGGTCTCTGGGCATGTCTCATCCAGCGCCCTTACGGCATCGTTGCAAACCCTGCAGTAGCGCCAAAGGCCATTTTCGTCTCCGCTTTCACCACCGCCCCTCTCGGAGCGGACGTGGAATTCGCTCTCAAGGGAGAGTTCAACAACATCCAGGCTGCTGTCAAGGCACTTGCCAAGATCGCGACCGTCCATGTTTCCTTCAACGCTGAGGTCAAGTCTCAGTTCGAGAAACTCGAAGGAGTCGAGAAGCACTGGTTCGAGGGCAGGCACCCTGCAGGCAACGTCGGCATCCAGATCCACCACATCTGCCCGATCAGAAAGGGCCAGACCGCATGGACCGTCACAATGCACGAACTTGCCGCCATCGGACGTCTCCTCAACACCGGCAAGGTGGACCTTCACAGAAAGGTCGCTGTCACAGGCCCTATGGCCATGTATCCTTGCTACATCGATGCCGTTCCAGGTTTCGCAATCAAGGAAATCCACGAGTTCTACGGCACATCCGCAGATGCAGCCCGCTTTGTCAGCGGCGACTGCCTGAGCGGACGCAACATCGGAGTGGACGGCTTCACAAGCTTCCACGACAACCAGGTGACCATCCTCAAGGAAGGCAACGAGTATGAGGCATTCGGCTGGGCAAAACCTTTCCGTTTCAACCAGTTCAGCTCATCACACGCATATTTCCACTGGCTGTTCGGCTGGCTCTGCCCGGACAAGAAATATGACATGGACACCAACCTCCACGGAGGCGAGCGCGCATTCGTCGTCAGCGACGTTTACGGCAAGGTGTTCCCTATGAACCTCTACCCTGTCTATCTCACCAAGGCTTGCCTTGCAGGTGATATCGACAAGATGGAGCAGTACGGTATCTACGAAGTCCTCGAAGAGGATCTCGCTCTCTGCGAATATGTATGCCCTTCAAAGATCGACATCCAGAGCATCATATCTGACGGAATCGACCTCATGCTTAAGGAAATGGCTTAAAGACAGAGAATTATGAACGTAAGAAATATAGTAGACAAAATCAAGCCAACCTTTGAGAAAGGCGGTAAGCTTGGATGGCTCCACTCAACATTCGACGCCTTTGAGACATTCATGTTCGTCCCGAACACCACCACAAAGCGCGGTGCGCATGTAAGGGACTGCGTCGACATCAAGAGAGTCATGATCATCATGGTGCTCGCCCTTGTGCCTTCATTCCTTTTCGGAGTCTGGAACACAGGATACCAGCACAATCTTTTCTTTGACTGCGGATGGGGCTTCTGGGGCTGTGTAGGATACGGTCTCGTCAAGATCATCCCTCTCTACCTTGTAACTTATATCGTCGGACTCGGCATCGAGTTCGCTTCAGCACAGATCCGCGGACACGAAGTCAACGAGGGTTACCTCGTGACCGGTTTCATCCTTCCGCTCATCGTCCCTGTTGACGTTCCACTCTGGATGCTTGCAGTCGCAACAGCATTTGCAGTCATCATCGGCAAGGAAGTCTTCGGAGGCACAGGCATGAACATCTGGAACCCTGCACTCATCGCACGTGCATTCCTCTTCTTCTCATACCCTAGCAAGATGTCCGGTGACAACGTATGGATCGGCGGTCTCGAAAGATTCGGTGCAGAAGGCAAATGCTGGCAGAGCGGCGCTCTCACCTCACTTGACGGTGTTTCCGGTGCCACTCCTCTCGCAAACCCTGACGCATACAGCGTACTCGACAACTTCCTCGGCATCACTCCGGGTGCAGTCGGCGAGACCTGCGTCATCGCTATCCTTCTGGGTGCCATCATCCTCATCTTCACCAACACCGCAAGCTGGAAGATCATGCTTTCTTCCATCGCCGGCGGTCTTGCAATCGGTGCCCTTGCACACGGTCTCGCACCTGAGAACTTTGTTCCTGGCTGGCAGCAGCTCATCATGGGCGGCTTCCTCTTCGGCAGCATCTTCATGGCTACAGACCCTGTGACAGCAGCTCAGACCGAGTGCGGCAAATGGATCTACGGTCTGCTTATCGGTGCTCTCTGCGTGACAGTGCGTCTGTTCAACCCCGGTTATCCCGAGGGCATGATGCTGGCAATCCTCTTGATGAACTGCCTCGCTCCGCTCATCGACTGGTGCGTAGTTCGCGTCAATATCAACCGTCGTGCTAAGCGTGCTTAATTCATAACTATGTCAAACTATTTTAAACTATTTCAAACGTTATGAAACTAAATACGAATAGCAATGTTTACACGATAGTGTATGCATCTGTAATGGTTATTGTCGTAGCCTTGCTGCTGGCTGTTGTCAGCATGGGTTTGAAGGCTCGTCAGGACGCCAACGTGCTACTCGATACACACAAGCAGATTCTGTCGTCGCTCAACGAGCGCGACCTGGACGATGCAACCGCAACAGCCCTCTACGAGGAGCAGATTACGGAGGTAAAGTGCGAGCAGTGCGGTCTGAGTTGGTACGAAGCTAACCTAAACGGCGAGAAGAAATACATCCTGCCTGTACGTGGTGCAGGTCTATGGGGTCCGATTTGGGGCTATATTGCCCTGAACGAGGACAAGCAGACTATCTACTCGGTCTTCTTCAATCACGAAGGTGAGACTCCGGGTCTGGGTGGTGAGATTAAGAACTACACCGTCTTCCAGCAGCAGTTTGAGGGCAAGGCTGTCCTCGGCGCTACGGGCGAAGGTATGCTCATTGAGAAAGCCGGCAACGGCGGCGACGTAGACTGCATCAGCGGTGCTACCATCACCTCAAAGGGCGTAGAGACGATGCTCCACACCTGCCTTGGCGAGTATGTTGCAGCCGGTTGGTTTAACAAATGTCAAACTGGCGAAGCCGATCAAACAGCTGAATGCGATCAAACCGGCGAAGCCGATCAAACAGAAACGGAGGTAAGCGATGCTGAGTGAGAAAACTAAACAGGCCTTTATGGGCCCGCTGAACGCTAACAACCCTGTAGTAGTTCAGATTCTGGGTATCTGCTCCGCGTTGGCAGTTACCGTTCAACTGAAGAACGCGCTGGTAATGGGTCTGGCCGTTACTATCATCGTGGCTATGGCCAACGTGGTAATTTCGGCACTTCGTAACACCATTCCCGGTCGTATCCGTATTATTGTCCAGCTGGTGGTTGTAGCAGCTCTGGTTACCCTGGTTAGTGCTATACTGAAGGCCTTCATGTACGACGTGAGCGTTGCGCTCAGCGTGTATATCGGTCTGATTATCACTAACTGTATCCTGATGGGACGACTGGAGGCCTACGCCATGACCAACGGTCCTTGGGACTCGTTCATGGACGGTCTGGGCAACGGTATTGGTTACACCTGGGTACTGGCTGTGATTGCTTTCGTACGCGAGTTGTTGGGTAGCGGTAGCCTGCTGGGCTTCCAGATTATCCCCGCTTGGTGCTACGAGCACGGATACCAGAACAATGGTATGATGATGATGCCTGCTATGGCACTCATCCTCGCCGGATGTATCATCTGGGCACATCGTGCCCTTAACGATAAGTCGGATCGTAGCCATGTCGT
>JAZRVQ010000014.1:0-13397 GCA_045599265.1 Candidatus Cryptobacteroides sp. | reverse complement strand
GTTCCCGCTCAGTATTGCTACCTCGCTTCTCCCTCGACTTGCATGTGTTAAGCCTGCCGCTAGCGTTCATCCTGAGCCAGGATCAAACTCTTCATTGTATATTAAATATAAATCTCAGTCCGATCTCTGACAGTTTCGTATCTCTCTATTTTCTAAAGAAATCAACGCTTCTCGAATTATTTTGTTACAAAATTTTCGGTACTTGCTTGTACTTGTTCTCTCAGTCTTTTCAATGAACTTGGTTTTCAAAAGGCGGAAAAAAAACCCGGCCCTCTCAGGCCGACCGCCTCCCATCCGAATCGGATTGGACTGCAAAGGTACATCAAATTTTTAAATCTGCAAATTTTATTTTAAAAATTTGTATGTTGATAACTCTGCGCCTGTCGTTTCCGAAAGGGATTGCAAAGGTACACCTTTATTTTGAACCAGCAAATTTTTTTGAGGTTTTTTTAGATAAAAAATAGCCTCAGAGCACTTCCTGTGCGTGTTTTTTCCAATAATGCAGGCCGTAAAACGCTGATAATGTGTACGCTATATACAGGACAGCCATCCACCACATGGATAGATTTCCGGACAGGGCGGATTTGGCACAAAGCACCGTGCTCAGTCCGTCTGCAAATATCCACAGGACCCATTGTTCGTTATGACACCTTCCGAGCCACCATGTTGCGATGGCACTGAGTACCGCCACCGACACATCAAGCCAGCCCATCGGATCTCCAAGCCACCTGGCGACAAACCCCAGACCGACTGTACCAGCCACAAAAATGACAGCACTGAATATAATAATGTCTCGGCCGAGCGGACGCACAATGACGGAATCCGCCGGTGTCTCTGTCTGCGATCTGATTCCCGACAGACGCATCCATTGCCATAGTCCCCAGAATGATATGGCAAAGTAATAACAGTTAAGCGCAAAGGATGCGTACAGACCCTGACGGAAAAAGACTATCATTGCGGCCACTGCCGTGAGGACCCCGACAATCCACATAAAACTATGCTGACGGATTTCCAGCACGATGTACAGGATACCCGTCAGCAATGTGAATATTTCAAAAAAGCCCACTGTTTATTTAAGAAGATTGCCGAGAATGCTTCTCACCAGAGTCCTGGAGGCAGTCGACGTGGCGTTCTTGATAGCCTTTCCGGCTACATCTTTGCCAGTGGTCTTGCTCTTCTTGCCAGTGACCTTGTTGGCTACAAGTGTGCCGGCACTGGCTGTGACAGATGTGATCACCGCACCCATCGCGGCCTTTGCCACTTTACCCACCACTCCAGTATCTTTCTTGGTCGACTTGGCTGTAGTCTTGGCTGATTTGGCCTCTTTCTTGGCAGCGGCCTCTTTTTCGGCTATTGCCTGTTCTTCAGCCTCTGCTGCCTCCTGAAGGGCCTTTTCAGACTCTGCAAGAAGAATCTCGAACGCACTTTCACGGTCTATGGTCTTGTCATATTTGCCATAAATGCGGGATGCATTGATGATCTGTGTACGCTGGGCCTCTGAAACGGCTCCGATCTGGCTGAGCGGGAAGAGAATCTTCGCGCGTTCAACAACTGCAGGAGCACCCTTTGCGTCAAGGAATGAGACGAGCGCCTCACCTGTTTCGAGCTCCATGATGGCGTCCTCAGTCTTGAATGCAGGGTTGGCCCTGAATGTCTCCGCGGCAGTGCGGACGGCCTTCTGGTCTCTTGGTGTGTAGGCGCGGAGAGCGTGCTGGACACGGTTTCCAAGCTGGCCAAGAATCACGTCAGGGATGTCGGTAGGGTTCTGCGTAACGAAATAGACTCCGACGCCCTTGCTTCGGATGAGTCTGACAACCTGCTCGATCTTGTCAACCAAAGCCTTCGGTGTGTCATCGAAGAGGGTGTGAGCCTCGTCGAAGAAGAACACGAGTTTAGGGAACTCAAGATCTCCCACCTCAGGAAGCTGGGCATACAGTTCGGAAAGAAGCCAGAGAAGGAAAGTCGAATAAAGTTTCGGGTTGAGCATCAATTTGTCAGCTGCGAGAACGCTGAGGACACCCTTTCCACCTGCCTCGACCTGAAGAAGGTCATAAATATCAAAAGAAGGCTCTGCAAAGAATTTGTCCGCACCCTGGTTGTCGAGTGTGAGAAGTGCTCTCTGGATGGCGCCGACACTGGCTGCTGACACATTTCCATAAGTGGATGTGAACTCTGCGGCATGCTTCGAGACATAGTCGAGCATAGAGCGGAGATCCTTCATGTCAAGAAGAAGCAGTCCCCTCTCGTCAGCAACGCGGAAAACGATGTTCAGCACACCTTCCTGAGTGTCGTTCAGACCGAGCAGACGGCTCAGGAGCTGAGGTCCCATATTGGATATGGTGGTGCGCATAGGATGGCCCTGCTCGCCGAAAACGTCATAAAAACGTACCGGACAGCTGCCAAACTTAGGATCTGTGATGCCAAACTCGCCGCAGCGTTTCTGTATGAAACTTGTCATTTCACCAGTCTGGCTGATACCTGAAAGGTCTCCCTTCATATCGGCCATGAAGCAAGGCACGCCTGCCTGCGAGAATGTTTCTGCCATGACCTGGAGAGTCACTGTCTTACCTGTTCCGGTGGCACCGGCGATGAGGCCGTGCCTGTTGGCCATTTTACTGCAGATGGAAATAGGGCCGTTTGGGCCGTGGGCGACATAAAGCCCGTTGTCAGATGTATACATATTAAAGAACGGCTATTAGTTCAACGACAAAAATCAGTGCTGCATATGGCGGGATGGCACCTGATGCTCCCCTCTCGCCATAACCCAGATTGTATGGAATATAGAATTCGAATTTGGAGCCCTCGCTCATGAGCTGCACGCCCTCTGTCCATCCAGGAATGACCTGGTTGAGACCGAACACGGCCGGCTCATTGCGGTCATACGAACTGTCGAACTTGGTGCCGTCCACAAGGCGTCCCTCATAGTGGCAGCGGACACGGTCGGTTGCTTTCGGCTTCTTGCCGCTGCCTTTGGTTATGACCTTGTACTGAAGTCCGCTGGCCGTCACCTTGACACCGTCCTGTTTTGCATTCTGTGCAAGGAATGCCTCGCCTTCTGTCTTGTAAACAGCAGCCATGGCATCTGCCTGGTCTTTCTGCTGAGCCTCCATTTCTGCAAAATACTTGTCAAGGATATCACCGGCCTCTTCGATCGACAATGCAGGCTTTTCACCTGTAAGTATAGCCTTGATTCCGGCTGCAAAATCATCAAACTGAAGGTCCTTGACACCGGAGTGGAGCATATTGTGGGCAATGCTCATTCCCATTGCATAACTTCTCTTATCCAT
This sequence comes from Candidatus Cryptobacteroides sp., assembly GCA_045599265.1. Lineage (GTDB taxonomy): Bacteria > Bacteroidota > Bacteroidia > Bacteroidales > UBA932 > Cryptobacteroides. The sequence continues at coordinate 10,110 of JAZRVQ010000014.1, read as the reverse complement.
AATTATTTGACTATCAATTTATTTCAATTTCTCATTTTCCAGACTGGCAAGAATGAACGCCGGCACGGCCATAGGCTGATTTACAGCATGGCGGAGGGTGATCTGCCCATCTTCATTCTCCGAAACAAAATTCTCGACAAAGGCATCGAAAGCGTTCCGGGCAAAACTGCACCATTTACCTGCATCAAGCCAGCCCTTGTTCACAGCCTTTGTAATGGAGTAAATAATCAATGCAGATGCACAGGCCTCAATGTCGTTATCCTCACCTGACGGAAGTTCGAAAGAACTGCGCCAAAGACCGGTCACCGAATCTGCATTCCTACGGATTGACTCGGCCAACTCACCCAATTGCCTGATCAATTCGGCGCGGTATGGCTGATCCTCCTGGTAAGAGTCCAGAACGTCGACAAGGGAAGCGGCATAAAGTCCTGTCGCACATGCGTTCATCGTCGATGAAAGTCCTGTTCTCTTCTCTGCCCATGGAGACTGGTGAGACTCATCATAGGCATCAAAATACAACCCGGTGGAGCGATCACGAAGGGTTTCGTATGACTTTTTGTAGATGCGTCCGATGTCATTGAGAAGGTCGTTCCTGAAAGCAAGGGAATTGCCGTCACCATAACGGTACGAAAACTCGGCATAGAACGGCATGGCAGCCCAGAAATCTGACAGCGAGACCACATCCTCCGACAAGGCATCGCGCCAGAACATGTCGGAACGGGTGCGTGGCTGACGGTCAATCTGGCACCGGACATATCCTGCGACAAAGGTATATTTGAAAAAGTCGTCCTTATTGTCCTTGTAGATATCAGAAAGTTTCAGATAGACCCGAGCAGGTGCGATTTTGGACAGGTTACATTCTGAAACACTGTATGATACGATTTTCTGCTCCGGCGTAACCATCGAATCTGCCCATCTTCTGACATATTCAATGATGTCCTGTGACGGGTAAGTCTCGGCGGCTGCAAGGAATGCCTGCATCTGCATCGCAGTAACCGGGTTCCAGTCATACTGAGCATCCGGATACTGCATCATCTCACCACGTACGGCCCTGACTGAATATGTCATGAAACCGTCCTTATAGAACCATTCCGACAGATGCAGCACATTTTCGACTGTGAAATCAGCGACCAGTTTAGAAGTAAGCTGACGGGACCACCTGACACGCTTGTCGTGCTTGACAGCGCCAGGGCCATAATTCTGATATTCAGCGAAATACGCAGTTGATTCAGCAAACTTCTTATTCCAGTTGTGCCAGCCTTCCGACAGTATATGGTCACCGAGTTCACATTCCATGAAAACTGACATGCCGTACTGTTTCAAAGGTCGTCCAAGATAGCAGGCAGACACCCTGCTGGAGTGGATAAGTCGGCAATGGCTGAACACCAGGCCGAATCCGACACCCTGCTCCGTGCTTGGAGAAGTGACGCTGCCGTCCTTCTTGCTGCGAAGAGTGCACTTCTCGAACCAGGCAGTTCCGCTGCCGGAAACCATGTCACTCGTTCCCTCTATGAAGCAATTGTAGAAATACTGCCTCTTTCCATCTCCATTCAGGGAGACAGTGTTCTGGTTGGACAGGAAACGGCACCCGACAAATGAGGCCCGGTCGCCATCGACGCTGATGGCGCTGGCCTGGCCAAAATCTCCGGAGATGTTCCTCACAGTGATGTTCTCCGCAAGAAAATCCTCACCGATGACAGACAATGTCGCTGTCGACGAAGCAGATACAGGAATGCCTGACCCGGTCTTCTTGCCCACATAATCATCCCATGTGATAACAGTATTGTATGGATTCTCTCCTACAACATGCACACTCCTTTTGCTTTGAGGCACGGTGACCTTTTCTTCATAGACACCGCTCTTAACAAAGATCGAAACGCCGGCCTTCCTGCCGAATGCCGGGCAGGCGTCGATTGCCTCCTGGACAGTCTGGAAATCACCGGAACCATCCTGCGACACGATGTATGTATATTTTTTTGTCTGCGCCCCTGCAAGAAATTCTACAAGCAGAAGTACCAATGTCAATAATCTTTTCATACTACGATTGGTGGAGCAAACCGTCCAGCGCGGCCAGATCATTCTTGTCAAGCTCTTTCGCTGTGTATTGTGCATATATGTTCTTGAAGCGGTGGCAATCCGAACCGCAGCAATAATAATATGATTTGTCCAGCAGGGTATGGGCACGTTTCCTGGAGTTCTCTCCATATCCCCCCGTCAAGGAACCAATGTTCAGCTGCATCCTGACACCCATTTCATGGATCCGGTCATAGTCTTCCGGCTTGAGATAATGATAGCGCTCCACATGGGCCAGCAAAGGACGATATCCACGGTGAAGCATCCTGTCCAGAAGTTCGTAGAAATCAATCGGCGGGGACCATGTGGATGTCTCGACAAGGACCATGTCGTCTTCCATGGTCAGAAGATCTTTCTGATTGAGTCTTGAATTAAAGACCGTATCAAGCATATATTCTGCTGCAAGATGAAGATTTATGCAGTCCGAGCCACTTTCTCCTTCGGGAATATATGCATTGAGAAGTTCGTCAAAACGTCTTTTAAGCTTTTCTGTGGTATTCGGTATGTCCTCCATGACATGCGGAGTCAGCCATAAATCCTTCAATCCCTGCTGCTGATAGAATTCAAGAATCTGCAGAGACTCCTCCTCAGACGCGACACCGTCATCCACACCATACAAGATGTGCGAATGACGGTCAGTTGCGTTAAGCAGCAGATTGCTGTCTATCAGAGATTTCTTTCTATTGAACAATCCCATTAATCTTCGTCCTCCTTGGCATATCCGCCATAGCCGTATGAGCCATAACCATAAGAACCGTAGCCATATGAACCATAACCATAATGACCGTAGCCGTAATGTCCATAGCCCTTGGAAGTTGTTACAACACCGTTGAGAATGGCGGCCATTCTGGTATATTTATCAGACTGGTATATTTCTTCGATGGCAGGGAGATTTCTCCTGTCCATAAGACCTGCTCGAACAACAAATATTGTCATATCGACATAGTCAGTGATAATTGAGGAGTCTGCTACTATCTCGATTGGAGGACAGTCAAGGACTACGAAATCGTAGTCTCTTTTCAGAGTCTCCATCATATCTCTGAACTCATCCGAAAGGAGAAGTTCTGTCGGGTTAGGAGGCAAAGTGCCACATTTCAAAACATCAAGATTGTCAGAGATATTGGAGATACAATCTGTCAGCAGCGATTCCTTTCCGCTGAGGAAAGATGAAACGCCAGTGCCATTGCCACCAAGTGCAGTACTCAACGATGCTTTTCTCAAGTCAAGGTCAACAACTATGGTCTTTGTACCCTTCAGTGCCATTGATGCAGCGAGGTTGAGGGAAATGAAGGTCTTTCCGGAACCTGCATAATATGAAGTGACCATAACAGTCCTTGTCCCTTCCTCCTTTCTGAGCATCATGTCCACATTTGTTCTCAAGACACGGAACGCCTCATTGATAGTGTTTCGGCTGCCGGACTTGACCACAATTCGTCGCTGATCATCATTCAGAGCAAGTTTTTGGAATAGACGATATTTTTTTCTGTCCTTTTTAGCAAGTGTTTCTGGAATATCTGCAAGGAAAGGCATCGAAAGAGTCTTGACAACGTCATCCTTTGAATGAACCGTAAAATCAAGCATCCGTTTGAGGAAGATGATTCCAAACGGAAGGCCTGCTCCAAGCATAAGAGCCAGCAACAAAACCACGGAACGCCTAGGCTCAACCGGAGCGGAACTGCCGTTCGGTGCCATTATCATTCGGGTATTTCCGACATTCACCAAACCGGCAATCTCGTTTTCTTCACGCTTCTGAAGAAGGTAAACATAAAGAGACTCCTTGACTTTCTGCTGGCGTTCGATACTCAAGAGGGCGAACTCCTGACCGGTGGTACGTGCAATTTTCGCAAGAATCTTGTCTTCCTGACGGATAATGTCCGACTGCTGAAGCTTAAGAGTCGCGATAAGATTATCTATTGAACGCTCGATAGCCCCCCTCATTGATGCAAGAGCAGTGTTCATCTCTGCAATCACAGGACTATACTCGCTACTGTTGGCAGCAAGGCGGTCCCTCTCGAGCATATTTTTATTGAATTCAGCGATCTGACTTTCAACTCCACTACTGATAAGGCCGGAATTGGAAGGAATGAGCTGCTCGGAATTTTCCGGTTTTGTAATATACTCCTTGATATACTCGGCGATCGCAATCTGGTTGCTGAGTTCAAATTCTTTCTCAGCATATTTGTTTGCCTGTGAAAGATATGCACTGCCAACTGCAGAAATATCATTCACCTTGTTGGATTCCTTATAATTCTTCAGATCCGACTCCAACTTGTCAAGGTCTTCTTCGATGACCACAAGCCTGTCATTGATGAAACCGGTAGTTACCCTCGCTGAACGATTCTTGTTGTGAATCCATTCTTCATCATAAACATTGACCAGTGTCTTGAGAATATTTTCAGCTCTTGACGGGAAAAGGTCCTTGACTGTTATGACTACAACCGACGTCTGTTTGCCCGACAATGAGACCGTGGTATTGCGTGCGAATGCCTTTGCCTTGCTCTTGGCATTGCTCCATGCCACAGTCATGTCATTCGACCAGTTCAATGAAGATGCGCGTGAAGCTGAAAGGCTGTCAGGGAATACAATGGAAACAAGCCCAACAGGCGTGGTGATTGTATCGCCTATCTCACCCTTGACGGCTTTTGCATCCTTCAATTCCTCGCCACCGATCACAAAATCATGGAGTTCAAAAGACGAAGCGCCTCTCTTGGTCACATCGAATTTAATGGACCTGGATGGATTATCTCCCGCAAGTATCAACTTGATTGGAGTTTTTGGGCCAAGTTCGACCTGGCGGAAAAGTTGATGCTCGTAATAAGAAGTCTCGAGTTCAAGCCTTTTGACAACGATTTCCATGATATCCGGAGAAGAAATGGCTTCAACTTCGTTGTCGACATTTGTAGCATATCTGATTCTTGACCCAACACTTCCCGCAAATGACGAGATGTCTCTCATAGCCGCTTCCTGGGCGCCCTCGTCAAGAATGAATTTTTCTGTACGTTCATAAACCTCAGGCGAGCGGTATAGGTAGAAGAAAGCAATCGATAAAGCCACGAAAATGCTCAATACATACCACCACTTGTAGTCCCATATCATATGCCAGATATCTATGAACTGAATCTGGAACTGCTCTTCCTGGTTATTCAGACTGTTATATGTTGTATTAGGATTTGTCTCGGTCATAATTATTTATGGATTTTGCCGGTAACATTCAACACAGTGACAATGAATGTTGCAATGGTAGTGAGAACAGAGCCGATACTGATCCAGAAGCTGGCCGACTTGACACTGTTTTCATTCAAGGTGGACTGACCGGCACGGACCTTATCCGGTTCCACATAGATGACGTCATTCTGCTGCAGGTAATATGCAGGAGAATTGAAAAGTTCCACACTGCGGAGATCCAACTGATAAGTGATGCGCTCTCCGTCCTTTTCACGGATTACGAAAACTCTGTCTCTGCATCCATGAATAGTGAGGTCCCTGGCGAGGCTCAATGCCTCAAGTATGGTAAGTTTGTCACCATCAATTGTGTATGTGCCAGGAGAGGTGACTTCTCCAAGTACAGAAATCTTGAAGTTCATGAACTGAACGGTGACAACCGCATCCTTCAGATGTCCTTCCCCAATCAAACGGGACTTGATTTCTTTTGAAAGTTCCCATCGAGTCAATCCGGCGGCGTGGATTTCTCCCAAAACAGGGAAATCAATATTGCCGTCATTATCCACCACATAAGCCGCCAACCTGCGGGCAGAAATTCCGGAAGTGATTTCCGCTCCTGCCTGGTAAGAGACTACAGGGAGATTGTAATTGACAGAAAGTTCAGGGTTCTTGCTGGACACAATTATTGAAATCATATCCTTAGGCTGGATGAGGATGCCCTCATTGATGATTATGCTTTCAGCCTTGCCGGCTTCGACATCCTGGATATAATTGATTTTCTTGTATGTTGCACACGAGGCCAAAAGCATGGATGCCATGGCCACCAAAATAACTCTGAACCTGTTGATCTGCATGATAAGATAATTAAAGGGAGACACCCGACAGACGGGCATCTCCCTATAAAGTCAGTGAAATACTACTTGTTGTTGATGATTACACATCTGTCAAGAGCAGGGTCATTGTCAGCAATGACTGAAGGCTCGACAACGATGCGGTCCTCAGAGATACCATACTTGCCGGTAAGGATGTCCTTCACGTTGTTTACACGGGTATCAGCAAGATACTGGTTGCGCTTTGCAGAACCTGTGCCCTTGTCGGCGCTACCTGTAAGATGGAAAGTAGTTTCTTCGTCCTTTGCAAGGATGTAGTTTGCAAAGTACTCGAGGTGCTGGCTCTCAAGAGCTGAGAGTTCAGTCTTGCCAATCTCATAATAGAGGTATGCAGGACCCTCGAATGCAGGAATGACAGTCTCAGTTGGACGGTTGCGGAGCTCTTCGTTCTCGTCAGCAAGCTTCTTGTTGGCGTCAGTGAGAGCAGCATTCTCGTCGTCAGCAGCCTTCTTGGCAGCTGCAAGAGCGTCGTTTGCATTCTGGAGAGCAGCGATCTGGTCGTTGAGAGCATCCTCGCTGGAGCGCTTCCAGTTGGTCTTGCCAAGGTTTACATTGAGACCGAGAGATGCAGAGAAGAGACCTGCACGGCCATCAACCTTGAACTGCTCGCCACGTACTGCAGACATGCGTGCGTCTATGAAGGCACCGAGGCGAGGAGTGATACGGAAGTTGTTGAGGATACCTGCGCCAGCCTCAAACTCTACACCCGGCTTTCCGAAAAAGAAGCCTGCCTGGAGATAAGGGATGCAGTTGTAGATACGGCTTTCCTTGTAACCCCAGAACTGGTTGCTGATGTTCCAGAGGAAATCTCCGTGGAGATGCATATTGAGGTCCTTTGCCGGGTCTGCATATGCAGAGCCTACTTCCTTGACAGCATACTTGACGCCCTGGAAACCAAGACGCGCACCGAAGCAAGGATCGATCCATTTGCCGACATTGAGTTCGAACTCTGGAGTGAGCTTGCCATTGAAGTTCTTGCCCATCTGGTCAATTGTAAGGTCGATTCCGCCACCAAGCTGAATGAACCAATTGTCCCAGAAACCATTGGTCAGATAAGGACCGCGAACGATCTTGCCGTTCTCGTCCCTGTTGCCGTCTTCCTGTGCATATGCTACAGCGCCCATTGAAAGGGCGAGAGCAAGTACAGCGGCAAAAATTCTAAAATTTTTCATAACGCGTTAATAGATGAAAATGTTAATACTATAATAATTGTTATTTGTTCAATGCTGTTGCAACATCGACTGCGCATGCAACTGTACATCCAACCATAGGGTTGTTGCCGATGCCGAGGAATCCCATCATCTCCACGTGTGCAGGGACTGATGAAGAGCCGGCGAACTGTGCGTCTGAGTGCATACGGCCCATTGTGTCAGTCATACCGTATGAAGCAGGACCGGCCGCCATGTTGTCCGGGTGAAGTGTACGGCCTGTACCGCCACCTGAAGCAACTGAGAAGTATGGCTTGCCGGCAAGGATGCGTTCCTTCTTGTATGTACCTGCTACCGGGTGCTGGAAACGGGTAGGGTTGGTTGAGTTGCCGGTGATGGAAACATCGACACCCTCATGCCACATGATGGCAACGCCCTCGCGGACATCGTCAGCGCCGTAGCATTTCACCTTTGCGCGGGGACCGTTTGAGTAAGCAATCTCACGGACGATGTTGAGTTCGCCTGTGAAATAGTCAAACTGAGTCTGCACGTATGTGAAACCGTTGATGCGGGAAATGATCTGGGCAGCGTCCTTTCCGAGACCGTTGAGGATGCAGCGGAGAGGTTCCTTGCGGACCTTGTCTGCCTTTGCAGCGATCTTGATTGCTCCTTCTGCAGCTGCGAATGACTCGTGGCCTGCAAGGAAAGCGAAGCACTTGGTCTCCTCGCTGAGAAGACGGGCTGCAAGGTTGCCGTGTCCGAGACCAACCTTGCGGTCGTCTGCAACGGAACCGGGGATACAGAAGCTCTGAAGGGCGATACCGATGTTCTCGGCTGCCTTCACTGCGCTCTTGTCACCAGTCTCCTCACCTTTCTTCAGAGCGATGGCGGAACCACATACATAAGCCCACTTTGCATTCTCGAAGCAGATAGGCTGAGTGTCTTCGCAAGTCTTGTAAGGGTCAAGACCATATTTTTCGCAAATCTCGTTGGCCTCTTCGATGGAAGCGATGCCGTTTGCGTTGAGGGCTGCGAGGACCTGTTTCATTCTGCGGTCCTGGCTTTCGAACTTAACTTCTCTTATCATAGTCTTTCTCCTTATTCTTTACGTGGGTCGATGTATTTGACTGCGCCGGCCTCTTTGCTGAAACGTCCATATGTACCTGTGACGGCCTTGAGGGCCTCGTTGGCGTCTACACCCTTCTTGACCTGCTCCATGAATTTGCCGAGATGAACAAACTCGTAACCGCAGATCTCGTCATTCTCGTCAAGGGCGAGGGTCTTGATGTAACCTTCGGCAAGTTCGAGATAGCGAGGTCCTTTCTCAAGTGTTCCATAAAGAGTGCCCACCTGGCTGCGGAGCCCCTTGCCAAGGTCCTCGAGTCCTGCTCCGATCACGAGACCGCCCTCGCTGAAAGCGCTCTGGGTACGTCCGTAAACAATCTGGAGGAAAAGTTCACGCATCGCTGTATTTATAGCATCGCATACAAGGTCAGTATTGAGGGCTTCGAGAATGGTCTTGCCAGGAAGAATCTCAGATGCCATTGCAGCTGAATGAGTCATACCTGAACATCCGATGGTCTCTACGAGAGCCTCCTGGATCACTCCGTTCTTAACGTTGAGGCTGAGTTTGCATGCACCCTGCTCAGGAGCACACCAGCCGATTCCGTGGGTAAAGCCGGAAATGTCAGTTATTTCTTTGGATTTCACCCATTTACCTTCTTCAGGAATTGGTGCTGGTCCGTGGTTTGGACCTTTTTTTACGCAGCACATCTGCTGCACTTCGTGTGAATAAACCATAAAATAATAATTATACGTATAAGCACAATATGCCCCATAAAGGCATTATCACGGCAAAATTAATACAAATTGCGATACAAACCAACTTTTCTATAAGAAAAAGCGTATTTTTGTAGTGGGAATATATTTATGAAATTCAAGATTCAGTCACAATACAAGCCTGCCGGCGACCAGCCGTCGGCCATAGAAGGGATATGCTCCGCACTTGGTGACGGCGTGGATGCCGTGACCCTGCTCGGTGTCACCGGTTCAGGAAAGACCTTCACGATGGCGAACGTCATCGAAAAGCTTCAGAGACCGGCGCTGATACTCAGCCACAACAAGACACTGGCAGCCCAGCTGTACGGTGAATTCAAGTCATTCTTCCCTGACAACGCAGTCGAATATTTCGTCTCATATTACGACTACTATCAGCCGGAGGCGTATATTCCATCCACTGACACCTATATCGAGAAAGACCTCAGCATCAATGATGAAATCGAGAAATTGAGGCTGTCGGCGGCGTCTTCCCTGCTGAGCGGCAGGAGAGACGTGATTGTGATCTCCAGCGTTTCCTGTCTGTACGGAATCGGCAACCCGGCCGATTTTCACGACCAGACTGTGACCGTACGGCGTGGTGAGCAGAAAAGCCCGACCAGGTTCATGTATGACCTTGTCGATGCCCTGTACAGCCGTACGGAGACCGATTTCAAGCGTGGTACTTTCAGGGTGCGCGGCGACACAGTGGATGTGTGCATCGGGTATGGAGACAACGCCGTAAGGGTCGAATTTTTCGGTGACGAAATCGAGCGCATATCCATAATAGACCCGGTCACAGGGGCGTTTGTCGATGAATTGGAAGAGGTCAGCATCTACCCCGCCAACAACTTCGTCACGACCAGGGAGCGCAGCATCCGGGCCATCTCCGAAATTCAGGACGACCTTGCCAGACAATGCGCATTCTTTGAGGACATCGGGAAATATCAGGAGGCCAAAAGACTGAAGCAGAGGGTGGAATACGACCTCGAGATGATAAAGGAGATGGGCTACTGCCCGGG
>JAZRVQ010000013.1:0-4431 GCA_045599265.1 Candidatus Cryptobacteroides sp. | reverse complement strand
AATTTTGTGTATCTTTGTGCAAGAAAAGTCCTACTCCTATGCGAAGGCTCTAGTTCCACTTGAGCGGTTTATGTAGCATAAGCGGGGCTTTTTCTATTTTACAAACTCGCTGGCAAGGAACGACCAATGACGGTACGGATGTTTCCAGTAGTCCACAGGCCCCTCTGCCGGAGTGTCACAGTAAATCTGGAAATTCTCGTATCCTTTCAGTGCACGTATGTGGCCGAGTATGTGAAAGAACAGTTTCTCTTTTGCTATGGTTCTCTTTCCGCGCTCTGTCTGCCCTTCAGGGATTTCCTCGTTATGCTTGTTGAGCATGAAGGCCATTGAGCCGAGGATGATGTCCATACACTGCTGGATTGAATGTTTTCCGGATACGATTTCGGCGATATCATCCATTCTGATTTTGATGCCGGCTTTGCGGAATTGCCAGAATTTCTGAAGAGAATGTATGTGGGATTTGAATGCGTCGCGCTGCTCAAGAGGGTAAGGGATTTCATCGAAATAGATCCTCAGGAACACCTTATCGCCGTCTTCTTTGTCACGATGGCAAAGGCCGAAGGCATTCTTCACAAACTGATAGTAGAGGAGTGAGTATCGGTTGTCAATCTTATCTCTGGAGAGATCCGAAGGACTCTTCTCGGTGTCACGGAACATTATGCGGACTTTCACCTTGCCTTGCTCGATGAATGTAAAGAACAAGTCAATCATCTCCATATACTTCTGGAGATAGTTCTCGGTCACTTTCACCCACTTTATCTCGTTCTTCAGGTTCAGTTCGGCCTTCTTCTCTTCAAGCGCCGCCTTCACTTCTTCGAAATGAGAGCTCTTCACCAGGGCTCCGCCGAAGAAGTCCGAATAGTATTTCCCTTTACCAAGCGACTCGTCGCAATAAATGACGTATTCCATAACACAGTTTTTATTCATAGCAAATGTACTCATAATTTTTCGATCTAGGAACGACCCGGGAACGCTCCGGGGGTGCTGAAAGTATCACCAAATTGTTCATTATTTCCGCATTTTGCGCATTTCTTCAAGTTGATTGCGTCGTTGGAGCTGTTCTTTTGTTTCGAATCCGTCGCAGTTTTCGGCAAGTGGCCAGCGGTCGCTGAGGCTGTATCCGTATTACAAATAGTCATCGAGCCTCAACGTGCGTATTGACGGAAGTCGGACCAACCAATCGCCGATATCGAGCCCTTCTTCTTTTTCCGCCGTTGTTCTGTTGTTCATAAGCCAGGTGGAAACTTTGGCATTCCGCAGTTCCGGGACTTCTTTGGTTTTCGCTTGCCATTTTTCTTCTGCGCCAAGGTCAGGGAAAAGGATGATGCGATGCCAGGCAAGACACCTCAACTTCTCGGATTGCAGATTGTTCAGACCACCGGTTGCAATGAAGTGTACGCCCGGGAAGAAGAGGCTGGCGATAGCTGCTGTCTTTTCGCTCTCGACTATAGCCACTGGTGCGGTGGAGCCTTTCAGAAGATGCTCCCCGAAAAGGCATTGCTTCAAATGAAAATCCGAGAACATCTTCAGGCGATGAACCCACATTATCCGGCTGGAGGGCTCTTTGACTCTGTGGCCGGTGTTCTGGTCGTAGAGCATAATCTTTACTATGCGGAAGCGTCCGTCGATATCCTGCTGCCAGAATACCGTTGCGCCGGGCCAGAAGTTGCAGGTTCCTACTCCATAAGACGAAACGATTCGTCGCACGGCATCAGGGCCCCAGAGTGATTGAATATAGAGCATCAGATTGTTCCGGTCATAAGCAGTCATTGTTGAGGCGGCAAGGTCAGACTTTATGATGCTGAAAGTCTTCTGCCTGCTATTCTCATTCGGCTGGATGCGAGGAAAGAAGTAGCTGCGTCTGGTGCCGGTGTCGTGTTCCCGGAAATAGTCGTGAGGCGTTTTGTGGTATCCGCATTTCTTCTCCCGATCGCATCGTCCGACGTCGATGGCAAGGTATTCTCCGGTTTCCACATCAACGTAGCGGACGAATGTTCTCTTCTCGCAGCCCGGGCAGACGTGTTTCCGGATTTCGGAGCTGTAGGTTTCCAGCCTCATCTCGACATTCGGCTGGACCCCATCCCAGTCGGTCGTGAATCCAAACACCTTGGTATAGAAATCCACTATGGGTTTGTTGGCTCTGGTAAAAAGGGCTATTGTGTTGAATGTAAATCTTTTATTCATATTGCGTAATCAAGTCTCATTACTTTTACTGGTTTGTCGCCGCCGATTTCCAGGCCGTGGCATAGTACCTGTCGGCCCGTATCGACGAAGCCACATTTCTCCATCACACGGCCGGAGGCGAGATTCTCTGGAAAATAATCGCTCCAGAGAACGGAGAAACCCTTCACGTTGAAGCAGTAATCAACGACTGCCTGCAATGCTTCGGTGCAGATGCCTTTGTTCCAGTACAGCTTCGCAATCCAGTAGCCGATTTCGCACTGGTCCTCTTCAATATCAAGGTTCGAGTTTCCGGCAGCCAGATATCCGATGCTGCCTATAACTTCTGAGGCCTCCTTCAACTCCACAGCCCACATCCCTTCACTGCTGAATACAGTCCGTATGATTTCGAGGCTTTCCTCTACCGACTTGTGCGGTGGCCAGCCTGCGCGAGGGCCTACGTCCGGGTCGGACGCATATTTGAACAGCATCTCGGCATCCGATTCACGCCAAGGCCTGAGAATCAGTCTTTTTGTTTCCATTATCTGCATACTCATCTCACTTTATACGGCTATTTCTGTTGATGAATGTATAACCTGGACGGTTTGTCTTCACCATCTCCCATAGCCAGACAATAGAATTCCCAGCCATACCTCTCGTAGAAGCTTGTATGGTTAGTGAGCAGATATAGGGTCCTAAATCCTTTCGCCGCCATATCGCTACAAACAAAATCGAGCAGCTTTCCGGCAATGCCGCAGCAGCGATATCTTTCATCCGTAAAAACGGCGCAGACGTTCGGGGCAAGATCCTTCCTGTTATGAAAATCGTTCTCAATGACACCCATACCGGCAATAATCTCTTTACCATCGAGACAAACGTACCAGCTTGGTACGACGGCATTAAACGACTCCTCAATGCTTTCCAAATACGTTTCGTTTGGGATGCTCCACTTTTCGGAGAACCACTGTGCCGCACGATTCTTGAGTTCCGGGCGGTCGGCAAGACTGATAATCTGATACTTTATCATTTCCTCCTCATTATTTTTGCCGCATAGCCGCCATATATTATCTGCACAGGGCCACCGGCCTCTGGTTGCCAGAACTTTATCATATCGGGGAGCATTGCCTGCTGTGCCCTCAGCGGCAGTCCGGTGCCGAAATCCACCTCGCATGCCTTCATCTTGAGCTGGTTGTTGACATAGAACAGTTTAGGATCCGGACTGTTCATGTCGCTTGCATCGAACAGGAAATACGGCAGGCCGTATCGATTTGAACTTGCTGTAAGTTGCACGTTTTCGCTGAGTGCCTCCTTGTCGTTCAAGATGGTGAATGCGGCTTTCTGAATGTCGGCAGCAGTGGCATCTCTGTCGAACTCTCCTAACACAGCGGGTTGTGAGAAATTGCCGCAGAAGCCTTCCGGTACATTGCAGGCCCTGCCGCGAAGATCGGCTACTTCAAGAAGCGTGAATCTTTCCTTCGCAGGGAGTTTCTTCATTAATTCGCCTATGGCGTAGTAACACAGGACGGCATTCGTTCCGGCTCCGTAAGCCTCACGCATTCGGGCTATCTCATCATCTCCTACCTCTATGATATATGTTTCCTTTATGGTTTTCATCGCAACCATATTGAACATCATCTTGAACAATGACTTGAATTCAATCTTGCACCAGCCGAGTTCCTGTACCCGGGAGAGCGTCTGCTCTTTTGTAAGTGCATCGGCATCCGGTATGAGATTCTGGTCAACGACCATCGGTTCCACGGGGATTCCCGAAGTCTGCCTGCCCCAATCTCCGGCTATTCTGTAGAAAGTGGCGCCATCCATCAAGGCGTGGGATCCCTGGAGGACAATCGCCACACCGTCGTCCAGCTTTATCCTATATGCTTCAAGCGCTCGGAACCTGCCGGCTTTGAATCGGGTCGTATTGAATTTCGGAGTCAGGGTGTAAATATCTTCCGTGACCGAATGTCCCTTACGGTCAAGTTCTACCAGTTCTATCGGCTTTTCACGGCCGCTCCATACTGCGGATTTCAGTTTTGCGTCATATCTTCCCAACAATTGCGGATAAGGTTGCACAGTAGCATCCAGCGATGCCTGCAGCACTGATGTTTCAGGCAATTCTTTATAAATCCAGGCTCCCTTGATAACCATATCGAGGGAGAATAGGTCAAAGAATGTAAGTTTCCAGGTTTTCATTTTCTATTTTTTAACGCTTTTCTGAAGAGACTTTTCACCAGCAGCTTGTGAAACACCCATATTCCGATGAAATATATT
>JAZRVQ010000012.1:0-16137 GCA_045599265.1 Candidatus Cryptobacteroides sp. | reverse complement strand
GTAAGCCTCCGACGAAGTACGTCTTGTAGCGTGTCTCAAGGCCCTCTACCTTTGCATAAAAAAGGAAAGGCTTATGATGACACGCGAAGAGGTCCTGGAGATTGACGCATACTGCCAGGAGCACAAGATGAGCTACAGACAGCGTCTTGAAGAACTTGATATCCGGTTCTGGAACTTTTACAAGGCAAAGAAAAAGTACCGTCTGCAGGACGAGGCGGCTGCAACGGACGGCAACATGTCCGGTAGCTTCGTCCAGCTTGGCACCGGAGGCGGTTTTGTTCCGGCAATGCCTCCGTCACGGAGCAACCGTTCTACGACCAAGCCAAAACAGTGCGAAATGCCCGCGGAGAGTTATGTAACGGTGGAATTGCGCACGCCCGGAGGAACTGCCATGCGCATACAGGGAAGTATGACCGCGATGCATCTTCGCGAGATAATCTCCGCAGGCAATGTTCAGTCTTGACGACAACATGCGGTATTGGCTGTTCACGGAGCCTACCGACATGCGCAAGAGCTTCCATATGCTCAGCGGCATAGTGAACAACCTGATGAACACCGACCTCCACAACGGGGACGTGTTCATCTTCGTGAACAAGAACAGGAACCGGATCAAGTTGCTTCGCAAGGAGCCGGCCGGTCTGGTCATCTATGCTCTGCTTCTCGACTACGGCCGTCTTCATCTCCCAGTCGGAGAGGAAGGCAAGTGCAATCTTGCCCTCGAATGGGGAGATCTGGACCGGATGATACGTCGGATAACGGACAGTCCGGAGTACCGCCTAAGGTGTCTTCGGAGCGGGAAAAGATATTGAAAAAATCTTCAAAAAAAGTGAAAGAAAATCGGCCTTATACTTGCGTATATCGCCGATTTTTCGTAACTTAGATGTAGCAAAAGAGATAGAAAAACAGTCGTGAGCAGTCAGGAAAAAGACAGGATAATAACGGAACTTGAGTCAAAGGTGGCAAGACTTGAAAGCCAACTTGAACTTAAGGACAAGTTGCTTCTCCGTGCGGAGCAACAGCTCGAATGGTTCCGCAAACAGATGTACGGCAAGCGCAGCGAGAAGCACCTTCCCGTAGATCCCGATGCTCTCCAACTGTCTCTTTTTGAAAATAGCATAGACCCCCAGGAGCAGGCCCGCATCGATGCGGCCATCGCAAAGGACGAATCCGAGCTGGAGAAGACGGTCACCGTAGTCGCCCACGAGCGTAAAGTGCGCAAGAGTGTGGATACCTCAAAGCTTGAAGTACGTGAAGAGCACCTCTATCCTGAAGAGATAGCCGGCAAGGAGTCTGATTACGCCGAACTGGACCCCGAAGTGACAGACAGTCTGGAGATAATCCCGGCACAGGTGTACATCCGCCGTATCGTTCGTCACAAGTTTGTCCTGAAATCATCTCTCCAAACCGCAAATCCTGAAAGGAAAGCCTTCGAGATAGCTACGCTGCCCGCCGCACCGGTTCACAAGTGCATGGCAGGGGCCTCGGTACTGACGGATATCGTGATGCAGAAGTTCCTCTACCACCTGCCTTTCTACCGGGTCGTGCAGAAGTTCAAGGAATCGGGCGTCATCATCAGCGACTCCACGCTCAACGACTGGTTTGTCGCCACCTGCGGAAAACTGAAACCCCTGTATGACCTTCTGCGAAAACGGGTGCTTCAGAGCATATATATACAGGTGGATGAAAGCACATTGCCGGTGATCGACAACGAGAAGCACCGTGCGGTGAAGGGATATATATGGTGTGTGAGGGACGTTCTCACGGGACTTGTGTTCTTCATATATTACAACGGCTCCAGGAGCAAGGAGACGGCGAGGAAGCTGCTGTCTTCGTACAGCGGCGCCATCCAGACTGACGGTTACTCGGTGTATGACGACTTCGAGGGGCTTCCCGGAAAGACAATGCTCGGATGCTGGGCGCACGCGAGACGGAAGTTCGTGGAAGCGCTTGAGGAAAACAAGAAGTTGGCCTCCGAGGCTCTAGTCTACATCGGTGACCTGTACCGCATAGAATCGGAGATGAACGAAGAGGGACTCTCTGCGGAAGCCAAGAAGGAGAGGAGGCAGAAAGAGTCCTATGAGACAATCCGCAAGTTCGAGGACTGGATGCTGGCCAAGTATGAACAGACCACCAGCGGAAGCCTTATCCGCAAGGCCATCGAATATACCTACAAGATATTGCCCAAGCTTGCCCGCTATGTCAATGACGGTCGGTACAACATCGACAACAACCTTGTCGAGAACGCAATCCGCCCGCTCGCGCTGGGACGCAAGAACTATATGTTCTGCGGAAACGATGATGCGGCCTGCCGCGCTGCAATCGCATACTCGCTCATCAGTTCCTGCAAGGCCGTCGGCATTGATCCGAGAACTTGGATGGAGGATGTCCTTAAGCGGCTCCCGGAATACGAGTACGGGAACGGGGACCTGTCAGAACTCCTTCCCGGAAACTGGCAACAGAAGACAGACACTGCCCGGTAGTACCCGGTACTACCAAGCAATAGCCGCCACTGCCGAGGTAATACCCAGTAGTGGCGGCTACACGTTTGTCTCAATCCGTCAAGACGTACTTCGTCGGGGGCTTACGAATTTATGACCCGGCTGAAATGACCTGGTAAAATAAGAGGTCGACCATCGGGCCGACCTCTTTTGTTCAATACTTAATGTTGGTTATTAGAAGAGATGGAATGGAAGCTTCTCAGCTTTCTGACCTCTCTCGCGGGCATTGATCGCTCTCATTTCAGAGAGTGAGATCTTCTTTTCAGTAGTAAGGGAGATTTTGCTTGGTTTTTCTGCATGATGCTTGACTTTCGTCACATCTCCGGCAACTTCGCCGGTGAAGTCGAATCCCCAGTCCTCGCTGTAGTATGTGTCTTTGAATATTCCGACAATATGATACTGCTTGTTGCCGAGGCTTTCCACTGTCAAGGTTCCTTCGCTTGCTTCGTCCCAAACCATACCGGACTTGTACCAGTATGAGTAGTTTTCTCCGGCAAGAACTGTGAACGGAGCGTATTCGTCGCCTACAGTATATGTGCCTTCTGCAATGCCTCCGTCGCAGTCTGCAGGAGCAAGGAGTTCGAGATATATAGTACCGTTTGACGAGCTGTTCGACTTGCGGACAGACATACTCCAGTTGCAAGTGTCGTCACTATAGTAATCATCCCAGCGACTTACCTCACAAGTATCCCACTCATCAGGCGTCCAAGGCTCAGGTCTGTGGTCTTCCACTTCGATCGCGCCACTGTATGTGAATGTCCAGTCGCTGCCGCCTGCCTCGATGTCCATTGTTACATTGTAGGTAGTGCCGTTAAGCTCAATGGTTACTGTACCGCCTGTGATGCCGTAGTCCTCGTATGTTCCGTCCTCGAACTGATGGTAGAGCTCAGAGCCTGCGTAGTATGAAGCCGTGTCGAGTTCGTCGGCACTGTAGCCAAGGTATTCAGCAAGTTCCTCTACAGTCTGGATACCATAGAACAGAGAATAGAGCCAAAGTTCTTCTTCGAGATTCTCGCGGAGAGTCTGGTCGACACCGATTGTGAACGTGAACGGCTCGTAGGTGTCTGCAGGCTCGTATGTACCTGCAGGAACCTGGATGTTTGCTGCGTCAATCGGGGTCCAGAGGTCGATGATAATGCTGTATGCATCGCCTACAAAATAGTTGTCATCATCCACTTCACCTTTCCAGAACTGAGTGAAGTAGTTGTCCACACCTGGCTCCTGAGAGTCTCCGTAGTAGCCTGACAGCGCTCCATCAAGGGCGATAGGCTCGCGAGGACCTGAGACGATAGTGACGAATTTCTCGCTGACCTTGGAATCCTCGTTGCGGATGGCGCGTACCTTCACGAACACTTCTGCACCGACCTTGCCGGCTGCGCGTGCAGTGATTTCGCAAGCCTCTTCGTCGATTGAGAGCACTTTGCAGCCCTCGCCCTCAGCGAATACATGAGTGGTCTCGCCTGCAGATTCGATGGAGTACTTGATGGTAACAACACTTGCGGCAGGAGCCTCGATTGTCTCCTCCTCGAACTGGATGGCGAATGCCTTGGAGATAGAGATGACATCACCGCTTCCGAAATCGAAAGTGTAGCTGTTCTCATCTTCTGTGACATCTACTTCGAACTCCTCACCATCCTTACCGTTTGCACCGTTCT
This sequence comes from Candidatus Cryptobacteroides sp., assembly GCA_045599265.1. Lineage (GTDB taxonomy): Bacteria > Bacteroidota > Bacteroidia > Bacteroidales > UBA932 > Cryptobacteroides. The sequence continues at coordinate 11,984 of JAZRVQ010000012.1, read as the reverse complement.
GTCCATCCTTGATGATGTACGAACTTCCGTTGCTGAACTTGACAGTGATGCCGTTTGCGTCGGTTTTCACTGACTCGATAGTGGTCTCGCTGGCCTTGGCCTGTGCAAGCACCTGGATGGCCTGCACTTTTGTGAGCAGGGTGGCGCTGCTGGCGTCGACAGCATCCAGACGGCTCTCCAGATCGGAGATCGTGTCTGCATACTTGTCACAGCTGCATACCAGCGCGACTGCTGCACATATCATCAATATATATTTCTTCATAATCTTTACTGTTTAAGTTTACTTATCCGGTTTACTACAAAGAGTAAGGATTATTTGCAAATGGTGAAGTTTGACTTGCCGTTGGCATAAAAAACTGGTCTGTTTGAGGCCTTGAGTGTCTTGCCGAAACCTTTGCGTCCGGTATTGGTCTTTACGGCTTTTGTCTTTGCAGGGGCTCCTGCTGCGGTGTCAGGCATTATGATGGTGAAGTCCCCATTGTTATTAGCATAATAAAGACTTGTTTCATATTCTTCGCTGACAAACATCTTTTCTGTGAAGGAAATCACGCCGTTCTCATATTTACCATATGAGTAGTATCTTGAACTGTAGTTTGCACCACCGGAGATCCATCCGTACTCAGGGTCGATGCAGATTCCGAGATTCTGGTATTTAAAGTCGACAGCTGAAGGGTCGCTTGCATCGATGGTAATCTGGACTGGCTGCCAGAGATCACCTTCATATGCTTCTGCTTCTTCAGGGGTCATCTCAAACCAACTGCAGATGTTTGCATAGTTGTAAGGGCTGTCAAAAATGAATATGCCTTTCTGATCCTGCAATTCGTAAACATCTACAGGGAGGTCAAGGTTGAGTTCAGGGCTTCCCTGTGTAAGACCGTAGAGATCGTTGACAAATGAATCGTGCCAGATGGCTACGCCAAGATATTCTGCTTCAAGTGCAGGGGTCTCGAATTCTGCTGTTGCGATTTCTTCGACACATGCCTCATAATCATCTGTGATTGCAACCGCAAATGCGACGTATTCAGCCTCTGGGTCAAGCTCAAATTCGATATTGTCATCACCAATGTAACATAATCCATTAAAGAACAGATCATCGAACGATGAGAAACCATAACTTGAATATGAGGTGCCGTAATTACTGTAATATATGCTATATATTTCATCAACAAGTTCCTGCGGGTCGGTGTAGTCGAAATACTCGGACTCCATTACACTGCAGAAGTAGTAAACATCCTGTTTGGATATTTTTGCGTTTACTGTTGCTCCGTTATAGAGGATGTTGTCAACGGTGAGGTCGATGGTCACCATTTCGACTTCTTTCTTCTCGACGGTGATTACGAATGCGCAGGTTGCACCGTCAGAGTTGCGGATGGCCTTGAGGATGAAGCACCCGGGGACAACCTTCGCTGCTGATACAGAGATTTCGGTGTCACCTACCTCTACGTCATAGTCCTCTGACTCAACGAAAATCTTTGTGCTGTCATCTGCTCCTACGAGTACGTAAGGAATAGAGGCAGGAGTGCCGGCAGCAAGTTCGATGACGTCAGACTCGATCTTGAATGCGAATGCTCCGGCCTTTGCAACTGAGATGATGTCGCTGCCATCGCCGAAATCGAAATTGTAGCAGAGGCTGTCTTCTGTGACAGTGATGCCTTCTGCATCCTGGCCTGCTGCACCGGCCTGTCCGTCCTTACCGTTGATCACTGTGAAGGAGGTGCCGTCGCTGAAAGCAACTGTAAATCCTCCGTCAACTGCTGTGACTGAAGTGATGGAGACACCGGACGTAGCGGCGTCTACGAGTTTCTGGAGAGCGTCAACCTTGGATACAAGGTCGCTGACTGTCTTTTCTGTCTTGTCGACACGGTTCTGGAGATCAGCGATTGTGTCGTCGTACTTGTTGCAGCCACAGACGATTGCGGCAGCGGCTGCCAAAATAGTTAAGTAACGTTTCATACGCATAAAAAATTAAATGTGTTTGTATAAAAAATTATTTAGATTTTTAAGTTTTGGGTCAAATTGGTTACAAATTGTAAGTATAATGGGGTGCCTATTTGTAACAATCCATTACAAATCTAAATTAATTTTTTTTAAAATGCAAGATTTTCTGCGGAAAAGAATGCAGATTAATTCACGAGTCCTGTATCTTTATTCCATGACAGGGTCTTGTAATAGCGGTCGAGCGTCGAGTTGCCGTCACACGGCAGGTACATGCTGAAACCACAGTCGCGCCTTATCTTGATGCTGAGAAATTTGTCCGTGAAATCCACATAGCGCACGCATCGCGACAAGGCTGCGTCGAACGCCTCCATCTCGGCTGCATTGGCGCCGCACTGTTCGATGATGTCCCTCATGTCGTAGAACCAGTGCCAGTTATACTGGTAATAGATCTGCACGGCGTCCGGGTCGATCGATGCAAGACCGGAACGGTGCGCGGTGAATATGGACCTGCACACCGCTGCAAGACCTTCCAGACCGGCACAGTCTATATATGATATGGTAGCGTATGGGTATCTTGCCTGCTCGTTGTTGTATGATGCGAAATATTCGCGGCACACGGACTCCGGGTCCGGACCGGACGGATTGGTGACAAGGTGGCTGGCCAGGGTGGTGTAGTCAAACCCCTGTGACATTATCTCGGTCTGCGAGAACCCGATGTGGTCGCACTTGTCCTTGAGCTCGTATGCGACCTCGACGCACCCCATCAGGCAGGCGTCGAAGAGGATATAATCAAAGTGCATCGGCAGAGCCTGCGCGAATTCGCACAGTTCCATTTCGTAATACACTTTCCGTCCGTTATCGTCCTTGATGTCCTCATTGCCTATGCTGTGCTGCATCGACGAGGTCCTTTGCGGCGCGAATTCGTAGCTCTGTCCGGAATTGAGCGTGTAGAACGGAGGCAGCCAGCCTGTGCCGTGAGAGGAGACCACCATGCCGTAATCCCTTGCAGGGTAGTTGTCCCTGACGTATGTGAGGACCTCCTTCATCGCATCGGCATCGGCGCATCCACACTTGAAGTCGAACACCTTCACCGTGTCGCGGACAGGTTCGCCGCGCTGTCTGTACAGGCGGACAAGGTATGCCGGTGTGAGGTTGGTGCCGTCGTTCTTGAGGTGTGACAGCACAAGCATCACGTTGTCATTCCTGTTGCCGGAGGGCATCTCGCCTGTGCAGAGTTCCTCGATGTCTTCGGAAAGGTCGTAACTCAGATTGTTGTATCCAGCCGAATACAGGAGCATCACGTGGCGCGTCTCGCCGTTGTTGACTCGCGTATAACCCTTGGCAGGGGAGTATGATTCGTTCCACGCGAATTCATCACCCTTCGAGCATGATACGGTGGAAAGCGTTTCTATTGTGCAGAGCACCATCGCGGCAATGCTGAGTATGTTTCTCCCAAACTTCATATCAAGGTGCAAATATAATTGATATTTTGCTAAATTTGCATCCACACAATTAAGAAATAAATCTTTACATATATGAACAGAATCGTGAAAATTATTATGATTGCCGGTGCGGCCACCGCCGCCCTGTCGTCCTGCAACGGGTCGAAGAAGGCCGATGACGAAAATTTCAAGTACCTGATCGAGGAGTTTGCAGACCTCAAGATCATGCGTTACCGGGTCCCCGGATGGGATGACCTCTCGCTTGACCAGAAAGCTTATGTATATCATCTTTCAGAGGCAGCAAAATGGGGCAGGGACATCCTCTGGGACCAGAACTGCGTCTGGAACCTGCCTGTGCGCCATGCCATCGAGGACATCATCTCCAATTATGAAGGCGACCGTGAATGTGCTGAATTCCAGGACTTTCTCGTATATGCCAAAAGGGTGTTCTTCTCCAACGGAATACATCATCACTATGCCGAGGACAAATTCTTCCCGGCCTGCAGCAAGGAATATTTCGCATCCCTTCTGACTGCAGCCGGTGTCGAAGGACCGGACGACCTGCTCAAGGCTATCTATGACCCTGACTTCCTTGCACAGCGCAAGTCCACCAACACCGCGGGCGACATCGTCGCCGAATCGGCCGTGAATTTCTACGAAAACGTCACACGCGAAGAGGCTGAAGGATTTTACGCCGCCATCGTGGACCCGGATGACAAGACTCCGGTTTCGTACGGACTCAACAGCAGGCTTGTCAAGGTCGGTGAAGAGGTCGGCGAGGAGGTCTACAAAGTCGGCGGCCTGTACGGTGCGGCTCTGGAAAAAGTCATTGCCGAACTCCGGGAGGCTGCGAAATACGCCGAGAACGATGTACAGAAGAAATACATCGGTCTGCTCGTAGATTATTACACCACCGGCGACCTGCGCCTCTGGGATGAATACAACATCGAATGGCTTCAGGACAGTCTCGGAACCGTCGATTTCGTGAACGGATTCGTCGAGGATTACAATGACCCTCTGGGCCGCAAGGCTACATGGGAGTCGCTTGTCAACGTCAAGGACCACAAGGCTTCCAAGCGCACCGAGATCCTCAGCGCCAACGCACAGTGGTTCGAGGACAACTCCCCGGTTGATTCCCGTTTCAAGAAGGCCACTGTCAAGGGTGTCAGCGCAAAGGTCATCAACGCTGTCCAGCTGGGAGGGGAGTGCTACCCCGCAACACCTATCGGCATCAACCTTCCGAATGCAGACTGGATCCGCAAGGACTACGGCTCCAAGAGCGTTACAATCGCCAATATCACAGCCGCCTACGACAAGGCTGCGCAGGAGTCTCCAAAGAGTACCCTGAACGAATTTGCATACGACGAGGAAGAGATCGCCCTTGCCAAGAAGTATCTTGCCATCACCGACGAGATACATACAGACCTTCATGAATGTCTCGGCCACGGTTCGGGACAGCTCCTTCCGGGCACATCGCCTAACGCACTCGGGGAGTACAGTTCCACACTCGAAGAGACACGTGCCGACCTGTTCGGTCTATATTACTGTGCTGACCCGAAACTTGTCGAACTTGGCATCCTGCCTGACAACGAGGCATACAAGGCTCAGTTCGCCAATTATATCCGCAACGGCCTCATGGTCCAGTTCAGCCGCGTGGAACTGGGCAGACCGAACACCGAGGCCCACATGCAGAACCGCAAACTCATCGCCGAGTGGTGTTATGAGCACGGTCACAACTACCATATCTGCGACGAGGCCGGCTGCCGCGAGGTCGAGAACGTCATCGAAAAGCGTGAACGCGACGGCAAGACTTACTTTGTCGTGACAGACTATTCAGCATTGCGCTCCCTGTTCGGCGACCTTCTTGCCGAGGTCCAGAGAATCAAGTCCGAGGGCGACTACGAGGCAGGCAAGGCCCTTGTCGAGACCTATGCAGTCAATATCGACCCGGCCATCCACAAGGAAGTGCTCGAGCGCTATGCCTCACTCAACCTCAAGCCTTACGGCGGATTTGTCAATCCGGAGATTGTGCCGGTTTACAGAGGCGAGAGGATAGTTGACTACAAACTTGACTACACAACTTCATATCTCGACCAGATGATGAATTATGGACGGGATTACAGAGCGCTTTAAATACTATCTCAAGATTGAACGTGCGATGTCACCCAATACGGTGGCATCGTATGTTCGTGATGTAGAGGCCTTTCTGGACTGGCTTTCCGGCACGCGGCCGACGGATGTGACAACGGATGACGTGCGCAGTTACTTCGAAGACCGGCATTTCGCATCGAAGCGCACGCAGGCCCGTGCGCTCAGTTCGCTGCGCTCATTCTTCGGCTGGCTTGTCGCAGAGGAGGAGATGGACGTGAACCCGTGTGACAAGGTCGAGGGGCCTAAACTTGGCCGCTATCTTCCCGATGTCCTGTCTGTGGAAGAGGTCGGGGCCATTATCGACTCGGTCGACACGACTCAGTGGAACGGCCTTCGGGACCGCGCCATTCTGGAAGCGCTGTACGGCTGCGGACTGCGCGTTTCCGAGGCCGTCGAGCTCAAAATGTCCGACCTTTTCTTCTCCGAAGGCTTTGTGCGTGTGATAGGAAAGGGCAACAAACAGCGCATAGTCCCGGTGGGGGATATGGCCGTGCAGGCTATTGAAAAGTACATCCAGCAGCGTCCGGAGCCGTTTTCCCGTCAATGGGAGGATGTGCTCTTCCTGAACCGTTTCGGCAAGTCGCTCAGCCGTGTCTCGATGTTCAATATGGTCAAGCGCCAGACCATGGCGGCCGGAATCTGCAAGGAAATCTCGCCCCACACATTCCGGCACTCGTTCGCAACCCATCTCATAGAGAACGGTGCAGACCTGCGCGTGGTGCAGGAAATGCTGGGCCACGAGAGCATCCTGACCACCGAGATCTACACCCACATCGATTCATCCACCTGGCAGGCTTCGATTCTGCAGCACCATCCCCGCCGCTGATCATTCCAGTTTCAGCCGTTTCAGCTTGACTGCCTGGTCCTGAGATATTATACCTGCCTCGGCAAGGGCGTCGACAGTCCATGCCTCGCGCGGATTGTTTTCCCTGTACAGCACAATCGCGTGTGCGGTCTGCCAGTTCCTGATATACGGGTGCATTTTCAGCGAGTCGGCCGGCAAAGTCCACAGCCTGAACGGCCTCACCGACGAAGCCGGTACATACACAAGGTCCTTCAGACCATTGAATTTCTCGACATCGAAATGATATATGTCCATCAGCTGTTCCTTGCTGGAATAGCCGCCCAGTTCCTGTCGGTGCTGGATTATTTTGGACGCGAAATACCCTCCGATCCCGGGCAGGTCGTCCAGCGCGGCAGAGTCCGCAGTGTTGAGATTGACCAGGGGTATGTCGATGAACGGTTTCAACCTTTCATAGACCGTGTCATCCACGACATACGATTTGGCGAAATCGCTTTTCCGCCTGAACCGGCCTCCCTTTTTTCTGTAATTGTCGATCGACTCGGCCTGGCGTGGGCTGAATCCCAGGCGCTGCAGGTCTTCCACCGACACCGTGTTGGGATTGAACCTGAATGTCTCCACGGTCCTTCTGGGATACTGCTCCCTGACGGTCTTGGCGTTGTCCGAATGCGTGGCATAGCGTCTGACCACGACATTGCCTCCACTGTCCTGTCCGGGTCCGCCAGTGCCAGACCATTCTGTGTCCATTTCGCTGCCAGCGCCTGTTTCATTGCCCGCACCGTCCGCCACAAGCCGTGCCGCCTGTGCACGGTCTATTATATAAACCGTGTCAGGGTCGTCTCTGTTGCTGATTATTTTTGTGACTGCCGCCTTGTGGACAAACAAAGCGACCTGGTAGCCAAGTACCAGGAACACCAACGCAATCACTCCTGTTCGGAATGATGCACTCAGGACCTTCCGGTCGCTGACTTCACCTTTTTTTCTCCTCATCGTCCCTCCGATGCCGTCCCTGCTCCTTCCTTTCCGCTATCTTGTTTTCTGCTATTCTTCTTCCGGGTCGTCGTCGCCGTATTTCTTGCGCGCCTTCTTCTCCTCCGGCGCTCCTGCAACGATGATCACTATCTCGCCCTTTGGCTCATGCTCACGGTACCAGGCCGCAACGTCGGCCAGAGTGCCGCGCCTGTGCTCCTCATGGATTTTAGATATCTCTCTGGCCACCGAGCACTCCCTTTCCGGTCCGAACACCTCTGCAAACTGCTCCAGAGTCTTGACAAGCCTGTATGGTGACTCGTAGAACACCATGGTCCTGGTCTCTGCGGCCAGTGAGAGGATCTTTGTCTGCCTGCCTTTTTTCTGCGGCAGAAAACCCTCGAAACAGAATCTGTCGCAAGGATAACCGCTGCTCACAAGCGCGGGGACAAAGGCTGTCGCGCCCGGAAGTGTCTGTACCTCAATGCCTTCCTGGGCGCATGTGCGCACTAGGAGAAATCCCGGGTCGGATATGCCGGGAGTGCCTGCATCGCTGATAAGTGCCACGTTGAGGCCCGCCAGGATACGTTCCTTGATCATCTCGGAGGTCTTGTGCTCGTTGAATTTGTGGTGCGACTCCAGACGTCCGTGTATATCATAGTGCTTGAGCAGCACCGAACTGGTCCTGGTGTCTTCCGCCAGGATGAGGTCGGCCTCCTTGAGGACCTTCACGGCCCTGAAGGTCATGTCCTCGAGATTGCCCACCGGGGTCGGCACTATGTACAGAATGCCTGCCATGTCCTATTTGAGTTTGCGCCTTACCGCCATCATGAAACGGTACACGGTGTCGGAGTCATATTTCCAGTCAGGATATATTTTCTGAAGGTACTGGAGTGCGGATACGAACGAATCCATACCGTTGATTGCCGCCATCGTGCCCTGGAATGCCATAGGGTCGCCCTTGAACAGGTCGCGTATGAAGATGATGCGGTCGTTGAGCGAAATGGCGCTCCTGACATCTTTGACAGGGCTGCCCGGAATATCGATTCTCCAGGCCTCTCCATCGACTTTTGCATCGCCGATGGATTTTTTCCTGCTGCGGTGCTTAGCATTCAGAGTGCCTGCGTCGGAAGGCTCTTCCTGACCGAAAATGTTCATCTGAGATTCCCGGGCCTGCTCGACGGCAGGTTCGGGCTCGAGGACAGGCTCAGGTTCAAAGACTGGTTCAGGCTCTGCTGCGGGCTCCGGTCCGGCTGTGGCCGTTTCCTGGTCTTCGTAGATTATGTCTTCCGGCCAGACGTCCACTGCATCCATCTCGACAGGAGCGGAGTCGATGTCGATGTAGGCGGAGTCAATGTCAACGGCGGCGGTGTCTATTGCGACAGGTTCTGCTTCAATGTTTTCCAGTTGTGCGACCTTCGCCTCGACTGCGGCGACCCTTTCACGGATGTCCGCAATCATCTCATTTATTTCGATCAAAATTTGTTCGCGTGTGTTCTCCATAAGGCATTATTGACTATATTTGCAGAAGTCAACCCACAAAAGTAAGGAAATGTTTTTAGAAAATTGCAAAAAAGCAGGTTCGATTGAAGTAATCTGTGGCTCGATGTTTTCAGGAAAGACCGAAGAACTGATCAGAAGGATGAGGCGCGCCCAGTTTGCAAACCAGCAGGTGGCCATCTACAAGCCTGCCATCGATGTCCGTTATTCCGAGGATGAGGTAGTCTCACACGACTCCCACAGCATTCCTTCCACTCCAATCAATTCGCCTGCCAGCATGCTTCTTCTGAGCAGCGAGATCGAGGTTGTGGGTGTTGATGAGGCGCAGTTCTTCGACGATACGCTTGTCGAGGTCGTTCAGACTCTTGCCAACAGGGGAGTCAGAGTTATCATCGCCGGACTCGACATGGATTTCCAGGGCAAGCCTTTCGGCCCTATGCCTGCCTTGATGGCAGTCGCCGAGGATGTCCAGAAAGTCCACGCCATCTGCGTCAAATGCGGATCTCCGGCCCAGGTGTCGCACCGTCTCAGCCGCAACGATTCACTTGTGGTGCTTGGTGAAAAGGACATCTACGAGCCTCTGTGCCGGCACTGCTACAATGATGCAATGGGCATCGAGAAATAGAGCGTCGAGAAATAGCATAACCAAATCAGCCGGGCTTATGACCCGGCTGATTGTTTATTTATATTTCTCTTCCTGCTCCTTGACCAGTTCGTCGAGGACTCCAGGATCGAAATAATTGATTCTCATCGCTCTCTTGACGTCTGCGAGGGTCTCTGCGGCGGCTGCGCGTGCAGTCTCACTGCCCTTGCGGAGCACTTCATAGACGTACGGGATGTTCTTCTCAAGTTCGTGTCGGCGCTCCCTGATAGGGGCGAGGGTGTCGTTCAGCACCTCGTAGAGGAACTTCTTGATCATCATGTCCCCGAGTCCGCCGGCACGGTACTGTGCCTTGACTTCGTCCAATGTGTTGAATGTGAAACTTACCTTCTTGCCGATGAAGCATTCGCGGAATTTCTCGAAATGCTCGTCCTTGCAGAACGCGTCAAGATATGTGAACACTGTGTTGCCCTCCACATGGCCGGGGTCGCTGACCTGAAGGTGCTGAGGGTCGGTATACATGCCCTTGACCTTGTCCCAGATGGTCTCAGCCGAGTCTGCGAGGTAGATGCAGTTGCCCAGGGACTTGCTCATCTTGGCCTTTCCGTCGGTACCCGGGAGCCTCAGGCAGGCATTGTTCTCCGGAAGCAGTATCTCAGGAGTGACAAGCGTCTCTCCATAGACGGCGTTGAATTTGTGCACGATCTCTCTTGTCTGCTCGATCATAGGGGCCTGGTCTTCGCCCACAGGCACTGTCGTGGCCTTGAAGGCGGTGATGTCGGCCGCCTGGCTGATAGGGTAGCAGAAGAACCCGACCGGAGTGCCGGCCTTGTTGTCGTCAGAATCTGAGAATCCCCTCATGAGGATTTCCTGCTTGACGGTAGGGTTTCTCTGGAGTCTCTGCACCGTGACGAGGTTGTTGTAGAAGAACGTGAGTTCGGTCAGTTCGCTCACCTGGCTCTGGATGAAGATCGTAGTCTTCTCCGGGTCAAGTCCGCAGGACATGTAGTCCAGGGCCACTTCCAGGATGTTCTGACGCACCTTTTCCGGATTGTCCGCATTGTCAGTGAGTGCCTGTGCATCGGCAATCATCACGAAAATCTTCTCGAATTCTCCGCTGTTCTGAAGCTCGACTCTGCGTCTGAGCGAACCTACATAATGTCCAATATGAAGTCTTCCGGTCGGTCTGTCACCGGTCAAAATTATCTTTCCCATTCAATCTTTTTTAGTCTTTCATTTCGGCGAGAGCCGCACGGATTTTCGCCTCGATTTCGTCACAGAGCTCGATGTTGTCAGTGAGCAGCTGCTTCACAGCCTCGCGGCCCTGGGCAAGCTTGGATTCGCCGTAGCTGAACCAGCTTCCGCTCTTGTGGATGATGTCCATCTCGACTGCAAGGTCGATGATCTCTCCGACATGGCTGATGCCTTCGCCGAAGACGATGTCGAACTCGGCTTTCTTGAAAGGAGGGGCCATCTTGTTCTTGACGATCTTGACCTTGGTGCGGTTGCCGAGGGCTTCCTCGCCGTCCTTGATCTGGTTGGTCCTGCGTACATCCACGCGGACAGATGCATAGAACTTGAGCGCGTTGCCTCCGGTGGTGGTCTCAGGGTTGCCGAACATCACTCCGATCTTGTCGCGCAACTGGTTGATGAAGATACAGCAAGTGTTTGTCTTGCTGATGTTTGCAGTGAGCTTGCGAAGAGCCTGGCTCATCAGACGGGCGTGCAGACCCATCTTGCTGTCTCCCATTTCTCCCTCGATCTCGGCCTTTGGTGTAAGGGCTGCTACAGAGTCGATGACGATGACGTCGATGGCGCCCGAGCGGATCAGGTTGTCGGCAATCTCGAGTGCCTGCTCTCCGTTGTCCGGCTGGCTGATGAGGAGGGTGTCGAGGTTGACACCGAGGTTCTTTGCATAAGTCCTGTCGAATGCATGCTCTGCGTCGATGATGGCGCCGATGCCGCCTGCCTTCTGCGCCTGTGCAATGGCGTGGATGGCCAGGGTGGTCTTTCCGCTTGATTCAGGACCATAAATTTCAATGATTCTTCCGCGAGGGTAGCCGCCGATGCCGAGTGCATGGTCAAGGGCGATGGAACCGCTCGGAATCACAGATACATCTCCGTCTGGCTGATCTCCCAGCTTCATAATTGTACCTTTGCCGTAGTCTTTCTCAATCTTGTCGATGGTCGCCTGGAGTGCTTTCAGTTTCGCAGCATTCAGGTCGGTACTTTCAACTTCTTTAGCCATAGATGTAATAATTGTTTTTAGTGTGTGCGGTCCATTCCGCACAGCCTACAAAGTTAGTAATTTTTCTCACCTTTCAAACAGTCTCACGTCTGTTTTCGATTGCAAAATTAATCACTCCTTGTGCCAAACCATGGTACAGGTAAAGAATTTTCATCACTCGCGAAAATTTTCTAATTTTGTATGTTTTTATTGTTAGGGTGTTAAGTTAGTTGTTTGAAAAATGGTCAGAAAAAAGTGCTGAAAACTGCCGATTCTGACCTTCCGGCAGAGGCCTCTGAGAGGCATTGAAATTTAGTTGAAAAAGTTGCATAATTTACTGAATATTAATTGATT
>JAZRVQ010000011.1:0-17388 GCA_045599265.1 Candidatus Cryptobacteroides sp. | reverse complement strand
AGAACGGTACCCTTTACGGTAACGTTCTGTGCGCTTACAGAGAGTGACAGTGCGAGCAATGCCGCAATGCCCAAAAATTTAGTAAAAATTTTCATAGGTAATAATGTAAAAATTAATTATTAGTTAATGAAAAATGGGTTCAAATTCTTACCTTTGGAAGGTGGAAGCAAATGTTGCTGATAAACGAACGATTAATTAAATACGCGTTTTGAAATTTCGCGCAGAAATGAATTACGGGTATATAAGAGTGAGCAGTGACAAGCAAACCGTTGAGAACCAGCGGTTTGAAATTGTGCGTTTCTGTGAGGCCAACCAGATTGTCATTGACGGGTGGATACAGGAAACAATCAGTGGTACAAAGAATTACGATAAAAGAAAGCTTGGCCGTATGCTCAAAACCGTCAAAGAAGGCGACCTGATAATCTGCACTGAACTGTCCCGGCTTGGCCGTTCGCTTTTCATGATAATGGACATTCTTCATTACTGCCTTGTGCGGGGATGCCGTGTCTGGACAATCAAGGACAATTACCGTCTCGGAGACGACATCCAGAGCAAGGTCCTGGCCTTCGCGTTCGGACTGTCTGCAGAGATAGAGAGGAACCTGATCAGCAGCAGGACAAAGGAAGCCCTTGCCAGAAAGAAGGCCGAGGGAGTGAAGCTGGGAAGGCCCTCCGGGCACAAGACAGATCCGGACAAACTCAAACTTGCGGGCCATAAAGCCAAAATCGACAGGATGCTTGCCATGGGGGTGCCCAAAACGCAGATTGCACGGCTGTGCCATGTCAACAGGGCGACACTGTACCGTTATTTGAATACATTGAAGGAAGACTGATTTTTGAATTCCTTTCAAAACCTTTTGAGAATGTGCCAGAACCCTCGTGTACGCGTGTCACGCGCGTGTATATAGGTGCACGGGTGCTTTTTATTTTGTAAATTTGAAATAACTGAAACCACAAAATGACCAATTATGAAGTATTCAAGTCTGTTCTTTGCCCCTGTTCTGGCGCTTTCTCTGTGCGCCTGCAACAATGGAACTGAAAACGCTCCAGAACCTGTCCTGCCCGGAGAGCAGGCTCCTCTTGCCGATCTTGGCCAGAACAATTTCGGCGGTTTCATAGGCCGTCCCGATTCTTTGAGACCGCTGCCTAAGTTCCCGGAGCCCGTCATCGCCGACGTCGCTTTCGAGGACCTGATGATGAGTGACCCGTACATCTATGCCGACGAGGTCACCCGGACATACTACCTCACTTCGTCCGGTGGACGACAGTACCGCAGCAAGGACCTCAAGACCTGGAACGGCCCCCACAATGTCATCGACATCAAGGGTCTGTGGCTCGAGAAGGCCGGTTTCGCGGCTGCCGCCGAAATCCACAAGATAGGGGACAAGTACTATTATGCCGGCACATGGAGCGACCATTCCGACCTCATCCAGCAGGTTCCGCGCCGTTACAACGTGCCTCACAACCAGACCTATCTTCTCCGTGCCGACACTCCTGAAGGTCCGTTCACCTCGTTCGCAATCGAGCCTGGCTATGACTACGAGCCTCATGACTGGGACTGCATCGACGGTACACTTTACGAAGAAAATGGCAAGATATACATGATATTCGTGCATGAATGGACCCAGATCATCGACGGTACGATGGACTACATCGAACTTGCCCCGGACATGACATACACAGTTTCGGAGAAGCCTGTCACTCTTTTCCGCGCCTCCGAGAATCCTTCAGTCGTGGAGATGAACTCCAATGGCGAGGCCACGTTCGGAATGAAGATGCCGGGCTGGGTGACCGACGGTCCCCAGATGTTCCGTACACAGACCGGCAAGCTCGGAATGCTCTGGGCAAGCTGGGGCAAGGGACGCTATATCCAGTGTGTATGCTATTCGGAGTCCGGCACCATCGACGGCCCTTGGATCCAGGAACCGGAACCGTTCCTTGGCGACAATTCCGGCCATGGAATGCTTTTCCGCACCTTCGAGGGCAAACTTCTCTACATCGTGCACCATTCCGAAGGCAACGGACCTAGAAAGCCGCAGATCTGGAATGTCGATGATTCGGGTGACAAACTTGTGCTTCTTGACAGATATAATTTCTAAACAGATATGAAGAAAATAATAGTAACACTTCTTTTGTCCATGAGCGTTGTTTCGTTGAACGCCCAGGACAAGAATTTCCACATCTTCCTCTGTTTCGGCCAGTCCAATATGGAAGGCAACGCCAGGATAGAGGAGCAGGACCTGCAGGGCGTGGATCCTCGTTTCGAGATGATGGCCACAGTTCCCGACAAGGAGAGGGGACGCAAACAGGGCAAGTGGTACACTGCCGTGCCGCCTCTATGCCGTCCGAACACCGGCCTCACTCCGGTGGACTGGTTCGGCCGCACGATGGTGCAGTATCTTCCTGAGAATCACCGTGTAGGCGTAATCAACGTCGCTGTCGGAGGTATCAAGATCGAGGGCTTCCTCAGCGAATATGCCGCTGAATACACCGAAAAGGAAGCGCCGGACTGGATGAAGGGAATGCTTGCAAATTATGACAACGATCCTTATGCCCACCTCGTCAAAATGGCGAAGAAGGCCCAGAAGGACGGTGTCATCTGCGGCATCCTGATGCATCAGGGCGAGTCCAACACCGGCCAGGAAGAATGGCTCGGCAAGGTCAAGACCATCTACGAACGCCTTTTGAACGATCTCGGCCTCAAGGCAGAGGAATGTCCTCTCCTCGCAGGCGAGGTGGTCAACAGCGACCGTGGAGGAACCTGCGCTGCACACAACGGGATAATCAACCGTCTTCCGGAAGTCATCCCGACGGCTCATGTGATCTCGTCATCCGGCTGCACCGAGAACTTCGACCGCCTGCATTTCAACGCACGCGGATACCGTGAACTGGGTCGCCGCTATGCCCTCGAGATGCTCAAGATCATGAATGTCGATGTGCCTACAGGACGCTACTGGTATTCCGACACAGCCGTCGAGAGCCCGGTCATCCACCAGATGCCTGATTTCGGCAATTTCCCTCAGTTCAAGGATCATCCTATGCCGAAGATGGCCCCGTATGCCACTTTCAACATCAGGGCCCCTCAGGCAAAGTCTGTCCTTTTCTCATCCCAGTTCACCGAAGGCGAGCTCCCTATGGTGCGCAACAGCCAGGGCATCTGGAGCATCACGCTCCAGCCTGAGCATGCCGACATCTATCCATACAATTTCATTGTTGACGGCGTCGCTGTGAATGACCCTCTCAACATCCAGCTGTTCCCGAACGAGAATTTCAAGGCCAGCCTGGTCGAATTCCCTGACAAGGACGCGCTCTATACCGTAAATGACGTGCCTCACGGCAGGATGCAGTACTGCACTGTATATTCCGACGTGCTGAAAATGTGGCGTCCGGTGATTGTCTATACACCG
Organism: Candidatus Cryptobacteroides sp.; assembly: GCA_045599265.1. Taxonomy (GTDB): domain Bacteria; phylum Bacteroidota; class Bacteroidia; order Bacteroidales; family UBA932; genus Cryptobacteroides. The sequence continues at coordinate 13,982 of JAZRVQ010000011.1, read as the reverse complement.
GCCGGTTATGACGAGTCAGGCAAGGATTATCCTGTATTCTACCTTGTCAGCGGCACCACCGACACCGAGGAGACCTGGTTCAAGGTGGGCAAGGTCAACACCATCCTTGACAACCTCATCGCAAAGGGGGAGGCCGAGCAGATGATAGTAGTCCTGCCTTACGGCTACATGATGAAGGGAACGCCTGCACCGGATACGCTTGCGTCCGGCCCTATGTATGCCGAATTCGCCCGGGAACTCACCAGTACCATCATGCCGTATGTGGAGGACAATTTCCGTACGGTGAATGACCGTGACCACAGGGCCATCGCCGGTTTCTCCAGAGGCGGCGGCCAGGCGCTCTTCACTGCACTTTCCAATCTTGACAAGTTTGCCTATCTGTGCTCATACAGCGCATATCTCACTCCTGAACACATGGAGACTTATTTCCCTGACCTTACGGCTGAGACTCTCAACAAGGAACTCAAACTTTACTGGTACGGTGTCGGGACTTCCGATTTTCTCTACCAGAACGTGCTTGACAACCAGGCATGGCTTGACGGCAAGGGAGTGGAATACGAGAAGATGTTCACCGAGGGCGGCCATACCTGGATGAATGCAAGGACCTACCTCTCCACTACGTTGAAGAAATTATTCAAATAAACCATATCAACATGAAGAAAATATTAGCACTTACATTGTTGTTGGGAAGCGTTTCCGTTCTGGCGCAGAATCCTGTGATCCGCAACCAGTTCGCCGCTGACCCGACGGCGAGGGTCTTTGACGGAAGGCTTTATCTCTATCCGTCCCACGACATCCGCAACGAGAAGAATCCACGCGGCATGGACTGGTTCTGCATGGCGGACTATCACGTGTTCTCATCGGACAACCTGACCGACTGGAGAGACCATGGAGTAATCGTGAAGCAGGAAGACGTGCCTTGGGGCAATCCTGAAGGCTTCTCGATGTGGGCACCGGACTGTGTCTGCAAGGACGGCAAATACTATTTCTATTTCCCTGACGGAGCCAAGGGCAGCAGGGGAGGATTCAGCATCGGAGTAGCCGTGGCTGATTCTCCGACAGGTCCTTTCAAGATCCAGGAAAATCCTATCGAAGGTGTCAGCGGCATCGACCCGTGCGTGCTCCAGTGCAGCAACGGCGACGCCTACATCATCTGGTCCGGAATGGGCCTCCGTGGCGCCAAACTCAAATCCAACATGCTTGAACTCGAGGAAGGCCAGATCCAGACAATCAAGATGGAACCCCGTCCGGGCATGCCTGAGGGAATGCCTCTCGAGATGAAGGTCGCCGGCGTCAGCCTTTCAGACCTTCTCCCCAGGGAAGGTCTCATGGAAGGTCCTTTCGCATTCGAGAAGGACGGAAAGTTCTATCTCACATATCCTTACCAGTTCGACCGCGAGAACAACGGACACGAGTCCCTCGTATATGCGATGAGCGACAATCCGCTCGGACCATACGAGTACAAGGGCGTGATCATGGCCGAACATCCTGACTGCTGGACCAACCATCACTCTATCGTCGAGTTCCAGGGCCAGTGGTACCTTTTCTATCATCACAATGACTATTCTCCAGATTTTGACAAGAACCGTTCCGCCTGCATCGACAAACTCTTCTTCAATGAGGACGGCACCATCCGGCAGGTCACTCCGACCCTGCGCGGTGTGGGCCTGAGCAAGGCCGAACGTCCTATAGATGTCGACCGTTACAGCGAGGCCGGGAATGTCGCTCTCGAGTTCATCAATCCTGCGAACAGGTTCGAGGGCTGGTATATCCGCTATTCTGGCAAGAAGGGCTCCTGGTCAACTTACAACGACGTTGATTTCGGATTCTACACTCCTGCCAAGATGTCTGTCAAGCTCCGCTCCGACAAGGGCGGCATCCTCCGTGTCATCGTCGCCGACAATGTGATCGGTGAGGTCGAAGTCCCTAAGAAATCTGACTGGAAAGAATACGAACTCCCTGTCAATGTGGAACTTTCAGGTGTCAAAGCCCTCAAGTTCGAGCTCGTCAAGGGCGTTGTCGATCTGGACAAGGTGTCATTTGCCAAGTTCAGTGTTGTCAATCCTCCTGAAGGTATCAGCTCCGAGAACAATGTGCCTGGCGCCGTATATCCATGCGTGGATGCACAGGGCCGTGCCACATTCACCCTGTATGCCCCGAAGGCACAGGAAGTCGCCGCTGACATCTGCAGCAAGGTCTATCCTATGACAAAAGACGCCACCGGGATGTGGAAGGTGACAACCGACCCGCTCGTTGTCGGCCCTCATTATTACAGACTCATCGTGGACGGCGTTCAGGTCAATGACCCTAACGTCTATACTGTCTATGGTTGCGGAAGCTGCTACAGCCTTATAGAAATCCCCGAGGCCCCGGAAGTCGCCGCTTACTACACATTCAACAAGGACATCCCTCACGGCCAGGTGCGCGAATGCCAGTACTGGTCAGAGGTGAGCGGCCGCATGAGACGCTGCTTTGTATATACCCCTGCCGGATATGATTCAAACACAAACAAGTATCCTTATTTCATCCTTCAGCACGGTATGGCCGAGAACGAGACAGGATGGCACGAGCAGGGCAAGATGGCAAACATCATGGACAACAACATCGCTTCAGGCGAGGCTGTCCCGATGGTTGTCGTGATGGACAACGGTGACTGCGACTACGGCTGGGGCACCATTCCGGGCGAGACCCAGAACGATTTCGGCGGCAAGTTCGAGAGCGTAGTCATCAATGACCTCATCCCTTATGTGGAGAAGAATTTCCGTGTACGCACAGACCGTGAGAACCGCGCCATCGCCGGCCTTTCATGGGGCGGCCACCAGGCATTCGACATCGGACTCGCACACACCGAACTGTTCAGCGGCATCGGTGCTTTCAGCGGCGCCATCTTCGTGTTCCCGGGAATGCCTCTTGCATCCCTCTGGAATGGCATATTCACTGATGCTGACAAATTCAACGACGAGGTCCCCGTACTCTTCATGTCCAACGGTACAGAGGAGGGACTCGGCGGCATGGCACTCGACAGGATGCTTTCCGACGCAGGCATCAGATACACCCGTTACGTGTCAGAGGGAACCGCTCACGAGTGGCTTACCTGGAGACGCAGCCTGAACGAGTTCGTGAAACTTCTCTTCCATGGACCTGCAACCATAACTGCCAAGGGATCCGGTTTTGAATCAGGTACTTACCGCAATGTGTTCGCCGAACTTGGACACAGCGAGGCAGAGATCAAGGCCAAACTCGAGTCTGTTTACAGCGAGGTTTTCGAAGGATCGGACAAGGTCTATTTCGAGGTCGGTGACGACATGGGCTATGTGAGCGACATCAAGAACCACGACGTCCGCACCGAAGGCATGTCATATGCCATGATGATAGCCGTACAGCTCGGCAAGAAGGACGTTTTCGACCGTATCTGGCGCTGGAGCAAGACCTATATGCAGCATCAGGACGGTCCTCTCAAGGGCTATTTCGCATGGAGCTGCAACCCTGACGGCACACACCGTGCAGAGGGTCCTGCATCTGACGGCGAACTCTATTATGTGACTTCGCTCATTTTTGCATCCAACCTCTGGGGCAATGACGGTGACATCGACTATCTCGCCGAAGCTCAGAATATTCTGAACTGTGCATGGGAGAAGGACGGCTCACAGGGTGTGACACATTTCATCAACAAGTCCAACCACCTAATAGCCTTCACACCGGAGGGTTTCGGCACATCCTACACCGATCCTTCATACCATCTTCCTGCATTCTATGAGGTATGGGCACGCTGGGCTGACGACGGCCGTGCAGACTTTTACCGTGAATGTTCACGCGCAAGCCGCAAATATCTCCACGCCTCCATCCACCCTCAGAGCGGTCTCAACCCTGACACCAACAATTTTGACGGCAGCCTGATGGAGAGCAGATGGATGACCCCGGCATTCCGTTATGATTCATGGAGAGTCCCTATGAACATCGCACTTGATTATTCATGGACACGCGCAGACGCGCGCTGGGACAAGGTGTATGCCGACAAGATTGAGAATTTCTTCGCATCCAAGGGTATCGACACATTTGTGGACCAGTACAATGTGGACGGTTCTGACGTGAACACAACAATGAGCGCCGGTATCGGTGCAGACCGTGTCACCGCACTCCGTCACTCGGTCGGCCTGGTGGCCACAGTCGCTTCAACTGCCCTCATCACCGACACTGACCTTTCCCGTCAGTTCGCCCAGAGACTTTGGGACAGCGAGAACAAACCTTACGAGGACGGCTATTTCGATGCATACTATGACGCCCTTCTCCGACTCTTTGCATTCATGCACCTGAGCGGCAATTACCGCGTCATCGAACCTGCCAGATAATTTTCACCAAACATATATATTATGAAGAAAACAATACTTACACTTGCAACATTGTTTGTAGGCATCGCAGCGCTCGCACAGCCTCAGATGCCACCTCAGGGCGGATTCCCACAGGGAGGCTTCCCTCAGGGCCAGGTCCCACCACAGGGTTTTCCTCCAGCAGGATTCCAGATGCGTCAGCCGGAGCCTCCGGGACCTAACAATCTTACTCTTGATATGTATTTCGAGCCTCAGACTGCATCCGCAGCCACTCCTGACGACGAGGGATTCATCCGCCGCTGGAGCCTGCTCGATCCTATCGACAAGCCTAACCGCTCCAACACTGTCTTCACTGACAGTTATGTTCGCGAGGCTTTCGCACAGGAGTTTTTCAAGGATCAGATGACAATCGTCCCGACTGACGGCCAGAAGGTCAAGCTCGACAAGAAGACCAAGCTCGTATGGCACTGCTATGACAGCAAACTCTTCAATGTCAAGTTGTTCCGTTTCGCAACAGAGACCGACAAGCAGTTCTACGGCGTCATTTTCTGGGCAGTCACAGTCATCAATGTGCCCGAGGATATGGAAGTCAGACTCGCAGTCGGCTCCAACTCCGCATCACAGTGGTGGATCGACGGAAACGAGGCTGTCATCCTCACAGGTGACAGACGTATGGTTCAGGATGACTGCGTATCCAAGCGTATCACCCTTACCGCAGGCCCTCACGTTCTCCGTGGCGCCGTCATCAACGGCCCTGGCATGAGCGACTTCTGCGTACGCTTCCTTGACATGGAAGGCAATCCTGTAAAGAACATCACCATCACCAACAAATAGATTGCATGACTATGAATAAATATATCGTTTTGGGCCTTGCAGCCCTTTGTACAATGGGTTACTCACTCAAGGTGAGCGCCCAGGAAGGTAAGCCTTGGATTCACGACCCGTCAACGATCGTTGAGTGTGACGGCAAGTATTATACATTCGGAACCGGTGGCGGCGGACTCATCTCCGAGGATGGCTGGAACTGGTATAGCGGTGCAGTGCGTCCGGGTGGCGGAGCTGCTCCTGACGCAATGAAGATCGGCGACAGATACCTTGTGGCATACAGTTCTACAGGTGGTGGACTCGGTGGCGGACACGCAGGCCGCATCCTTACCATGTGGACCAAGTCGCTTGACCCTAATTCTCCGGATTTCGGATTCTCCGACCCTGTCGAGGTGGCATCGTCCGAGTATGACGAGGACTGCGACGCAATCGATGCAGGACTCCTTCTCGATCCTGTGACAGGCCGTCTCTGGTGCACATACGGAACCTATTTCGGTTTCATCAGACAGGTCGAGCTCGACCCTAAGACCGGTGCCAGGGTGGAAGGCAACGAGGCCATCGACGTGGCCATCGACTGCGAGGCTTCCGACATGATCTACCACAATGGCTGGTACTATCTGCTCGGCACTCACGGCACTTGCTGTGATGGAGTCAACTCTACCTACAACATTGTCTGCGGCCGTTCACGCAGCGTGAATGGTCCATTCATCGACAATGTCGGCAGAGACATGGTCAAGGGTGGCGGACGCATGGTCGTCAGCGGCAGCAGCTATCTTGCAGGCGCCGGCCATTTCGGACGCTTCATCGAGGAAGAGGGTGTCGAGAAAGTCTCTTATCACTATGAGGCTGACTTCGAAAAAGGCGGACGCAGCACACTTGCCATCCGTCCTCTTCTCTGGAAGAACGACTGGCCTTACGCGGGCGAGCTGTTCGAGGACGGTGTATATGAGATCGAGTCCGAGCGCAGAGGCTATGGCCTTGAACTCACAGTGGATTTCGTACGTATCGAGGTTGCAAGACGCGGCTTCTGGATGAGCAATCCTGACGAGGAACTCGAACCGATTGCACAGCAGAAACTCGAGGATGTCATCGGCGGATGGCCGGAGGGCAACATCGACGTGCGCATCAACGACTATATGGGACGTCCTCATCAGAGATGGTCAGTCGTGGCTGTCCCTGAGGCCGGCGGATATCTTGGAGGCCAGTACTACAAGATCGTCATCGACGGCACCGGCAGAGCTCTCGCAGCAACTGCAGACAAGGATGTCACTACGGTTCCCGAATTCACAGGCGCTCCTGAGCAGCTCTGGAGAATCGACCAGCTCACAGACGGTACCTACAGGATAATGCCTAAGGAAATCCCTGGCTGTGACGAGAAACTCTGCCTTGTGTCAGTAGGCGACTGCACTCCTTCACTTGGCAGGTTCGACTTCAGCAGTGACAACTCAAAGTGGAATTTCAGACAGCGCTGATATGAAAAAACTGTTCGTTTCCGCCATAGCATTATTGATGGGATTCTGCGCAGGTGCGCAGAATCCTTACCTTCCATTGTGGGAGCATCTCCCGGATGGAGAGCCGCGCGTGTTCGAGGATCCTGACAATCCGGGCAAGTTCCGTGTCTATATCATCGGATCCCATGACGTGCGATTCAAGGATTATTGCGGTCCTGACATCAGGGAATGGTCTGCACCCGTGGATGACCTTTCCAACTGGCGCGACGAAGGTCCGATCTTTACATACAACATTGACAACCAGTGGGATGTGATGTTCGCTCCGGACCTGGTCGAGGTGCCTCAGAAAGATGGCTCGAAGGTTTATTATCTCTATCCGCACAGCCGTGGATGGGGCCGCGAGGCCATGGTCTGCAAGGGCGACCGTCCTGACGGGCCTTTCACTCCTCTCAATGTGACCGAGGACGGCAGGACTACCGTCGAAGGCAGTATTTTCGGTTTTGACCCGTCAGTGTTCGTGGAGCCTGTCACAGACCCTGCCGATCCTGACTATGAGACCGGTTTCCGTGCCTACGGATACTGGGGCTTCCAGCGTTCATCGGCTGCCCAGCTTGACCAGAACACAATGTGGTCTGCACGCCCGGGCACAGAGATTATCCCGTATTTCATCCCTGCCAGCTGGGCATACGGCGTGGTCCGCCAGATTCCTGACGCCACATTCGCCGTCTATGAGGGCGAGGACCTCGGCGATTTCAATTTCTTCGAGGCTTCTTCCATCCGTCAGGTGGGCAACAAGTATGTGTGGGTGTTCAGCGGCCATTCCGGTCCTGACTACGGACTTCCAAGTTCCAACTCGACGCTCCGTTACGCCTATTCAGACAGCCCGGTCGGCCCATGGAAGAGTGGTGGAGTCCTTGTCGACTCACGTGCCATCGTGCTTGGTGAGGACGGCACAAGCCTTTATGAGGGCTATTCGGGCCACAACACTCACGGCAGCATCCAGTACGTGGACGGCCAGTGGTACGTGTTCTATCACAGGGCTCCGCGCGGATTCGGATTTGCCCGCCAGGCAATGGTGGCGCCGGTCACTGTCCAGTATGACGAGGCTCCTGTGGCAGAGGGCGGTGCAGTGCGCATCTATGGCTGCGACCCTTACGCCGAGGACCGTATCCTGACAGTCAAGGACAGCAACGGCCACGAATACAAGGGTGCCGAGGTCACGTCGGAAGGATTCTCCATCTACGGCCTTGACCCGTTCAAATACTATTCTGCCGGTATCGCCTGCTTCCTTACCAACAAGCAGTGCCAGGAGGATTCATGGGATGTCTGGGAAGGTGCAATGGACATCGCCGGTGTCAATGCCGGTGACATCATCGGCTACAAATATTTCAATTTCAACAATGCACGCCGGTGCAAGTTCAGTGCGTTCGTCACTCCGACCACCGACCAGGCCTTCAAGATTGCCGTCTGGCTCGATGCTCCGTACAGCAACGATGTCTGGAAGGGCACATGCCTCGGCGAGATAGAGATTCCTGCCGGTTCGGCACAGGAGAAGACCTGCTTCACTCTCAAACTTGGACGCAAACTTGCCAGACTTGCAGGCAAGCATGCCATCTACCTTGTCGCTGAGGGAGAAGGGGAGAACCTCTTCGAACTCCAGGGACTTGGCTTCAGCAAGGGACTGCGCTCTCTCAAGGCTCCTCAGATTCCTGCCGTCACCATCAAGGTCAACGGCGAGACTGTCGGGATTCCGGAGATTCCTACGCGTTCAACCAATGCCAACGGTTACGTTTCACAGGATATCTATGACATTGACTGCACCGGTGCCGGCGCCGATGCCAAGTTTGAATGCAGTGTCAGCGGAGGCAGGGACGTGACAATCGAGGCTTCCGACGAAGAGGGCGTGCACATCCTCAAATGCACCTGGAACGGCAAGACCAAAACATTCAGAATCGCGATATGAAAAAGATAGTCTCAGTTTCCATTGCAGCCCTTGCTTTTTCACTGATTGCATCGGCCCAGGATTTCGGTGGATGGCAGATGCCTGAGATCAAGATGGAGTATTCCCAGAAGTTCACCGATGTCAATTATGCCGGTGACGGACAGGTATACCACAACCTTGACATCTACCTTCCAAAGGAGGAAAAGCCTTCCTATCCTGTTGTGATACATATTTATGGCAGCGCCTGGTTCAGCAACAACTCGAAGGGCTTTGCCGATCTCGGCACTATCTGCCAGGCCCTGCTCGATGCCGGCTATGCTGTCGTGTGTCCGAACCACCGTTCGAGCATGGATGCCAAATGGCCTGCACAGATCAATGACATCAAGGCTGTCGTGCGCTTCGTGCGTGCCAATGCCGGGCAGTATCATCTCGACCCTTCATTCGTCGCAACGTCAGGTTTCTCGTCAGGCGGACACCTTGCCTCACTCACTGCCACTTCCTGCGGTGTCGAGGCTCTTGAAGGCGAGGTCGGCGGCAATCTTGACTTCAGCAGCAACGTTGATGCGGCCTGTGACTGGTCAGGTCCTGTGGATATCCTGAACATGGATTGTGCAGGTCCACGCGGCGAGGGCGCAACCGGTCCGGAGGAGGCCCTGATGGGTTTCCCTCTCAAGGGCAACGAGGACAAGTTCAAGGAGATATGCGCCACCACTTACATCGACCCTTCAGATCCTCCTATCATCATTTTCCACGGCAATGCGGACAATGTGGTGCCTGGATGCCAGGGCTCTCATTTCTATGACGAACTCATCAAGGGCGGCGTCAAGGCTGACCTGACCATGGTCGAGGGCGGAGGACACGGCTTCAATATGTACACTCCGGAAAACCTTGCCAAGATGGTGAAGTTCCTGGGTGAGGCACGCATGCAGGGCCGTTTCAAGAGGTATCCTATGGTGCTTGACGACCACCGCGTGGCTGTCAAGGTGAAGGCTCCCCAGGCAGGCAAGGTGCAGCTGGACCTTGGCTCGAAGAAAGACCTCAAGAAACTTGGTGACGGCAACTGGGTGGGTGTTTCCGACCCTCAGTCCGAAGGCTTCCACTACTATTTCATCAATGTGGACGGTGCCCAGATCGCCGATCCTTCTGCAGAGTCATTCTATGGCTGCAGCATGATGAGCAGCGGCATCGAAATCCCGTATCCTGACGGCGACACCAGATTTTACGTTCAGGATGTGCCTCACGGCAGTGTGGAGCACAAGTGGTATTGGTCCGGCACCACCAATGAGTGGCGCGAGATGTATGTCTATCTCCCGTCTGTGTATAAGAAGGGTTCCAAGAAGTATCCTGTCCTCTACATCATGCATGGTGGCGGAGAGGATGAGCGTGGCTGGTGGCTCCAGGGCCGTACGGACACCATTCTTGACAACCTTCTTGCGCAGGGCAAGGCGGAGCCTATGATCATTGCCATGCTCGACGGCAACACCGGTGATTTCGAGAGTGAACTCCTGGACAACTGCATTCCTTTCGTGGAGAGCACTTACCGTGTAAAGGCTGATGCTGACCACCGTGCTCTTGCCGGTCTTTCCATGGGCGGCATCCAGACCCTCAACACGATTGTCCCTCATCCTGAACTTTTCAGTTATGTGGGTGTTTTCAGTTCAGGCTGGTTCGCTCAGGCCGGCCCGTTCGGCGGCGCTGACAATGAGGCCATGTACTCCCGTCTCAAGGATGGCAAGGACCGGTACAACAAGCAGTTCAAGCTTCTCTACCTGACAATGGGAGGCCCTGAGGACATTGCATACAACAACTGCAAGGTCATGCGCGGCCGCTTCGACGAGATCGGTATCAAATACGATTATTTCGAGACTCCGGGAGGCCATACCTGGCCGGTCTGGAGAGAAAGCCTTTACAATTTCGCGCAGAGGATTTTCAAGAAATAAAGTCCCTTTCGTCATGACATGAAGATGGCCCCGGAAAACTTCGGGGCCATCTTTATAATTACCCCTTCATATTCCCCTGTCATCAGGGGAAACTCGGCCTGTTTGCCTTTACGCCAAGCAGCCTATAGCCTACGGTTACGATCTTGCGTTCGAGAAGCATGAGAACGGGACATACAGCGGGACGGCCTGCGAGATCGTCGACCAGGGATGGGACGGGTTCACCGTGAACTTCCGCAGGGAGACGGGCAAGGGCTGGGGCCACCACGAGCTGAACGCGAGGATATACAACAGCCGCTGCGACGACACCTTCAGGCAGACCATCTTCGACTGCGACCTCGAACTGGTGAAGAAATGGACCCTGGACATGAGCGACTATCCCTGCACCGCCGCGCAGCTCGGCGACAACGGCACCGTGAGGGCGAAGATATTCAATTATCTGAACAGTTATGAGAATGTTAACTCCCCGGACGGCACCGGCAGCCCATATACCTACAACGAGCAGAGTACCCGCAAAGAACGCATCTACAACGTCCTTGAGACCGGCGGCCGCAGGGTGGCCGAGGCGTACGGCGTGAGCCAGGCGTTCTTCCGCCCGCTCACCGAGGACAGCGGCATACTGTTCTGGAGGAACGGCTCTCTCAGCTGGTATGACGCGGTCGGCAACTGCGACCCTTCAGAGAACTTCAGGTTCAGGGAGGTATCCTGCCGCATCGCCGGCTCGGACTATGTCCCGGAGTGGCGCGCCGAGGAGCAGAGCGCTTCAATATCAATCCCGACAGAGGGGTATGGAAATGGCTTGGAAACCAAGGACTGGCTGTACTGCGACAACCTCCAGAAGACCAGCAAATGGGATTACGAAATGTGGATAGCGTTCGGCATCGGCAACATATTCCTTCCGTTCTTGGCGCTCATGGACAATACCCACGCCCAGCTGGGCGACACCTTGACGGGCATGGTCTATCTGGGTAACAACAGTGACTTCTCCACGGGCGCGGTGCACGGCAGGCAGGTGGCCTTCAGGTACCTGGTCTGGGGAGGGGAGGACGCGGCCCACATGGACGAGTACGAGGCGCAGGCGCAGAAGCACGTCCTCGACAACATACCGTTCGGACAGTTCTACCGATAGCATCTGCGCGCAGCACGAAGAAGGGCGGCCCTCGGGTCGCCCTTCAACTTATCAAAAATAAATGACCTATGGATCTAATTTATGGATATCATATTCCAAGAACCACAGACGGTGATATGTCGAGATTTCTGCATATGTTTTGTGCAAGTTCGAAGGTTGGATTGCATTTGCCGGAAATGAGTTCGCTGATTCTTGACTGGCTTGTACCCAACATGCCGGCCAATTCTTTTTGAGACAGGCCCAGTTCAAACATGCGCTCCTTGAGACATTCCTGCAGGGTTGGGGTTCCCAGGTCAAAATGCTCATCAGAGTAATCGGCGACGAGGTTGGACAGAATACAGAATTCCATCTTTCTTGGGTCTTTGTCAGGCATTTCCTCGGTAACGTCATTTACCAATGCTTCAATTCTGCCGAGCGCCCACTCATACTGTTCCCGGGATTCGATCTTTGTCATAATATTGTAACGTCTTTTATTTTATCATATTCTGCATGCGTGCCAATCCATCTCACAAGGATGGTGTGGTTGAAGAATTTTACGACCACAACCAGCCTGTGATGATTCCCGTGGATATTGAAGACACAATGCTGCTTTCCCGGCATATCCGCATCACCGAATGTCTGCCTGATATCTGCAAAATTGTTCCACTGACTTCCTTCAACCTTTGCTATCCATTCTTGTATTGCTGTCTTACAATCAGGATGCTTGTCAGCATATATGCGTAACGGTTCTTTCGTAATAATTCTCATCGATGCAAATATATAAATATTATATATATTATCCAAATCTTAGAAGATTATTGTAGTTCACAATTTTGTTTTCCACATAAAAAAACCGACCCGTCGGGCCGGTTTTTCGTTATCTGTTTTCGTACTGCCATCTAGTCCAGACTTTCTCGTAGTCGGTTTTATGGTTGGGGTCGTATTGACTGTCTAGAAAAAGATGTCCTCCGCCATTGTTAAAAAGTTCTCCTTTCTTAGTCAGCATGACATTATCCGGATAATCTTCCATTAAGAAGAATCTGTTGTAGAGTCTTTTGTTTTCTTTTTTGGGATTATCGAGGAATATCTTGGCTTCGGGAACATATGGAAGAAGGAACTCCTGGATTTCCTTCGCAGATTTTCCCGGCATGGTCCAGTATATCTTGACACCCCATTCATTCTGAACGTGGTCCATTCTTTCTTTCATCCCCATCCATCCTTCCATACTCGAAGCCTTGTTCTCCTTCAGCCAACCGAGTTCTTTTTTGGTCTTTTCGTTGTCACCGAGAAAGATGAGCATGCATCCGCTGTCCTCGTATGGGACGAACTCGTTGTCCGGGTCGTCGATGAGTGCTATTTGGAAGGTCTCGGCCTGCTGGCCCTCTTTTATTTTATAGAAGGAAGCGTCGCCCTTTCTGTCGCTCACGCCAAATCTCTCGCAGGACACAAGGGCCATCACGGCTGTCGCCGCGAGGACCGCAATTCTCAGTTTCTTTTTCATGATTGTCGCTATTTTGCACAAAGTTATCATTTTTTTTAATTTTTTGTAGTCCGCAAAAAAGATTTTTTATCTTCCCTTCCTGTAAAGGCTCCTTGCCTTGATCCTGTTCACAAGGTCGATGATGACGAGCACAGCCGATACGGCGAGCATGATCGCGAGGAAAATTTCCGAAGTGGTGAGTGTCTTCATGGCTTTTGTCTTTTAATTCGTTCTGTCTGATGCACCGGCGTTTTTCTTTTCTGACATGTTTCAGTCGTGTGGCGTTTCGCCTTGTGCGGAGGTTCTTCCCTTGACGTTGCGTGCATTAGCACGGGGGACGGCGGTGTACACAGGGGTGCCCGCGGAAAAAACGCGACCCGCCTTGAAGGGGTCCGCGAATTTTTCCGCCCCGGCATCCCCTTGACTCCGCTGGCGGGGGGATGTTAAAATGAAAAAGAGGGGTGAGAAAACATCTGACCGTGCATAGATTGCAGCGGCAAAGGGGAGAATCTCCCGTATATGGGGAGATGCTCCCGCAGGGTGGCTCCGCAGGAGCCCGTAGGAGGGAAGTGAGATGTTTTGAGTGGGATGGCGCTTGCGCCCTGCCGTGAGGGAATGTGCGGATGGTTGTCGTTCGGATGTCAGTTTCCTCATATCCGTCCTGCATCTTTTGGCGCCCCTTCCATTTGAACTGTACCCGGCGCGCGGGACCCCGCGGAAGCATGTCGGCTTCGGGTGGGTGCGCGGCGGCGGCTCTGGCCGCAAGGGACGGTGCGGACTTGTCACTATTGAGGGCACGGCCCTCAAACTCCTCACTCCGTGCGGCCTCAAGGCCTTTCCGACTTTTGCCTCGGCTGCGCCTTCGTCAAAAGTCCCGGCCCGGCCGGTCCGCTGAGGCGGACTTGTCACTA
>JAZRVQ010000010.1:0-38300 GCA_045599265.1 Candidatus Cryptobacteroides sp. | reverse complement strand
ATCAGGAGGCATAACCATCACTTTGGAGTAGTACTCCATGTTAAGGGATATACCAAGATCTCCGGTTGTCGCTGTGTCCGGCACGCCGGACACAGCATTTGTTGCCCGTTCGAACGACAGATATGACGGCACAGGAGGCAGGGGCTCGGAACCCTCCGGAGCAGGATGATATCCGACCCTGTCATAGCGGTGCTCTTCAAGAACCGCCACCCATGTCCACGTCGGGAAATGGTCCATACCTATAACCTCGCAAAGGACAGATGGAGAAACCGGGGAATTGGTGTTTCGCTCAAGGAAATATGACATCTGTTCACGGGACAGTTCGGTGTCAACTATGGCCTTCTTTGTCAGACAATTATAGATGTCATACTCGTAATACATCCAGCGGTTCTGACTCTGGTTTCTCATGACACCATCTCGATAACACCTCAAACGCCCACGCATGTCATATACGTACTCACAAACACCTGCCCCGGGCATCTTGCTTTTGACCACTCGTCCTCGGCCATCACGCCAATACAGAAAACTGTATTCCGCGATGACTGGGGATGACGATTCAAATCCGAGGGATGTCCTTCTTGCAAGCAAAGCACTGCCCTCCGGCTGAATGACACATACAAGGCTGTCCTTAAGGTCATATACATAGTATGTATCAAGATTCCTGGAGCCATCATTACGCCTCTCAAGGATGGTGTGCCCATATAAATCGGTATATTTTTTATTGTTGCATCCATCCTCATTTGTGACAGAAGTGCATTTCAAGGTCCCTGACGGGCAGAAATTATTGCCTACCGTAAGCGAAGGCACCATGCCATAATTAAAGTTTATGACAAAGATACTGTCCAGAGCGTTGTTCAAGCCGTACGTAATGGTTGCCTCCTTCTCGGAAGTGACATATTCGCTTCCTGGACGGCGCGAAGAAACAGGTCTGCCGGATGGCGAATCTTCATACGATGTCTGCGAATATGCATAATTGCCATCCTGACCGTATTGGCTTACGTAGTACCCCCTCTGGTCAAAGAGAGGATTGGACGGGAAAGAGGCAGAACTGCTCGGATATGGCAAGTACACCTTGGAATCGGAACGTCCGAGACTGTCATAGAGAACAGGGACAACAACATTTGAGGAGGAACTGTTTCCGGCTCCGACAGCCACTTCCGCCGATTCAAGTCCAAGTCCGTTGAAATACGTTATGTCCTTGCAGACCGTCGTGGATGTTTGATGTCTGCTTCTGACGACATAATTACCGCCGGACTGCGCCACTGCTGTCTGAACAAAAAAGACAGACATCAGGAATATTATTGACTTTTTCATTTTATTCTATTCATTTACAAGATGATACTGATATTCTTCCACGACATGATTGCCATTGTCCCTTATTTCCTTTATTCTGCCCTTGTCGTCATACACATAAGATTCGAGACGGCCATCCGGAGTCCGCACAGATGATAAACCAACCATATCTATCCACACAAAATCGGATTCCATGGATGGCCCATTCTCGATCTTTTTTGTTGGATACATGCCATCAGTATCCCACTCATAGCTCATATATGAGCCGCCCTGCGACTGAACATGTGTAAGTCGGAACAGGTTATCATATGTAAAATCCGTCACATCCGAAGTGCTGACACCAGGAGAAAACACATCTGAAGGAAGGGCATAAGGCTGACCAATGACATAATCTCTACGAGATATCGGCTTCGGGATGCCAGTCCGGGAATAATCATAATGATGAAAGCCGATCACATATTCCGCACCGCCAGTCTTTCTTGTCTCGACGACATCGGTCAGCCGAAATCCATAAACCGTTAACGGTAATGCACGGCTGTACCGATAGTAGAGTTTGTACTCATCGGTGGATGGGATGCTGTACGTCCTCTCGCTGGACTTCTGAAACAACGAATTATACCCGTAAGAGACGGACACACTGCTGCTTTGCTCTTCGGATTCATACTCGGTTGTCGTGACACTGGACAGAAGAGGCTGGAAATATGACTTGGTCACGAGCATCAGGTGGCTGTAACAGTTTATCATTGTTTCAGAGCTGCCCACCTGTACAAGGTTGTAGGAATAACTGACTTCCTTCATTTTATGTCCGTTCCTGTCAAATGTAGCCACACTTGACGGACGGCCTCTCATGTCCGACATGTTCGACAGAACAGTTCCAGTGTATGCCGCATTTCTATACAAGTCATCCTGACTTTCGGGACCCCAGAAATAGCTGTTCCGTTCTTCATAGTCTAAAAATGTATCATGGGTCACAAAACACTTTGCATAGATATCCGCCGTGTCAATCTGTTCATCTGCGACCGTGACATCCGGGTATTCATCCCAGGACGTGAAATTACTCTCCTGCCAAGAGCCATCAGAGTAAATGCTTTTGACTTTTGTGTACCCGATAAATGAATCATCCTGATTGCCGACCACCGGGAAAGAGCTCCGGTTCTGCATATTCATCACTCCCACCAGCTCCGCTGTGCCGAACAACAACGACCTAATATTGAGCATATTCTGAAATCCGTAAGAAACGGCGTCCACGTTTATGGCATAACGCGGCATCCTGTACAGGATGCCACTGTTACAATAATCAAAAGTGACTTCTTTTGCATATTCTCCATATTGACTCGTTGAACAGGTAGTGATTTTCTTGACCCTCAGTCCGCCTACGGGCATGTTTGAGCAAGACTCCAGATAATACCCAGAAGCATTCTCATCCTCCAGGTCAATATTGATTCTACGCGACACAGCATTCTGTTCATATTCAATTTTGGAATAACCACCTGTAGGGTATGTAACCCTCCACAGGGCGCCAAAAGACATACTCGATAAATCTGGCTCCCGACCAAGGCTGCTTATATTATACAGATCTCTATCCTGCTGCCCTATATTGCCGCTCGTCATTGACAAGGTACCTCCGTCACTCCTCCAGAATCCCCAATGGTCTGTAGCAATACAGTCAATCGGCGGGTAGGCATCCCCACTCGAATCATTGTTGTATGCAAATGCAAACTTTCCAAAGTTGCCAGTCACAGACCTGAGGAAGACCTTTGTCGAATGTCCGGTACTCGTTGAAGTGTATGACTGGACCAGCCTTATGCTGTCGATTTGGTTCTCTGCTCTGTTCCTGATTACAACCGATTTCAGCAAGTTCCGCTTGTTGAATCTTGCATATCTGTTTCCGTAACTGCTGTTATCATCCGCCTGAAACAGATTCTCGTACCCCCCGAAACCAACGGAAAAGGCGCTGGTGCTGTATTCTCCGGTCGACCTGTCTTCGTAGTTGAATCTGATGATTTCGTGGTCATCAACATGGACAGACTGGATGAGCCTTGATATATTGCTTCTTACTGTAAGTGGGATATTCTCATTTGAGTCATAGTATTGCCATCCATAAGGAAAATCTGAAGGCTGAACGTTGGCTACAGCACTGCGCAGATGATAGGAATACTGCATTGACGGAGTATATGTCATTTCAAGATATGGATTTTCTGTCTCGTAGTCAAAAGTAACCTTCCTTCCATTGGGAGCGATTATCTGGTAAAGTTTCAGCGCTGAAAAATACTTGGAGAAATTCTGAATATGTTCGTTTTCTCTTTGGGAATTCGACGCCACATACGAACACTCCATCCAATGTTCATCGTATCCGAAAACATATCGGTATCCATCGCCCGTCTGAATGGTTATTTTTGATTGACCATAATTGACTTGAGAATAATCCAATGAAATCCCGATTTCTCCGGCAGGCAGATCAGATTCAAAGACCTTTATCTGACCGGATGGCATTATGTAGAAACTGCCCTTGTGTCCCAAGAACTGGAAATGATATATGTCCGAACTTATGTCAAAGAAAGTGTTGTTCTCTGTCCCGGCAAAACCCGACATACCGAGATACATATCTCCTTCCAAAATCATTGGAGAACTTCCCAGAAACATAGAAGGATGGATATCATGTGGCAGAATGGGAGATGATTGAGTGACGACATTGTTTCGCAATGCATTGGTATGCGTCGTATCCGACAAAGCAGCTTTGACATTCGGGAAGCCGTTTGTCACGGTAGGATAATAATATCCTCTCACGTTTGCTTCAATATAGTCATCCGGAAGACCCATGATTTCCCTTGTGACTGAACCTCCCACATTCAGGACCCATCCTAGCCCGACTGGGCCAGAATGAAGAGATGGTCTGTAGCCATCATAGTGATAGTCCAGACTGACAGGGACAGTAAAGTCCTCATCGGAGTACGTATATAGAGGGATGGACATATTCATTGTCCCTGTATAAAGGGAAGGAGAGAGGTCTCCATACTTCGCCAAGGCATAGGTCGAATATGTTGGAGAAATATTAGAATCAAAGCCAAACGGGTCTGTACTCTGGGCAAAGACAGCATTGACGCAAAGTACCTGCAAGAACAAAAGAAGAAGTAGTCGTTTCATGATGATTATTAATTTGAGAATGTCCCCTGTCCGCTGTAATCCCGGGACGTTATAATCACATAATAGGTATCTGGCTCATAGGGTACGGCAAGAATGACTGTGTCGTCAGAGCCGCTGGAATACTCAACATCGACATTCTCAAATTCCGAATTGAGCAGGCTGACCCTTGCATTGGAAATGCCGTACAGATTGACGACGACCTCCGAGGATGACGGATAATAGTAGGCAGTGGTATATAAGGACAAACTGCGGTTATCGGAATTATTATCCTCCTTGGTTATTATTGGGACAGGTAATGGTTCTTGGGTTTGAGCAAACGACACCTGCGGTAAACAAAACAACACAGCGATTAAGATTTGTATATATTTTTTCATGATAAATTACTTTAGGGTTAATAAATTAAACACAACTGATTGATTAACAATAATTTACCCCCCCCCCGAAAAGCATAGGCAGCGACGCCTGCCCGATAATAAATCTGGATTCGTTTCTGTTCTTTCTGTGTTTCCATAAGTACACTCTGATTTGTGTTTCGCAACAGCAAAGTTACGGGCGAAGTGTATAACGTTGTACCATTTTGCCTATAACGGTTGGGCAAAAAAAGCCCACTGAAACAAGCTGTGTTTCAATGGGTTATAAAAAGGCCTATAACGGTTGGACAAATTTCCTATAATGGTAGGTTTCGAAGATACTCCGGAAGGGGTGTCTGGCTGTCCTGAAGGCCGAGTTTCTTCCTAATGGAGGCGTTGGTGTTGTAGATGTTCTTTTTGTTGAGAAGGGTCGTGATTCCCTTGATGTCAAGTCCCATCGCATAGATGCAGCAGTAACCGATCTCGGTTTCAGAAAGGTCATGTTCGTAGAGTGTGCTGACGAACCTATGATGGCCTATCGAATAAATCATGGACATTGTAGCCAGGAAGGAACGTTGATCATCCACAATCTCATTCAGTTTGGCCATTGCCCTATCCTTGTCAAAACGGTTGCCGGATTTGACTAGCAGCAAGACCTTCCCTATCTTATCTATGCGTTCGTCCAGTAATCTCTTGCTGCGTTCATCGATGTCGCGACCGCCATCGGCGATTTTCTCCAATGCTTCTTTCTCGGACAGAAGCGACTCGTACAGGCTGTTAAGCCTCCCTGTCTCACGTCTGTTCTCGACCAAACGTTTATGGATCAGATAGATTGCCACTCCGGAAGCCAAAACGAGCAAAGCCAGCACAAACATCCCCCCATACAGCCTGAACCGAGCAAGTTTGGTCTCGTAGGAAGTCCTGGTCTTTTCTTCGACATAGTTTATCTCAGACTGCATCCTGCGATAAAGGTCATTCATCTCATAGTCGATAAATGTCCGTTCATTGGTAAAAGCAGAACGATAATCACCCTTAAGGAAGTACGCATCAGAAAGAGCCGTGTAGTATGCTGGATTGGAAATGGAAGAGAATCCTTTGTCCTTTATTTTCTGTAAATAAACCATCGAAGAGTCCGGGCATCCCAACGCATTATACGCATTGGCCATTTCTAAGAAAGGATAATCATTCGGATTTTGGATATTCTCATAGACCAAAGCGAGGGCTTCCTTCATATCTGCCATTTTCCAGATAGACAATGTGAGGTAATATACGCAAAATCTACTTTTCTGCTGTAAATTCAGATAGTCAAACTCTCTTTGTAACAAGTCCATAGAATCTTTGGCAATCTGCATACTGTCCATTACAATCAAGCACGAAACAATATCCAACCTAGAAGCCATCATCCTAAGTGTATCTTTGGCACAATGATAATAGTCCAATGCACACTTGTCATTATCAAGAGCTTCATGAGGATGGTACGTGTTATAGTATAGCGTGCCCTTGCCCATATATAACCTTCCCACGGCCGAATAGTCCCGGCATTTCGGGACAAAGCGCTCGCCCTTGACAAGCCATTCGAGGGCGGTTTCGAGGTCACCGGCATTCTCGGCGATGCGGGCGCGGTAGTAGTGGGCCTTGAGCCTGTCATCAGGACGGCCGTGACGGGAATAATAAGCCACTGCCGGGGCTATGATGCTGTCGGAGGTGAGGTCGATGTAGTTCTTGTCCAGGGCCATCGAGTAGAGCATGGAGAACCTTGCCCTGCCGGAGCGCGTCCTCAGGACAAGGGCCGAGTCTGACGGATTGGCCGCACCGAATTCGGCAGGCTTGACCGACTCCAGCACGGCAAGCGCGCTGTCCGGTCTGGCCTCGATAAAGCCCGCCACATCATCCAGCACTCCCCTGGTCCTCGCAGATTCACACGAGGCAAGCATCATCCCGGCCGCAGCACAGGCCCAAAGTATCACTCGTGAACATCTCATAAGTTCCTCATTTCGCTGTGATTCCAACAGCAAAATTAAGAAAAAAGCCGTAAGAATGTACCATCCGGCATATAAGGGTCGGTCCATAAAGGCATCGAACAGTCCATTGATTATCAACAGGTTGACAACTAGTGATATAAGGGTTGTTGTATAACGCCAATCATATCCATCAAAAGTTACAATTAAAGTTCGCCAAAGTGTCCCACAAAGCCATGCCACTGACGGCTGTGTAGGCTATGCTCAGGTAGGACACCCCCTGAAAAATGGCACCTGTCCCACAGACACATGCCACCGGACATATTCAAAAGCCCATCGTTGTGGGACACTTTGGCGAAAATCGGTGGAGCTCATTCAAGGGCCCTAGACAGATGTACAGGGAATCATCTATTATTCCCCCTGCAGGAAGGGATGGCGAGCGACATTGAGCGATGACGGGAAAGCATTGTGAACGGACAAGTACGTCCCGTGACGGCGACTGTTCGAAGACATTACGCCGATGTCAGTTGGCGTAAAAGGATGAGTTCGCCGTCAAGTACCTGGACGGAACAATGCAGTCATCACGAAACTGGAGCGAGCCAACCTTTCTGCGGGGAAATCATAATCGATCGGACCAGCAAGTCCCACTCAGATAACAAAAACACCCCAGACACAAATGCGTACAGGGCGTAGATATACATATCACTTTCTTGCATAAACCAGACCTCGTGCGTATATTTGCGTAAATAACAATTATGAAAATCACACTGCTCACGGTCGGGAAGACGGATGTCAAGTGGGTGCAGGAAGGAATAGGCCTGTACCGGGACCGGCTGTCCCATTATACGAAATTCTCCATCACGGAGATACCGGAACTGAAAAATGTGTCGGCACTCAGCCGCGAGGAGATCAAGTCCAGGGAAGGCGAACTGATCCTGAAGGCGGTGCGGCCGGATGACAGGCTAGTGCTGCTGGACGAGAGAGGGGCGCAATACACCTCGATAGAATTTGCCAAAAGACTCGAAAAACACATCTCCAGGGTCGGGAATGACATAGTTTTTGCAGTGGGAGGCGCATACGGCTTCTCCGAAGCGGTGTACAGCCGCGCTGACGACAAGATATCTCTCTCGAAGATGACATTCTCCCACCAGATGGTGCGGGCGATATTCGTCGAACAGCTGTACAGAGCATTCACAATCATGAAAGGCGAGCCATACCATCACGAATGACAGGTCAGGAATGAAGGAAAAAGTCTGGAAAATAGTCAAGCGTTATTGGGTCACGGTGACTTTCGCCGTGCTGTCCGTCGTGTTCTTCATGGCGGCGGCGGGCACGGGCCATTTTGCAGGCAACGTCAGCAATGTGGCGTCGTCGGCACAGGCCAGCCTCGGGCGCAGGCTTGCCAGACTTGACAAATATGCCGCACAGGCCCTCCAGCTCGACTCGGCCGAATGGATGGACATCAAGGGCGTCAAGGAGGACATGGTCCTGTACAAATATGATTTCGACACCCTGCAGGCCTGGCAGAACCTTTTCCCGGTCTCCAATGACGACGTGCGGTCCAGGCTCAGGTACCAGCGCATCAGCCGGCCTGAATACAACATCATATCCCCTCTGGCATCCATCGGCGAACACTGGGAGTTCGTCAATCTCGGCACCAAATGGTACATGGCCCGCCGCGTGGACGACGGGGACAGCAAGTCCGTCATCGCGGGCCTGGAGATATGCTCGGTGGACGGCAACGGCAATTACTGCTCCGTAAATCCGCACCTGCACATCCCCGACCACTATTCCCTTTCTCCGATCACCGGAAACGTCGGAAACGAGGTGTCACTTGACGGCAAGCCGATCTTCCTCATCACCGAGACCACATCGGACGTGTCGCTGATTCCGGCCAACTCGCCGCTGAGATGGGCCGGGCTGCTGTGCTTTGTCATCGCCCTCATCTCCTTCTATGCAAAGAAGCGCGGCCCGTGGACACTGGCGGGGACGCTCCTGCTGCTGACCGGAGCCTACCTGCTCGCCTTCAACTGGGGCCTGCAGATGAGGACAACCTCCATGATATTTTCACCGTCCATATATGCCGGAGGCACGGTATGGTCGTCGTTCGGAGCCCTTGCCGCCCTCAATATTTACATATTCCTATGCATTCTCTGCCTGTTCCTGTACCGCCGGAAATGGCTCCGCCTGGCCCTTTCGGGACAGGGTCGCAGGCGCAAGGTCCTGTACGGGACAGTCTGCATCGCGCTGTTCCTGGCATTGTCGGCATATATCATAATATCACTGCGCAACCTGGTGCTCAATTCCGGCATTTCGCTCACCCTGCAGTGGTTCCGCAGCGGCATCGGATACACGATATGCACCCTGGCCATTTACACCTGCCTTCTCGGAGCGCTTCTCATGCTCCTGCAGATGGCGGCACCGGCCATAAAACTCCTTACCGGGCTGCGTATCAACGCATTTTCATACCGCAGCGTCAGCATCGCGGCGGTCCTTTTCGCGGCCACGCTGTTCACACTTTCCACACAGCTGGGCTTCCAGAAAGAGGAGAGCAGGGCCCGTGTATGGGCATACAGGCTGTCCGCGCCGCGTGACCTGGCCCTCGAACTGTCCCTGCGGAGCATGGAGCCGAGCATAGCCGAAGACGGCATGATAGCACGCCTTGCCAGCGTCAATGACGGCGGGAACATTATCACCAACCGCATCAAGGAGAACTACCTGTACCGCTCGCTCGGAGATTATGACATCAACGTGGAGATGTGCAGCAACGAAGACATAGAGTGCCTGATGCTCTTCAGCAAGAGGCTCGGGGACGGCACCCCTATTGCGCCGGACTCCCGCTTCATGTGCATATACAACAACAACGGCAAGGCCAGTTACGCCGGAATGTTCACATACGTGGACCCGGTGACCGGAGGCCTGATCCGCCTGCTGCTGGACATCGACAGCAAGTCCAACAGGGAGGACAATGGCTACAACAGCATCTTCAAGGAACTTTCCGGCCCCGGCAACAGCGTCAAGATCCCGGACAACTACTCCTACGCCAAATACATCGACAAGAAACTTGTCTCATACAAGGGCACATACGGCTACCCTACACTCCTGAGCGAGAAATACCTGACCTATCTGGACCGGAACAGGCGCTTTTTCCGTTCGCCGAAGAGCATCCATTTCATCAACAAGACGGACGAGAACGAAGTCATAATCATCTCCAGGGCCAAGAGGAGCCTGCTCCAGGCGCTGTCCGCCGTACTCACAATCCTTGCCTTCGTATTTGTGTTCCTGCTGCCTCTCGCCTACAGGCACAGACGCATTGTGGACACCCGCAGGACCTTCAAGAAGAGGATCACGGCCGCATTCATCGTCGCCATCTCGGCGGCCCTGGTGAGCGTCGCGGCGGTCAGCATCAAGTTTGTGTTTGACAGGAACGCGTCCGACTCGTACAACATGATGACCTCCAAGATCAGCACCATCCAGACGCTCATCGAGACCGAGGCAAGGGATGCGGAGGACTATGCCGCGCTTGTGAACCAGGAGTTCAGGAACAGGCTGCTGGACATCGCCTCGACCACAAAGTCCGACCTGTCTCTCTACTCAGCCGACGGCATGGTGTTCATCTCCACCGTCTCCGACGTATTCGAACAGTCGCTGCTGAGTCCGCGCATATACGGAAATGCATACGACGGCATCGTCAACAAGCATCAGAGGGTCGGCATCTACCGCGAATCCATCGACGGGCACAAATATTACGCGATGTATGCCCCTATATTCAACCAGGACGACCGCATGGTGGCTATTGTAAGTTCGCCTTACACGGACCACAACAACGTGATGAGGGAGGCCGTGCCGCACGCCATCCTGATGCTCATCCTGGTGCTCACCCTGCTGGTTGTGTTCACCACCGCGGCACGGCGCGTCGTGGACCGCCTGCTTGACCCTCTTACCGAAATCGGGCGGAAAATGTCTGCCGTCAGCACCAGCGGACTGGAATACATCCATTATGACCACGATGACGAAATCACCTCACTGATAGACTCTTACAACCGAATGGTCGGCGACCTCGAAGAGAGTACCAGGATACTCGCCGAGACCGAGAGGGACAAGGCGTGGAGCGAGATGGCCCGTCAGGTAGCACATGAGATCAAGAACCCTCTGACTCCGATGAAACTCACTATCCAGAGGCTCATCAGGATGAAAGAAAGGGGTGACGGCACGTTCGACGAGCGCTTCGGCGAACTGTCCGGTGTCATCCTCGAGCAGATCGACATCCTCACCGAGACCGCCAACGAGTTCTCCACATTCGCCAAGCTTTACAGCGAGGAGCCGGTGGACATCGACCTCGACCAGATGCTCCAGGAGCAGATAAGCCTGTTCGACAACAGGGAGAATGTCAAGATTTCATACATAGGCAGAAGGGATTCCGTCGTGAACGGCCCTAAGCCTCAGATAATACGCGTGTTCGTGAACCTCATCTCCAACGCCATTCAGGCTGTGGACGGCCGTGATGGCGCCGCCATCAACGTGCTGCTCAGAACAGCCCAGAAGGACGGTTTCTACGAGATTGTGGTGGAAGACAACGGTTCTGGCGTAAGCGAGGAGAATATCGGCAGGCTCTTCACTCCTAATTTCACCACCAAGTCGTCCGGCACCGGACTGGGCCTGGCGATCAGCAGGAACATAATCAAAAAATGCGGCGGGGAAATCTCCTACCGCCGCTCATATACACTCGGAGGCGCCGCTTTCACAGTGCTGCTCCCTGTGAGATAGTCTCTAATAAACGTAATCCTTGACGTCCTGCGCGGTGATCTTGTCGCCGGAAAGGATGAGAAGACGCTCGACGACATTGCCCAGTTCGCGGACATTGCCGGGCCATTTCTTGTCGACCAGAAGTTTCATCGCAGCCGGATCGACCGTGCGTTTCGGCATGCCGGTTTCGGAGCATATCTTGTTTATGAAGTGACCTACCAGCAACGGGATATCATCCTTTCTTTCATCAAGGCTCGGCACATGGACAGGGATGACGCTCAGACGGTGATACAGGTCTTCGCGGAAATTGCCTTTCCCGATCTCGGCCTTGAGGTCCTTGTTGGTGGCGGCAAGCACGCGCACGTTAACCTCGATGTCCTTGTCGGAGCCGACGCGGGAGAGTTTCTTCTCCTGCAGGACGCGGAGCACCTTGGCCTGGGCGGCAAGTGACATGTCTCCGATCTCGTCAAGGAAGAGTGTGCCTCCGTCGGCCTGCTCGAACTTGCCCTTGTGCTGCTTGATGGCAGATGTGAACGAGCCCTTCTCGTGGCCGAAAAGTTCGCTCTCGATGAGTTCGGAAGGTATCGCGGCGCAGTTCACCTCGACGTAAGGCATCGCGCTGCGGTGGCTCTTCTGGTGCAGGCTGCGGGCCACAAGTTCCTTTCCGGAACCGTTGGGGCCGGTGATGAGCACACGGGCGTCGGTCGGAGCGACCTTGTCGATTATTTCGCGGACGTGCTGGATGGCAGCGGACTCGCCTATCATCTCCTGGCCATAGACCTTCTTCTTGAGCACCCTTGTCTCGTTGAGCAGGGTGGCCTTGTCCGTGGCGTTCTTGATGGTGATGAGGATGCGGTTCAGGTCCAGAGGCTTCTCGATGAAGTCGAACGCGCCCTTCTTGATGCACTCGACGGCCGTCTTGATGTCTCCGTGTCCGGAAATCATCACTACAGGCGAGTCTATGCCCTTTTCGTGCATTGCATCCAAGGCTTCCAGCCCATCCATGTTAGGCATCTTGATGTCGCAGAATATCACGGAATATCTTTCCTTCTCCGCCATCTCGACACCGCGGAGTCCATCTTCCGCAGTATCCACTTCGTGGCCTTCGTCCGAGAGAATCTCTCCCAGTGAATTACGGATGGACCTTTCGTCGTCTATAATCAAAATCTTCATAACGCAGTTTTTTCCTACTGCAAATATCAACATTTTTTTCTACTTTTGCCCTCTAATCTTTATTAGATGAACACACCAGACATAATAATTGCCATTGACGGCTACTCATCCACCGGGAAAAGTTCCTTCGCCAAGCTGGTCGCGGCGAAGATGGGCTATCTCTACCTGGATTCCGGAGCGCTGTACAGGGGCGTGACCCTGTTCGCCATTGACAACAAACTCATAGACAGCAAGAACAACATCGACCTGGACGGTCTCAAAAAGGGTCTCGAAGGACTTGAACTGCACTTCGAGAATCACGGAGAAGGCAGCAAACTGTATATGAACGGGCGCTGTGTGGAACGCAGGATACGCTCTCTGGCCGTATCTTCGAAGGTCAGTCCTGTTTCCGCAATTGCGTTTGTGCGCAATTTTGTGGATGACATCCTCCACAAGGCAGGCAAGAACCGCAGGCTCGTGATGGACGGACGCGACATCGGCACCACCGTGTTCCCGGACGCCGAACTGAAAATTTTCATGGTCGCGGACCCTATGGTCAGGGCAAAGAGAAGGGCCCTTGAGATGGAGGCGAAAGGCGAGAAGGTCAACATCGAGGATGTGCTCAAGAACCTTCAGGAAAGGGACTACATGGACTCGCACCGCGAGGTCTCCCCTCTCGTGCAGGCACCGGACGCAGTGGTTCTGGACAATTCGGAGATGACATTCGACGACCAGATGGTCTGGATCGAAAAACTCATAGCGGAAAGATTCAATGGCGGTCAGAATTGACATAGATCCCGATTCGGGATTCTGCGGAGGAGTGATTCGCGCCATACGCAAGGCCGAGGACTGCCTCGCCGGCGGCGGCTCACTTTATTCCCTCGGAGCGATCGTGCACAACGAGGCCGAGCTCCAGAGGCTGGAGTCCAAAGGCATGGTCACGATCGACAGGGAAGACATCGATGACGTGTATGATGCCGGCGGTGCCAAATTGCTGATCCGCGCCCACGGGGAACCGCCCATCACCTATGCAAACCTCAAGTCGAAAGGCTTCGAAATAGTTGACTGCACCTGCCCTGTCGTGCTGAAACTCCAGCAGAGCATACGCCAGGCCTGGATTGACGCAGGCGGACAGTCCCAGATCATCATTTTCGGCAAAGTCGGGCACGCGGAAGTGCTGGGCCTGCTCGGACAGATAGGCGGCAATGCCGTTGTCATCGAGGACATGCAGTCACTCGGGGACGCGGTGACCGAGGGACGCCTGGACCTTGCCCGTCCGGTCGAAATCTTCTCCCAGACCACCAAGAGCCCGGATGAATACGAGGCCATCTGCGCCCGCATCGAAGAGTTGATGGTATCGCGCACATCGCTGGATATCAACACATTCCGCAATACCGGACTACTCAAAGTACACAACACCATCTGCTCGCAGGTCGCATCCAGACATGCCAGGCTCACCGAGTTTGCCCAGTCGCACGACATCCTGATTTTCGTCTCCGGCAAGGCATCATCGAACGGCAAGGTGCTCTGCGAACTGTGCAAGGAGCACAATATCAGGACATACCACATCGATTCGACGACGGACATCCGCAAGGAATGGTTCCGGCCCGACGACAAGGTGGGTGTGTGCGGCGCAACATCGACTCCGAAATGGCTTTTGGAAGAGGCTGCACAGAAAATTTGGCAGATAGCAGAGTAATTTGTACTTTTGCACAGATTTGATTATCAATTAATTTTTATAACGACAATATGGCAACAACAGCTGATTTCAAGAATGGTCTCTTTATGAATTTCAACGGCAAACCAGTGTCTATCGTCTGGTTCCAGCACGTAAAACCAGGCAAGGGCCCGGCTTTCGTAAAGAGCAAACTCCGTAACCTCGAGAACGGCAGAATCCTCGAGAACACCTTCACGGCAGGTGCAAAGATTGAGGTCATCGATGTACAGAGAAGACCTTACCAGTTCCTTTACAAGGACACCGAGGGCTACAACTTCATGCACGAGGAAACATACGAGCAGATCTCTCTTCCTGAGGGCATCGTCGAGAACGCAGACCTCATGAAAGAAGGCCAGCACGTAGAGATGATGTTCTGGGTTGACAAGGACGAGGAGAAGTGCCTCACCTGCGAACTCCCTACATACGTAGAGCTCGAGGTCACCTACACAGAGCCTGCAGTCAAGGGCGATACAGCCTCCACTTCAGCACTCAAGGAAGCAACCCTCGAGACCGGCGCCATGATCATGGTTCCTCTCTTCATCCAGCAGGGCGAGAAGATCACAGTCAACACCGAGAACCGCGAATACGGCTCACGCGTGAAATAATTGAGATTTCGACATTTAAAAAAAGACCTGCCTGCTCAAACAGACAGGTTTTTTGTATCTTTGGGGATATGAAAAGTATGACGGGCAAACCTATTGTGGGAATCAGCGGCAATTTCAGGGCTGATGACGGGCAGATACTGCTGGCGAAGGCGTATGCTGAGGCAGTGGCGCAGGCCGGGGCGTGCCCGGTGATTCTGCCGCCGGTGTCGGACGGGCAGATGATTGCCGACACGCTGGACAGGCTGGACGGCATTGTATTTTCCGGAGGGGCGGACTTCTCCCCTGAATATATCGGGGAAGACCCGCTGCCAGGACCGGGTTCGTTCAATCCGGCACGCGAC
The DNA here is from genome assembly GCA_045599265.1 of Candidatus Cryptobacteroides sp. Lineage (GTDB taxonomy): Bacteria > Bacteroidota > Bacteroidia > Bacteroidales > UBA932 > Cryptobacteroides. Next base: position 22,994 of record JAZRVQ010000010.1, on the reverse strand, counting down.
GAGAGTGAATTTCCTATGCTGAGGATTGCTCTCGAGAGACAGATGCCCGTGCTCGGGATCTGCCGCGGAGAACAGCTCCTCGGCCTTGCGACCGGCGGAAAAATCTGGCAGGACCTTCCAAGCCAGACAGGGAAGAACGGGCACAGCCAGGAGGCGCCAAGACCGGAAGCGACCCACCGCGTGAGCGTGCTGCCGGGAACGTTGCTGGAAAGCATCCTCGGCGAGAACACTCTGAGTGTCAATTCATTCCACCATCAGGCCGTCAGGGAGACCGCCCCGACGTTCCGGGTCAGTGCATATTCCGAAGACGGAGTCGTCGAAGCCATCGAATCCACTGAGTTCAAGCCCGTCCTGGGCGTGCAGTGGCATCCGGAATGCCTTACCGGATCACAGCCGGTCAACCGGAAACTCTTCCGATGGATCTGCGACGAGGCTGCTCTGTACCGCAGGGCAAGGAACATACAGGACAAGGCCGTCAGCATAGATTTCCACTGCGACGTGCCGATGTTCTTCGACGGGGACTATGACCTGTACAGCGGCGGCACCAACGCGCGCGGCAACATGGATTTTTCCGCAAAGGGCGACGAAAAACTGGAGCAGGTGCCATCCCGCGTGGACCTGCGCAAGATGCGTCTGGCCGGGCAGGATGCCGCCGTGATGGCCGCATACATCAGGCAGGGGGCACGTGACGGGGACGGGCTGAAGGCCGCCACGGCCAAGGCAGAGAACCTGCTGGAAGACCTGCGCTCCCGCGTGGCACGGTACAGCGACGTGGCCGGAATCGCACGGACTCCGGAAGACATTATCAGGCTCAAGGAGCAGGGCAAAATCGCTGTGGTCCAGGGCATTGAGAACGGTTATGCGCTTGCCGGGAACATCGACCTGGTGGACAGATTCGCCGGACAGGGAATTGTATATATCACGCTCTGCCACAACGGACACAATGACATCTGCGACTCCGCATCAGGCCAGGAGAACCCGGAGCATGACGGACTGTCGGAATTTGGCCGCAAGGTCGTGGAAAGGATGAACCGTAATGGAGTCCTGGTGGATGTGTCCCATGCCTCGGAAAAGTCCTTCTATGACGCCATTGAAGCATCCGGAGCGCCGATTGTCGCATCGCATTCATCCGTATGGAACCTTTGCAGGCATCGCCGCAACCTCAAGGACGAGCAGATCAGGTTGCTGGCGTCAAAGGGTGGAGTGATGGGAATCTGCTTCTATGACTGTTTCCTTGCCGAGGGCCGGGAAGCCACCGTCAAGGACATTGTCGGGCACATCAAATATGTGAAGGACCTTGTCGGTGTGGACCATGTAGGCATAGGCACCGACTTCGACGGTGGCGGCGGAGTAAAGGGGTGCAACAATTCAGCCGAAATGATATGCCTCACACGCGAACTTCTGCGCGAAGGGTTCTCCGAAGAAGAGATCGCCAAGATACTGGGCGGCAACTTCCTCAGGGTAATGAAAGCCGTACAGAACTGGAATTCAAACAAATAGGAAAATATGGCTCTAAACTACATATGGGTGGCATTCTTCGTCATCGCCCTGCTGGTGGCGGTGGTGCAGAGTGTGTTTTTCGGAGACACCGCCGTCTTTGAGAGGATCATCAACAGCAGTTTCGACACTGCCAAATTTGCCGTGATGGACATCTGCCTGCCGCTGGTGGGCGTGATGACCCTGTGGATGGGTTTCATGAAAATCGGTGAAAGGGCCGGTGCGGTGAGGTTCATGTCAAGAATAGTTGGCCCATTCTTCGAAAAACTGTTCCCCGGGATTCCGAAAAACCATCCGGCAAACGGTGAACTTGTAATGAATTTCTCAGCAAATATGCTGGGACTGGACAACGCCGCCACCCCTATGGGCCTGAAGGCCATGCAGAGCATGCAGGACTTGAACCCGGACAAGGACACGGCATCGGACGCACAGATAATGTTCCTGGCCCTGAACACATCCAGCATAACCATCATACCGGTTTCGGTGCTGGCACAGCGCTCGATCCTCGGTGCGGCCAACCCGACAGACGTGTTCATCCCGATCATAATCGCCACATTCGTATCCACCCTCACCGCCATCATATATGTCGGCCTGCGGCAGAGGCTCAAACTGCTCAGCCGGACTGTCGTGACCTGGCTCGGCGGCATCACACTGGCCATCGCCGCGCTGGTATGGTGGTTCAGCACAATGGACCGCGAGACAATGAACCTGGCCTCCAGCATCATCAGCAACGGCCTGCTGCTCGGCGTCATCGTGACATTCATCGTAGGCGGCCTTGTCAAGAAAGTCAATGTGTATGAGGCATTTGTGGACGGCGCCAAGGGCGGTTTCGAGACATCGGTCAAGATTATCCCGTACCTTGTGGGCATGCTTGTTGGCATCGGCGTGTTCCGGGCATCCGGAGCAATGGACATGCTCACCGACGGCATTTCATGGTGTTTTGCATCGCTGGGAATGGACACCAGATTTGTGGACGCACTGCCGACCGCATTCATGAAGCCACTGAGCGGCAGCGGCGCCAGGGCCATGATGGTCGAGACGATGAGGGAATACGGGGCCGACTCGTTCGCCGGAAGGCTGTCCTGCATGTTCCAGGGAGCCGCCGACACGACATTCTACATCATTGCGCTGTATTTCGGCTCGGTGGGCATCAAGAAGACCAGATACGCAGTGTGGGCAGGCCTCATCGCCGACCTTGCGGGAGTCCTTGCCGCCATCGCCGTGGCATACCTGTTCTTCGCGTAAGCGACCTGGAACCTGTCCTGAAATGGTTTATTTTAAATTATAGACTAATCACGGCTGGTCTTGTAGGAGCGCACACCGTTCTCATTCGAAGTGATTTCGACCCAGTCCAGAAGACGGGTAAGCTCGTAAATCTCAATCCTGACTTTGCCGCTGATCTTTATGAGATAGCCATTATTATACAAATTCCCGCTTTCAAGTGAATACTTGTCAAAGCAGTATTTCAGTGTGTTATTGACAGTTACAGGGCCGTCCGGGAAAGACACACCGATACGCTTGTAATGCCTGTCAACCTCTGTCGAAGGCTCGGAGAATACAGTAAAACCGGTTATCAGGCCTTCAGAGTCGCGAATGACCGTCACATCAACTCCGTCCTTTCTCCACTGGTCAAGACCGGTCATCTTCCAGCCAGTACGCCAGCCGGTCTCCGCAAACGATTTTCCGGCTGTCATGACAATACCGTAATTTCCAATCTTGAATGTCTGTTCATCCTGTTGACTGACCTTACCGGACAAGCCGTATTTGTCGGCAAGAACAGCCCGCTGCTCGTCATCCAGAACACGGTATTCATCAATGAAAAGGTATGTTGCAAGTTCATTTGACGGCTGGACAATGTTCCTTACCACCCTGGCATCACCGTATTCTTTGAGTTCGTCCGAAGTCACGGAGTTCAGTTCTCCCTTTTCAATCACGCATCCGCAAAAGCAGGACAGCGCAAAGACAAAAACAAGAAATCTTCTCATAACAACCTCCATTTTCAAAGCCTTACACCGACACCGACCATTCCGCCGAGATACAATGTCCCGGCACCGACTTCCAGCACGCCATAAACCTTGCCGCCAAAACGAAGGCCGAGCGGGACAAACTGGATACAAGGACTGAAAAATGCCTGAGTCCGGTATGACCTCGATACATACCCATCATCCATCGGAACCTCATTCAAGTTCTTGTAGCACATCATTTTAGCACCGATGTTGAGCGACGAATAAAAATTGAACTTCGGGCGGTTGAAGAATTTGAACTTGGCCCCGACAAGCAACTTTGCCGTACCTTGAGTTACCAGATGCTGTGTATTGTTTGTCAATTCCGTCACGTTCTGACAGACCAGATTGCCTGCAAGGGTGAACGGTATCGAAAACCATTTCCTGATCTGAAGGTCAGCCGTTGCGGCCACTGTCCCGGTTGTTATCATATTTCCGGTCGAAATACCATAAACATTGGAGAGTTCAGCACTGCTGCGGACAGGGCCGGGGCCATTATATGGTCTCATTCCGTCCCCATACGTTTCTGACTCAAGCCAAGGATAGCCGCCCCAGCCGATAGTCAGGTCCACCTGACCGAATTCGCTCTGGGCCAATACATTCAGTCCGAACAGCAATGCCGTCAGGACTGCAAAGGCATATCTGGCAATTGTTTTCATTTAATCCCGGCTTGTCTTGTAAGTCCTTGTACCGGCACCGTCGGCAGTGACCTCGACCCAGTCGACGAGGCGTTCAAGTTCGCGGGTCTCGATTCTGACCTTGCCGTGGATCTTGACAGGGTTCTGCGGCTTATGCCACGACGGCGCCCCTGTCTCGATACAGTATTTCAAAGGATTGTCCATGCTTACAGGGCCGTCAGGAAGCGAAACCGTCGACGTGCAGAACCCGTAGGTCTCTGCCTCCACAAGGTCAAACGACACTGTGAATGAGTTCATCCTGCCGCTTTCAGCATAAGAGACATTCACCAGGACCTGGTCATTCTTCACCCACTCGTCTGGGCCTGTCTTGACCCAGCCTGTATCCCATCCATCCTTCTCGAAAGGCTCTCCACCGGTCTTTATCTGACCGAAATTGTCGATCACGAATGTCTCCGGATCTGCCTGGTGGACTTTGCCTGCAATGCCGTAATACAGCGCCAGACTGTTGATTCCGGCCTCGTCAAGGTCCATGCATTCATCGACAAAAAGGAATGTGGCCAGTTCGTTGGCCGGGCCGACAACGAACTTGAGAATGGTATAGTCCGCAAATTCCTGAAGCTTGGTCGGAGTGACAATTTCAGGCTCTCTTTTTTCTATGAAACAGCTGCTTAGACAGACGGCAGCAAGTGCGAAAATCAATAATTTTTTCATGGCTGCTCCTCCTTTACAATCTGACACCTACACCCAACATTCCGCCGCAATAAAGCGTTCCCAGACCTATCTCGGCGATGCCGTACACCTTGCCACCGAAGCGGACCCCGAACGGAACCACCTGGAATTCAGGCATGGCATCCACGTATGTCCTGTACTTCGTCACAACCGTCTTGCCGTCATTGGAATACTGCGTCATGCCGTAGTCCGTGCAGAATCCGATACCGATATTCAGGGAAGAGTAGAAATTGACTCTCGGACGGTTCATATATTTGAATCTGGCACCTGCCAGGAAGGAAAACGTGCCGCACGGAATAGTGCGGATGCGATCATTCACAGGGTCGGAAAGCGACGTCAGCACCAGATTGCCGGCAACGGTGAAAGGCACGGAGAACCATTTCTTGACAGGAAGGTCGGCCTGGAGGGAAATGGTGCCAAGCGACACTACATTGCCGACGGACGGGCTGTAAAGTCCCGACAGGTCACAGTCGTCGCGGAAGAAAAAATCATGTGACACGCCGTAACACAGAGCCTCCTTGACGGGGTATCCTCCCACCCCGAGTGTCAGGTCAACGCCGGACTTTTCAGACTGGGCCGAAGCGTTCAGGCCCATCAGTGCCGCAATGACGCACGGCAGGACAAATTTCAAGACTTTCATATCAATACTCTCCCATTCTGGCAAAGACATGCGGCGTGGCCGGGAATTCCTTGTCGTAACCCTGCCCGTCGCTTATGCGGATACTGGTCCCGTGGAAACTGAGTTCCAGGCGCATTGCACCGGGCATTTTATAATCATAACAGAACTTGTACGGACTGGCCTGCGGCTCGTATTCGATGATGATCGAGCCGGACTCAGGGAAATATTTATGCCCTTTGACGGCATCAGGGAGCGGATTTTTCACGATTACGCCCTCTGGAGTGAAGATGTGGAGCGAGAACTTCTCGTCCGGTTTGGTGTAGTTGATTTCGAGATTGGACAGGTACGCGGTCGTGTCACCGATGCTGCCGTCGAATGTCATCGAATATTTATTGTTGGCGAAGCTTACGTTGCTGCCGGCCGGCACCGCACGGAACGAGAATTCGCTCTTCCCGGTCTCTGTGGCCTCATATTTTGAATTGATGTTGATCCACAGGCACTGCATGCCGTGATTGAAACTGCTGTAATAGAGTCCAGTCTCCACATTATGGGAGGCCTCCCAGTAACGGGAAGTCCTCATTTTGTCGTAATAGAGTTCCTGAGCATAGAAATACTGCGACACGAACTTCAGCGCTGCGGTCCTGTCCTCGCGGATGTCCTGGTATTTGTCAAATATTCCGGTGATCTCGATGGCGCGGGTGCAGTCGCTGACAAGTTCGTAGTATGTCTTGGTGGCAAGGAGGAACTGAGGGTCCTCGTCCACATCGGATGGTACGTATACGTATTCCTTGTCCTGACACGAAACCGTCAGGATTGCAAGGAAAATCAGGATTAATGTCTTTTTCATACCCCTAATAGATGCAGTCCGGGGCCGGAATGTTGCATGTCAACGCACAATAATTGCGTTCGGCACAGTGCGAACCCCGGCATGGTCGAATTTCTTGTTGTCGCAAGGATAGTTGATGATGCCTGTCTCGCTGGTCCATACTGCCGACGAACCGCCTCCGTCAAGGTTCAGCGCGTCGGATAGACCCAGCCAGCGGGCTATCTGGACCAGTTCGGATATGCTGGCGCCGTCTGCCTGGCCTTTGAAACGGCCGTCAACCACCACCAGATAGATGTCCCCGTCCCGGTTGAGACCGATGAAACTGCGCGGATGGCGGGTCTTGTTGAATTTGCTTTCCGGGTCGAAGCCGCACACTTCCCCGTCAAGCAGGAACAGCGGGCCTGATGCCAATGCGGCATAATATTTCTCTGGATATTCATCCTCCATACCAGCGTCGTACCGAGCAATCTCGACTGAGCGTCCGTTCTTTTTCGGCACTGCCACGAGGCCGTCACAACGGGAAGTTTCAGGGTCTGGGGTACGTCCGAGCACCTCGCCGTCAATGCAGAAATATGTGACAGGTTCCAGTTTCGAGCCGAAATAACTGCCGTTCAGGGCGAAAAGGGCATCATTCCGGACGGCCAGTGAATCTGTGTGGGCAGCCTCCGGGCCAGGTGAGGAGAGCAGCTGGGTATGGAATCTGCGGGCCGGGTAACGGACAATGGATATGCTCTGGATACCGCCTAAGATCGGAATCTGGGCATAGCCGGCCTCTGCGCCTTTCTTCAGACTCTGCCAGTGCCAGTCGGCCTCAACAAACGTCAGCGAGTCATTCTGCGCCCCCATCGGCAGCAGCGTGAAGATCAGAAGCAGGGAGATCAGGAGTTTTTTCATATTGCATATTTCTGGTGGTTTGACAAAGTTACAAAAATTTCCGAGAATATGCGCCGGGCGGCATCAGCCGCGCGGCTACGCCGTCCGAAGTCCCGTTGCCATCCTTTCAGAGCAAAAATCCGGCATATTTTAGGAGAAAACGTGTTTTTCTCGTGATTTCTCCAAGATTTTGCCAGAATTTCGCTTTTCCCCGCTTTGAAAGGGCAACTAGAAGAGGCTATTACCGGGCGGCATCAGCCGCGCGGCCGGGCCGGGACTTTTGTCGAAGGCGCAGCCGAGGCAAAAGTCGGAAAGGCCTTGAGGCCGCACGGAGTGAGGAGTTTGAGGGCCGCCCTCAATATTTACAGGGAATATGAAGAGGTAATTAGAGGTAAATAAGCCTGCATAGCCGGTCGGGGGCGAAGATGGTGCGGGCGGAGGCCATGATCTGGTCGGAGGTGACAGAATTGACCAGTTCGCGGGTGCGCTCGGAGGAATCGACATGGCCATAGGCAAGGAGGGACTTGCCCATCGAGAGGCACTGGGTCTCGCCGTTGTCGCCGCTGATGGCCAGCTGGCCGAGCAGCTGCTTCTTGGCGGCCTTGAGCCTGGCCGGGCTGAGAGGAACGGTTTTGAGTTTTTCTATCTCCCTGAGAGTCACCTCGATACATTTGTCGAGATTCTCCCTGTCACAACCAAGACTGACAGTCATGATACCCGTCTCGGCGTATTGGGTATATGCACATTCGACCCCATACACCCATCCATGCTTTTCGCGCAGGACAGCATTGAGGATGGAATTGGAAGCCGGGCCTCCCAGAATGTTTGACAGCAGGATCGCCACCACGCGGTCCGGATCCTCATATAGCGACGGCGCCGTGCTGCCGATAATGCAGTTGGCCTGGTGGTTGCGCTTGTTGACAGTCTTGTCGAACAGGACAGGCCCGTCAAAACGGACTGTCTCCACCCCCGCAGGCACGCCCTTATGACCGGGGAAAGCCCCATCCACGACCTTTAGAATCCATTTTTCCACCTTCGCCTCATCCTCATCGACAACAACAGTGAATGCCATCCTTTCCGGAATGAAATGCTCGCCCACGAAACGTCGCAGCTCCGCACTGTCAATCTTTTTGACCGACGCAGCCGTGCCCAGAATGAGTCCGGACAGAGGATGTCCCTCGAAAAGCATCTCCTCGAAACGGTCATACACATCATCAGCCGGCGAATCCTTGTAGGAAGCGATCTCATCGATGACAACACCCTTCTCGGTCTCGATCTCCTTCTGCGGGAACGTAGCCGAAGTCGCTATCTCGAACAGCAGTCCGGCGGCCTTGTGAAGATCCTCCTTGAGCACCGTCGCGTGCAGGACAATCTCCTCCTTGGTCGTGTAGGCATTCAGTTCCCCGCCCAACTTGTCCAGATAACTGTTTATCACAGAGGATGATTTCTTCTCCGTGCCCTTGAAAAGTGTATGCTCGACAAAATGGGCCACACCGTTGTGATAGCCCCTCTCATTCCTTGTGCCGCATTTGATGCTGAGAGCGCAATAACCAACCGAAGAGTGGCTGCGCTTGATGGCATATGTCAATCCGCACCCCGCTGTCCCTGTCTTCATCTCGATGCCGCTATTTTCTTCAAATCCTCGGTGAGGAAGCCCACACCGTACTTTTTAGTGATCTTGTGTTTCCTGAAATAATACAATTTATGGGTCCCGGCGTCGATGAGCATCTTGTAGCAATATGACCCCTCGCCATTGCCGGACGGGGCCACCACATAACTTACAAGCGTCTTCGGGGCATTCGAAGCCATATATTCATCCACATAATCCGCCTCTGCGACCTCCATGTTCGCATCGATATAGGCAGCGCGCTCAGCCGCCCTCACCTCCGCCGCAAGGTCTTCCTCGGCGAACGCAATCTTGAACCTGCGGGCCTTCTTGAGGTTCAGGCTGTAATTGGTAAGCCCGGAATAGCCGTCCAGGTCGGTCTCCATCGCGTCCGTGACATAATCCTGGACAATGTCAAGCAGTGCCGGCAGCATCACAAATTCACGTCCTGACGGGTCCTCCGCCGGGCAAAGCGGCACAGTGATGACCTCAAACATGCCGTCAATACCCTTGTCAGAGCCGAGTCCGCCCTTGACCAGCGTGAGCATCCTGACACCGGGTGCGTTCTCGCTCTTGAACTGTCCGGCAACGGTGAGCAGGAAATAATAAGACGGATCGGACTTGATCCTGTCATACTCCTCCATGCTGCAGAATTCGTACGGAGAAATGCGCCAGCGGCTGTTCATCTCCTCCTGGAGCGAACCGTCATAGAACGGATTGCCGGTCATGACAACCTTGGTGGTCTTGGTCGGGAAATCCCCTATCTTCATTTTTTTCGTGATAATCTTGGCCTGTGCGGACATAAGCAGCGGCATAGACAAAGCCACGACGAGTGCAATAATTCTTTTCATATCCAAATTCGTTTGCCAGAGGGGCAAAGTTACAAAATATATGCCTATATTTGCGTATTATGTCACAGTATATCGTATCAGCAAGGAAATACAGACCTGACAATTTCGAGACACTCATCGGTCAGGACAACATCGCCAGGACCCTCAAGAACTCCATCCTGAGAGGACAGCTGGCGCACGCATATCTTTTCTGCGGCCCGCGCGGAGTGGGCAAGACCACCACGGCGCGCATCTTCGCCAAGATGATCAACTGCTCCAATCCCAATGAGGACATGGAGCCTTGCGGCGAATGCGAATCCTGCAGGAGTTTCGCCGAGGGCAGGTCATACTGCATCCACGAGCTCGACGCGGCGTCCAACAACGGAATCGAGGACATCAAGGCCCTGATAGACCAGGTCAGAGTCCCGCCTCAGGTAGGCAAGTACAGCGTCTATATCATCGACGAGGTGCACATGCTGTCCACGGCGGCATTCAACGCCTTCCTCAAAACCCTTGAGGAGCCCCCTGCACACGCGATCTTCATCCTTGCGACAACCGAGAAGCACAAAATCCTGCCGACCATCCTGAGCCGCTGCCAGACATACGACTTCAACAGGATCTCAGTGAGTGACATAGTCCTCAACCTGCGTGACATCGCGACCAAGGAAAACATCACCATCGGTGACGAATCCCTGCACGTGATAGCCCAGAAGGCAGACGGTGCAATGCGCGATGCCCTCACTATCTTTGACCAGACCGTCGCATTCTGCGGCACGGAAATCAAATATGAAGATGTTCTGAAGAACCTCAACGTACTCAGTCAGGACCACTGTTTCGCCCTTGTGGACGATTTCCTCAAGGGGGACTACCCTGCCGCGATGCTCAAGTTCGACGAAATCCTGGGCAAGGGTTTCAATGCCCTGCATTTCGTGGCCGCGCTGTCCTCGCATTTCCGCGACCTTGTCGTCAGCAAGAGCGCGGGGCTGGATGCGCTGCTCGACCTGCCGGACTCCCTGAAGGCCCGTTACAAAGAGCAGGCAGACAGATGTTCCATCAAGTTCCTGTATGACGCCCTCGGCATCACCGCACAGTGCGAATCCGGCTACAAGGCAAGCATCAATCCGAGACTGCACATCGAGTTTGCCCTGATGAAACTGAGTTTCCTCGCAAATGCACCGGTACCGCAGCCCGCTGTCCAGCAGCCTGCCGCTGCCCCGGCACCTGCCAGACCGGCCCCGGCACCAAGCGTGGCACCGGCACCCGCACGACCGGCAGCACCCGCTGCGACTCAACCCGCTGCGACTCAACCCGCCACCGCACCGGCCCAGTCTGAGGCCCCTGCCTCGGCACCGCGCCGCCGCAAGATGGCCCCTGCCCTGTCCGTAACAAGCATTCTGGCAGAGGATGAGAAGGTCGAGGACAAGGCCGAAATCAAGCAGGCCGAGGAGGAACCTGACCAGGACACATTGACCGCCAAATGGGGCGAAGTGGCCGCTCTGTACGCCTCCAAGCCGCGTCTTGCCAACGCAATCAGTTCGGCAAAACTCAATTTCGGCAAAGACGGTGACACTATTGTGATCAATTTCCTTGTTGCAAATGACGCCGTTGCATCATGGATAAGGACCAATGCCCTGGCAGGACTTGAAGGCAAGATCCGTGAACTGGCCGGATGGAGCAGGATCAGGCTCGAGGTCGGCGTGCAGGAGAGACTGGACGAGCAGAAAGAAGCCTTCACACCGGACGAGAAATTCGCCGCAATGGCCCAGAGCAACCCTGAAGTGAAGAAGTTCATCAGCGAACTGGGTGGTGTTTTGAAATAAGTCATTCCTAAAAGGGAAATATTATGAAACTAAGATGTGAAAACCTGGTCAAGAAATACGGCGTCCGCACAGTGGTGAAGGGCGTCACAATGGAAGTGAGCCAGGGAGAAATTGTGGGATTCCTCGGGCCTAACGGTGCGGGCAAGACCACCAGTTTCTATATGATAACCGGCCTCATCAAGCCGAATGCCGGACGCACATTCCTCGATGACGAGGAGATTACCGACCTGCCGATGTACAAGAGGGCCCAGAAGGGCATCGGCTACCTCGCGCAGGAGGCCTCAGTGTTCAGAAAACTGTCTGTCGAGGACAACATCATGTCCGTGATGCAGATGTCCGACTACACCAAGGAAGAACGCAGGGAAAGGCTTGAGTCACTGATAGATGAGTTCAATCTGAGCAAGGTGCGCAAGAGCCTGGGCATCCAACTTTCCGGAGGTGAGAGGCGCCGCTGCGAGATTGCACGCGCACTGGCCATCGACCCTAAGTTCATCCTCCTTGACGAGCCGTTCGCCGGAGTGGACCCTATCGCCGTGCAGGACATCCAGTACATCATCGCCAAACTGAAATACAAGAACATCGGTGTCATCATCACCGACCACAATGTGGGCGAGACCCTGGCCATCATCGACCGCGCATACCTTCTCTACGAGGGTAACATCCTCCAGACCGGCACACCTGCAGAGCTTGCCGGCGACGAGGAGGTCCGCACAAAATATCTCGGTTCTAACTTCATACTCAAGCGTTCCGACGCATTCGAAAAAATCCGCCTCGAAATGGAGGCCAAGAACCAACTTTGACGGACGCACTGGACAAATATATCACCGACCATTCGTCACCCCAGGGAGAGGCTCTGGCGTGGCTGCAACGTCAGACCAACATCCGCACCAACCACGCCAGGATGCTTTCCGGGGCTGTGCAGGGCAAACTGCTGAACCTGCTGGTCAAGATGACCGGGGCCCGGAGAATCCTCGAACTGGGTACATTCACCGGCTATTCGGCGATATGCCTGGCCTCGGCACTGCCGGATGACGGGCACCTGGACACACTCGAACTGAACGACGAACTGGAGGACCTCATACTCGAAGGCTTCGAACGGGCCGGAGTGCAGGACAGGGTCAGCCTCCTCATCGGGGACTGCAAGGCGACCATAAAGGGTCTGGAAGGTCCGTACGACCTGGTCTTCATCGATGCCAACAAGCGCGAATATCCTGATTACTACGACCTTGTCTTCGACCTCGTGAGGCCTGGCGGATGGATTCTGGGGGACAACGTGCTCTGGGACGGCAAGGTGGCGGAGGACCCGATGCCGCAGGACAAGCAGACCGTCGGGATCGACACATTCAACAAAAAGGTCGCATCCGACCCGCGCGTCGAGTCAGTCATCATGCCTCTCCGTGACGGCCTCAACATCATTCACAAACTTTAAGAACAGGTTATCTGGCAATCCTGTCAACAGCCGTCCGGGCTATGGCACCCGCCTTTTCCCTTGGTCTTCCGAAATGGAACGCTATACCAAGAAGGATATTCCTCCCCAAAGCATTGGTAGTCACATTGACAACACCCTGACTTGATGCCGTCCTCTGATACAGACGGTGCTGATTCAAGAGATCGTTGACACACAAAATCAACGACACTTTCTTTATGTCCTGAGAAAGTTTGAAATCAATCAGGCATTCCGGCCGTGCATATTCGCGCGAGATTCCACTATAACAGACATAAGAGCACTTTGTGTCTATTTGGAAGCCACGCTTTCCGGTCCAGACAAACCTCCCATTAATATCGAACTCCCACCAGTCAGTATTTGCCAATGGATTCTGCGAATAGCGGCAAGACGAGTTGTCTATATCGCAACCGGCAGCAATGCTGTACGACTGCCGCTTGTAGCCGACTTTGCATTGGAGAGAATTTGTGAAATTCACGCACTTGCTTTTTGCAAAACCGCTTCCGCCACTATAAAACAATTCACCGTACGAGCCACCCCACAGGCCAGCCATTATTGAGGAATAATCATAATTATTTATGTCAATGCCATCTATGGACGATTGTGGCTGGAATGAATTAGTCATAGAATAACTAAAACGATAATTCACACCGATGCTCCAGTTCATTTGCTTTCCAAGCATTGCGCTATAGTTCAAAGAAGCGCCCGCGTTAATGCCTGGCTCATCTGAATTTACTGGAATGGAATATTGGATGCCCTTCTCATCAAACCAGGATGCATTCGTGACAGGGTGTGCCAGAAGAATAAAAGAAGGGGAAAACCACAGATAACTAGAGCCTTTGGCATTATAATACGTCAAGTGTGGCAGCAGAGAATGGCAGCAGAAAGGCTTAAGATACACATTGCCGATCTGCACTCTCATCGGATCAGTTATGTCCAATGACGGAGAAACCAGCTCCGGACTGAAGGGGGTCATCTTTGCCACATATTCTATTGAATAGCTCAATCGCTCTTTTTGCCCTTTCAAAGCAATAAACGGAGACCAATTGTATTGCCAGTCAGATGAATTGCACTCTTTGCCCAATGAACTTGAACCACCACGGATTCGTTCCTGTTCCAAATTCGGGCCTGCCGATATCCTGATGTTTCCGCAATCATATTGCGCATATATTCTTTCAGCGAACGACAAGGATGAATGCGACATCTCTGATGAATGATTCGGATTGGAAAAGCCGGTGTCCGAATCCGATGCAGCCTTATCTTCATACTGTGACGAATAACCTATAGTACAACTTGCCCTGACGCTCCATTTGTCATTGAAAGGTTCGGCAAACGTAAAATCGTTGATTAAATCCAGAGTCCTGCTTGTATTTCGGAAAGACAACTTTAAATCTTCCGAATTTTCCATTTCATTCCCATTCAGGAACGAGCATCCGTATTCACCTGTCCAAAGGAATGTCCTCCCACTTTTACCACCCACATTTCTGATGGCAAAGCTATGTTCCATATCGAAAAGGACAATGTTGTTGTCAGCCGACGTTGAAGAGATACTATTATCCGTGAGCACATCGTCCAAAGTGGCTGTGGAAATGCCTTCTGTAGAACGGCTGGATTTTGAGTAAGACAGGGTCGGAATCAACTCAAATGCTATCTTAGATTGTTCCTTATTCTTCAGATAAACGTTCGCGCTTACCGTATTGTCTGCTCCAAAACCTTGATACACATTATTTGTCCGAACCTGTTGATCCTGTCCGTTAAATAATAAAGCATCCCTCGTTTCTGTGATTTTCTTTGTGTCTCTGCTGAAACTGACGCTGGCATTTGTTTCCAGCCCTCGAATCCTTTCTGTATTATAATTTGCTCCTACCGTCATCGACTGCGCCAGCCCACCCTGTTTCTGATTGAACTCATCATTGACCATTGCCCGATGTCTATTCTCTCTATCGGAATTGCTTCCCATTGCGACCAAGGTCAATTGATCTTCTTCCCGGCCACAACTGGCGTAAAAATCACCAGAATAAAGTGGGATATTCTTTTCGGTATCGCCTTTGGAATGTAATGACAGCCCTCCACTCGCACTGAACCGTCCAAACCAGCCATCCTTATATTCCTCCTTCAACTGGATATCCATTACCTTTTTATCCGCCTTGGGTTCATCATACACCTTTATCCTTTCAATAACAGTTGCAGGCATATTTTTCAAAACCAGAGCCGGGTCATTAAAGAAGTAGGTTTTACCATCTATTGTGATTTTGTCCACCGGCTTGCCATTTGCCAGAATCACCCCATCGTCACGGATAGTCATACCTGGCAATCTGTTGAGCAGATCTTCCAGCACAGCATTTTCCATAATGCGATATGCAGACGCATTGTATACCAATGTATCTTTCTCAATGGACACCAGCTTTGCATACGCTGTAATGGTCGAAGGTTCAATCGTTTCCTGCGACTCTTTCAGTTCTATGATTCCAAGATCCAAATCACCCACAATGCTTACATCCTGCCGAAACTCAAGATAACCTAACATTTCAGCACGTACGGCATACTCCCCGGAATGCAGGTTTTCGACAGACACTCTGCCGGATGAATCAGAAAATCCAAAGCCTGCTACAAGAGTGTCCGTTTTCGCTACGACATAAAAAGTAACTCCATTAATCGGATCATTAGTTGTTTCATCAGCAAACGCAGCACTGATGACATGTCCGCCGACCTTTACCGAGTCTGCAGACTGGGCAAGCAAAGAGGCCTCCTCACAGAAGAAAAGAACGGCCAAAACAAAAATAACCGCCGATCTACATCTAATGTTATGAGAGGTCATATCAATCATTACGCGAATTTAAAAAAAATTTGACATCCGACCACTGTCCCAGGACTATGGGCAACGGAACACAAACTCTTTCTTCTTCATTTCCGAAGAAAGTGTCGGTTTCAAGGTCACCGGGACTGGAGAACGAAGATACTGGGAATTACCGGTGCAGAGAAAGTCCTTGACAATACAATATCCGGCACAACTTGATGATATTTCAGATTGTGCCGGATTATTCGTCCCTCAGACTTTACCGGGCAAGGAGGCTATAGGCATTGAACCGGTCGGCGGCGATGTCGGAGCGTATTCCCTTGCGGTCAAGGACGATCAGGTTGAAAATAGGGTTGTTGGTTATCGTAGCGGCGGAATCGGCAGGCTCGTCACGGACGACGTCTTCACGGTCGCCGTACATCGCCATTATGGACCTGGCTGTGGAACGGTTGACCGGGCTGCGTCCCAGGATACCGCAGTATTTGCGCACCATGGTGTAGTTGCCGGTCTCGATATTGTACCTGATCAGCTGGCGCAGGGTCATGAAACTGGTCCCGTGAGGAAGATGACAGGCCGACTGGAACATCAGGTGAATGGACTCCTGCGGACAGCCAAGCACTTCATACAGAACACTTTCGAAGAAATATCCCTGTCTTGTCTGCACGCCGGCCTGGTCAAGGTCTTCCGGACCCTTGGCACCGTAACGTTCCATTGACTGGAGGAGTTTCCCCTGCGCATTGAGCGCCAGAAGAGCGTAAGGAAGCATTTCCCTGTCCTTTGACACTGCATCCGGAGTGGCGGCCTTCAGGACCTTGCTCCACTGATGCTGTCTGGTGGCATCCTCAACGATGCTCCACCTTTCATTGCTCCGGACTGAAGGGTTGACAGCGACCACAATGGCGGCGGCAAAGACTGCGGCAAGAGGCAGGATGACCCATGAAGATTTGCGGATGACCGGCTGCCTGGCCCGGATAAACAAGGTGACCAGCCATATCGGGAGCATTATCAACAGGACAGCCGGCAGAATCGCCACATCGTCCAGCGCCGCACTGAAAAACCAGGCTATGCCGGCGACCAGGGCGGCCGGGAATTCCGGAGCCTTGAACAGTCGGTGCAGCACATTCTCCGACATGCAATACACAGCAACCACAAGCAGGGCGGTGATGACCGGTCCGGCAAACGGAAGACGGTAAAACTGCACCAGAAAGCCACCCACAATATGTGAAAGCGGGAACGGGGCGGCAAAGACCTCCCGGAACCAGTCGGGCGTCAGCAGGAACAGTCCCAATGCTTCCTGGCGCATCAGACTGTGCCCCATGAATATGGCAGACACTGCAAAGACCAGCACGAAAAGGCTCGCCGGCACGATATGTTTCGACCGCTTCATCATAGCCCGAACAGATTTTTTGTGGCCTTGTCGTGGCATGCGACCTTGCCCGTCACAAATTCCGGAATATTGTACGACTTGAGTCTCAACGAATTATGCGAATATGACTTCTGCGGCAGCAGGAACGGCTTGGTGAAATGTCCCTGCCCGTCGAAGTGGGATATGTACAGTCTGGTATAGCGTCCGTCGATGCGCCTGCTGCTGAAAATCACCCACTTGCCGTTGGATGACCAGCTGTGATAACTCTCCGTGCCGTCGCTGTTCAGGGCGTCGGCCGGGAACGTGTCACCACTGGTAAGGTCCAGCAGCCAGAGGTCGGCCTCCTTGTGCCAAATAGGGAATGTACCGAAGTCGGACCTTGTGTAGAGCAGCCAGTCTCCGTATATCCTCGGGAACGACACCGAACCGTCCGGAATATCAATGACCGGTGACGGTTCTCCGATGACATCCGAGCCGTCAAAGCCTATTTTCATGAGCCTGTAATGCACTTTCCCACGGTCGGCAACCGGGTCTGCGACACTGTCGGCGGCACAGTAATAGAGTTCCGAACCGTCCGGTGACCAGGTCGGGAAGGTCTCCAGCACGGCAGGCGTGTTGAGCACGGCAGGGGCCTTGACCTCGCCTGTCTGCGTATCCATCAGGATAATGTCCGACTCCGTGTCATACACCTCGATTGGCTGCGGATTGTCGATTGTGAAGCACTGGCGGGTAGTGTTGGACGAAAAGGCGATGTAGCGGCCGTCGGGATGCCATGCCGGGTATGTACCTTGTTTCTGCGGTCCGGTAGCCGCCAGATTGACAAGCCTGGCATTGTCCCCGTCAAGGAATATGGTGCCCCCATTGGCTCCACGCGAATGGAAAACCATCCTGGAAGGGTCTCCGGACGGGAAACAGTGGCAGTTGAGGCAACCCTGGCCGTTGGAGCGGTTGGTGACCACTGGTGTCTCCCTGAACGAAGCCAGTTCGCGCTGATAGACTCCCATGTCGTGCCAGCTTTCGTAGCCGGGCTCGATGAGACGGTAGGCGATGTATGGATCTATGCTGTCCTTCGAGATATAAACCGGGAAGGGGCGGTACTTTATTGCCGGTCTGGACGCGCGGGCACGTGCTGTGACCGTTATGAAAAGAGTGTCCCCCACCCTTTCGTCCGAACGGTCGAATCTGCCGCCATCGGCAAGTTCAAAACGGAGCGGAGCGATGCCTTCCGGGACTGTAACGCCCACATAATCAGGGACTGTCGGAGGGAAGTCCTCACTGACAGTCACCTCGGCACGGCAGGAGACCAGAAGTGCCGGGGCAGTGATTATGAAGGGCAGGCAGCGCACGGTTATTCACGGGTGATATGTGCTCCCAGAGCATTCAGACGGATGTCGATGTCCTCGTATCCACGGTCGATCTGCTCGATGTTGCTGATGACGCTGGTGCCACTGGCCGACATTGCCGCGATAAGGAGGGCAATACCGGCACGGATATCAGGCGAAAGCATCTTGCCGGCACGCAGGGTGAAGTTGTGGTCGTGCCCGATGACAACGGCGCGGTGAGGGTCGCAGAGGATGATCTGGGCACCCATGTCGATGAGACGGTCCACGAAGAAGAGACGGCTCTCGAACATCTTCTGATGAATCAGGACACTGCCCTTGCACTGGGTGGCCACGACGAGCATCACGGACAGAAGGTCAGGCGTGAGGCCCGGCCATGGTGCATCGGCGATTGTCATGATGGACCCGTCAAGGAATGAATCGATCACGTAACTTTCCTGCTCGGGGACGAAAATGTCGTCTCCACGCTGCTCCAGCTGTATTCCGAGTCTGCGGAAACATTCAGGGATGATGCCCAGATTGGAGTATGAGACGTCCTTTATGGTGATGCTGCTCTGTGTCAGCGCGGCCATGCCGATGAACGAGCCGACCTCGATCATATCGGGCAGTATCTTGTGGACCGCACCGTGCAGGGCCTTGACGCCGTGAATGGTGAGAAGGTTGGAGCCGATGCCCCGGATGTCCGCACCCATTGCCACGAGAAGACGGCTGAGCTGCTGGATGTAAGGCTCGCAGGCGGCGTTGTAGATGGTGGTCTCCCCTTCCGCAAGGGTCGCTGCCATCAGGATGTTGGCCGTACCGGTCACCGACGCCTCGTCCAGGAGCATGTATTTGCCTGTCAATGACTTGCCCTGCGGCACTGAGAGCAGGAAGGCCTTCTTTTCCTTGTCGTATTCCAGCGCTGCGCCGAGATTGACCATGCCCTGTATGTGGGTGTCGACCCTGCGGCGGCCGATCTTGTCACCGCCCGGTTTCGGGAAATATGCCTTGCCGAAACGTGCCAGGAGAGGTCCGACGACCATCACCGAGCCCCTCAGGGAAGCGCATTTGCGCACAAAATCGTCGCTGGACACATAGTCCAGGTCGATGTTTTCGGCCTTGAACGAGAACTTGCCCTTTTCCAGGCGCTTCACCGTCACGCCCATGCCTTCCAGGAGCAGGATAAGATTGCGCACGTCGAGGATTTCCGGCACGTTCGAAATGACGACCTCTTCCTTGGTGAGCAGCACTGCACTGATGACTTCCAGAGCCTCGTTCTTGGCTCCCTGCGGGCGTATTGTGCCACTGAGTTTGTGGCCTCCCTCTATAATGAATGAACTCATATATTCTGTAAGTAAATCATACAAATATATATTAATTTGAGCAATCCGCCAAAAAGAGTATCTTTGTATGTATGATTACAAAAACCTACTCACAGAATCTCAAGGGCAAGAACACATTCGGGATGGACGTGTCCTGCCGCTGCTTCATTGAATATGACAGCATCGCAAACCTGCTGGAACTTGATTTCGAGGAAATGCTGCGCCCGGTAAAGCACATCGGAGGCGGCAGCAATCTGCTTTTCACACAGGATTTCAACGGGACCATACTGCACAGCGCGGTCAAGTTCATCGAGGCCGTATCGCCTGACGGGACAGCCGTTTCGGTCGGGGCCGGCGTGACCTTCGACGATTTCTGCGCATGGGCGGCCGACAAGGGCCTGTGGGGGCCGGAAAACCTCTCACACATACCCGGTGAGGTCGGTGCATCGGCAGTGCAGAACATCGGAGCATATGGCGTGGAGGTGAAGGACATCATCAAGACCGTCTATGCCTACGACACCGTAGAGGAGGAATTTGTCCACTTCGACGTGTCCGAATGTGAATATGGCTACAGGGACTCGTTCTTCAAGAAAAGTGAGAACAGGGACAGGTACATCATCACCCATGTGGTGTTCAGCCTCTCGCGCGAGGCCGGGCCGAGACTTGATTACGGGCATCTGCGCGAGGCCGTGGAACGCGCCGCAGACGGCAAGCCTGTCACACCGGCACTGGTCCGCGAGACCGTGACCGCCATACGCCGTGACAAGCTGCCGGAGCCGTCCCGGCTGGGCAGTGCAGGCAGTTTCTTCAAGAATCCCGTAGTCGGCAAGGATGTTTATGACAAGGTGGTGGAGATTGCACGCACGCTTCACGCGGAGCCGATGGAAGTGCCGCACTACATTGTGGGCGACATGGTCAAGATTCCTGCCGCCTGGCTCATCGAGCAGTGCGGATGGAAAGGCAGGCGTTCGGGCAATGCGGCGGTATATGAGAAGCAGCCGCTTGTCATCGTCAACGCCACTGGACGGGCCCTGCCGGAAGAGATTGTGGCCCTGGAACAGAAGGTCATCGCCTCTGTAAGGCAGAAATTCGGCATCACCCTTTCTCCTGAGGTGGAGCATTTGTAAAAGATTGATTATGAGAAAGTTCACCTTGTTTTGCATCGCCATGGCCGCAGCATCCCTGATGGGCTGCACCAAGGACACCCCACTCGACGACAAGCCATGGGAGTTCGAGCAGTATGGTGACGGGTCCGTCCATCCCGGCGACAATTTCTACAGATACGTGTCCGGAAACGGACTGAACGGCCCCGGCAGCGACTCCTGGGCAATGTTCGGCATCTGGGGCGGTCAGGAGGAAGATTTTACAAGCAAGATGTACAGCCCCGACGGACCCATTGACGTTGTGGCAAGGCTGCTACAGCTGCAGAACGAGCCGGAGGAGGATTATCTGGCAAAGGCCATCCCCGAAGCCAGGAAAAGACTCGCCGCGATCGGCAACATGAAGGACATCTCGGAACTTCCGGATGAACTGGCCCGGCTGGCAGGCATGGGCAACATGCTCATTACACTGAGAGGACAGGTTGTCGACGGAAGGGCATTCGTCATCTGCCCCCAGGCCACTGTGATGGGAATGCTGGATGAAGTCTCTCCCGAAAGCCTGGAAAAGATCGGGATAGACCCGGAGGAGTACGCCCACAGGTTTGCGCTCGCTCAGGAAATTGACCGTATCATCATGGACAAGATAGCCCGGCTCGGCGCAGAAAGCAGTTCAAGGCTGGATGCGGACAATCCTGACGATGCCATGAAGCTGAGGGCAATCATCAATGACAGCAGGGCCGCGACCAGGTCCGGTGGCGGTGTGGCCGCAAAGTTCGGAGAGGCCGTCGGCAACCGGAACCCGATGTTCATGCCTGTCGACGACGTCTCCATAGTCTTCTTCGATGTGATGGATGAACTGAAAGACAGCGACGTGGATCGGGCAAATGCATATTTCTGGTGCATCGAACTGGCCTATGAGGCGAGCGTCATTTTCAGCAGGGAGACCATTCCGCCGGTGTTCCTCCCGGTGTTGATACCAAACCTGTACATGAACGCTAATCATTATTTCTGTGACAATTATGTCAATGTGGACAACCTGCAGCGCAACAGAGAGGTCTTCGAGGAACTGAGGACTTCGATGGCAGAATGTCTCGACAGGATAGACTGGATGAGCAGCGGCACAAAGGCTGAAGCGAAGAAAAAAATTGCCGCCATGGAGTACTCCGACGGCATACTGGACTGGTCCAGATACGAGGCCACAATGCCTCAGGCGCAGGATTTCTGCTCCGCGATACTCGAGCTCCGGGCCGAATACAACAGGAAGACCGCAGCCTTCAGCGGGGAGTTCTATGACCTTGACAACATCATTGCCATTGAATACATGGCCCCGCTTTTCAGCACCGAGGCATATTCGGCCAATGCGTTCTACATCCCGTCCTGCAACCTCATGTATGTGGCACCGAGCTCGTCCATAGTGATGGACATGAACAAGGATTTCCCTCTGCTGGCATATGTCATCGGGCACGAGATGTGTCACGGATTTGACAGCGAAGGGTCCAATTATGACGAGATGGGCAATCTGCGGAACTGGTGGGCCATCGATGACAAACTCCAATTCAAGGCGAAACAGGACCAGATGGTCACCATATTCAACAATTACAATGTATCCGGGGACATATATTGCGACGGGCAGAAGACCCTGACAGAGAATATGGCCGACCTGGGCGGGGTTGAAATCACATGGCACGCTGCGATGAAACGTCTCAGACTGCAGTACAGCGGCGAGGCTCTGCGCGAGATGGAGAGGCGTTTCTTCAAGTCATACGCCGTCATGATGACCAAGTATCAGAGCAATGATGACCGGATCAAGCAGGCCACGTCCGCCGATGTCCACGCCATCCACGAGTACCGCGTCAACGGCATCGTGAACAATATCGACGCCTGGTACGGCGCCTTCGATGTCACCCGCGGCCGTCAGTTATGGCTCTCCCCGGAGAATCGGGTGCATCTGTATTTGTAAACATTTGATTTTTCTTGTACCCAGAGGCGAAGCCTATGACAAGAGATACAAAGAGAAACTGCGGGAACTCAAGCCGCCAAATCAAATAAAATTCTGTATATTCGTGCTCAAGTGTGTTAAACACATTTTTGTACGGATTCACCCTCAATACTAATCGACATGGTAGTGAAAATATGTTTTGCGTTCGGCCTTTTGGCCTTATCAGTCCTTCTTATTTGTCTGCGGCCGAAGATTTTCAAGGTCAT
>JAZRVQ010000009.1:0-23606 GCA_045599265.1 Candidatus Cryptobacteroides sp. | reverse complement strand
GGCATATTTTAGGAGAAAACGTGTTATTCTCGTGATTTCTCCAAGATTTTGCCAGAATTTCGCTTTTCCCCGCTTTGGAAAGGGAATTAGAAGAGGTTATTACCAGGCTGCACCAGCAGCGCGGCCGGGCCGGGACTTTTGGCGAAGGCGCAGCCTATACAAAAGTCGGAAAGGCAAGTAGGCCGCACGGAGTGAGGAGTTTGAGGGCCGTGCCCTCAATAGTGGAAGTCCGCACCAGCGGACCGGCCGGGCCGGGTATTTGCGCCAGCAAATACGGAAAGGCAAGTAGGCCGGCTTTCCCCTAATGATAGGGGAATCTGAAGGGGTAAATGAAAGTCCGTGCCCTCAATATTAAAAATCTCCGCGCCAGCGGACAGTCAGATATATAGATCTGGCGAGAAGGTGGGCGAAGTAAGCGCCCATGAGGATGTGGACGGCGGTGATGCCGTAGGCTGTGGCGTCGCCGATGACAAAGGCAGCCGGGCCGTCGGACACCGTTGCCATGCCACCCAAAACCGCAGCCGTGCCGTCAAATGTTGCAGCCGCGTCACCTGCCCCGTTGGCAAGGGCGATTCCGGCGAACCAGACGGCAAAGAAAGAGACTGTCGCCCAAAGCATCGAGTTGCGTGTCGCCTTGGAGTCGGTGGCACCGATGAAGATGCCGTCCCAAGTGAAGGCCGCGCATCCGGCCACAGGCATGAGCAGGAGCCAAAGAATGAACTTTCTGGACGCGGTGATGACAGTCGGGTCGCTGGTCATTATCCGCAGCAGGGCGATGCCCCCGAATCCATATATGAACATGAATGCAGCGGCGAGACCGGCGCACCAGACGAATATCCACTTGACGGTCAGGTCGAGCATAGGCCTGTTGGCTGCACCGATATATTTCCCTGTCATTGCCTCGCCTGCATACGCGAAACCGTCCGTGAAATAGGAAAATATCATCAGGAGTTTCATCATTATCGAGCAGGACGCGAGAAGAACATCCCCGTACCGTGCCGAAATGATGGTGTAACCGATATAAATTGCTATGAAACAAAGGCTTCGTACGAATACATCCCCGTTCATCGAGAAGAATTTCCGAGTCTGCGCCCCACGGAACGAACCCTGCAGGTCCGCCTTTCCGAATCCGGCAAACACCTTTCGGGCATACTTGAAGGCAACGAAAAGAAGGGCGGTGACAAGCCCTGAATACTGGGCAAGGACAGTTCCCCAGGCGACTCCGGCAAATCCCAGTCCCTTCCATTCGCCGAGTCCGACGGCACTGGTGCCGAGCGCCAGGATTATGCTTCCGGCAATGTTGACACCATTCACCACCAGGTCGGTGGTCATCGCGCTGACGCTGTCCTGCATCCCGATGAACCAACCCTTGAATGCCATCAGGCTCAAAGTGGCGGGAGCGGCCCAGATTCTTATGAGGAAATACTGCTCTGCAAGTGTTCTTACCTCCGGCGAACATTTCACCACCAGGAACGCGGCCTTGAGGAATACCCACTGGATGACTATCAGCGCCATGGCGATCATCATTGCCAGAGCCGCGCTGCGCACAAGCGTGCTGCCGCATTCGCGGTAGTCGCCGCGCCCATAGGCCTGTGCCGTCATTCCGCCCGTGGAGACCCTCAGGAAACCGAAATTCCAGTAGAGCAGGTCGAACAGCATCGTGCCGATGGCAATGCCACCGATCAGCGATGCCGCACCGCCCGATGCGGAGAGATGCCCTGCAACGGCGATATCGACCATCCCGACAAACGGCACGGTTATATTGGCAAGTATGCTTGGCAGGGCCAGGCGGAGGATTTCCTTGTTGATTCCCACCTACTTCTGACGGAAATAAATCTGGAGAGGACAGCCGGTGAAGTCGAACTTCTCGCGCATGCGGTTCTCGATGTATCTCTTGTAAGGCTCGCGGATGTACTGCGGCAGGTTGCAGAAGAACGCGAATGCCGGGAACTTGGTAGGCAGCTGGGTCACATATTTGACCTTGATGTACTTGCCCTTCCATGCAGGTGGCGGATAGTTCTCGATCTCAGGGAGCATCTCGTCGTTGAGTCTGGATGTCCCGATCTTCTGGGAATAGTTGTTATACACGTGCATGGCCTCTTCCAGGACATTCATTATCCTCTGCTTGTTGATCACGGAAGTGAACACGATAGGAATGTCGTTGAACGGGGCAATCCTTTCCTTGATGGCAGCGATATATTCCTTCATCGTGTTGGTCTCTTTCTCGATGGTATCCCACTTGTTGACCACGATGACACAGCCCTTGCGGTTCTTCTGGATGAGGTTGAATATGGCCATATCCTGCGCGTCAATGCCTTCCTGTGCATCGACCATGAGGACGCAGACATCCGAATGCTCGATGGCGCGGATCGCCCTCATCACCGAGTAGAATTCCAGGTCTTCGTGGACCTTGCTCTTCTTGCGGAGTCCGGCCGTGTCGACGAGCATGAATTCATATCCGAATTTGTTGTAAAGGGTTGCGATGGCGTCTCTTGTCGTGCCGGCGACCGGGGTCACGATGTTGCGGTCCTTGCCGAGCAGGGCATTTGTCATCGATGACTTGCCCACATTCGGCTTGCCCACGATGGTGATATGCGGAAGTTCCGGGTGCTCGTCCGCCTCTGTGGCGGAGTCCACCTCTGGCAGCTGACGGCAGATCTCGTCGAGCAGGTCGCCTGTGCCGCCGCCGTTGGCTGCGGAAATGCTCCAAACCTCGCCCAGTCCAAGTGAGTAGAACTGATAGACGTCATACATCTTTTCGCCGGAGTCCACCTTGTTGCAGCAGAGCACAACCGGCTTTCCGCTCTTGCGCAGAAGGCCTGCTATCTCGTCGTCATAGTCGGTGATGCCTGTCTGGGCCTCCACCATGAAAAGCACCAGGTCGGCCTCTTCGATGGCGAGGACAACCTGCTTGCGTATCTCTTCCTCGAACACGTCATCCGAATTGGATGTGTATCCTCCGGTGTCAACGATGGAAAATTCACGTCCGCACCACTCGCTCTTGCCGTAGTGGCGGTCCCTGGTCACGCCTGCAGTCTCATCGACTATGGCTTGTCTCATTCCGACCAGTCTGTTGAAAAGTGTGGACTTGCCCACGTTCGGGCGTCCCACGATAGCTACAAGGCTACTCATATCTTCTAATCCTTTTTGTAAAACCCGCAGCTCGCGCACTCACTGCACGAAGAATCACCGCAGGTCGGTTTCTTGCCTGTGCCTTTCGAAGCCCAGAGACGCATCTCTTCTTCTTTGGCGCACCTTATTCCAAGTTTCTTCATCTCCTTGTTGCTGCTGATCTCCGTCTCCGGAAACTTGCCGTCCTTGCGGAATATTATGTTGAAGCAGAGCCCGACAACGCACAGGGCGACCACAGCCAGCGTCACAAGGAAGATTTTCCACATATCCTAATAGATCAGCGTGTCGCTGATTGACTCGTAGTTATATACATTCTTGATGATGGCAGCGAAGGTCGGTTCCATGGAGAGAACCTTGATCTTGCTCTTGTCCTTTGTAGGGTCATCGGTGAGCTGCAGGGTGTTGGCCACGATGACTTCCTCGAGCTGGGATTCCGCTATCCTTTCGTATGCAGGGCCTGAAAGCACCGCATGGGTGGCGCAGGCACGCACGCTCTTTGCCCCCATTTCCTTGAGCACGTTGGCAGCCTTTGTGAGTGTGCCGGCCGTGTCGATCATGTCGTCGACGATCATCACATCCTTGCCTTCGACATCTCCGATGGCGGTTATGCTGCCGACCACATTGGCCTTGGTCCTCTGCTTGTGGCAGATGATGACAGGGCACTGGAGATATTTAGCGTATGAATTGGCCCTCTTCGCACCGCCCATGTCAGGCGCCGCGATGGCCAGGTTTTCGTTGTTGAGCCCCTGGAGATAAGGGATGAACACCGTGCTGGCGTAAATATGGTCGACAGGGAAGTCGAAGAATCCCTGAATCTGGTCGGCGTGAAGGTCGCAGGTCATGACGCGGTCACATCCCGATGCGTGGAGAAGGTTGGCGACGAGCTTGGCCCCGATGGATACGCGCGGACGGTCCTTGCGGTCCTGGCGTGCCCAGCCGAAATACGGAATGACTGCAATCACCTGGAAGGCAGATGCTCTCTTTGCGGCGTCGATCATCAGCAGAAGCTCCATCAGGTTGTCTGCCGGGGGACAGGTCGACTGGACGATGAATACTGTAGCTCCTCTGACGCTCTCTTCAAAAAACGGCTGCATCTCTCCGTCACTGAATATGTCAGTGGTGACTTTCCCGAGAGTGGTGCCGAGACACTTTGCGACGTTGGCCGCGAAGTCCTGCGAGTTACGGCAGGCGAAAATCTTCATTGGATGTACGTTGTTCATTTCAGGCTATTCTTTATTAAGGTCGTTCAAAACTGTTTCGATATATGTCAGGATTTCCTCCTTCCCGAGACCGCTCTCGGCGGAAGAGACAAAGTATGGCGGCATCTCCTCCCAGTGCTCCAGAATCTGGGCATTGCTCCTTTCGATGCGCTCCTGCAGTGCCACAGGGCCCATTTTGTCGCCCTTCGTGTAGATGATTGCAAACGGAATCTGTCCTTCTCCCAGTTCGAAAAGGAAGTCCATGTCGATCTGGCCGATGTCGTGGCGGCAGTCGATCAGCACGAACAGCATCACAAGGTCCGGGGAGAGTGTGATGTAGTTCCTGATCACCTGTGCCAGCTGGCGCTGTCCGGTCACGGACATCTTGGCGTAACCGTAACCCGGAAGGTCGACAAGATACCACTCCCTGTTGATGAGGAAATGGTTCACAAGTCGTGTCTTGCCCGGCGTGCTGGATGTCTTTGCAAGCTTTTTGTTGCCGGTAAGCATGTTTATGAGCGAGGATTTGCCGACATTGGAGCGGCCGATGAAGGCGAACTCGGGGAAGACCTGCTTGGGCCTTTCTGAAATCCTCGTGCTGCTGCCTGCGAAAAGGGCTTCTTTGATTTTCATCGGTGGGTTCCTTTTTAATGCGCGGCAAAGATAAGCATAAATGTCCACATTACCGAATTGTTTTTCATATAAAATGTGCTTGTTTTGTCGCAAAAATCTTTATATTTGCGACAAAATTGCGTTTAACAATGGAAAGTGTCGAATCAAAAATCGAGAAAGTGCTCGTCGAAAACGGTGAGAGAAAGGTGTATTTTCCGTGCGATTTCCTTCATCTGGGCAGTCCGAAAGCGGTCTCCAAGGCCCTTCAGAGACTTACTGACAGGGAAGTGCTGATGCGCCTGGGGCAGGGAATATACTGCACTCCGCATTATGACACCGAATTCGGAATGGGGAGACTTCCTGCCGGCCGTGATGACGTCGCTCAGGCGGTTGCAAGGCGTGACGGCATCAGGCTCATGGCCTCTGCATTCCAGGCACAGAATTATCTGCACATGTCTGACCAGGTCCAGATGAATTTTGTCTATTCCACCGATGGTCCGTCCCGCAAGATCCATCTGTTCAAGGGTCGTCCCATCGTGTTCATCCATGTGCCTCCGAAAATCTTCGACTACAAGAGCCACGTCGCCCAGTTGACAGTCCTCGCCCTGCTGGATTACGGTCAGGGGAAGATATGGCCCGACGAGATGGAGGGACTCAGGGACGCTTACAGGGAGATTCCTTTCTCCGAGGTCGAGGCAGACCTTCCGAAAATGCCGCGTTGGATAAGTAAAATTGTGAGGGGGTTCTATGAAAACTGATTTCTGGTCTTTGCCTGATGATGCAAAGGTACGTGCATATTACAAGATTGCTGGCGAGGTCGGCCTTTCGCCCAATGCAGTCGAGAAGGACTGGTGGGTTAGTATCGTGATAAAGTCGGTGTTCAGCCTGCGCTGTGCCGATTTCCTGACTTTCAAGGGTGGTACTTCCCTGAGCAAGGCCTGGGACCTGACCGGCCGTTTCTCGGAGGACGTGGACATTGCGTTTGACAAATCGTTCTTCGGGCTCGAAGGCAGGACCCGATCCCAGAAAGACCGCATCCGCAAGCTTGCAAGGGCATATATCCACGAAGAGATGCTGCCCGAGCTGAATGTTACGCTGGCTGTTTTCGGCGCATGGGAGAGCGACCTTTTCTACAAGAGCAGGAAGGACTCGGATGCCGACCCGACCGTGCTGATGATACCATACCGCAGTCTCCTCCCGCCTGACCCGTACATCAAGCCGGAGGTGAAGCTCGAGTTCAGCTGCCGGTCTCCTCTGGGCCCCCGTGAATCTGTCGCCCTGCACCCGATCATCTGTGAATATGCTCCCGGCATCCAGGCCGAGGAGATGAAGGTGGCCACAGTGGTGCCGACCAGGACTTTCCTCGAGAAGGTGTTCCTCCTGCACGAAGAGTATCAGAAGGATTATCCGAGGGTCAACCGCATGACGCGGCATCTGTATGACCTGGACAAGTTGATGGACACACAGTATGGCCGCGCGGCCCTGGAGTCGCCGGACCTGTATGTGTCGCTTGTGCGGCACCGCGCCGAGTTCAATGCAATGAGGGGAATTGATTATCACGGGCATCATCCGTCCCGCCTGGTCATCGCCCCTCCGGAGTGTCTGCGCGAGGACTGGCGCCACGACTATGAGAAGATGCAGAATACGTTCATTTATGGCGAATCTCCTGATTTCGAGACCCTTATGGACAGGATGCGCGAACTGGAATGCCGGTTCCGCGATATGGAGATTGATGATCCATTTTTTGTGATATAGTATGGAAGAACAGGTTTACGGATTGTATGAACTGCTTGCCGGCGTGAAGGATGCCGTGACGTCCTGCCTGCCGGAACTTTATTGGGTAAAGGCCGAGATAAGCAGTGTCAAGGCGCGTCAGGGTGGGCATTGCTACCTGGAACTTTCCCAGACTGACGGGATGGAGATGTGCGCGAAGGTCAGGGCCGTCATCTGGGCGTCGCAATATCGCGTTCTGGGCCGGTATTTCGAGGATGTGACCGGGTCGCCGCTCTCCGAGGGAATGGAGGTGCTGGTGCGTGTGAGGGTCAATTTCAGCGAACTGTACGGTCTGTCACTCGTAATCGAGGACATCAACCCGGAGTTCACTCTCGGTGCTCATGAGGACCAGCGCAGAAAGACCTTGAAACGTCTTGAGGAAGAAGGACTTGTGGACCTTCAGAAAGAGCTCGCTCTGCCGGCTCTCCCGTACAGGATTGCCGTGGTTTCCGCTCCGGATGCCGCCGGATACAGGGATTTCATGAGACAGTTGCACGAGAACGCTTACGGATTTGTGTTCCACACGGACCTGTTCCCGGCCACGATGCAGGGCGTGCAGGCACCTGAGTCCATTGCACAGGCCCTGAAGGATGTCGCGGACTCTCCGGATCCGTATGATATAGTGATGGTCCTCAGGGGCGGCGGAGCCAGTCTGGACCTTGCCTGCTTCGATGAATATGTGCTTGCACGTGCCATTGCGCTGTGTCCGGTGCCTGTTCTGACAGCCATCGGGCACGACCAGGACAGCCATATCGCCGACCTTGTAGCCTGCCATGCAGTCAAGACGCCTACCGCGCTGGCGGACTGGGTCCTGGATCTGTATTGCGCCGAGGACGAGTCCATTGCGTATTTTGTGACCAGGCTCAGACTTGCATTTGTCAGCAGGATCGCCCTGATGGAGTCGAAGGTCAGCCAGCTGGAGACAAGGATTCTTGCCGCCGACCCGAGAAATATCCTGAAGAGGGGATATACACTGACCCTGGACGCTGCGGGCGTGGTGCGCAAGAAGGCGTCCGATTTCAGGCCGGGTGACAGCGTGACCGTGCTTTTCCCTGATGGCAAGTTGAATTGTAAAGTATTGTGAATATGGAAGATAAGTTTGATTATGGCAAGGCTGTGAAAGAGCTGGAAGAGATAGCCGCCAAGGTTGAGGACCCTCAGACAAGCATTGATGAAATCGACATGTACATCGCCCGTTCCAAGGAACTTGTAGAGGCCTGCCGTGCATGGCTGCGCGGCGCAAGGGAAAAGTCTGAGCAGATTTAGGGCCTGTTTTGAAATGATTCCAAAACCATTTCTAAACATGTCTGGCCTCCACAGTTTGTGGAAACGGATTATTTTCCGTAAATTTGGGGGTTATGAAGAAAACTCCTATGATATATGACGGCGACCCTTGGCTTATGCCGTTCAAGGATGCCGTTGACAGGCGTCACGAGGCGATTGAACTGAAAAAATCCGTGCTGAGCCGCGGTGGAAGTCTCTCCGCCGGAATGAACAATCATCTGTTTTATGGCCTTCACAGAACCGCTGACGGCGGCTGGGTGTTCCGCGAATGGGCGCCGAATGCCACCAGGATGTATCTGATAGGCGAATTCAACAACTGGAAACGTTCTGATGCGTATGCCCTGCGTCCTGCCGGCGGGGGCAATTGGGAGATTGTGCTTCCCCCGATGTTTCTCCATCACGGTGCACTGTACAAACTGTTCATAGAATGGCCCGGCGGCGGTGCGGAAAGGATTCCGGCCTATGCCACAAGGACAGTCCAGGACCCTGTCACGAAGGTGTTCTGCGCCCAGGTCTGGGATCCTGCCGACAAATATGAATGGCGCAGCCCACGCCCTTCTCGCCGTGAGCACCCTCTGATCTATGAGTGCCATATCGGCATGGCATGCGAGGCCGAGAAAGTGGGAACTTTCGAGGAATTCCGGCAGAACGTGCTTCCGAAAATAGTGGACCTTGGCTACGATACAATCCAGATAATGGCCCTTCAGGAGCATCCGTATTACGGCTCCTTCGGCTATCAGGTCAGCAATTTCTACGCTCTCAGCAGCCGTTTCGGCACGCCTGAGGAGTTCAAGCACCTTGTGGATGATGCCCACGCGGCCGGCATTGCCGTTGTTATGGATGTCGTGCATTCCCATTCCGTCGACAACGAGGCCGAGGGCCTGAGCCGCTTTGACGGGCGTGAGGACATATATTTCTACAACGGTCCGCAGGGGCGTCACCCGGCCTGGGGCTCGCGCTGCTTCGATTATGGCAAGGACGAGACCAAATGCTTCCTGCTGTCGAATCTGAAATTCTGGATGGAAGAATACATGCTCGACGGATTCCGCTTCGACGGTGTCACGTCGATGCTCTACTGGGACCACGGGCTCGGGAAGGACTTTGTCGGGTATGACAATTATTTCAACCGGGGCGTGGACGAGAATGCCGTATGCTATCTGGCGCTGGCCAACCTTCTGGTGCATGAACTCTGCCCGGAGGCCATCACGATTGCCGAGGACGTGTCCGGAATGGCGGGCCTTGCCGCACCGTATGTGCAGGGCGGAACAGGATTCGATTTCCGCATGAGCATGGGTGTGGCGGACAACTGGATAAAGTGGATCAAGACACTCACCGACGAGCAGTGGAGCGTGGGCGAGATATGGTGGCAGCTGACCAACAAGCGCGCCGATGAGAAGACCATCAGTTATGCGGAGTGCCACGATCAGGCTATGGTCGGTGACAAGACCATCATTTTCCGTCTTATGGACGCGGAGATGTACACTTCCATGAACAAGGACTCGCATTCGGCTGTCGTTGACAGGGGCATGGCCCTGCACAAGATGATACGCCTTGTCACGATGGCGACTGCCGGTGACGGCTATCTCAATTTCATGGGCAACGAGTTCGGCCATCCGGAATGGATAGATTTTCCGCGTGAGGGCAACAACTGGTCGTACAAATATGCCCGCAGGCAGTGGTCGCTGGCCGAGCCTGATTATCTGAGATACAAGTATCTGCGCAATTTCGACAAGGATATGGTCGCACTGGCCCGCTGCGAGCGCATCATGGACGGGGCACCGGAGCTTCTGGTACAGGATGAGGAGAAAAAAATCTTGATATTCAGAAGACGAAATTGTATCTTTGCGGCGAATTTCAACGCGGCCGGATCTTTCTCGGATTATGGCTTTTCAGCGCCGGAAGGCGCGTGGGAGGTGGTCCTGGACAGTGACGAGGCCTGCTACGACGGTTTCTCGAGGATACAGAAAGGAGAGACCCATTTTGCTGTGCCCGGCAAGTGCCCTAACGGGAATGAGGCGTATGACCACACCTTGTTCCTCTATCTGCCTTGCCGCAGCGTTGTTGTTTTGAAGAAAAAAGATTAATGATATTGATATGGCATTCCTGAAGTTCAACAAATCTGAACTTGTCAACCTTTCCTACTCGCTCAAGAGGGAGATAATCCTTGCGAACAGGACGGGCGCCTATTGCAACACTTCCATAGTTGATTGCAACACAAGGCGCTATCACGGATTGCTGGCCGTTCCGGTCGACAATTTCGGGGGAGACAGGTTCCTGCTGCTCTCATCACTGGACGAGAGCATAATACTTGGAGGTCACCAGTTCAATCTCGGAATTCACCGTTATGGCACCACTTACGAGCCTAGAGGCCACAAATACATTGTGGACTTCAACGCTGACACCACACCGGTGATCACCTACAAGGTGGGGGAGGTCGTCTTCACGAAGACATTCCTTCTTGCTCCGGATTCGGACCAGGTCATGATACGCTATGACCTCGTCGAGGCACCTACCAGGATCACACTCGAACTCAAACCTTTCCTGGCGTTCCGCAACATCCATACATTGACCAGGGAGAACGACCAGGTGGACACCCGCTGCCAGAACATAGATGGCGGAGTGTCGTTCTGCATGTACAGGGGATTCCCTGACCTCAACATGCAGCTCAGCTGTCCTTCCGAGTTCAAGTCCAGCCCGTACTGGTACAAGGGGATAACTTATTCCGATGAGTACCGCCGCGGATTTGACTGTATGGAAGACCTCTGGGTCCCCGGACTTTTCACCCTTGAGATGAAGCCGGGCGACTCTGTCGTCTTCTCTGCCGGTGTGGATGAGGCAGACCCGAAACAGCTGAAGAGGAAGTTCACCACTTATCTCAAGAAGGCCGGCAACATCACCACCTATCACGAACTCCTGGTGCGCAACGCGGAACTGCTGAAGCGCAACCGTGGCGGCCACGAGCAGATCACGGCCGGTTTCTCCTGGCTCCACACCGGACTTCTCCGCGAGACGCTAGTCTCTCTTCCGGGCCTTACGCTTTATGCCACCGGAGACTGCACCGAGTTCGAGAATATCCTCGACAACCTTATCGAGGATGAGCAGGAAAGACTATTCCGCAGGACCACGCAGGTAGAGGCTCCGCTCCGCCTTGCCGACGTTCTGCAGCAGTATATCGACTTCGCCGGTGACGAGGAGAGGGTCTGGAAGAAGTATGGCCCTGTCATGAAAGGTGTCATCGAGAGCTACGGCCCCGGTGTCAGGAAAGAGGTTTCGCTCCATCCGAACGGACTTATCTGGGCCCAGATGGACCGTGTGGCACTCAGCTGGATGAATGCATATATCGACGGCAATCCTGTCACGGAACGTGCCGGATACCAGGTGGATACAAATGCGTGGTGGTACAATGCACTGTGCTGGGCCATCGACATGGAGAGCAGATATGCCGGCGAGGATAGCCTTTTCGTCAAGACATGGATGCCTGTGCGCGACCTTGCCAAGGCCAATTTCCAGAAATTGTTCTGGCAGCCTGAGGTCAGGTACCTTTCCGACTATGTCGACAATGCCGGCCGGAAACCGGAGGTCCGTCCTAACCAGCTCTTTGCGGTCTATGCCAAATATTCGCCTATCGACGATGACATCAAGACCGACATCATGATGACCATCAACAACGAACTTGTCACCAAGAGGGGCATCAGGACATTGTCACCGCGCAATTTCATGTACAGGGGAGTCTATGAGGGCAGCCAGATAGACCGCGACCTCGCCTACCATCAGGGTTGTACCCGTACCGAACTTCTCGGTCCGTACATTGACGTATGTTTCCGCATGCTCGGTACAAGTTTCATCAAGAAGGCGGAGTTCCTCACCGAGGGCTTCATCGAGGATATCAGCAAGCACGGCGTGGGCGCATTCTCCGAACTTTATGACGGAGACCCTCCGCACGAGCCTCACGGAGCCATCTCGTCGGCCTGCGCCACGGCGGCTCTCCTGAGATGCGATTATCTTGTCAATACATATAAACTTAAAGCAAAGGAGGCACAGAAATGAAGGTCCTGATGTTCGGTTGGGAGTTCCCGCCTCATATTGCCGGCGGACTTGGAACAGCATGCTACGGTATGACAAAGGGCCTTGCCGCCAATGACGTCGATGTCCTTTTCGTGATGCCTCACGCATCCGGCGACGAGGACCAGAGTGCTGTCAGGATCATCAACGCCAGCGACGTCTCTGTCGATGTCGTCAACCATACCGTCGATGAGTTCCTCGGCAAGGTGCAGTTCGTCCAGGTCGGCACGAACATGATACCATACGTGGATCCGGAAGACTTCTACCGTATTGTGGAGGAAGAAAAGAGGACCA
This sequence comes from Candidatus Cryptobacteroides sp., assembly GCA_045599265.1. Lineage (GTDB taxonomy): Bacteria > Bacteroidota > Bacteroidia > Bacteroidales > UBA932 > Cryptobacteroides. The sequence continues at coordinate 11,250 of JAZRVQ010000009.1, read as the reverse complement.
CCCGCGAGGAGTTCAGCATCCGTTACGGCCAGAAATATCAGTTCTCCGGCAAGTATGGCTCCAACCTTATGGAAGAGGTTGCACGCTATGCGCTTGTCGGCGCTACCATAGCCCAGCAGCATCTGGGAGAGTTTGACGTGATACATGCACACGACTGGCTCACCTACCTGGCAGGTATCGCTGCAAAGCAGGTTTCCGGCAAGCCGCTCGTCGTTCATGTGCACGCCACATCATACGACCGTGCAAGCGACGACCATATCGATACACGCGTGCTCGACCTTGAGACCAGGGGCATGCAGGCGGCCGACAAGGTCATCGCCGTCAGCGAACTGACACGCAATATCTGCATCAACAAGTATGGAATCAATCCTGACAAGGTGGTTGCGGTCCACAATGCCGTCGATTTCAGCGGCAGGGCAAACCTGCAGGTCGCAAGGGGAGTGAAGGACAAGGTCGTCACATTCCTTGGCCGTGTCACTTATCAGAAGGGGCCTGAATATTTCATCGAGGCCGCGGCAAAGATTCTCAAGCGCTGTGACAACGTGCGCTTTGTGATGGCCGGAAGCGGCGACATGCTCAACAGATGCATCCGTCACGTGGCCCGTCTTGGCATTTCGGACAAGTTCCACTTCACCGGGTTCCTGCGCGGTCAGGAGGTCCAGAAGATGTTCGCCCTGTCGGACGTGTATATCATGCCGTCCATTTCCGAGCCGTTCGGAATATCGCCTCTGGAGGCCATGCAGACCAATGTGCCGTCCATCATCAGCAAGCAGTCCGGTTGTGCCGAGATTCTGAAATACGCCATCAAGACCGATTTCTGGGATGTTGACGCCATGGCCGATGCCATCTATGCGCTGCTCAACTATCCTGCAATGTCCGCCATGGCGGCACGCTGCGGATATGACGAGGTCAATGCGCTCAAATGGAACGCCGCCGCTGCGAAGATCAAAGCCGTTTATGAATCGGTAGTCAACATATAAAATTATAAATAAACCATTTCAAAACTGGTTCTAAGTAAAGATATGAAAAAAAGCATTTGCCTCTATTTCCACGTGCACCAGCCGACCAGGCTCCGTCTGTACAGATTCTTTGATATAGGTAAAGATTCGCATTACTATGACGATTTCGCCAACAGGACCATTCTGCGCAGGGTGGCCCAGAGGTGCTATCTTCCTGCCAATGCGATGCTTCTGGATATGATCAACGAGAACAAGGGCAAGTTCAAGGTCGCTTTCAGCATCACCGGTTCGCTTCTCGAGCAGCTGGACCGCCACTGCCCCGAGGTGATCGAGAGTTTCCGCCGCCTGGCACAGACCGGCTGTGTGGAGTTCCTTTCCGAGACATATTATCACTCGCTTGCTTCGCTTGCCTCCGATACAGAGTTCAAGCATCAGGTCCTCAAGCACAAGGCCGCCATCGAACACTATTTCGGAGTCACTCCTGTCACTTTCCGCAACACCGAGCTCATCTATTCCGACGCTATCGGTGCAAAGGTCTATGACCTCGGATTCAAGACGATGATCACCGAAGGCGCAAAGCACGTTCTCGGATGGAGAAGCCCTAACTTTGTGTATGCAGGCGCACAGGCCCCGAAACTCAAGCTCTTGCTCAAGAACAGTGTTCTCAGCGACGACATCGCATTCCGTTTCGGCGACCGCAGCTGGAACAACTGGCCTCTGACCGCCGACAAGTATGCCAGCTGGCTCAAGGCGGCCGTAGAAGGTGGTGACGAATTCATCAACCTGTTCATGGATTACGAGACCATCGGCGAGCACCAGAAGGCCGAGACCGGCATATTCGACTTTATCCGTCATCTGCCGGAGGCTGTGCTGCGTGACGGCACATTCGAATTCGTCACACCTGCCCAGGCTGCAAAGAAGCACGCCGTTGTGGGTGAACTCGACGTTCCCGACCCGATTTCGTGGGCCGATGAGGAGCGCGACATCACCGCATGGCTTGGAAACGAACTCCAGAACGATGCGTACAACAAACTGTACAGCATCACCGAGAAGCTTGGAATCATCAACGATGAGTCGATGTGGGCTGATTTCGGACATCTGCAGGAGAGTGACCATCTGTACTACATGTGTACGAAATTCTTCTCTGACGGTGCAGTCCACAAATATTTCAACCCTTACGACACTCCGTACGAGGCATTCATCAATTATATGAATGTACTCAGTGACTTCATGCTCCGTGTCGAGGACATCGTCAAGACCAAGGACCTCAAGCCTGTCAAGGAAGAGGAAATCGTGGTCGTCAAACCGATCAACAGGCCCGGCGCCAAGAAAAAAACACCAGCAAAGAAGAAATAAATGAGCAACGAACTTATACATCCGGACTATCTGTTCGAGGTCAGCTGGGAAGTGTGCAACAAGGTCGGTGGCATCTACACCGTCATTGCAACGAAGGCCCTGTACCTCAAATCAGAGTTCAAGAGACATCATATCCTTGTCGGACCGGACGTATGGATGAACACGGCAGCCAATCCTGATTTCCTTGAGGACCCATCTCTCTTCAAGGCATGGAGGCTTCAGGCCCTGTCCGAAGGGATAAGGGTGCGCATCGGCAGGTGGAACATACCCGGCCGTCCATACGCCATTCTGGTGGATTACAAGAGTTTCCTCCCTCACCAGGACGAGATTCTTGCCGATTTCTGGAAAAAATTCGGCGTGGATTCCCTCACCGGCAACTGGGACTATCGCGAATCTGCCCTGTTCGGCTACGCCGCCGGAAGGGTGATCGAGAGTTTCTATAAATTCAACCTTTACACATCCGACAAGGTCGTGGCCCAGTTCCACGAGTGGCAGACCGGCTCCGGACTGCTCTACCTCAAGGATGCGAAAATCCCTGTTGCGACAGTGTTCACGACGCATGCCACAATGATGGGTCGCTGCATCGCCGGAAACAATCTGCGCCTGTATGACGACATGTCCTCTTTCAACGGGGATGCGATGGCTCAGCGTTTCAACGTAATAGCCCGTCACTCGCTGGAGAAGGTGTCAGCACGCAATGCCGACATTTTCACCACTGTCAGCGACACCACCGCAAGGGAGTGCGCCCAGTTCCTGGAAAGGCCTGTGGATGTAGTGACTCCCAACGGGTTCGAGAACAGTTTCACCCCTTCCACACCGGAGGAATGGACTCTTCGCCGCAGCGAGGCACGTGCCTGCCTGACCGGGGTGGCATCCTCCATGAGTGGCTGTGAAGTCGGTGATGAAGCCGTCCTTGTCGGCATAGGCGGACGATATGAGTACCGCAACAAGGGCATAGACGTGTTCATTGACGCACTTGCATCATTGAAGAATTCTGACTACGACGGCAGGGAGATTCATGCTTTCATAATGATTCCGTCAGGTCATAACGGACCTTCGAAGGCCTCGTTGACACAGGTCTCGCATATCCTCCAGAATCCGGAATGGGACACCATCTCGCGCCGTTTCGCCGAGACAGGGCTCTGCAATGCCCCGGAGGACAAGGTGAAGGTCTATTTCGTGCCTTCCTACCTGAACGGCAATGACGGTGTGTTCAACATGAAATACTATGACCTCCTGGTGGGTATGGATGCGACATTCTTCCCTTCATACTACGAGCCATGGGGTTACACTCCGCTGGAGAGCCTTGCATTCGGCGTGCCTACCCTGACCACCTCGCTTGCAGGTTTCGGTCTCTGGGTGAGGGACTATTACGGCAAGGACCATCCGGGCATCACCGTTGTGGAACGCAGCGACAGCAACTATTTCGAGGTTGTCGACGCCGTTGTGGCAAGGCTCCGCGAGATATCGTCGCTGGACGAGGCCGGACGCAGGGAATATGCCGAGTCAGCCAAGGATGTGGCAACTGTTTCCCTCTGGGAGAACCAGATCAAATATTACAAGGAAGCCTACGGCAAGGCTATCCGGAAAGTCATCAACAGAATGGGTGAATACCCGGTAAACAACAAGGACAAGAAAATGCAGTACAATTCAATAGAAATCGACTCTCCATCCTGGAAGAGCGTAATGGTCACAAGACATCTTCCTGAAGCTCTTTCAGGTCTCGAAACACTTTGCAAGAACCTCTGGTGGTGCTGGAACGACAGCGCAAAGGCTCTGTTCAAGTATATCGATGCCAAGATCTGGCACGAGTCAGGGCACAACCCGATGGTCATCCTCGACGTCGTCAGCCTTACCCGCTACAACGAACTGGCCAAGGACGAGGTGTTCCTTGCAAAACTTGCCGCCGTCATGGAAGAATTCAATGAATATATGTCCAAGAAGGCTGGGAGGACCGATCCGTCTGTCGGATATTTCTGTATGGAATATGGTCTCGACACATCCCTGAAGATCTATTCCGGCGGTCTTGGCATCCTTGCAGGCGACTACCTCAAGGAAACCAGCGACATGAATGTCAACCTGACAGCAGTGGGACTGCTCTACCGTTATGGATATTTCACTCAGAAACTTACCGCCCAGGGCAACCAGGTGGCTGAATACAATGCACAGGACTTCCTCAAGATTCCTGCAGAGCCTGTCCTTGACGCCGAAGGCAACTGGATGACTACAAGTGTGGCATTCCCCGGCCGAAACGTCACTGCACGCATCTGGAAGGTCGCTGTCGGCCGCACCGACCTCTTCCTTCTCGACACAGACTGGGAAGCCAACCTTCCTGAGGACCGTCAGGTTACGCACCAGCTCTATGGTGGTGACTGGGAGAACCGTCTGAAGCAGGAAATCCTTCTCGGCATAGGCGGTGTCCGCGCCCTCCGCGCCCTTGGCATCAATCCTCAGGTCTATCACTGCAACGAGGGACATGCCGCTTTCATCGGTCTTGAAAGACTCCGTGAATACATCCAGAACGACAATCTTGACTTCTCCGAGGCCCTTGAGGTCGTGAAGGCATCTTCACTCTTCACAACCCACACTCCGGTGCCGGCAGGACACGATGCATTCGATGAAGGCATGCTCCGTCAGTACATCGGCCATTTCCCTGACCTTCTCAAGATCGACTGGGAGACGATGATGGGACTGGGCAAGCACCATGCAAACGATATCAACGAGAAGTTCTCGATGAGCATCCTTGCCGCCAACATCTCGCAGAACGTGAACGGTGTGTCCATGCTCCACGGCAAGGTCAGCCAGGACATTTTCGCCCCTATGTACAAGGGCTACCTTCCTGAGGAACTTCATGTAAGTTACGTCACCAACGGCGTGCATTACCCTACATGGGCAGCAAAGGAATGGAAGCAGCTGCATGCCAAGGTGTTCGGTCCTGAATTCCAGACCCACCACTATGACAAGAAATGCTTCGAAGGCATCTACAATGTCGCTGACGAGGATATCTGGAACACCAGGAAACTCCTCAAGAGAAACCTTGTCGATGTCATCAAGGAGCGTCTTTCCGACCCTCAGATGAGCAGCCACTATTCTCCTCGCGAGATCGTGACAATCAAGGACACTCTCCGCGACGACGTGCTTACCATCGGCTTTGCCCGCCGTTTCGCAACCTACAAGAGAGCCACCCTTCTGTTCAGCGACCTTGACAGGCTTGATGCAATCGTCAACAACCCTATCCGTCCGGTTCAGTTCATCTTTGCCGGCAAGGCACACCCGGCCGACGGTGGCGGACAGGACCTTATCCGCAGGATCATCGAGATCAGCAAGCAGGACCGTTTCATCGGCAAGATCATATTTGTACCGGGTTATGACATCACCCTCGCAAAGAGACTTGTACAGGGCGTCGATGTCTGGCTCAACAACCCTACACGCCCGCAGGAAGCATCCGGAACATCAGGCGAGAAGGCTTCCATGAATGGTGTAATGCACTTCTCGGTGCTCGACGGATGGTGGGTTGAAGGTTACAGGAAAGGCGCCGGATGGGCACTCCCTCAGGAGCGTACATACGATGACCAGGGCTATCAGAACGACCTTGATTCCGCCACTATCTACGGCATCATCGAGAACGACATAGCGCCTGCATACTACAATATCGACCGCACGACCGGACGCTCTGCAGAGTGGATCGGCTACATCAAGAACACTGTCGCCAAGGTGGCCTGCAACTTCACTACCAACAGGATGCTCACAGACTACTGCAACCAGTACTATATCCCTCAGTGCGAGCGCGCCTGCAAACTGCTTGCCGATGATTTCGCACTTGCACGCGAGATCGCCGCATGGAAGAAGACCATACGCCGCCAGTGGCATAACGTAGAGGTCGTTTCCTACACCCAGCCTGACACCTCATACGTCCTCTCCGAGAAGAATGAACTCAAGAGTGAGGTTGTCCTCAACCTCGGCGACCTCAGGCCGGAGGATATCGGAGTCGAGATGCTGTTCACCAGCTCAGACCGCAAGGGCAAGCTCCATATCCAGGAGAAGGTCGGCTTCAAGATGGTTGAATACAATGACGGCGTTGCCAGGTTCCAGGCTTCCATCCTTCCTGAAAGGACAGGTATGTACCAGGTCGCTACCAGGGTATACCCTAAGAACGACCTCCTGCCTCACCGCCAGGATTTCCCTCTCGTGAAATGGTTGTAGCCGCAGGGTTCTTCGACGGGGTCCATACCGGACACCGCGAAGTCCTGGGAAGGCTTGTGGCAGAAGCCCGTGCCAGGGGAGAAGAGAGTATGGTGGTCACATTCTGGCCACATCCGAGAACGGTCCTCCGTCAGGAGGCCCGCTCTCTCCGTATTCTCACGTCCCTGGAGGAGAAGAAGGAGATGATTCTCAGCCTTGGCGTGGACAGGGTGGAGGTCATCCCGTTCGACAAGGCTTTCGCCGCGCTGACCACGGAACAGTTCCTGTCGGAATACGTCATCGGACGCTTTGGGGGCAAGGCCATACTGCTGGGCTATGACAACCGCATCGGCTCGGACTGCCTGACCCCGGAAGACGTCACGGCCGTGGCACGGCGGCTGGGGCTGGATGTGGTCAGGACCGGCATGGTCCCGTCCGGTTCGGGTTTCGCGGTCAGTTCCACCAAGATACGCCTGGCACTCGGGAATGGACTTGTGGGTGATGCTGCACAGATGCTGGGATACAATTATTCACTCCGCGGGGTGGTGGTGGCCGGCAACCGCATGGGCCGCACCATCGGGTTCCCGACTGCCAATCTGCACCTGTATGACCCGCTGAAACTGGTCCCGGGCAACGGGGTGTATTCGGTCCTTGTCGAGGTCCAGGGGGAGAAGAAGACCGGCATGTGCAACATCGGTGTGCGGCCGACCGTTGGGGAACGCAATGCCCGCACGATAGAGACCAACATCTTCGACTTTGACGAGGAGATCTACGGTCTTGACCTTAAGGTGAACTTCCTTGCAAAGATCCGTGACGAGGTCAAATTCGCCTCTCTGGATGCTTTGAAGGAACAATTGGAAAAGGATAGAAATATTTGTCTCTCAAAAGGGAACAATTAATATATTTTTCTTATCTTTGCAATGACATCAGGGTTCTGCCGAGCGCAGGACTCCTTTTATTTTTCGATTAATAAAATGGACAAAAAATAAAATCTGATAATATGGAGTTGCATTATCTGACCCAGGAAGGGTATGACAAACTTAAAAAGGAATTGGCGGACGCGCTCGCACAGCGCCCCGTTATTTCCGCCGCTATCGCTGAGGCACGCGAGAAAGGCGACCTCTCCGAGAATGCAGAATACGAATCAGCCAGAGAGGCACAGGGCCTTCTCGAGCTCAAGATAGCAAAGCTCAAGGACCAGGTCGCAAATGCGCGCGTCATCGACGAGTCATGCATCGGCACCGAGAAGGTGCAGATGCTCAACAAGGTCAAGGTCAAGAACCTCAGCATCAACAAGATCATGGAGTTCACCCTCGTAGGTGAGAGCGAGGCTGATTTCAGCAAGGGAAAGCTTGCCGCAACCACTCCTATCGGACGCGCCCTCATGGGGCACGGCAAGGGAGAGGTCGTCGAGGCAAAGGTCCCGTCAGGCATCATTAAATTTGAAATTCTGGACATAACTCTCTGATGGCAACAATCTTTACCAAAATCGCCAATGGCGAGATCCCTTCTTACAAGGTTGCCGAGAATGAGGACTATTATGCATTCCTCGACATCGCGCCTCTGGCAAAGGGACACACTCTTGTGATTCCGAAACATGTGGAGGATGACTATATTTTCCATCTCGATGAAGACGTCTATATGGGTCTGTGCGCTTTCGCCCGCAAGGTCGCTCTTGCTGTAAAGGCTGCTATGCCGTGCAAGAGAGTCGGCGTGGCAGTTCTCGGAATGGAAGTTCCTCATACACACATCCATCTTGTGCCTCTCCAGTGTGAGGGCGACATGGATTTCCGCAAAAAGAAACTTGAACTTGACCGTGAAGAATTCGCGGCAATCGCTTCAGCCATCAGTGCCGAATATGAAAAATTATAAGATTTTATACAGGGCAGCGGCAGTGACCATGTCGCTTGCAGCCCTTGTCTCCTGTGGCAGGACAGCCAAGGTCAGTGGTGTCATTGAAGGCACGTCTGGTACGGATGTTATTGTCAATCTGTTGAATGTCAATAAGATGCAGGCAGTTGATACTGTCAGGACCGCATCCGACGGAAGTTTCCGTGTCAAGGTTGATGTCAAGAAAGGACAGCCTGAATTCATTTATCTTTATGTAGGTGACAAGAGAGTCGCCCCTGTCCTTGTGGCAGCCGGTGACAAGATCGAGGTGAGCGCAGATACTCTGGGCCATTTCGAAGTCAAGGGCTCGGAAGAGGCAGAACTCTATGCCGAGGTCGAGAAGTCCTATGCCGATTTCATCGGAAGGATGGACAAACTGTATGAGCAGGATGACGTCAAGGCGCTCAGTGCCGAGTATGTCGCATATTACCGCGACCGCCTCAAATTTGTCCTTGCCCATCCATATTCGATGGCAGTCGTTCCTGTCATGTTCCAGACTTTCGGCGCAGGTGTCCCTGTGTTCAGCCAGCAGACAGACGCCATTCATTTCAACAATGTGAGCGATTCCCTCGAAAGCGTCTATCCTGATTCGAAATATCTGAAGGCTCTCCGCAACGAGGCATCGTCCCGCACAAAGGTCCTGGACCTGAATATCAAGATGAGTTCAGCCACGGCAGTCGGATATCCTGACATCGAGCTTCTTGACATAAACGCCGAAAAGAAGAAGCTCAGCGAGGTGGAAGGCAAACTTGTCCTCCTCTATTTCTGGTCTCCGCAGGTCGATGCCCAGAAGGTGTTCAACCTCGATGTTATGCTTCCGATCTACCAGAAATACCATTCCCGCGGCCTTGAGATCTATCAGGTCGCCCTCGAAGTGGACAAAGCGTTCTGGGCAACAGTGGTGAAGAACCAGAAGCTGCCTTGGGTCAATGTGTGTGACGTGAAGGGTGCATCGTCAAGCAGCGTCATCCTCTACAACATCCAGTCCACGCCGTCTATCTTCATCATCAAGGATGGCTCTCTTGTCGACGAGACTTTCGAGACAGGTGCTGAACTCGACAGCACAATCGGCAGACTGCTGAATTAAAAAAGTTTTTTGCGGCTCACCGTAGCCACAAATTCTTTGAGATAGAAAGGTTCGAAGTACGCAACGTCTTCGAACTTTTTTTCGTCATATGCCTTCAGGGCGGGGTGGAGCATTGCAGATGCCTTCGGACAGCATTGTGCGAACCTGGCGTCCGGGTGGTTGATGACTCCCTCGCATTTGCCGGCTCCGTCACCGATAAAGAGCACCGGGCCGTCAGAGAGTATGTCTGCAAATGATTCAGAATCAATTATTTTAGGCTCGATCTCGCTTTCCTGCTTTCCCTCGGCGTCGAAAACGGCGGTATAGACTTCCATCCTTCTGGCATCTACCATAGGGACAATGTGCCTGCATCCTTCCGGAACAAGCCCTTCGTCCATCGCCTGATGCACGAGAGTGTCCAGGGTCCCGACTGCAAGAAGCGGGAGTCCGGCGCCGAAACAGAGCCCTTTGGCTGTCGATACGCCTACGCGGAGACCTGTGTATGATCCCGGTCCCATGCTGACACAGACTGCCGAGCAGTCTTTAAGGCTGAGGCCTTTCTCGGCAAGCATGTCATTTACAAAGACTGCCGTGAGCGATGCATGTGCCCTGAGGGCGTCGCTTTCGCGGTAATATGTGACTGCGCCGTCCTCGACAAGGGCGGCTGAGCATAACGCTGTAGATGTTTCGAGAAGAATTATCCTATCCATTGTTTCATATAAGGGAACACTGAATATGCAGTGTCCTTGATGAAGTTATATACGACGGAACCGTCCACGACACCGTCAGCGACAAGGTGGAACTGGGTGTTGAGGGTGTTGAACAGCATGATGAGCATTCCGAGCAGCACGAAGATGATGATGCAGGAGAATACGATGCCGAGCAGTTTGTTCAGCCACCCGAGCGTGATGAGCTTCATTATCTTCTCCAGCAGCGTGCAGAGGAGCCTCATCACGATGGCGACCGCCAGGAAGATGATGACAAAACTGATGACTTTGAGTATGGCCGGATTGACGGTCATAAAGCCTGACAACCAGGCAGATACGAAATCTGAGAAATGGAATGTGGCCCAGATGCCGAGCACCAGTATGACGAGCGAGAACAGCTGGTCCAGGAATCCTTTCTTGATGCCGATGAATATGCCCGGGATAAAGCAGGCAAGGAGTATGAAATCAAGTGTAGTCATATCATTGTTTGTGTCCGTGCAAAAGTACTCATTTTTCATCAATTTTTTATATCTTTGTGGATTCTCATAACAGGACTATGAAATTCAACGAGTATAAAGGACTGGATCTGGTAGGCGTATCCGCCGGGATCCTTGAAAGATGGAAGAATAACCATGCCTTCGAGAAGTCTCTCGAGCTGCGTGAAGGTGCACCTGAATTTGTGTTTTTTGAAGGACCGCCTTCTGCCAACGGCATGCCGGGCATCCACCATGTGATGGCCCGCTCCATCAAGGATTCGATCTGCCGCTACAAGACTCAGAGCGGTTTCAAGGTCAACCGCCGTGCAGGCTGGGACACCCACGGACTGCCTGTGGAGCTCGGTGTCGAGAAGAAACTCGGCATCACCAAGGAGGACATCGGCACCAGGATCAGTGTCGGGGAGTACAACGACGCCTGCCGCAAGGAGGTCATGAAATATACCAAGGAGTGGCGTACACTCACCGAGCGTATCGGTTACTGGGTGGATATGGATGATCCGTACATCACCTATGACAACCGCTACATAGAGACTCTCTGGTATCTTCTCAAGGATATCTACGGAAAAGGCTTCCTGTACAAGGGAAAGTCCATC
>JAZRVQ010000008.1:0-35492 GCA_045599265.1 Candidatus Cryptobacteroides sp. | reverse complement strand
CTGCAAGGCAGGTCCGACATACTACAAATACTGCATCAACGAGGCGCTGCGCGTGCCGCTTTACCAGCTGGTTTACCATGATGCCGTGGTTTCGACCTGGAGATGGGAGGACGGCAATCCGCGTTATCCAGAACTCTGGTGGAAGAAGGACCTCTTCAACATGCTGTACGGCACGGCACCGCTCTGGAGCGTTGACCGCACGTTGTGGGAGGAAAGCCGCGAACACTATGCCGAGAGCAACAAGACTCTGACTCCCTGGCTGGAAAGTGTCGGTTTTGACGAACTTGTGGACCATAAGTTCATAACGAAGGACGGAAAGGTCCAGATGTCTGTGTTCTCATCGGGGAAGGCAATTGTCGTGAATTTCTCCGGCGAGGACTATGAATATGAAAATGAAATAATAAAAGCACAATCATATGCTGAATATTGTGACGACGGTACTGGCAGCCTTGCTCCCGTTCATCGGGGCGCAGGTGTTCATTGAACCCGGCCAGAGCCCTGAACAGACGGAACATTGGTTCCAGACGCTTGAGGACAGCGGGATGACCGCCTGCCGCATCAGGATGTTCGAATCCTACATGAAGCAGGAGGACGGGACCTGGGACTTCTCTCTCTTTGACCCCGCTTTCGACAGCGCACAGAAGCACGGCGTGGGCATCTGGTGCACGTTTTTCCCTGCAACGTCCAAGACCGACATCGGAGGGTGGAAGTTCCCGTATGACGATGCCCGGAGGGATTCATTCGCCGAATTCATCAAGGCGCTGGTGATGCACTACAAGGACCATCCGGCACTGGCGGGATGGGTGCTCATAAACGAGCCCGGTATCGGCAGCATTCCTGATTGCCCGTTCGTAAGGGCAAAGCACGAACAGTGGAAGAAGGAGCATCCTTCCGCCGAGTTCAAGCCGAACGGCTATCCGGTCCTGATGGACACTTCCGAGAGCCGTTTCATCTTCGACCTGAACACTGACTTCCTGGGCTGGATTGCCGGGGAAGTGAGGAAATATGACGATGCACATGACATACACGTCAATCCGCACGCCGTCTTTGACAATTTTGCACAGTACAATTTCCCTGAATACCGTAAATTCCTGACAAGTCTCGGCGGTTCCGCCCATCCGGCATGGCATTTCCGCTACTTCAACCGCGACGAGTATGCCTTCGCAATGATGGCACAGTCCGAGATTCTGCGTTCAGGCGCCGGCGACATGCCTTGGTTCATGACCGAAATCCAGGGCGGCAACAACACCTGGAGCGGAATGCAGGCACTCTGCCCGAAAGACTATGAAATCACCCAGTGGCTGTGGTCAGTCATCGGATGCGGCGGAAAGGGCGGCATATTCTGGATGCTCAATCCAAGGGCAAGCGGCATCGAGGCCGGCGAATGGGCGATGGTCGATTTCCAGGGAAATCCTTCCGACAGGCTGACTGCCGCATCGAAGGTCGCAGAGACCCTCAAGGCGGGCAGGGACGAATTCGCGTCGGCACGCGTGGCGGCGTCGGGTATCGACATCATCTATTTCAGGAGTTCGTACTGGGCCGAGAGGCTTATGGCAAGAGAAGACGACGCCTATGAGGGAAGACAGCCCGGCGCCGTGGCAAAGTCATCTCTCGCATGTTTCAGGGCTTTGTCCGAGGCGGGCCTCAATGTCGGCATCAAGGCTTTTGAGGAATATGACTTCACCCGGGATGACTATAGCGGCAGGACCATCATACTGAGCGACCAGATTTCGGTCCCGGACAGTTGCAAGGCCACCCTCAGGCATTTTGCCGAGTCCGGTGGAACAATTATTGCAGAGGGACTTACGGCATTTTTCGACGAAGACCTCCATTGTACCATGACCACGGGATTCAAATATTCAGACCTTCTCGGCGGCGAGATCTCGGAGTACATACTCGAATCCGGGAACTTCAATACCGAAATCAATGGAAAAATGCTTCCGACTCATCTCTGGAAGGGAATTTTCGCCGGTGACCCGTCAAGCGTCAAGGTCACTGAAACGGGGAAGGGAAAGGTGGTCTGGGTGCCATCCTGCATCGCGCTCGGCGCATGGCATACAAGGGACTTCAAGGCACTGTCAGGATTCCTTCTCGACAATTCGGACTTCTCAGGAGACGCCGTCCGGTTTACAAGGTACAATCCGGGACTGCTTCTGAGGACACTTGACACTGACAACGGCCATATCCTTGTCTGCATCAACAAATCCGGGAAGGCAAAGCGTGTCGCTTTCTCAGGCATCAGGGGCAAGGGAGAAGTGTTGTTCTCCGACAATTCAAGGAAAACATCAAGGGGCGCCCGTCTGGGTGCCGAAGGAACAATAGTAATCAGGTACGTGAAATGAAAAGATTGACTTTTATCTCCATTCTGCTTGCAGCGTCCACTGCGGCATTTGCACAGGACGAAAGCATCACCAAGGCAAAGGGCATCGGAAGCACTGACTATCCGGAGCCTTATGCACTTATCACAAACGTTCCCGGCAGGGACTGCATGTCGCTGAACGGAGAGTGGAACAGCATTGTGGACCCATACGAGAACGGTTACTACAACTACCGGCTCCAGCCTATGGCTCCTGAATCCACTTTCTTCGCTGACAGGCATTTCTATCAGCACCAGACCGAACTCATCGAATACGATTTCGACGAGTCTCCTCTTCTCAATGTGCCGGGCGACTGGAACACCCAGAGGGAAAAACTTTACTACTATGAGGGAACTGTCTGGTACAGGAAGATTTTCAATGTTCATCCGGAAGCCGGTTACAGATATTTCGTTCATTTCGGAGCAGCCAACTATGAGACGATAGCCGGACTGAACGGAAACATAATCGGCGGCCATGTCGGCGGCTACACTCCTTTCGACTTTGAGGTGACCGGCCTGCTCAAGGACGGGGAGAACTCTCTCGTGGTCAAGGTTGACAACAAGCGCAAGATGGACGGCGTCCCGACCGTGAACAGCGACTGGTGGAACTACGGCGGCATAACCCGCGACGTCAATCTCATCAAGGTCCCTGACACATTTGTGCGCGACTACTGCATCAGGATGAGCGATGACGGCAAGAGCATCGAAGGCTGGGTCAAGCTCGACGGCGGATGCGAGGAAGTGTCAGTCAGCATACCTGAACTCAAGGTTGACGTCAAGTCCTTTGCCTGTGCAGACGGTTATATGGAATTCACGGCAAAGCTTGCCAGGAAGGTCAAACTCCAGAAGTGGAGCTGCGACAATCCCAAACTTTATGACGTGACCATTGCCGCCGGCGGTGACAAGGTCAGCGACCGTATCGGATTCCGCACCGTGAGCACACAGGGCAGCAAGATCCTCATCAACGGTGAGCCTGTCTATCTGAAGGGTGTCTCGATCCATGAAGAACGTCCTGACCCGTCGGCAGGAAGGGCATATTCCGAGGAACATGCACGCACCATACTCGGCTGGGCCAAGGAAATGGGATGCAACTTTGTGCGCCTTGCACATTATCCTCACAACGAATATATGGTCCGTGTGGCTGAGGAGATGGGCATCATGGTCTGGAGTGAAATCCCTGTTTACTGGACAATCAACTGGTCCAACCCCGCCACATACGCAAATGCCGAGAACCAGCTTGTGGAAATGGTGACAAGGGACCGCAACCGTGCCAATGTGATAATCTGGTCCGTGGCCAATGAGACTCCACGTTCTCCTGAACGTCTTGCCTTCCTTTCAAGGCTCATCGACAAGGCCCGTGAGATGGACCCTACAAGACTTGTTTCGGCGGCAATGGAGAAGAGCGGCCTTCCTGACGGTACACAGACCGTTGATGATGAACTTCTCGAGAAGACCGACCTGATCAGTTTCAACCAGTATGTCGGCTGGTATGACGGCTCGGCAGACAAGTGCGACCAGGTGCGCTGGACTTTCCCGGTCGAGAAACCTGTCATAATCTCAGAGTTCGGAGGAGGCGCCCTCTACGGACGCCACGGGAGCGAGAAGGAGAGATTCACCGAGGAATATCTTGTCCGTCTGTATGAGAAGAACATCGAGATGCTGTCCAGGATACCTGAACTTGCCGGAACGACACCTTGGATATTGAAGGACTTCAGGTCTCCGAGACGTGCTCTCTATGGCATCCAGGACGATTTCAACCGCAAGGGACTCATCTCCGAAAAGGGTGAGAAGAAGGATGCTTTCTTCGTTATGAAGAAGTGGTATGACGGAATGGAATAAAGGCTAATGAGGGAATCAGCAATCATACTTACGGCGCTTGCCCTGGCAGTTTCCTGTAAGGTGCAGACTGCGGAGGAATGCATCTCCCCGTGCTTCGGACATTGGGAAGAGGGCGGGAACGGTTTTCCGGTCTACAACTACACGGGGAACCTTCCGTTCGAGGTGCCCGGTGTCGATACCGACCTGCCGGAAGACCCGTATTTCCTGCTTGGAAACCACAGGATCGCACTTGTTACCCACATCAGCGGGATCTATCAGATGATTACCGCAGAGCGTGCCTGGGCAAGGGCGAACGCATCGGTTGAACGCCCTGACTACGGTCAGGTGGAAGGCTGCGTCGTCGTGAACGGAGACAGTCTCCGTCTCTTCGGCATTGGAGCCCTGTCTTCAGACGCGTCATCCTGCACCAGACGTTTCGGTGTCGGCTTCGCTGACTATGAATACAGGACGGAAGCCGGGGTCGTCTGCACCAGGACCCTGTCAGTCAGGCCGTCCGCAAGCCTGGGAGAGGGAGAAGCCGGCTTTGTCGTCGACGTGACGTTGTCCAACAACGGCACCGGAGCGGCGGAAGTCTCATACAGGGAGACTCTGCCCCTGAATTATGTGCCGATGGGCATACAGATGAAGGAAGATGCCGAGGGCCGTGGTGTCGGATACGTTTATGACATTTCCCGCAAGGGCAATGCGCTCTGCGCCGAAATAAACGCCAAGCCCACAAGGCTCATGATTGTTCCCGGAAAGAGGCAGCATTCCCCGTTGGACTTCTACCCCGAAAGCGTGTTCATCAAGTCCGACAATGCCGGTCTGGACTGTTCCGGCAACGGGCTTTCTGTCAATGAATCATTCACCCTTGCCGCCGGTGAAAGCAAGACACTGACATTCGCCCTCGGTTTCGGTGATGCTGGGAAAGTGTCTCTCAATGAGGGCGTTGCCGGCAGGGAAGGGCGGTACCTGGCGGAATGGGACAGCGTCCTGCCTGACTTCGATGACGAGCAGGACAGCGTACTGCGCAGAGAATTGGTCTGGAACGCCCATTTCGTCGAGGCATCTGCCAAGCACAGTTCATATTACAACGAGACTTTCATCCCCCAGGGTACAGTCTATTCATACCATTACGGTGACAATATTGCCGCAAGGGATCACCTCCAGGCAATGCTGCCGGCCTGTTATACAAACCCGGCGCTTGCCAAGTCTTCCATACGTTACGTGCTCGAACACACGGACTATGACGGTGAAATCAAGCGCGGCAACACCGGTTTCGGTTACAGTGAGCCGACCATCTACCAGGAAAGCGACCCGCAACTGTACGTGTTCAATTCCGTAGGTGAATATCTCCGCGTGACAGGGGACTATGACTTTCTTGACGAGGAAATCCTTCTTTATCCTGCCGAGGCAGGCGTCACCGAGACCGTCTATAACGTGCTTGTGCGCAATTTCTCCTATCTGAGAGACGTCATAAGGACCGGCAGTCACGGTTTTGTCAGGCTGATGAATTCGGACTGGTCCGACAGTTTCCTGCACAGATACTCGCCGAACGCCACGCTCTGGCATGCGGAGTCCCATCTCAACACGGCCATGGTGCTTGCAGTCCTTCCTGAATTCATCACCCAGATGAAAGCGGCCGGACGTGACGGACTGGCAGAGGCTGTGTCAAACTACAGGGACGGCCTTCTCAAAGCCTATCTCGATGACCTTGGAGACAGAAAATTCTCTGCACGGGCCCATTTCGAGCATGGCTGCATAGGGGAGGACATTGTCTGCATCGAGCCTCATTCATACATCTTCTCCATACCTGAACTCAGCATCGACAGAAAGAAGGAAATCTACGGATACATCTACCCGAGGATATCCGACGTCACAGGCCTGAGGACACGTGAGAAGTCCCTGTGGGGAGGCAAGCCGGAAGGCGAGGACGGCGGAATCTGGTTCTCCCTCGAATACCCGCTTCTGCTCGGAGTCTCCACTTTCGACAAGGATGAGGCCTGGAGGCTCCTCAAGATGTTCTCATTCAGCAACTACACCGAACATTATCCGCAATACTGGATGGGGCAGTGGACCGCACCGGATGAACTCGATTCATCGCTTTCACACGCCGGCCTCTACAATTTCTGGACTGGCATGCCGGATTGCAGCATCTGCTTCCAGGGATTCTGTTCGCATCCCCACACCTGGCCGCTGTACTGCTACTTCAAACTCAAAGAAAACCTGAACTGACATATGAAGAAAACCTTATTTGCTTGCCTTACACTGATATTGCTGCTTTCCTGCAATGAGAATGAAGCATTGTACAAGGACCCGTCGGCGCCTGTTGACAAACGCGTTGAAGACCTTCTCGGAAGGATGACCTTCGAGGAGAAGATCCTCCAGCTTTCACAATTTTTCATAGGCGACAATGACAATGCAAACAATCTGGGAGGGGAGAAGGAATCCGTTCCGGCAGAAATCGGCTCGGTGATATGTGCCTCAGACGGCAATGCCGAGGCATGGGACCTTCAGAGAAGGGCATTGGAAGAAACCAGGCTTGGCATCCCCGTACTTTTCGGATATGATGTCATCCACGGTTACAGGACAATCTTCCCGATTCCTCTGGCACAGGCCTCGTCCTTCAATCCGGAAATGTCCTCAAGGGCTGCGGAGGTTGCCTCGCTCGAAGCGACCGCCGCAGGAGTGAGATGGACCTTCTCGCCCATGGTGGATATCGCCCGCGACCCGAGGTGGGGACGCATCGCCGAGGGTTATGGCGAGGACCCGTACCTTGCTTCACAGTTCAGTGCGGCGACGGTGAGGGGATATCAGGGTGACGAACTTTCCGACCCGTCCAGGATGGCCTCCTGCCTCAAGCATTACGTGGCATACGGTGCATCCGAGGCCGGACGTGACTATGTCTATTCCGAGGTCTCCAGACAGACACTCTGGGACACTTACCTGCCTTCATTCAAGGCCGGTGTGGATGCCGGATGTCCCACTGCAATGAGTTCGTTCAACGACATAAGCGGCATTCCTTCCACCGCGAACCACTATACCCTGACAGAGATATTGAAGGAAAAATGGGGCCTTGACGGCTTCGTCGTATGTGACTGGTGCGCCGTGGAGCAACTCGTCAACCAAGGAATGGCTGCTGACAGGAAACAGGCCGCCGAACTGGCGTTCAATGCCGGCGTCGACATGGATATGGTGGACAGCGTCTATATCGAAAACATGGACGCGCTTGTCAGGGAAGGCAGGGTGAAGATGAAGGATATCGATGCCTCAGTGGCGAGAGTGCTGGAACTCAAGTTCAGGCTCGGCCTCTTCGAACATCCTTACCCGGAGGGAGATTTCGCCTCGAAGATTCTTCTTCCTGAATATGTGGCCCTGAGCCGCGAGGCGGCGGGCGAGAGTTGCGTTCTCCTCAAGAATGACAATGCAATACTGCCTCTTTCCGGCAATGTCAGGAAAATTGCCCTTGTGGGTCCTCTGGCAGCGGACACATACGAGATACTCGGGTCCTGGAGGGCACGTGGAAAGGCAGGGGATGCAGTAAGCATAGCCAAGGCGCTTGACGGCGAATATGAAGTGGTTTACGCACAGGGCTGCGACTTCGAAGGTGATGACCGCAGCGGGTTCAGCAAGGCTGTCTCCGCCGCACGCAGCGCCGACGTCGTGATCTGCTGTCTCGGTGAAAAGGCCGCCTGGTCGGGTGAGAGCGCATCACGCTCCGACATCATTCTTCCGGAAATCCAGACCTCGCTCCTTGCCGCAGTCGCCGCTGCAGGCAAGCCTGTGGTGACCGTGCTTTCCAGCGGGCGTCCTCTCGACGTCAGACAGATAGAACCGTTCAGCGATGCAATGCTTGAGATATGGCAACTTGGCATACAGACAGGCAACGCCGTTGCCGACATCCTTTCCGGACGCGTCAATCCGTCAGCCAAACTCCCGGTCACGATGCCGCGTTCGGTCGGACAGATTCCTGTCTATTACAACCGGCGTTCTCCTGCAAGGACAGGCGATATGGGCAGATACCAGGACATCAGCAGCGAGCCGGCCTATCCTTTCGGATATGGACTGAGTTACAGCGATTTCGAATATTCCGACCTGACCCGCGAAGGAAATATCCTCAAGGTCACCGTCACCAACAAGTCGGAAATCGACGGCAAGGAGACCGTACTGTGGTTCATCACGGACGTCGCATCGTCCATCACACGCCCGGTCAAGGAACTCAAACATTTCGAGAAGCGGCTCATCAAGGCAGGAGAGTCGGAGACTTTCACCTTCGAGATTGACCCGGAGCGCGACCTCGCATTCGTCGACAGTGACGGCAACCCGGTACTGGAGGAAGGCATTTTCCGTATCTGGGCTTCCTCCGGAATCATTGACACACCATTCATTGAATACGAATTCAAAAAATAACACTTGACACTATGAGAAGACCAGCAATCGTTTTTTTGTCAGTTCTTGCTCTCGGATGCATCTCCTGCAGCGGGGATAAGTGTCCGGACGAGGTGACGTTCACCAAGGCGGAACTGCTCGACAAGATCAAGGGAGGATGGGCAGGCCAGGCCATCGGCTGCACATACGGCGGTCCGACCGAATTCAAATGGAAGGGCACGTTCGTCCAGGATTACGTCCCGATAAGGTGGGAAGAGGGATACATGAAGCGTATGTTCACCAATGCCCCGGGACTGTATGATGACATATACATGGACCTGACATTCGTCGAGGTGTTTGACAGGCTCGGTCTGGACGCACCGGTCGATTCGTTCGCAGTGGCGTTCGCAAATGCAGGATACACCCTCTGGCATGCAAACCAGGCGGCACGCTACAATATCCTTCACGGCATTATGCCGCCGGAGTCCGGTCACTGGCTCAACAATCCGCACGCCGATGACATCGACTACCAGATCGAGGCGGACTATGCCGGACTCATGTCCCCGGCAATGCCGAACACCGCATCCGAGATATCGGACAAGATCGGACACATTATGAACTATGGCGACGGCTGGTATGGCGGAGTCTTCGTCGGCGCGATGTACTCGCTCGCCTTCGTGTACGATGACATCGAGACCGTTGTCACGGAAGCCCTCAGGACCATCCCGGAGGAAAGCCTCTTCCATCAGTGCATCGCTGACGTGATAAAGTGGCACAGGGAGTTCCCTGACGACTGGAAACAGTGCTGGTTCGAGTGCCAGAAGAACTACAGCGAGGATGTAGGATGCCCTGAAGGCGCATTCAACGCCTATGACATCGACGCCACAATCAACAGCGCCTACATCGTCATCGGTCTTCTTTATGGAAACGGCGATTTCGAGAAGACAATGGACATCTCGACACGCTGCGGCCAGGATTCAGACTGCAACCCTGCCTCGGCAGCCGGTGTTCTCGGTGCCATGATCGGATATTCCAACATTCCGGAAAAGTTCCTCACCAACCTGCAGGAAGCCGAGGACATCGACTTCGCTTTCACGCATTCAAGCATGAACAAGACCTACGCCATGAGTATGGACCATGCACTCCGGAACATTGCAAGAAACGGCGGCAAGGTCTCTGACAGCACTGTCGTCATCGCCGTTCAGAAGCCTGAACCTGTCGTGTACGAGAAATCCTTCGAGAACATGTACCCGATAAGGCGCGGCAACGTGGACAGGTTCATCGAGGACGAACTTACAATCCAGTTTGACGGGACCGGCTATGTCCAGATGGGCAGCATCAACACGGAGGACGAGTCATACTGCGCTGAAATTGAAGTCTATGAGAACGGAAAACTCCTCAAGACAATGGACCTTCCGAAGTCATTCACAAAGAGATGCCAGGAACTCTTCTGGCTCTACGGGCTCAATTCATCGCACCATGTGCTCAAACTGAAATGGACCAATCCGCGCCCTGACGTCAAACTCCACGTGGCGGCATTCGTCGCATATGACAGCAAACCAGAAACAGTCATGAACGAAAACAACGTAAAGGATATACTTGCAAAGATGACGGTGGAGGAGAAAGTCCGCACCGTTGTCGGCACCAACCTCGGTTCGGTCACTCCTCCGGATTGCCCTCCGCAGGCATTCTCACGCACGATGGCAATGTACGAGAGCCTCGCCCAGCCAACTCTTTCAAAGGTCCAGGGTGCGGCCGGTGACGGATACCCAGTGTCCAGGCTCGGGATTCCGCCACTCACTTATGCTGACGGTCCTGCCGGCCTCAGGATAAGTCCAACCAGGAGAAACCAGTCCGGCGAATATTACTGCACGGCATTCCCGACCGGGTCGATGCTTGCCGCCACCTGGGACAGGGAAGCGGTGCGCCGAGTCGGTGAAGCCATTGGAAACGAGGTCCACGAATATGGCTGCGACGTCCTTCTCGCACCTGGAATGAACATCCAGAGAAACCCTCTCTGCGGACGTAATTTCGAGTATTATTCAGAGGATCCGATCCTTGCCGGACGCACGGCCGCGGCCTATGTCAGCGGTGTCCAGTCCCAGGGTGTCGGCGCCTGCGTCAAGCATTTCGCCGCCAACAACCAGGAGAAGTTCCGCAACGGAATCAACGAAATCATCAGCCAGCGCGCCCTCCGCGAAATCTACCTCAGGGGATTCGAGATAGCAGTGAAAGAGGCCGAGCCATGGACTGTGATGTCTTCATACAACAAGGTCAACGGCACATTCGCCTCAGAGAACAAGTGGCTGCTCACAGACGTGCTCCGTGACGAATGGGGATTCAAGGGCTTCGTGATGACCGACTGGTGGGCAATGGAACTTCCTGTCGAGCAGATGAAGGCCGGCAACGACCTCCTCATGCCGGGATACCCTGCACAGATTGATGAACTTATGGCAGCTGTTGAAAGCGGAGAACTCCCAATGGAAACACTTGACAGGAACGTCGAGCGTATCCTGAACGTGATTGCCAAGTCTCCTGCCTCAAAGGGCTATCAGTACAGCAACAAACCGGACCTCGGTGCACACGCCGAAGTGGCAAGGGAGATTGCCCGCGAGGGACTTGTGCTCCTCGAAAACAAGGACAACACCCTTCCTCTCAAGGCCGGTCAGAGCGTTGCCCTTCTCGGCGTTTCCGCTTATGACACCCAGCCGGGCGGTTCCGGAAGCGGTTATGTCAACAGGAAATACAAGGTCACAATTTCAGATGGCCTTGAAAACGCCGGATTCAAGATTGACGGAAGCCTCAAGGAAAGATATGACTCGCACATCGCCGATTTCAAGGCATCCGTGCCCGCAGAATATTTCTGGAGGATTCCTTTTGCCCCTGAACTCTCATTCAGCAGGGAGGAAATCAAGGCCCTTGCCGCATCAAACGGCATGGCCGTCATAGTGCTCGGCCGCATGGCGGGTGAAGGCGGCGACAGGACTTACACCGAAGGCGACTACCTGCTCTCAAAGGAAGAAAAGGACCTTCTGGACATTTGCTGCGAGGAATTCCACGCAGCCGGCGGCAAGGTCTGCGTCATACTCAATATGGGCAGCGCCCTTGAAATGGACGGATGGCAGAACACTCCGGATGCTCTCCTCATGGCCTGGATGCCTGGACAGGAAGGCGGCAACGCGATTGCAGACGTCCTTGGCGGAACAGTCAGCCCTTCGGGAAAACTTCCTATTTCCATTGCGGCACATTACACCGATATTCCGGCCTCACGCAATTTCGGCCTTTCGGAGGGCGAAATCAATACCGTCAGGTATGAGGAAGACCTCATGGTCGGTTACCGCTATTTTGCAAGTTCCGATGTCAAGCCGGCATATCCATTCGGCTTCGGACTCAGTTACACTACATTCGAATATTCCGATTTCAAACTTGCCAAGAGTGGAAACGGCGTCACAAGATTGACCGTGAAGGTGAAGAACACCGGGTCCTGTGCGGGACGCGAGGCCGTCCAGATCTATGTCGACAAACCGGATGCAACTCCTGACAGACCAGCCCTCGAACTTTGCGGATACACCAAGACCGGCACGATTGAGGCAGGGAAGTCAGAAACCGTCACCATTGAGATTCCTGACACCGACCTTGCACAGTTCGACCCTGAAACGGAAAAACTTGCCTGCGTACCGGGTGAATACAGACTGTTCGCCGCTGCCTCCAGCGACGACATCAGAGCGGAAATCAAGATAAACAAGTAGAGTTTCGATACATGAACGTATTTGCACTCATCACAGGAACAATATTGTCACTGATGCCGCTGACGAAAGTCAGTTATGCCGATTTCGTCAACACCTCAGTCGGTGTCACGGACAACAGGGGCAGCAACTGCGTCATCGGCCCAATGATGCCGTATGGCAGCATCAATCCGTCACCCCAGACGTTCAAAGGCGGCACTGACGGATATGACCCTGCCCAGCCGATCGACGGCTTTGCCCAGCTGCACGTAAGCGGGACCGGGTGGAGTTCTTACGGACATTTTCTCATCCAGCCCCAGACCGGCGAACTGAACACTGCTCCCGGCAGTCATTCGTCCGCCCATTCGGAGGTCGTGTCGAAGCCGTATATTTTCTCCACCACGCTGGAAAGGTATGGCGTCAAGGTGGAAGTCGCCCCTTCGTATTACAGCGCAATATACCGCTTCACCTATCCGCAGAGCGAATCTTCAAGCATACTTTTTGACGCCTCCCAGAGCATCGCGCGCGACATAGCGACTTATATGGGCGGCACCCTCAAGGGTAATGAGGTCGGGATCAACCCCGAAGAAGGGTCGGTAAGGATGAAAATCACGATAAACGCCGGCTGGCCGTACGGGACTTATGACCTGTACAGCGTCGCATACGTCGACAAGAAAATGGAAACTTTCGGCGTATGGGAAGATTCGCAGAAGCAGGAAGGCGTAAGAAGTATTTCATGTGACACCATTTCGACTGCACACAAGGGCGCATGGTGTTCCTTCAAGACAGAGGAAGGGGAGAGAGTGACGCTCAAACTTGCAATATCTTTCACAGGATACGACAGGGCTGAGGAACTGCTCCGTTCCGAAATCCCCGGCTGGGACTTTGACAAGGTTGCAGCCGCCGGCAGAAAGGACTGGAACAGGAAATTGTCCTCCATCAGGCTGGACAACGTCACGGAAGAGCAGATGACACTGTTCTATTCAGCGCTTTACAGAGTTTTCACCCTTGCCAGGGACCGCTCTCTTGACAACTGCAAGTGGGAGTCCGACTATCCTTTCTGGGATGACAACTATGCCTATTGGGACACATTCCGGACCGCCTATCCACTTCTGCTGCTCATCGACCAGGATGCATTCAGGGGCAATGTCCTTTCCATGATAGACCGTTTCGAACACAACGGCTGCGTCTATGACGGATTCATTGCCGGAATTGAGAGGGTCCCGGAACAGGGAGGCAACAATGTGGACTGCATCATTGCGGAAGCCTATCTCAAGGGCGTCAAGGGAATTGACTGGGAGAAGGCATACGCCATAGTGAAGCACAATGCGGACGAACGGCGTATCGGCTGTCACTCACTTGGCGGCAAGGCAAGCTCCGCACCGGAAGAATTGGCCTACACCCGCTACAAGGAACTCGGATATATCCCGACCTGCAAGATGAGCACTTCCCAGACTCTGGAATTTGCATACAATGACTACTGCGCCGCCTTGATGGCCGAGGGCCTGGGACACAGTGACGACGCCGCACGCTGGTTCGAAAGGAGCCACAAATGGGTTGCACTCTGGAATCCTGACCTTGCAGACGGCCAGTGGAAGGGCTTCCTGGACGGCCGTGATGAGGACGGCACGTTCCAGAACATCGACCCGAGGAAGTATGGAGGCTCTTGGGTGTCTCCTTTCTATGAGGGCTCGGCCTGGACTTACAACTATTACGTGCCCCACGATTTTGAACGCATGATAGAACTTATGGGCGGTCCCGAAACCTTCGTGGAGAAACTCAATTTCGGATTTGAAAAGCATCTCGTCAAATACGACAACGAACCGGGATTCCTTGCAACAAGGGCGTTTGTCCACGCCGGCAGGCCTGACCTGAGTTCGTACTGGGTGCATCACTCGATGCACAACGGATTCGACATGGACGGCTATCCGGGCAACGAGGACACCGGCGCCATGGGGTCCTGGTACGTGTTCTGCAATCTCGGGCTCTGTCCAAGCGCGGGACAGGACTTCTATTATCTGAATGCACCGATTGTCGGCAAGTCGACAATAACGCTTCCTGGAGGCAAGAAACTGAAAATCAAGGCCAACGCCTCTCCGGAGAATGTCTATATCAAGTCCTGCAAGGTGAATGGCAAGGATTGGAACTCACCTTTCCTTCCATATTCTGCTATAAGACGGGGCTGTAAAATCGTGTTCGAACTGAGCAGCGAACCGACAGACTGGGGCAAGGGTGTCACGTCACCCCAACTGCCCGGGACGATTCTCGGAAGAAACTACATGGACACATCAAGGTCTTTCAGCGAGCGCGCTGAAGACCTTGTGTCTTTTATGACCCTTGATGAGAAGGTCAGCCAGATGATGAACAGTGCGCCGGCCATAGAACGCCTCGGTGTCCCTGCCTACAACTGGTGGAACGAGTGCCTTCACGGTGTCGCCAGGACCCCTTATCACGTCACGTCATATCCGCAGGCGATAGGTCTGGCCGCCACATGGGATGTCGATGCCGTCAGGACAATGGCGGGTTTCATCTCTGACGAGGGACGCGCCATTTATAACGACTCGTCCCGCAAAGGTGACAGGGACATATACCTGGGCCTGACATACTGGAGTCCGAATGTCAACATATTCCGGGACCCAAGGTGGGGGCGCGGACAGGAAACCTATGGTGAGGATCCGTATCTTACCTCACGGCTTGGAGTCGCCTTTGTGAAAGGTCTGCAGGGTGATGATCCGCACTATCTCAAGGCATCGGCATGCGCCAAGCACTTTGCAGCCCACAGCGGTCCGGAAAAGGGGCGCAGTTCCTTCAATTCCGAGGTCTCTGTCCAGGACCTGTGGGACACATACCTTCCTGCCTTCGATGCCCTTGTCAATGAGGCCGGAGTCAGTGCCGTTATGGGTGCATACAATGCCGTGAACGGTCAGCCGTGCTGCGCCAATTATTTGCTGATGAATGACATACTCCGCGACAAATGGCACTTTGGCGGCTATGTGACTTCTGATTGCGGGGCCATCGTCAACCTTGTGAGGGCGCATAAGATCCATGACGACCCGGCTTCCGCCGCTGCTGATGCGGTAAGGCACGGAGTCGATGTGGAGTGCTCTTCGGACGGGGCGTACGGCCACCTTGCGCAGGCCGTGGAGCAGGGTCTGATAAGTGAGGCAGAGATAGACAGAAGTGTGGCCAGACTGATGGAGACCAGGATGAGGCTCGGAATGTTCGATCCTGCGGAAATGGTGCCGTTTTCAAGTATTGGCCCTGAAATTCTTGAATCAGGGGAACACAGTGCACATGCGCTCAAGATGGCCAGGGAATCCATGGTTCTCCTGAAGAACGACTCCGTACTCCCTCTTGGCAATGATGTAAGGAAGATTGCCCTTGTCGGCCCCAATGCGGACAATGAAGAGATGATGTTGGCCAACTATTTCGGAACGCCTTCACGGACATGGTCGCTGTATGACGGTCTGAAAGAGAGGCTGGGCGACGATGTGGACATAGTCTGCGAGAAGGGGTGCGGCTACATTGATGGTTATGAAGGTGTCTCCGGGAAGGTCGCCGACGCCGATGTGATACTGTTCGCCGGGGGATTGTGCGCCGACCTGGAAGGGGAGTCCCTTCCATTGGAGGCTGACGGTTTTTCGGGGGGAGACAGGACAAGCATAGAACTGCCTTCCGTCCAGAAAAGGCTTCTGGCCGAACTCGCCGCAACAGGCAAGCCTGTCGTCCTGATTCTGTTCTCCGGCAGTCCGTTCGCCCTTGAATGGGAAGATGCCAGCATGTCGGCGATATTGGAGGCCTGGTATCCGGGGCAGGCAGGCGGTCTTGCCGTCGCCGATGTCCTCACAGGGGCATATAATCCTTCCGGACGGCTCCCCCTTACGTTCTACAAGTCGGACAATGACCTTCCTGGCTTCAACGATTACAGCATGGAAGGGCGTACATACCGTTATTTCAAGGGAGAGCCTCTCTATCCTTTCGGATACGGGCTCAGTTATACGGAATTCGAATATTCCGGCCTCAAAGTGTCCGGACGCAGGGACCGCACCGTCAGCGTCGATGTCACGAATGTCGGTGACCGTGACGGTGAAGAAGTCGTCCAGGTGTACGTAAGTGCCCATGATATGCCATTCCGGGTTCCGGTGAAGGCCCTCAAGGCATTCAGGAAGGTTGCCATCCCGAAAGGTGAGACAACCACAGTCACGTTCCACATGGATGAAGAGTCATTCCTGGTGGTAGATGACGAGGGATTCAGCGTGCCTGCCCGTGGCAGGGTCACCATATCCGTTGGAGATTGTTCAATGACCATATATTGATGAAAATGAAGAAGAGAATACTTGCTGCAGCGGTTCTGCTCGCTGCTTTCCCATTTTTTGCATCCGCCTCGACCCAGCCGCGCACTGTTATTGACCTGAACGGTGAATGGTCCTTCGACCAGACGGAAAAGGCTTTCCCGCCAAAGAAATATACCAGAAAGATACCTGTTCCCGGGCTTGTCCACCTTGCTGTGCCGAAGATCAGCCAGTATGACAAGTTCTTCCGCACGGACAATGAAATAGAAAGCGTCAATTCATTCAATTTCCTTGAAAGGCAGTACACCCCGATGTACAACTGGTACAGTCGAAAGGTAAGGATTGACAGTTCCCTGGAAGGACAGAAGATAGTCCTGAACATACTCAAAAGCCAATATGTCACGACAGTGTATGTCAATGGATATATCGCCGGAAGGGCAATCGAATGTTATACACCTCTCAAATTCAACATTAGCGAGTTCGTGAAATTCGGGGCAGACAATGAGATTGTCATAATGACAGGGGACCGCGCCTGGCTGCCGAGCGAAGCGGCCGGAAGCACGGACAAGGAGAAGATACAGTACCTGCCGGGCATATGGGACGACGTGTTCATCACGGCGACAGGTGAGATTTCTGTTGACAAAGTCCTTTTCCTTCCGACTGATGGAAACAATGCTGTGACGGTCAAGGCCCTTGTCGCCGACATGAACCCGCCACAAATGCTTTATGGCGGGGAAACCGAGGATGAAATTTCGCTCAGGTTCACCATAAGGGAAAAGCTCAGCGGCAAGGTCGTGGCTGAGAAAAGGATTGTCGGCACAGCGTTGAGGGACAACAGGACAAAGTTCGAGGAGGTTATCGAAATACCGTCTCCAAGGCTGTGGAGTCCGGAAAATCCATTCCTGTACGAAGGTGAGGTCGAGATTGAATATGAAGGCAGAGTGACCGACAGATATGCTGACAGTTTCGGACTCAGGACCTTCGAGGCGAAGGGAAAATTCTTCTACCTGAACGGCAGCAAATATTATTTGAGAGGTTCGAACATAACCCTGCAGCGTTTCTTCGAGGATCCGGAATGCGGAGACCTGGCCTGGAACAGGGAATGGGTAAAGACAATGCTCATCGACAATCCGAAATCAATTGACTGGAATGCGATGCGGATTTGTGTCGGCATTGTTCCGGACTTCTGGTATGACCTCTGCGACCAGTACGGCATCGTCCTCCAGAATGAGTGGTTCTACTGGCAGAAACATGGCTGGAACGACCAGATCCGGAAGGAATACACGGACTGGGTCTGGAGTGACGGAAACCATCCGAGCATTGTCATCTGGGATGCAATCAATGAGAATTGGGATGACTATATCGGCAAGACTCTCATCCCGGAATTGAAGCGGCTCGACCCGACGAGGGTATGGGATGCCGGGTATATGACCTCCGGCAGTGCAGACGAGATGGACGAGCCTCACCCATACCGTGCCAACACGTCCTTCCATCTTGATGACACGGAGGAGTACTTTGCACAGAACCCATACACGATAGGCCGCCTTGACGACTGGGACGAGTTCGCTGACGTGCTTGACGCGGGCGTGCCCCAGCTGGTAAATGAATACGGCTGGATATGGCTCTGGCGTGACGGCAGGCCTTCAAAGCTTACCGTGACGAATTATGACTACTATGTCGGACATGACGCCACTCCAGCCCGGAGGCGCGAACTGCAGGCCTACTGGCTCCAGATGGAGACCGAATGGCTCAGGTCAAGCCGCAGCCTTGCAGGCGTGCTTGCGTTCTGCACATTGACAAACAACTACGGATTCACCGGAGACTGGTACATAGGCAGCATCAAAGACCTGGAAATGGGCCCGACCTACAGATGGTTCAAACATTGCTTTGCCCCGGAGGCCGTATTCATCGACCTGCCGGACAGCAGATACACAAGACATGTAGCCCCGATTGTCCCGGGAGCACAGGTCCCTGTAAACCTGGTGGGAATAACAGACCGTCCGGTGGACTCGGAAGGTCTGTTGAAAGTCAGAATCTATGACTCTGACGGAACAGTCGTGTCGTCAATGGACAGGGAAGTGGTGATACCGGCATACGGCAAGGCAAACATACCTACAATACTACCGGCGCCGGAGAAGGCGGGCGGTTACCTTATCGCCGCAGAATACACACCTTCCGGTTCGGAATCCACCT
Organism: Candidatus Cryptobacteroides sp.; assembly: GCA_045599265.1. Classification (GTDB taxonomy): domain Bacteria; phylum Bacteroidota; class Bacteroidia; order Bacteroidales; family UBA932; genus Cryptobacteroides. Next base: position 16,740 of record JAZRVQ010000008.1, on the reverse strand, counting down.
TCATCAGCCGCCGCTTCGTGAAGGTCGGCAATTGCCCGGATTATAAATATTATGAACTTGAACCGTAATTGTATTCAGAGTTCATCGGAGAACCATAGCCACCTCGAACAGTTCGCCGTCATATTCCCTCGGGAGTGTGACGGTGAATCCTTTCTCAGAGAGTTCCTTTCCGCTTGCCGTGACAACTAAAGTCCCGTCGAAACCTTTCCTTACGACATAGGTTGCATCAGGATCAAGGCAGGAAATGACAACAGTCCTTGACGTCTCAGCCGCACCCTGTCTGAACACTCCCACAAGCCCGCCGCTGTGTGATTCGGTGTTGATTCTGGACCAGCCGTCCCAGCATCCCTCCCGAGGCTCCCCGAACCCCGGCAGGTCCTGGCGGAACGACATGTATGAGTGATGTGCCTGAAGCTCCTTGAGCCAGTCCATCCAGCCGCGGAATTCTTTCCTCTGCTGAGCCGTGAGCTGCCTCGGGTCACCCAGAAGAATGGGGAGGGTGCCGGCGAGAGACTTTATGTTCAAGTCAAACCTTTCATCCTCCATCCTCAGGTTGCCGATGACAAGCGATGTCGCAGGCAGGGCAGGGCAGCGTCCCCATGCGAAATTCCTTATCTTGAGGCTTCCGGCAGGAGCACTCTCGCTGACGTTCGAGAGCCAGTTGCCCTCCGCGTGAAGGGCGATTCCGTAATCCATCAGCTGGAACTTGCCTGCAGTCTCGAAAGTGCAGTCTATGAACAGGTCGGGCGCCTCGCGGTGAAGTTCGTCGAAAAGCCGCATGCAATTCTCATAGATCACCCAGTAAGATTCCTGATGGTCTCTGTGACCCGGGTGGTTCTTGGCATAGCAGCCGGTACGGGCGCTGTCCCAGACATAGGCGCTGGCAAGGATGGACAGGTCCAGCTTTACGTATGCAAGTCCGTATTCCCTGTTCATTTTAAGGATTTTATCCCTTATGTAGCCGTACCAGTCAGTTCCGAAACAGGCCGTGCAGCTGTGTGAATCGTCATTGTGAAGGTCGGCAGGCTTGCCGTCTCCGCCCTTCACGAACCATTCCGGATGGTCCCTGTAGACCTTGCTGGACATGTCTGCCGTTGCAAGGCTGATCCACAGGCCGGGCTTCATGCCGAGTGCCTTGATGTGGTCAAACACCGGTTTGAGACCGTGAGGGAATTTCAGGCTGTCTATCTCCCAGTCCCCGAGGAACTGCTCCGGATGTTCTGTGTCGATGTTCATCTCCCAGCCGTCATCTATCACAAACTCTTCAATTCCACATTCTGCCGCAGCATCGGCAAGTTCGTAGATCAACGTCCCGTCGATGTCGTGCATGAACGGATTCCACGTGTTGTACACGCACATGGGCTTGTGTTCGATCTGCTCCACTCTGACTCCTATGTGCTTGCGGACATAGTCTGCGACCGAAGTGTTGAGCACTTCGTACGGGTCGCGGGAGTCTGCATACAGTATGGTAAACACCTCGGGGCTTTCCCACTCTTCGCCCGGGCCGAGCCATTTTCTGAAAGGATATGTCTGGTCCGGATGTGTAAGCCCGGCAATCAGCGAGCGGCCGTCCTCATAGACAGCGGTTCTCTTCAGGACACCGGTTGCCTGATTGCCTACGGCCATTCCGCAGTCCTTGGAATTGTCGTGGACTACAATAAGCGGGTCGTTCCAGTCCCCGACATACTGGCCGATCTCCTTGTACCGCCCGTATTGCCTCATCACCCAGGATTCGATAGGGCTCAGCTTGATGCTCAGGTATTCTATGTCAACAGCCTCCAGGCGCATTGTACGGTGTCTGGAGGTGTTCCTGACAATGAGTTTCTTCGATACTCCCGGATTGTCAGGCCATGTGCGGTATATCACATCCACTTCAATACGGCGCCGCGGATTTTTCAATGTGACGGTGACGGAATCGGGGTCTTCGGTCACATTTATTTCCTTCCAGTCGGATGCTCCGCTGTATGTATGCTTCCCGATGGTGAAGGAAAACTCCCGGCTGCCTTCCCAAAGGAACTGGTTGTCATGGCCGGCAAGTGTGTAACTTGAAGTGCTGATGTGTCCGTCGGATATCTCGACCTCACGGTGTATAAGCCCGTTGTCAATGCTGATGATCTGTGATGCCAGGATGATGGCCAATGTCGCCCGGTTCATTATTTTTCCCCGAATATCGTGCTCAACTTTTCCCAGTCATTACCGGCCACGACTGACGGCCATTTCACTTCGACAGGTTCTATCCTCTGGTCTTTGCTCCAGGCCGCACCGACGAATATCGTGACAGTACCGCTCCCGGCATTGACGAGCACGAGCCTGTCGCTCCCGAATGATGCGAATCCGGCGAAATCGGCAGGGCAGGGAACCAGGGCGCCGGCGACAATGCCGTCATCTTCCGAAATGGTTTCAATCATCGAGAGAGTGCCCGTTTCCTGATTCACAGTGACTGTCTCGTTGCCGAACCCGGTAAGTCCGGCCGCCAGCACGACAGGTCTGCCGCTGCGTGAGACTGCAGTCAAACCTGCCTTGTAGAAACGTGTCCCAAGCACCATGGAGATATTTTCCGAAAGGGAGATGGTGTCGCCCGGAACTGCAATGTCAGGGTATCTGACCGTGAATTCGAGACGGTCAGGACCATCCTGCAGAATTTCGACGCCGATGTATGGCTCGGGAACAATCAGTTCTGTCCCTGTCCATATCCCGATGCCTCCCAGACCGCGCTTCTTGCCCACAGTGTAGAAATCGTATCCTTCACCTGCATCTACATGATAGCTGCCACCGTTTCCGTTCAGCTCGTACCAGTGCTCGAGGACAGGGAAGTCGACGCGCTTTGTCCAGAAATCCACTCCGCTGCTGACCTCTTCCTTGACCAACTGTGAATAAATCCGGTACGCAAGCATGTCGTTTTCCCATGCTATGTCATCCTTCCTTTCATTTATCTGACGTACGTGGCACGCCGGTATCTTGCCTGCGGTCTGTGCTCCAAGTTCGACGTCAATCTTCTTTATCCCGAGTTCAAGTGCCTGGCTGAGCGCCAGCAGCACGGGACCGAAGGCATGGACTTCATTGGTCCAGTATGAATGTGATGCATACGCGGCCTTGGAACCGTCACCGTATGTGAGGCAGCCGGAACATGTGTTGCAGATATTGCCGTCGGCATCGATGTATCTGAGGATGCCTTCAATCCCTTTCCGGAATGCCGGCAGGAACTTGCGTCTTTCAAGCGCGCCGGACTTGATCCCGCATCCGATCCCGTAAAGGATGAGCGCACTTCCGGAAATTTCCGGGTACGACTCCGGCCAGGTCATTTCCTGGTGCCACAGGCCTTCCTCATCCTGGCAGTCAAGGCATGCGGAGTAGAATTTGTCGGCTGTTTCAATGACCTTTGGAAAGTAAGGACTGTCCTCTGGCAATTCTTTCAGCAGAGCACCCAATCCCATTGAAAGCCACCCGTTTGCACGGCTCCAGCAATCATCTGTCATCTGGCCTTCTTCAAGCCAGTTGACGGCACGGGCCTGATGGATGAGTCCCGACTCGCTGTCACGCAGGTCATCGTATGTCCTGACTGCCATGAAGGCCGAGTAGTCAATGTATTCACGGTTTCCTTCCACCAGCCCCTCATAGAGCAGGTAAGGAGTCACTGCAAGAACGCAGTCAGCGAACATGCCGTTCTTCTCCCTCAGGGCAGGCCCCCAGTTGGCAATCATCACGTCGTCCTTGTTGCGGAGCTGCTCCTCCCACATCTGCGCTGCGGTGGCCCTGGCGGTCTCTGATGCTTCTTCCCAGCCGTTCCAGGCCAACAGAGGAAGCAGGGTGCCGCCGGTATTGTAACTGATGAACGACCCGCCACCCGTCAGTCCGCCAGAGACGAAACCGGAGGCGATTTCCTGTGCGCGTTCAAGACATTTCTCCGAACCGGAGGCATAGGCGAAAGAGGCGAGGGCCTGGGTATATACGGTCCCGGCGTAATGACCGTAATCAACATACTCCACAGCCTTGTCGGCAACGCTTTCGGCAACTTTCATCACGTCGGTCCTGTCAGTGCATCCATTCAGAATGGCGGCTATCGCCATGACAATTATCAATTTCTTCATAGGCATCAGAAATTACGCTCCTTCAGGCAGGCTTCCAGTTGATCCTTTGACATAGGGAGGTCGCCGTCGTAATGGCGCACCCACTTGACGAAGCGCTTGTTCATTTCTTCGCTCCATGCGCTGTCAATCTCACCTGCGGTATAGACTCCGCTCTTTATCATCTCCTCGCCGAATTCGTCCGTGAGACGGGTGAACTCCGAGGTAAGGACAATATGTTCCACCAGATGTGCCGGTATAAAAAGCACTGCGCCCGGCTTGGCCAGCACAGCGTCCCCCGGGAGTACCGTTGCCTTCCCGATGCGTATCGGCACGTTGTAGTTGGTTAGTATGGTCTGACGCATGTATGACGGGTCATATCCCTTGATCCAGGCATTGAAGCCCGGAATCTTCCTCAGTCTTTCGATGTCCCGGATGTGCCCGTAGGCAATGATTCCGTTGCCGGTGGCGTTGAAGACTCCGTTCCCGAGGTTGGATCCGACAACTGTCCCGAGGAATTCCTTGTTGTATGCGTCCGCGACATAGACATCACCTTGAACGAGGGAATTGATAACCCATGAAACGGTGCGTTTCTGCTCCCACATGCGGCCTTCTTTCTTGCCCTGCTCGATCACTTCGTCCTCCAGGTCCGGACGCAGCGGCATGAACTGGGCTGTGACGGCACGGCCTGTCATGACTGCATCCTCGGTGTCATGCACAAGCATCCAGTCACCTTCATACTGGTTCTGGTAGCCCAGTTTCATAAGTTCCGCCCAGCATTCCTCGATTGTGACGTGCTTGAGCCTTTCCAGCATGTCGTCGGATACCTTCGGCCTGCCGTCAGGGAAGCGCTCGCCCTGCCATTGGGAAGTGAGGGCAATGATGTATTCGGGCGAGCCTGCAATGGCCTGCGCCCTGGCTGCAGGACAGGCCAGAACGCATGCCAGCAATGACGCCGCTATATGTCCCAATATTCTTTTCATAATTGCAACTATTTGATTATTAATATGCGCCAATTATTTATTTATAGTTTTCCTTATCACGTCGAAGGTCTCTTTCTGACGGTCATTGACGAACTTCTGAGCCTTGAGCGCCTTTTCCTTTGACTGCCCGGGGTTCTTTGCGAATTCGACGACAGTGTCGACATAGCGTGCCACGTCAGCCCCGTTGTCGAAGTCAAACAGCCACTCCGGAAGTCCGATTGTCTCCCACATATATCCCTTGGTACTCTGCTCTTTCCACCTTACCACGATGGCAGGTATGCCGTTGGCTATACACATGATAGGGCAGTGCATCTCATGGCTGAAAAGGCCGGCGGAGCGCTTGTACACGCCTATGGCCTCGTCCAATGACCAATCCCTGTCGAGCCATACTGTCTTTGCCTTCACGTCCTCCGGAAGTTTGTCGAGAATCCATTCCTTGCCGATCTGCAGTTCGGTAATATCCTCATGGACAATGAATATCTTGAGGTCGGTCTCGCGGGCGATGCGTGTCACGGCCTCAATCATAGGGTTGTGATCATGGTCTCTCATCGACTGGTTGAGGTCTTCGACGCTCTGGTCGAAAGATCGGCCCTTGAAAGTGTGTTCCCAGAAAGGTGTGCGCCTCTGGTTAGGGTTGCAGCAGATGAATTTGCCTTCCTCCAGACCGTATTCCTTGAGGATGGCCTCAGCCTTTTCCCCGTTCTCGATTTCTGCGCCGAATGCCGCATCGGGTGCCCATTCAAGGACAGGACAGGTGACGCCGTCCCTGCGCGCGTTTTCCAGTGACACGGTGTCACGGAAATACAGGAAATCAGCTTCGCTCAGAGTGGCCTTTTCCGGCGTGCCGTACAGTCCGTATGTCACGCCGTAAACGCCGAAAGGCTTGCCTGTCATTTCCTTGAACAGGTGTGCTTCTTTCCATGACAGCATGGACGGTCCGGAATTGTGGATGAATATGTCTGCCTTCATGATGGCATCTCCCAGTTCCTGGCTTGAAGGCGTCCCGTCATCGTTGAGATATCCGCGGACAATCTTGAGGTTGGGGAATCTCTTCATCAGCATCTCGACCTCGCCCTCAGGAAGCAGGCCATAGAACGGCCACCATATCACCTCGGCCTGAGGCATGTATTTTTCCGCCAGGGCAAGGAAGCCCGGTGTGTGGGCCACGTCACCGATGTTCTCAACCTGCCATCCTGAACGGAGAAGGATGACGGGCTTGTCCTTGCTTTCTTCCTTGCACGACAATGTGGCGAGGGCGGCAAGGCAGATGGCTGCGGCGGCAGCAAGTTTTGCAATCAGTTTCATATCGTTGTCTTTATTGTTCATTACATCGAAGAATCGGGGGTGCTGCGGAAGGTCCTGACCTTGCCTTTTCTCATGGTCATTTTCTGGCCCATGAAGGTGAAAGAGCAGTCTCTCAAAGCCTTGAGACGCACCTTGAAGCGGTTGCCGTCCACGGCTCCGGAAACTCTGACTCCGAGGCGGGTGTCCACGTCGGAGAATGAGACTTTGCCTTCAAAGGCAGGACAGGCGGCAATGTCAAGCGTGCCCCAGTAGTCATTTACATAGTTTCTTATGAGACTCTGCTCTATCATTCCGTGAGTAGTCACATAGAATGACTGGTTATGGTTGCCGCTTGTCTCATATATCTGTATCCATTCGGGGTCGGTATAGTTGGAAGTCCTGATGTTGTCCCAGTCCCTGCGCCATCCGCTTGCGTCACCGAGATTGGATCCGCTGAGAAGGAACTGCCCCAGGGTCCATCCGAAGAAATGCGGGTCAGCAGCCCTGTCTGTGATGCCATATCTGAGGGCGTAAGCCTTTCTCTCAGGCTCTGACGGGCTTGTGCGCGGAAAATATGACAGACCGTCAAGCTGGACCGGATGCTTCTGTATTCCGAAATCGTCCGCTCCCTTGCATGTGTGGAGGGTGCCTCTTTCCGACATGAGGCTTTCGAATGCGAGACCGTCACGGAGTATGCCGGCAAGGCTTCCGTCTTCGTCAAGACCAAGGCTCACAGCGGTGCGGAAGGAATATTCGGCGCTGTACAGACTGCACAGATAATCCGTCTTGTCACGTCCGCCTGCCTCATCCTGGCCAATGCTCGGATACCATCCAAGATGCCAGAGACCGTCATCTTCCTTATGGCATGCGGCCTTGTAGAAATTGCAGACTTCCCGCACAAGAGGGAATACGTATTTTTCGGTCCACTCGGCATCGCCGGCAAATTCCCCGGCCTCCATGACGAGACGGCAGAGATATCCCGGGTTGTGCGGCTCCCTGCAGAAAGCAACGGGTATGGTAGGGGAATGGTAGCCTTCAATATCTCCGAAAGGCAGTTCCCATGGAGGGTATATGCCTTCTGCTTCCGGCCATAAATGCTTGGCATAAGCCTTCATGGACTCAATCTCCGATGCAAACTTCTCCACCCATTTCATCACAATGTCATTGTGCCCGGTCATCATGAGGGCCGGTGCGATATATTCCAGGTCCTGCACGAAATGGAAAGGAAAGGTGTTGCCGGAAAGGCCGTTGGTCGGCTGGATCAGACCGGGCTCGAAATCATCGTAGGAGGAGATGAGGTAGGCAAGTGACCTGACCCAAAGTCCCTGCGCATCCGGATCGGGAAAATCCATCCGGGCGCTGCTGCCCCATGTCCTGTGCCAGGATTCAATGCTCCGTTTCAGGGAAAGTTTCCTGTCTTTCGGGGTGACAGGCTTGCCGTATGAGATGAATATTTCATTCCAACCCTTGTGCAGGACTATTCTTGCACCGTTTTCACAAGCCTCGGCAGACGCATCGGTGAAGAAATACAAGTCTGAGGAACATCCGTTGAGGGACTGGGGGCAGGTTATGCTCATTTTCCAGTTGTCTCCGTCCCTGACGAATCCGGTCTCCTGGAAGACCTTGTCCCTGAATACGTACGGATATGCCTGAAAATCCGTGAATGTGCTTGTCCTCACGGCGATACCGTCACGGGATACATGGATTTTAAGACCTGCCAGATCCTTGTCGACATTGTCGAACCATCCGATCACCTTGATGTCCGTGCCATCCTCAGTCTTGAACGAAGTGGTCAGTGTCCCGTCATAGAAATTCTGGACCTGGGTGTATGATGTCACTGCAGACGGTGACTCCTCCCAATACAGCTTGAACATTGGGAGCAGGTAGTCCGCCGTGCTTTCAGTCTTTTCTATTGCGGAAGTGAATGAGAACCTTCCCCAGTGGCGGATATGTGAAAAATGTGAGGCACCTGTCTCTGTGGACGCCTGTTCTTCAGGGCTGAGATTGAGTCCGAGACCTCCGTAAACGGCTCCGAACCGGCCGTTGGCAAGATAGCATCCAGCGTCGGCCGATGGGTTGTATGAGTCTCTCACGATATTGCCTCTGAGTACGGATCCCCTGACTCGGGCTGTTCCGGCAGATGCGGGTGTCGCCATAACCGGGGCCAGCAACATCAGGATGCCTGGCAGAAAAAAGGAAATCAGACAGAATCTTTTCATACGGGAACAATTTACGTCAAGAACAAAGTTATACAGTTCCCGATGAAACAATTAGTCATTTCCTTTCATAAACTTATCATTTACTTACTCCGCTGTGACGTTCTGATGGAACCAGTCGAAATCGGCATGGCCGCCTGCGGACTTTGTGGCGTAGCAATACAGGGCTGTGCGCACTCCGGTGAACATTTCGAGGGTGTATCTCATCTGTTGTTTGTATTCCGGTCCGGTCCACTGCCGGCCGTCGTATGACCAGCCAAGCGTAAGCGTGTCGTCCCTGAAGTCATAACGGAACCTCAACTGGACAGTGTCCTGTGCAAGAGGTTCGCGGGCAACCTCCGTGATGGTTTCGCCTTCTCTGGTGCGCTGCCTTTCGCGGACAACGATTGACTTGGCGCCATCCTCGGCAACTTCCACTCCAAGGCAGCACCATCCGCCGATGAAGGAGCAGATTCCGGCATTGTCGCCGGCCTCGAGGGCACTTGCGTCAAGCAGTGCGGAACTGGTGCAGACCGGTCCAGCGGTCCTCTGGGTGAGGGAGTTGCGAGCATTCATTATGTTGTCGGCAATCTGTCCGGTCTTCAGGCGCAGCCAGCCCGGCCTTTCGCTGAGTGACCAGCAGGCGTCATCCGGCTTGTGGCTCCACTGCCATGCCAGCTGGAGGCTGCTGTCCTCGAATTCGTCGCTGGCCCAGACGTAATCTTCTCCGCTTGAAGGCAGGTTGATTTCGCAGGTCTCGACAGGCACGCCGTCATTGCCCATTACAGGCCAGCCGTCAATCCACTGCACAGGCTGCATGGTCGGTATTCTGCCCACAGCGCCGTGGTCCTGGAACATGACTGCATACCAGTCCCCGAACTGTGTCTCGATGATGCCGCCCTGCGCGACACCGTCGCCGCGTCCGCCTATCGTGCCCTGGAGCACCACCTTGCTTTCGTACTGTCCGAGCAGTTCCTTGCTGCGCCAGCAGGTCTCGGTACGGACTCCTCCAAGAGGCCAGTCAATCTCGAGGACGTAATACCAATCCCCGATATGATATACATGCGCCCCTTCTCCGCGGAGCATCTGACCCTCCTTGTACGTGCTGATAAGCAACTGATCCACACCGCCTTCCTTTATGGCGCTGAGGTCCTCTTCGAGCTCGGTGATGAATAGCTCGCCGTTGCCCCAGACAACATAGGCCCTGTCATCCTCGAACAGCAGGCCGGCATCGTGGAATGCACGGTCAAGCACGCTCCATCTTTCCCAGTCTCCCTTCATGATGTCCTCGGTCCTGTAGATATAGGTCTTTCGCTGGTCGTTTGCGATGAACAGGCAATAATAATATCCCTTGTTGTAGCGCAGCGTGGCCGCCCACTGGCCCTTGCCGTACGCGTTCTTCCCATCACGGAGATTGTACACGTCGTCATCCTCGAGGCAGTCATACACATAATTGACAATCTGCCAGTGGACGAGGTCGCGTGAATGCATTATCGGAGCCCCGGGACAGAAATACATTGTCGTGCTGACCATGAAATAATCCTCACCGACGCGGATGAAGTCAGGGTCCGGTATGTCGGACCATGTGATAGGGTTGACGGCCGTCACGGGGCCTTTCTGTGGCCCGCAGGCACAAATGGCGAGCGCTGACAACAGCGCGGTCAGGAGTTTTTTCATATTTCTGACGGTTTGAAACTTTCCGGCATTGACAATTTGAACAGATTGTTGCGGTGCATGCGGTCAATCTTTTCTTTCACAGCAGGGTCGTCACATACGCCTTCGCGTATATAATGGTCGAGCGTGTCGTAAGTGAATCCGAATTTCTGCTCGTCGCTGCAACTGTGCGGCAGTCCGTCATCCGGGATCTTGTCCACCCACTTCGCCGGTATTCCGAGTGCATGGCCGATGCCCTTTATCTCCCTTACGACAAGACCGCCGAGCGGACTGAAGTCGCCGACGGAGTCACCCCATCTGGTGGCGTATCCCACCCAGTCCTCCGAGAGGTTGCAGGTGTTGACCACGCGCCCGTTCAGCGACTGCGACACTGCGTACAGGACAGACATCCTGACACGCGGCGGAATGTTCTGCTCGGCCTGATGTGACAGACCTTCCGGAAGGTTGTCAGGTATTGTGGAAAAACCTGAGATGATGCCACCTATCGGAACGCACAAATATCTTATTCCCAAATACTTGCTTATCTCGTCGGCATCGTTGATGCCCTGACCTTCGGCCGGCATTGCAACGCCCACCACGCGGTCTTTGCCGAGGGCTTCTGCACAGAGAGCCGCAGCGACCGTGCTGTCTTTTCCGCCGCTCATTCCGAGCACTGCGCAGCAACCGTTTCCATTCTTTTCGAACCAGTCCCTGATCCAGGCGACGCATTCATCCTTGAGTTCTGTATAGTCCATCTTAGAAAAAATTGTTTGTTTTTGTCTTTCAAAGATAGTTAATTTGCAGAAAACCCACACCACATTATGACACGTTTCCACAAAATTATCCCGGCCATTGCCGCGCTGGGCACAATGTTTTCCGTCATTTCATGCAATTCTGAACCTGCCGGGCCGGAAAGTTCCGGCGATTTCCGTGACGCCGCTCCCACACCGCCGATGGGCTGGAACAGCTGGGACTGTTATGGTCCGACAGTGACCGAGTCCGAGGTCAAGGCCGCGGCCGACTATATGGCCGAAAACCTGCACCGGTACGGCTGGGAATACATTGTGGTCGATATCCGCTGGTTTGTGGAGAACGACAAGGCCGGCGGCTACAACCAGACCGACCCGCGCTATGTGATGGACGAATGGGGACGCTACCTGCCGGCAGTGAACCGTTTCCCATCCTCTGCTGACGGTGCGGGGTTCAAGCCCCTCGCTGACTATGTACACGGGAAGGACCTCAAATTCGGCATACACATCATGAGGGGCATCCCGAAAATCGCGGTCAATGCGGCTACCCCGGTCAAGGGCACCGACGGCATCACCGCCGACCGGATATACAACGAGGACCGTCTGTGCGTGTGGCTCCGGGACAATTACACCGTGGACAGCAGCAAGCCCGGTGCGCAGGAATATTACAACTCTCTGTTCGAACTGTATGCTTCCTGGGGTGTCGATTTCATCAAGATCGATGACCTCTCATCACCATACCACAAGGATGAGATTGAAATGATCAGAAAGGCCATAGACGCATGTGGGAGGCCGATTGTACTCAGCACGTCGCCGGGAGAGACACCATTCGCCGAGGCTGAACACATCTGCACGCAGGCCAATATGTGGCGCATGGTCAACGATGTCTGGGACCTCTGGCGCGACCTGCCTCACCTGATGGCCGTTGCACAGGACTGGTATCCGTACATCAAGCCGGGCACATGGCCTGACTGCGACATGATTCCGCTCGGACACATCTCCATCCGCGGCGAAAGGGGAGCAGACCGCATGACCCGCCTCACCGAGGATGAGCAGTACAGCCTGATGACCTTCTTCACCATTTTCCGCTCTCCATTGATGTATGGCGGTGACCTTCCGACAATGGATGACTTCACACTCGGCCTGCTCACCAACCGGGCCGTGCTGGACATGCACCGTTACGGCGAAAATGTCCGTCAGATTTTCCAGCAGGACGGCAAGGTGGCCATCGCATCCAACGACAGCCGCGACGGGTCTGTATATGTAGCCCTGTTCAACCTCTCTGAAGAGGAAACCGATGTCGCCGTGAGTCTCGACGAACTCGGACTGACAAAGTCAAAGTGCTCTGCCACAAACCTTTGGACCGGTGAGAACCTTGGAAAAACAAAGACGGAGGTCTGTGCGACTCTCCGTCCTCATTCTTCAGTGCTTTATCGCCTGAAATAATTACTTCGTCAAGTTTTTGACAAAATTTGACGGCGAGATCTGGAACTGTTTCTGGAAGCTCGTCGCGAAGTATGACGGAGACGAGAATCCTGTCATATACGCAACCTCGTTGATGCGGTACTGCTGCGATGCAAGCAGTTCGGCAGCCTTCTTGAGGCGGCAGATGCGTATGTATTCGTTGATGTTCACACCGATGTTTGCCTTGACTTTCCTGTAGAGGGTTGACTTGCTGGTCAGCATGAGACTGGTCAGCATCTCTATGTCAAGTGACTGGTCTGAAATGTTTTCCATTACAACATCGTGGAGCTTGTCCATGAATTCCTTGTCGATGTTGTTGACCACCGTGCTGTTGAAGTGGGTGAGAGGGGAGTTGGCGAACTGGTTGTAGGCAATCTCCCTGTTCTTGAACAGGTTGGAGATATTGGCGCGCAGCAGCTCGATGGAGAACGGCTTCTCGATGTATCCGTCAGCTCCGACCTCAAGTGTCTCGATACGGGTCTCGACTCCGACTGCGGCAGTGAGGAGGATGACAGGGATGTGGCTGTACTCAAGGTTCATCTTGATATTGTTGCAGAGCTGGCATCCATCCATGACAGGCATCATGATGTCGCTGATGACCAGGTCAATTTTTTTGCTTTCCATCAAAGCCAGTGCCTCTTCTCCGTTTCCGGCATCGATAATGTTGTATTCCTTTCCGAGTTCCTTGCAGAGATATTCTCTCATTTCAGGCGAGTCTTCAACGACGAGTATGCTGTGCTTGTTGGTGTCAAAGTTCTTGGCATTCTCTTCGACCGGTTCGGCAGCGACCGGCTCTGACTCTTCAGCGGCCTGAGTCACAGGCAGTTCGAATACAAATGTGTTGTAGCCCGAATTTGTCCCTGTCTCGAGGTACAGCTTGCCGCCGAGGATGTTGGCCAGGTTGCGTGCATACGGCAGACCAAGCCCGGTGCCGTTGCTTCCTATGAGTGATGAGTTGACGGTCCTGATCTGGTAGAACGGCTCGAAAATCTTTTCTGCGTCCTGTCCGGTGATCTTGTCGCCGTTGCTGGATACGCGCACGAGGACGCGGTTTTCGCCCTTCCGGTACTCAAGTTTCAGGGAAATCCAGTTCTCGCAGTACTTGACAGCGTTGGAAAGCAGGTTGCAGAGGACCTTCTCTATATAGTCGGGGTCACTGACCACGGAGAGCGAGCGCAGCTGGATGTCTGAAGTGTATTCGATATGCCTCTCCTTGATGGCAGGAGTGAAATAGTCGCTTATCTTCCTGACAAGTTTGCAGATGTCGAACACGGAATTGTTCGGTGTGACTTCCCGCTTCTCGATTTTCCTTATGTCCAGCAGCTGGTTGACAAGATTGAGAAGTCTGCTGGTGTTGGCCTCGATAGTCAGAATGTCTTCCTTTGATGCTTCCGTGTATTCCTTTTCCGCGATGATCTTCTCGATAGGCATCCTGATGAGAGAAAGAGGAGTGCGTATCTCGTGGGTGATGTTGGTGAAGAAGTTGATCTTGGCCTCGTAGATTTCCCTCTGCTTGGCCGCTTCTATTTCCGATCTCTGCAGCGCCTCCTGATTCTGGAATCTTTTTCTGGACAGCACGAAGAGTGTGCCGAGCATCGCGAGTATTGCGAATATGTAGAAAAGTATCGCAGCGGTTGACTGATAGACCGGCGGTATCACCTTGAGAATGAGTTTTTTCTCCGCATTTGGGGACTGGCTTCCCAAAACCCTTACAGTGAAGGTGTAAGTGCCGGAATCCAAGTCTGTGTATGTCACCTGGTTCTGCGATGTAATACTGCGCTGTTCCTTCCTGTGATGGCGGAAATTGTACTCATAAAGTACGGTCCTGATGTTGGAATAGCACGGCGCTGCAAAACTTATTGTCAGCAGGGAGAGGTCACGCTTCTTTACCTTTATGATGTCTGAACTGAGCGCCGATTTGCCCTTTGAACGGAGCTCCGTCGCGCGCGGCCCTTCGCCTGAAAGGATTTCAGTGATAAAGACGGGTGCATTGACGACAGGGTCGACGAGCTGGTCCGGATTGAATGATATCATTCCGTTGAATGTCCCGAAATGGAGCCTTCCTTCCGGTGAGACGTATGACGAAGAGTAGCAGTAGCTGTTGCCGACGATATTGTCATTGTCCAGGTGGATGTTCTCGATGCGTGCGGTCTTCGGATTCAGTTGGGCAAGACCTTTTGTCGTGGACACCCAGATGTTCCCGTGGATGTCTTCCGCTACGGCGCTGGCGATGTTGGAAGGAAGTCTCTCGGCCCTTGTTATGCTGGTGAATCCGTCATCCTTCTCTATGTCCTTGTAGCATACTCCGTGACCCTCGGTCGCAATCCAAAGCCTCTTGTTGGAATCTTCAAACAGGGAAGTGACAATGCCGGCCTGGAATCCTTTCGGGTCTGACTGGATGTCCGGTACGCGTGTGAACGCCGATTCGTTCATCTTCCTGTACCACAGGCCCTGCCCGAATGTGCCGACCCACAAAGTCCCGTCTGAATCCTGGCACATGGCATGGGCGAATACATCGGCAAGGTTGCCGGCAGGGGAGAAACTGTCAGCGGCAGAGTCGTACTGGTACAGTCCGTGTCCGGTGCAGACGTATATCACGCCTTCCCTTGTCTTGTATAGATATACGCAGCGGTTGTCCGGCAGGTTCTTGTGCCCGGTCAGCCGGCCGGAAGAGGCATCGAAGATGTATATTCCGTTGCCGAACGTGCTTACCCACATCTTGCCGTCAACCAGCAGGGAAGAGTGCCAGTTCTGCTCTTTGAGATTGTTAGGCCCGGCTATGTCTTCGACAGTCCTTTTCCTGAGGACGAACCTGCACAGTCCGCCATCCTCTGTGCCGACCCAGATGTTTCCGTCCGTGTCGGCATTGATAGTGCGGACAATGTCTCCGGTAATCGAATTCGGACCTCCTGAATAGAACTGGCTGATGCGGTTCCTTGAATTGCGGCACATGTTGATGCCTCCGTGATACGTGCCGACCCAGAGATTGCCTTCGCGGTCCTCTGTCATGCAGGTCACGTTGTCATTGCTCAGTCCGTGCGGGTCGCTCTTTGTGGCCACCTTGCTGAATCCACGGAAATCGGAGTACATATACAGCCCCTGGAGGCATCCGACAAAGCAGTTGCCGTTGGATGTATGGAGCAGACAGTTGATTGTCAGATTCCTGCTGTCTTTCAGGAGGGTCTCCACATTGCCCGTGACTGTGTCAAACCGCAGCAGCCTGCCTGTGTTTGTGGCTATCAGGATCTTGCCGGGACGGCCTTCTATTATATTCGTAGGGTAAACACCCCCGGCCTTGTCAGCCTCGCCAAGGACTTCAATCCTGTCGAATGTGTCGCCTGCCTGATTGTATTTCAGGATGCATCCGTCTGCCGACGAAAACCATATCTGTCCCTTGTAGTCTGCCAGTCCGCCCTGGGTCATCTGCTGCACCTTGAAATCATACAGATCGGTCTCCTGCGTGATTTTGTTGTATCTTACAATCTGTAAGTCAGTGTTGGCCCAGATGTCTCCACGCTTGTCCTCGCAAAGGTTATAGATGGTCCCTGCGGTGCTGTATGCGTCTTTCAATTCGTCAGTCTCCGGGTCGTAGCAGCCCATTCCCCCGGATGTCGGGATCCAGATCTTCCCTTCACTGTCTTCCAGAATGGCTATGCCTCTCCCATTGGCATAACCACCTTCGAAGATGCGTACCTGGTGTCCGTCAAAACGGCAGAGTCCGTCCTTCGTGCCTATCCAGATGAAGCCGTTCTTGTCCTGCGAGCAGCTGAAGATAGTGTTGTTGGGAAGTCCGTCCTCGACTTTGACATGTTTGAAATAGTAGTCCTGTCCAAAGGACAGAAGGGAAGTCAGAAGGAATAGTGCAGATGCGGGTATCCTTGATTTTAGCATTTTCAGGTCAGTTTTTTACAATGCTCCAAGTTACGGTTAATGCTCTCGAAGGTATTTTGAAATTGATTCAAATTCTTTTAAATTTGCGCCTGGGCTTTTGGGTTGGGTTTTAAATCCGATTCATTAACCGATTTTGAAATGTTATGATATATATATAAAAGTAAAGCCCGGATTGTTTTCCTAAATTTGAATGTTCAGAAATCCGCAGTGGATTCCGGACACTAACCACTAAAACACTTTTGCGCACAAAAACCGTTCCATTATTTGCAACTTTTGCTTTTCAAATGAAACCATATCGGTCGATTTTGTTTCACAAGAACCCATTTTTCATTAACTAATAATTAATTTTTACATTATTACCTATGAAAATTTTTACTAAATTTTTGGGCATTGCGGCATTGCTCGCACTGTCACTCTCTGTAAGCGCACAGAACGTTACCGTAAAGGGTACCGTTCT
>JAZRVQ010000007.1:0-76907 GCA_045599265.1 Candidatus Cryptobacteroides sp. | reverse complement strand
TTTGCTGATACCGCTCTTGCTGAGTCCGACCTTGCGGCCCAACTCTTCTTGAGTAAGGCCTTTACTTTTCCTCACAGCAAGAATGGTACTGCCAAGGATATTTCCCTCTTTAATTTCAAATTTGTCTTTCATACGCTTGTGACTAATGCTTTACAAAAATAGGAAAAGTTTCTCAAATCGGAAACAATATTTTCATATTTCGCGCGGACAAAACGCACATAGCTATTTGAATAATAAAGCGTACGTTCCTGATTCATCCGTCTGTGCGTTAGTTTCTGCGACCGAAGAATCTGAGCAGATAGATGAAGATGTTGATGAAGTCGAGATAGAGCGAGAGGGCGCCGATGACGGCATACTTTGCTGACTCTGCGTTGTAGTCTGCTCCTGAGAGCGAATCCTTGATCTTCTGGGCGTCCCAGGCGGTCAGTCCCATGAATACGACCACTCCTATTGCACTGACAATCAAGTCAAACACGTCGTTGTGGAGGAACAGGTTGACGATTGTGGCTATTATTATGCCGATCAGCGCAAAGAAGCAGACAGAGCCTATCTTGCTCAGGTCCCTGTCGGTGAATGAGCCGACCAGCGCCATCAGGCCGAACGTGCCGGCCGTCACAAAGAACGTCGTGGCGATGGCAGAGGCCGAATAGGCCAGGAAAATCACCGAGAAGGTGAGTCCGTTGACGACTGCGTATGCCAGGAACATCACGGTCGCCATCACGGGACTGAGCTTGTTTATTGCGGATGTAAGGCCGATGACAAGGGCAAACTCTGCTATCAGCAGGGCGATGAGAATCCATGGTGAAGAAAGGAACCATTTAAGGAAAGCGGCGCTGGTGGAGGCATAAAATGCCACAAGGGCTGTCACTGCAAGTGCGCCGAACATCCAGGCATATACCTTGCGCATCATCACATTGGTGGTGATTTCCTTTGCTTCAGGGCGATGGCCCTCGTAGGTGTTGTAATTGTCCATATTTAGATAATTTTACGAATTAACATGCTTGGATAGCCCCACACAAGGGCAAGGACGCACAGGACGGTGTTCAGTACGCTGATGCGGAAAAAGTCCCGGAACGGCCGGAAATGGGTCACCCTTTCGCCCTCCGGCGGGTAATAGACCCTTATGGCGACAGGATGGAGACGCACTCCCTTCCATGCCGACAGGACAAGCAGTTCAAGTTCGGCCTCATACCTTGATGTCAAAAGTCCCATGGACGGGAGCGATGCCAGCGGGTAGGCCCTGAAACCGGTCTGCGTGTCGGGCAGGCTCTGGAACGTCTGTATCCTGAACCAGAAATTGGAGAACTTGTTGGCAAAGGTGTTGCCTCCCGGCATGTTCTCGGCCTTGAGGTTCCTGCTGCCCACAATGAGGGCGTCCGGATCCGATGCGATGACCTCGAGGAAGACCGGGATGTCCTCCGGAAAATGCTGACCGTCGGAATCGATGGTCACGGCATAGTCGAAGCCCATCTCGACTGCCTTCCTGAACCCCTCGCGAAGCGCTCCGCCCTTGCCCTTGTTGTCCTTGTAGGTAACCAGCGTAACATCCAGTCCTTCAAGCCTTGCAAGCGTATCGTCGGTGCTTCCGTCGTTGACCACAATCACGGAAGGAATCTGTTGCAGGACTCTCTTGGTGACATCGGCGAGCGTTCCGGCATTGTTGTATGTCGGAATCACTGCACAAATCTTTATGTCACTCCTATTCAACGGCAAGATTCATTTTGGCAAACAGGGTGTCGCCGTGCGATACAACAACATTGCTGCCGGTGATGGCAAATGTCAGGCGCGGCGTGGTGCCGGGCTCGACGGGAACGAGAAATTTGATGTCCTTCGCACCGGTCAGGACAAGGTCCCTGCCGGCACATTCCGACATCAGTTCGAGCGCAATCTGCACGATGCAGACCCCGGGCGTGATGGGATAACCCGGAAAATGCGCCTTGTAGATGCTGTGACCGGGGTTGAGGGCGATTTCGGCAACTGCGCCGTCCTCATTGCGGTCAATCGATATGATATTGTAAAAACTATCTCTTAACATTGCTGAACTCGATCTTGGTGGTGTCTCCATTGGGGTCGGTCATCACCACACGGGTAAACTCTCCGCTCGCCTTGTCCATCCACACCTCGATGCCGGCAAAAAGCTGCTTGAGGTCCCTTTTCAGCGGCGTGAGGACTATTTTCCACTCCTTTGCTCCGGAGAAGACCTCGCGCGAAAAATCTTTCTTGCGGGCCATCGCCTGGAACCTCCTGTTGTCGTTGAGGTTGGTCGTATAGGTCTTCGGCGCCGGGGACGTATATTCCCAGACAAGCGTTGCAGGCGCCTCGACGGACATCCGGCCCCTGCTGACAAGGTCCTCTTCCAGCAATGCCGTGTGCTTGGTCTGCACAAAGCTGCAGGACATGGTCCCGACAGAGGAAACGACGGCATCGACCCTCTCCAGAACGGTGGCCGCGTCATCTGCACCGGCACTCTGCCACTGCTGCGCTCCCGCAATGAGCGGGAAAGTCAAAAAAAGGATGGCAAGTATTCTCTTCATATCACTTCAATGCTATCAGGGCGCAGCCTGCCATGATCAGGACAACACCAAACCACTGGGACCACTGCACCGATTCGTGGAAAATCAGCACGGCCGCGAACATGCCGAACAGATAACTCAGGCAGGAAAGCGGGTAGGCGATGCTGAATTCGTAATGTTTGAGGATGTACATCCAGAGCACGGTGGCGCTGCCGAACGCTACTCCGCAGGCCAGCCACCACCAGTTGGTGAGCTGCGACCCGAAGAACCTCCAGGTCCAGCTGAAACCCTCCCAGTGGGCCATGGCCAGTTTGACACAGACCTGTCCGGCACAGAGAAGGAAACTCTGAATCAATGACAATACAATCAAAGTCCACATAGGCTCACTCTAAAATTTTCGTTTGTGACCACCACGCTGCCGCACTCCTTGCCTGCAAGCATCCTGACTGCCTCATAATAACCGAACGGCGCGTCCAGAACCCTGTCTGCAAGTGCCTCGCCGGCATCGGTGCCGATATGGTCCAGCCTGCACAGCGCGTGCTCCGGATCATGACTGAGCACAAATGATGCCGCAATGTCCGGGCAGTGTATCCCGCCCTTGGCGAGAAGGGCGGCAAAGCATGGCGTCATCTCGTCGAACAGGCCCACCAGGGCATTGTCCACCTCGCCCAGATCCATCAGGGTCACCGCGTCCAGCAGCGCCGACTCGAATGACGTCCTGCCGTGCGAATATGTGGCGTTGTAGCCGTGGCTGCCGGTCTGGATGCCTATCAGCGAACTCACCGTGTTGTGCGTGGACTGCATGAAATGGGTCGGCTTCATCGGCTGGTCGCTAACACCGGTCAGCGAGAGCAGCAGAGCCTCAGTATTGACGACACTGCCGAACCATGTGCCGGTGATGATGGCGTCAGGATGCTCTATACCGGCCTGCTGCAAGGCCGTCCTGGATGTTGCGATCGCGCGTTTCATCATCAGGCTCATGCGCCTGGCCTCGATAGGGGACAGGAACTGGCGGAAATCCGGGTCAGGCAGTCCTCCACCTATCTGGGAGGCCGCTTTTATGTATATTGGTTCTCTCATTGGGCTGACAACAATAAAGATGAATCATTCCCGCCGAAACCGAACGAGTTGCATATCACGTGGCGCAGGACCACGCCTGTGCGCACCGCAGCCTGCGGGATGATGCAGTCCGGGTCGGCCTGGCTCCATCCGGCATTGGCAGGAATGAACCCGCCCTGCATGGCAAGCAGGCATATCACGGCCTCGATGGACCCCGTGGCGCTTGTAGTGTGGCCAGTGAGCGGCTTGGTGGACGACACCGGAGGCAGGGCATCGCCGAAGACACGTCTCATCGCGGCGCTTTCACTGGCGTCGTTGTTCGGCGTTCCGGTGCCGTGCGCATTGATGTAGTCGATGTCGGACGGGGTCAGGGAGGCCATCTTCAAGGCCTTGGACATTGCCAGGAAGGCCCCCTCGCCGTCCGGTGAAGACGCGGTCTGGTGGAAGGCGTCGCAGGCATTGCCGTAACCGTCCAGCCAGGCCAGAGGCTTTGCTCCGCGCCTTGTGGCTGACGCCTCGGACTCGATGATGAGGAAGCCTGCGCCCTCGCCCAGATTGAGTCCGGCACGGGTGGCGTCAAACGGCCTGCAGCGGTCCCCGTCCAGTATCATGAGGGTGTTGAATCCGTTGACATGGAAGTCGGAAAGGCATTCCGTGCCGCCCACGGCCACGATTTCGGCCCTGCCGGAGCGGATAAGGTTGCCGCCCAGGATAATGGCGTTCGCGGCCGACGAGCATGCCGTCGAAATGGTTGTGGACAGGGCAAAACCTCCGAAATATCTGCTGATAAGTTCTGTCGTGGCGCCGCAGTCATGGACAGGAATGTACTCTGTGTGGTCCGGGCGGTCGGAGATGAAATCGAGATAATATTGCTCGCTCTTGTCCATTCCGCCGACAGTCGTGCCATTGACCAGCACGGCCTTGCGGATATCCTCAGGACTCAGTCCGGCCTGCTCCAGAGCCTCCTTCAGGGCCAGCGTGCCCATAAGCGACGAGCGTGTGCAGACCGTGCCTTCAGGGATACCCAGAAGGTTGGCCATCTCTCCGTTTGTGAGTTTCACTTCCCCTTCCGGCAGATGAGGAAGCGCAGTGTGCAGAATGCGCACAGGCCCCACCCCGCTCCTGTTCTCAAGAAGCGAGACGCGGGTCTCTTCCTTTCCAAGACCTATCGCGGAGACCACTCCGGCCCCTGTGATGCAGAGCCTCATTATTTCTTCCTGTTCTTGGCAACGTAATCAGCCATGGCGCTGACTGACTTGAACACGTTCTTGCCCTCGGACTGGTTGGCCAGCTTGATGCCGTAGTTCTTCTCGAGGAGAACGATGAGTTCGAGAGCGTCGATGGAGTCAAGGCCGAGACCTTCTCCGAAAAGTGGCGCGTCGTTGTCGATTTCTTCAGGAGTCATGCCGTCAAGGTTGAGGGCGTCGATGATCTGAAGTTTGAGGTTGTTGATCAATTCTTCCATAATTTATTGTTTTTCTATCAGTTTGAAATCCGCCTCGAACGTCCCGTCGTCGGTGCAGTCAATCCAGCCTGCGACCAGGCAGCGGACCGTGCGGTCGGACATTATGCCCGCTATGACGCTTTCCATCACTGCATCATCGCGGCGGTCAAGTATATATGCTGAACTTTCCCCGAGGAATTTGTTCCTGATTGCAATCTCGCCCGTGACAATGTTGGCAAGGGTGTAGACAAACAGGGAAGGGCTCGGGAAGTAATTTTCCGGGTCGGTGATTGTGGCCTGGTAATGGGTGTCGTTGCAGTACGGACCGTGTTTGGTAAAGACAGCGACGGCAACGTCTTTGCGTGGACTGAAACGACCAGGGAAGCCCTTCAGAAGCAGTTCTGCGGCCAGGAAGCCTGTCTTGCAGAGCGTGTCCATCTTGAAGAATTTCGGGTAGTCTCCACACACATCCCTGTACAGCGAGGCAAGGTCGGTGTCCTTTGACGACAGGGTCACTCTTCCGGTGGACCTGTATGACGGATGCACATACTCTGAAAGCGGATCCGTACCGTCATGTCTGCGGCAGAGAAGGGCGGCGTTGCAGCCTCCGAAGCCGGAAAGGAGTTTGATGAATGACTTCCTGTCCGTCGGACGGTGCTGGGCCGAAACGTTCACAGGGTGCGTCACACCGAGGGTCCCGAAACCCTTTGTCCCTATCACGACACCGGCGTCCGCAGCCTTCATCGAAATGATGGTCTCGAGTATGCCTGCTGCGCCCATCGTATGGCCATAATAGCCTTTCAGGGCATTGAGAGGCACATCGCTGAGTCCGGCGCGTTCGATGGCGAACGATTCCATCTCGTCATTGTACAGCGTCGCCGTGCCGTGTACATTTATGAATGCCAGGTCGTCCCTTTCCGCCTTTGCCAGCACATAATCAAGGCAGTTGTAACTGCCCTCGCCTGTCCTTGACGGGCCTGAAATGTGGTTGGCATCGTTCCTGACGGCGCCTTCGACAAGTTCCCACTGGCCTTTTTCCGGACGATCCACGGCCCCCAGAACCATGGCGGCGGCGGCCTCGCCGAGGTTGAGTCCGGTGCGGGCGGCGTCGAACGGACGGCAGGCCTCGGCAGAAAGCGCCTTGAGGCACTGGAACCCGCTCACGATGAAACGCGACTGGACCTCACATCCCACGATGACGGCATGGCTGTAACGTCCGCAGGCAAGCGCCCTCATACCCTCAATCAACGCACACACGCCTGATATACAGGCGTTTGAGACTACAATAGGGGTGTTGGGGTTGCCGAATTTTTCAGCAATCCTTACGGCGCTGCGGCCCAGCAGGGCAGCGTCCTCACCGTCCTCGATGGACTCGACATTGCCCTTGATTGCGGAAAATATGAAAATGACATCCTTGCCGGCAGGGTCGATTCCGGCGTCAGAAATGACTTTTGACGCGGCTCTCAGAAGCAGAGTCTCGAAGAAGCTCAGCCCCGGCAGGGTGCCGCGCTCCCCTAAAAGAGACGCCACGAAAGGCTCCGGAACCCCGAAAACGCCATCGTGACGGCGCAGGGCGGTCCTTCCGGCAAGAACAGCGTCAAAGTTCTGTGCCGAACCCTCCCCAAGCGGGGAAATGATGTGGTCCGCTATGCTTACAATGTGTTTCACTGCGCGTCTTTTTCTCCCAATGCAGTCTTGAGTGAAGCCTCGGCGATGATGTCCCCGCCCACCTTCACGACTGCGTCCACAAGTGTGATTCCGAATATTTCCTGCACAGCCGTGATGGTCGTGACAAGGGTCTCGCCCACCTTCGGACTGCGATGTATATTGAGTTTCCTGACCGCCCCGATGAAGCCTATCTTGACCGGCAGGTTCAACACATATTTGTTGATGTAGCCGATTCTGGCCGCGCTTGACTGGGCCATGTTCTCGATGATTCCGGAAGAAAGCATCTCCCCGTCCTGCACAAAAACACAGTCCTCACGCACGTGGAACGCCGTCGAGATAGACGGCTCGTCATAACTGACAAGCGCATCCACCATCAGGAACGGCGGCCTCTGGGGAAGCAGGGTCTGTATGTCTATTTTCTGTATATCAATCATTCCAAAACTCATAATAATTGAACCACTGGTGCGGATATTGCCGCACCACGTCCTCCAGCGCCGAGGCAAAATTCTGTGCCATGGACGCAACCATCTCCTTCCTTGATGAGCCCGAACACTCCACAGGCACTTCGAACACCCGGTATCTCCGTAGCCCGTCCTTCATCACAAACACCGCAAGCATTGGCAGGGAGCGCATGCACGCGATATTGAACCCGCCTGCCGGGAACACGGCCTTCGATCCGAAAAAGTCACACTCCACACTCTTGCCCGAGCCGAACACCCGGTCACAGTGCAGGCTCACGATGCCTCCTTCCGCCAGGGCGTTGTTGATGGCGAAGATGTGGGACATGTCTTCGCTGACCCGTATCAGGCTGATGTGGTTCCTGCCCAGCATCCTGTTGCGCCCGTTCATCACTGTCTCTGTCTCTCCCCCGAACACAAGAGCGTGGAAAGCCTTGTCCCTGCTGTCAAGCGAGTATCCGGCAAGTTCGTAATTGCCCACATGCGAGCCGGCTATCAGCAGCCCTTCCTCCCCCGCGGTCATTTCTCCGAAATACTCCCTTTCCGGAAGGACGAACTCGAAGTTCTTGCCGGCATACATCGCGAAACGGTCCAGAATCACCTGGCCGAACACGAAATGATTGCGGTACACGGAAACAAATGCCCTGGCCGGACCATATCCCAGCCTCCGGCGGAAAAAGTGCCATGTGGCCAGGTAACCCTTGTGGTTGAACAGCATATAGAACGGCACCACAAGCGCCATTATGCCATACAGGACCACCAGCGGGGTCACCCGGGCAAGGGGAATCAGGGCGCGCTGCATCCATGGCGTGCCACCCGTCTTTCCCTTCCACTGACTGTGCCGGTACTGGGCCATCCGCTATACGTGCTGCTGGATGAACTGACAGAACGACTCGAATGTCGGAACGGTCTTGAAATCCTCGTTCTTCATCTTGAAGCCGAATTCCTGTTCTACAAGAACGACAACGTCCACAACCTCGAGGCTGTCTATACCCATATCCTCCTTGAGCCTTGACTCAGGGAAAATCCTGTCTTCATCAATTTCCAGCTCCTCTGTGAGGAATGCCTTTACTTTCTCTTCAATTTCTTTGATATCCATAATGCTTAGAACCTGTTTCGAAATGGTTTATTTAAAATTTTATATTAAGATTTTTTAGATAGTTTTTTTGTATTTTGAAGGAGCAATGGGGTGCCATTGTGACTGAAAAATAAAGAAAAAATAGCAAAAAAGATTTATAAAAGACAAATGGAATCATTTCCAAACAGGTTCTCCCTTTTTGCAAACCATAATGCTGTGACCCAGACCCAGATAGTCGTGAATCTTTTCAACTTCCAGGCCGGCCCTGCGGACCAGTCTTTCCATGTCTTCGCTGTGGTACATCTTGCTGTTGCCGTTGGCCATCGCCGTGAAATACAGGCTCGTGAGGGTCAGGCACATTGCCGATGTCTCGAATCTCTGACGGTCCCAGAATGTCTCCATGATGTACACGCGGGTGTCCCCGTCCATTGCCGCCGCGGCACGTGAAAGGATGCTCACGATCTCGTCCTCGCCGAAACAGTCCAGGAACTGGCTCATCCAGATCACGTCGTAATGACGGTCGGTCGGGAAAGGCTTTGCAGGGTCCAGAAGGTTCATCCCATAACCGGAGATGCGGCCTTCACCTGTCTTGCCCTTGATATTTTCCCTCATAAGTGCCAGCTGCTGGGGCAGATCCACGATCGTGACCTCGACGTCCGGGTCATATCCGGTGCAGCGCAGCGCCCATTTGCCGGTGTTGCCGCCCACATCCAGAAGCGTCCTGACCTTGTGTTCGTCGAAAATGATGGACAGGGCCTGGTCGAACGAATGGTCTGAATAGAAATGGTCAAATCCGAACCAGCTCGTGCGGGCCTTGTCCGGAAGGCTGGAAAGGCCTTCATAGATTGTAGGCCAGCTTCCGAAATGTTCCAGACCGGCGGGACGGCCCTCCAGAAGGGACTCTTCCAGACGGAACATTCCTTCGTAATTGACATCGTGGTTGAAGTCCATGTTGACCCTTGTGGACTCGTCTGTCAGCAGGAACCATCCTGTCTTGCTCAGAGTGAACCGGTCGCTGTCCTTGTCCACCAGCACCGTGCCTATCGACAGGCCGGATTCGAGAAGTACCTTGGCCGCATAATTGCTTATGCCGGTAGCCGCAGCAACCTCGTCGATGGTCATCCCGGCATCACTGTCGCGCAGACAGTCCAGAATGCCGAACTTCACCATCAGACGGCTGGCCTGGAAGATCACCGGACCCCAGGCAATGTACTCCGCAAGCCTCTGCGCGTCCTTGGCACGCAGATGCTCTCTGGTATATTCCTTTTCAAGTGAAGGGAAAAGATTCATTATGACTATTGATTTTTAATTTCAGATTCAACGGATGTCCTGCCCAGAAGCATCTTACCGCAGGAGAGTAAAAGAAGGAGCAACAGGGTGATGGAACTGGCCCTGGATATGTTCTCGCCGACCTTGTAGGACTCCGGCTCGAAACGCATCACGATCTCGCCGTCACCGGCCTGCAGAGGCAGGGCCCTGAGTATCCAGTCCACACGGAGCGGCTGGGCCTCAACCCCGTCCATATACACCTTCCAGCCCGGATAGAACACCTCACTGAACACTGCAAGTGCGTCATTCTCAACCGAATATGCGTAATGCAACTCGTTCGCGGCATATGATGTCAGGCGGATGTCGTCAAACTTCGAGACCGTGAACGATGCAGGCAGTTTGTCTGCATCGTCACATGACATGAGGGCAGTCTTGCGCAGGTCCGTGCTGCCCAGAAGAGCAATCTCCTCGTCAGGAGTGCCGAACGTCTGGACGTTCTCGACCAGCCAGCAGTTGCCGTTGCGGTGAATGTTCTCCACCGGAGGCAGGTTGTCCTGCAGGATGACATATTTGGTGTTGAGCATGTTCAGCACCGGCGTGTCAGGGAATGCCGCCTCGATGCCCTGGATGGTCCCTTCGGCATTGGCGACCTTGATGATGGAGTTCATCTCCCTGGTGATATATCTGTCTATGAGGTCCTGGTAGCGCTGCATCTTGGCCGGGCTGTATCCGCCGATGCATTTGTGCCAGTAGCTCTGGAAAGCGTCGTTGAACGTGTTGACCGAAAGGTCGAGCACGCGGTAGTCCGGGTCTTCGTCCTCGAGGATATATTTGTCCACTTCCCTGGCCTCGAACTGGCCGGAAAAGGCCTTGCGCGTCACAAAGTGGCTGTCGTTGAGGTAGCGCTTGCCCACGCCGAACATGTCCACCAGAACCAGCACGCAGATGGCTGCAGCGGCGATCCACATACGGCCGGCAAGGGCGAATCCGTTCTTTTTAGGGGTCTCCTTGCCTTCCGGGGCCGCATTGAAGGCCCACAGGATGAGGAGGAAGGCCGCACCGACAAGCAGGAGGGACCTCAACGCATCGTGTCTGAGAAGCGCCCTGCGGTCGGAAACCAGAGACCGGGCTATCTCGTCAGGAAGCTGCGAGTCCACCTCTGCGCTGAACGTGCCGGCGATGCCCGGAATGAGCAGGCATACAAGGCAGAAGCCTCCTGTGATGGCCAGTGCCCGGAGACCGGCCTTGCGGAACTCGGTCTTGGTGTATTCACAGCGCACTATCCTGTCCAGGACAATGAATCCGAGCATCGGCACGGTGGCCTGGAGCACGATGATGGCCATCGACACTGTCCTGAACTTGTTGTACATCGGCAGGGTGTCGAAACAGAGTCTGGTGAACCACATCATGTGGCTGCCCCATCCCAGCATCAGCGCGAAAAGCGACGCGGCGAAGAGCCACCACTTCTCCTTGCCCCTGTACAGGAACATTCCAAGCACGAACAGGAACACGCTGATGGCGCCCAGATACATCGGGCCGGCCGTGAATGGCTGCGGACCCCAGTAGGTAGGCAGGGATTCGAGCGTGGACTGCAGTTCGCGGCCCTTGTAGCCATATTTCTTCAGGACCTTGGCGGTCTCGGAATTCTGTGAAAGCTTGCCGGCAGAGGCTCCGCCGTTGAAGTTCGGAATCAGCAGGTTGGGAGTCTCCCCGACGCCGTATGACCAGGCCGTGGCATAGGCAAGGTCCAGTCCGTCACCACCCTTGCCGCCGTCCGAAGCCGTCAGTTCGGACCCGCCGCGCATGGTGTGCCGGGTGTATTTCCAGGTCGGGATAAGTTTGTTGGCATTGGTCGCGATGCCGACGCTGCCGATGGCCAGAAGCAGCAGCGAGGCAGTGAAAAAGCGTTTCAGGCCCTCTTTGCGGCCGGTTTTGTCAAGCAGGACATTTATGAACAGCACCAGGGCATAGATGAAAATCACGGCCGCCAGGTACCATGTGATCTGAGGATGGTTGGCCTTGATCTGGAAACTCAGCGCCATGGCGAAGAGCACGCTGCCAAGCACGGTGCGCGACAGCCATTTCCCATCCCTGACACTGCTGCGGTAGGTGAACACCAGCGCCGCCAGGACCCAAGGGAAGAAGGCGATTGCCTGCATCTTGGTATTGTGGCCCACCTGGATGATCTGCATGTTGTACGAACAGAACGCCACTGCGATGGCACCGCCGACGGCGAGGAACTTGTCGATTCCGAGCGAGAGCATCAGCAGGAACGCTCCCAGCAGTGCGATGAAGAAATATGTGGCGGGACGCTTGCCCAGAAGCAGGAACTTGTAGACAGGGTTGGTCCAGTCGCCTTCGAACTTGTCATACATCGTCACGCTCGGCATGCCGCCGAACATGGAATTGGTCCAGTAGGTCGGGTCGTCCGGGTGCGCGGCATTGTGCTCGACAATCTCGTGGGTCATTCCTGTCCAGTGCGAGATGTCGGCCTGGTTCACAATCTTGCCTCCCAGCACCTGCGGCACAAAGGCATATGAGAGTACCAGGAAGAACACGACAATCGCGATGTATGTCAATATTTTACGGGTCAGTTCTTTGTTCATGTCAGCGAATCGAACAGTTCTGCCATGCGCCCGGTAAGGGCACGGCGTGAATATCGGGACACATCCTTTCCACGGTATGGGTCAACCCCTTGGAGAAACGCATCCCATTGTGTATCAATAAATTGTCTTATAGTATCATAGTCTTCCCACTCGGCTGTGAGGCCGGTGTCGCTGTCCCTGACGATGGCCGCCATTGCCCCGTCACTCTGACCGATGCCCAGTATCGGATGGCCGGCGGCAAGGTATTCGAACAGTTTGCCCGGCAGCACGGCCCGGTATTCAGGCTCCTTGCGCAGAGGCAGCATCAGCACGCTGGCATTGCGCTGCTCCTGCACGGCCTCGGCGTGGGTGCGGTAACCAAGATCGACAAGGTTGGATTCCAGCCCCGCCTCCCTGATGGAACGGATTATCTCCCTGTCGGTCTTGCCGGCAAGGCGTATGCGCAGACGCGCTGCAAATTCCGGCTCCGAAGCCGCCTTGTCGGAGAGGACCTTCCACAAGGTCACAGGATCGCCGTCGGAAGCGAACAGGCCGGTATGGGTAAGGTTGAAGAAACCGTCCGGACATGCCTGTCCGAAGTCACTCTCATCATAACCGTTTGTTATGAGTTCGACCGGTGTCGATGTCATCCGGACAAATTCGTCACGCACAAGCGGCGACACGGAAACCACAACCGAAGCCCCGTCAAGAACCTTTTTCTCCATTCTGCGGTGTATCCACTCGGAAAGCGCCGTGAGGTGCAGGTGCTTGAAATAGAACATTCTGGTCCACGGATCGCGGAAATCCGCCACCCACGGAATCCCTGTCCTGCGCGCAAGACGGCGCGCAATCAGGTGCATCGAATGTGGCGGACCGGTGCTGACCATCACATCGACCGGATGCTCCTTGAGGTAATGGCGGAGATATCTCACCGACGGCCCTACCCAGAAACATCGCGGATCCGGAAGGAAGAAATTGCCCCTTATGAACATCGCGATCCGGCTCCCCAGGCTCTTGTGGCCGGCATTTACAGGGTTGACCTCTCCGTCCTGCGCGCTCTGCCCGGACTTGCCCGAAAGCCTCCGGTACAACTCGTATGGCTCGAAGATCCTGCGCTTTATGACCTCGACTCCGTCAGGTATTTCGCGGGCGAGGCTTTCATCGACGGTGATCATTTCAGGATTGGACGGTGTATAGACCACCGGCTGCCATCCTTCGTCCTGCAGGTACTTGCAGAATTTGACCCAGCGCTGCACGCCGGACCCGCCTGTCGGAGGCCAGTAATAGGATATGATGAGCACACGTTTCATAAAGCCGTCAAAAATAACAAAAAAACGCGAGAAAATTGTAAATTTGCCACTATGAAAGACACAACTCCTTCAATGACACCGATGATGAAGCAGTATTTCGGGATGAAAGCAGAACATCCCGAGGCCATTCTGCTGTTCAGATGCGGTGATTTCTATGAGACTTACGGAGATGACGCACTCGTCGCAAGCAAGGTGCTGGGCATCGTCCTGACAAAGCGTTCAAGCGCTATGGCCACCCCAATCCCGATGGCCGGAGTGCCGTATCACGCTATAAATCAATATCTTCCAAAACTGGTCCGTGCCGGATACAAAGTTGCGATCTGCGACCAGCTGGAGGACCCCAAACTCACCAGGAACATAGTCAAGCGCGGTGTCACCGAACTCATCACCCCGGGCGTGGCCTTCAACGAACAGCTGCTGGAGCAGAAGGAGAACAATTTCCTCGCCGGCCTGTATTTCGAGGCCGACAAATGCGGAGTCGCCTTCCTGGACGTATCCACCGGCGAGTTCCGTCTGGCACAGGGCGGTCTGGACTACATCGAGGCACTGCTCGCATCGTTCTCACCAAAGGAGATTGTCGTCGAGAGGGGTTACGAAAAGGGCGTGAAGGAGCGTTTCGGGGAGAAGCTGTTCATTTCCTCCATCGAGGAGTGGGCATTCACATACGAATCATCGGTCAAGCGTCTCTGCAAGCAACTGAATGTCAATTCGTTGAAAGGATTCGGCATCAGCGGGCAGAACCTTGGCATATGCTGCGCCGGAGCGCTGCTTGTCTATCTGGAACAGACCCATCATACCGGGCTCTGCAACATCTGCAGCATATCCCGCATCGACGAGAAGAAATTTGTCTGGATGGACCAGTTCACGTTCCGCAACCTGGAAGTGTTCGCCAGCGCCGCGGGCAGGGACGGTGTGGCCCTGGTGGACGTCGTGGACAAATGCTCGTCACCGATGGGCGCAAGGCTGCTGCGGCGCTGGCTGGCAATGCCGGTCATGGACATCGCCGAACTTGACGCGCGCTACGACATTGTCGGATATTTCAAGGAAAACCGTGAAAGCCTGGAGACCCTGCAGGGATATATCGGCGACCTGGGCGATCTGGAACGCATCATATCCAGGGCCGCGACAGGCAAGATCGCCCCGCGCGAAGTGATGCAGCTGGGTCGCGGCCTGGCACAGCTCGGTCCTATCTCGCAACTGTGCTGCGGCAAGGGCGTGGCACCGCTGGACGAGATGATTGCAGGCCTGAGCAACTGCTCCGGACTGCTGGAGCACATCGGTGCGACGATGGATCCCGACCCGGCATCGCAGATCGGCAAGGGCCCTGTCATCGGCAAGGGGGTCAACGCCGAACTGGACGAACTGAGGGACATCTCGCACGGTGGCAAGGAGTATCTGCTCCAGATGCAGGAGCGTGAGGTCGAGCGCACCGGAATCCCTTCACTCAAAATAAGTTACAACAACGTATTCGGCTACTACATCGAGGTCCGCAACACCCACAGGGACATGGTTCCGCCAGAGTGGATCAGAAAGCAGACTCTGGTCAATGCCGAACGGTACATCACCGAAGAACTCAAGGAATACGAGCAGAAAATCCTCGGTGCCGAGGAGCGCATCTATGCCCTGGAGGTCGAGATTTACGGCCGCCTGGTGGCCGAGATCCAGTCCTGCATCGCCGCCATCCAGAACAACTGTCACATCCTGGCACGGCTTGACGTCCTGTCGTCATTTGCCGACCTTGCCATAAGCAATAATTATAACCGGCCGCTTGTAAATGACGGCCTTTCGATAGACATCAAGGCCGGTCGTCACCCGGTCATCGAGACCCTGATGGGTGCCGGTGAGGAGTTCGTCCCGAACGACATCCACCTGTCCGACAAGGACCAGCAGATCATCATCCTGACCGGTCCGAACATGGCCGGAAAGTCCGCCCTGCTGCGCCAGACGGCACTTATCGTGCTTCTGGCCCAGATCGGGTGCTTTGTCCCGGCGGATGCTGCCGAAATAGGCTTCTGCGACAAGATTTTCACGCGTGTCGGCGCCACGGACAACATTTCACGCGGCGAATCCACTTTCATGGTGGAGATGCTCGAGACGTCGATGATCCTGCACAACCTGTCGGCCCGCTCGCTTGTGCTTCTGGACGAGATCGGACGAGGCACGTCCACCTATGACGGCATGTCCATCGCCCGTGCGATCGTCGAATATATCCACGAATACGGGGACGGTGCCAAGACTCTGTTCGCCACTCATTACCACGAACTCAACGACATGGAGAACATATACCCGAGGGTGAAGAATTTCCATATCGCCGTCAAGGAAGTGGACAAGAAAGTGATATTCCTGCGCAAACTCAAGGAAGGCGGCGTGGCACACAGTTTCGGTATCCACGTGGCCCGAATGGCAGGCATGCCGCGTCAGGTGCTGGACTCGGCCGAACGCACTCTAGATGCGCTGGAAAAGGGTTCCGGGCCTGTTGTCAAGGCTCTTGCCGAGGTAAACGAGGCTGCGTCCAAGGCACGCAGCGGCAAGGTCAAGCCGCACAACACAAAGGAAGGCAGGGTGGAGGCAGACGGCTCGCTCCAGCTTTCGTTCTTCCAGCTGGATGACCCCCTGCTGGAAAGTCTCCGTGACGACCTCAACGCGGCCGACCTCAACAATATGACGCCTCTGCAGGCATTTGACCTGCTCCGGGCGATGAAAGACAAACTTGGAATATGAAGAGAATGATTTTGACGGCGGTCCTGATGCTGACCGTCCTGTGTGCGGGCCATGCCCAGTACCGTCCTGCAGGAATGCCCGGAAACAATGAGGCCGGAGTCCTTGTCGGAATGAACGTGCCTTTTTACCAGGGCACGAATCCGGAGATTTATTACGGTGTCACATACGCCCACTATACCTGTCTTGGTCTGGGGTTCAGGGCAGGGCTCAATTATGCACCATCGTTTTCAGGGGTCAGGAATTCATTCGGTGTCCCGGTGGCGATAGGCTTCAGTTCTGCCGAAAGGAGCAATTCCGAAAGGTTGCGCAGTGCCACCTATGGGGCCATGGATGCCGTGGACGGGCTCATCTACGGCGGCATAGGCGGTGCGGCGGCTGGTCTTGCATCAGGGTTTTTCCGCAGTCTGTTCAGCCAGACAGAGTATTTTCTGGGCCTGACACCTGGGTTCGTGACCGGCGGGGAAAGTGCCCACAAGGTGATCGACGAGGAAAGGAAATACACCGAAAGCTGGACCGAGAGGAAGAGCGCCTTCCAGTGCAGCGTTGATTTCGGTGCATGCCTCAACTGCGCCATCTGGCGTTTCGACCTCAAGATTCAGCCCGCATTCCACTATATGTTGACCAACAACTACACCTACCACAACTACGAGCTCAACAAGAGGAACGACACCGAAAACACCCTCATCAAGCCCGTCAAGTGGTACTTCAGCCTCAGCGGTGGCATCAGTTTCAAGTTCTAGGGGGTTGCCGCAGCATGGCCCCGGGGCGTCTGTTCCCACTTCGTGGAGGCTGCTTCGCGTTGCAAGTCGCCTTGCTGCAATTCATCTTGTGATGCTGCAAGAAATCCGCGCTGATTATCCAATAGCAGTCGTGGCCGGAACGCACAAGATGATTTTCCGTGCGTTTGTCAAACACTCAAGACTTATTGAGTTATCGGACTGAAAACAATAAGTTTTATATACAAAATCAGCCGCATTCCTTTGAGGATATGCGGCTGAATGTATTATTTAATATTGTGGTTATTTCACGTCTGAGACAAGACGGATGCCTGCTGCCCATTCCCTCCAGCCGTCAGCATCGAAATCAGTGTTTAACTTTGAGTCTTCCCACTTGAAGAACATACGGTATGCATTTTCCTCGTTATCGGGTACGGCGGTGCTCGTCCAGTAAATACACGAAATAGTGTCTCCGGATACTTCGTTTATGAATCCACCGTCCCGATAACCTGTGCTCGGCAGGAACACGAATCCTGCAGCTTCGGCTACAGCCCAAGCGGAGACATTGTATGAGTCCGCAATCGTACCGGAAAACCCGTCCGGGGCAATGACAATGCCGTATTTGCCGTTTACTGACAAATATTTGTATGTGTAATTGGCAAGCAGATACCGCCATTCTGCCCGCGAAAGTGTCCTCCAGACACCCGCATCACCATTGACGGTGAAGTCGGCTTTCGGTGTAGTCTCTGTTGCATTGGTAAAGAGGACATCCGATGTGGAGTAGTCATAATCGTAATCATCCGCATACGCAGAAGAAGCCGTCTTTGACCAGTAGAAATTGGAAACGTGAGATGTCTCCCAGGAAGACGAAATGTCATATTGATTTGTCTCGAATTCAAAAGAATCACCGTCCCAGTACAGATTTCCATTGGAGAAATACACCTGGTCACCGGCGGCATTGATTGTGAACTTGCCGGACAGTGCTCCATCAGGACGCGGTTCAGTGTAGTCCTTGACAGAGAATTTGGCGGTCGTGATCGCGCTGCGCTCGATAACGAGATTCTTGCCTGTCTTCATCGACTTCGTGAATACCTTGCCGTCAGATGCTGTGAATGAGATGACTGTTCCGGTGTATGTTCCGGCAGGAATGGCGATGTAGAAGTCCTTTGCGATATCCTCGTCGATTGTCACACCTTCTCCACAGGAAAGAGTGATTGACTCATCGAGCCCGGCCGCGCTCACTGTGACACTTTTTACAACCACCGGTGCAGGCTGTTCGATTGCATCAACGGTCAGGCGCAAGATACCGCCCTCGTTCTGAAATTTGATAGACGCAGGGACCTGTCCGTCAGCGACAGTGACCTCTGCCTTCATCGGCGAGCCGGTGATATTGTCCTCGGCATAGGTCTGAGATGCAGGCCAGTCGGTGCCGTTGTATGAGGACGGATAATATACAGTGTAATCTCCGTTTGAAGGAACCGTGCCCTCGAATTTGCCGCTGGTTGTTCCCTCGCCCTCGGTGAGGGTGAATGTCTCTTCTCCGATCTTGAATGAGTCGTCTGTGCTCCATACGACTTCGTATCCGTCGGTGTCATTGCCTGAAAGGGCTGTCCTGGTCATGCCTTCCTCTGTAGATGCGAAAATGACAGCCTTGGTTCCGATTGCCGGATTGCCTTCAGGGGTTGCCGTTTCCTTGTTGCAGGAAACCATTGAGAATGCTGCTGCAATGGCAGCGAGTGTGATGATGATCTTCTTCATAGCGTCGTCCTCCTTATTCCCAGTCATTGTCATCATAATTATTACCACTCATACCGAACTTCTCGGTTCCAGTACTTCCGCAGAGAACGCCCTGCGCATTTACCTCAAACACCTTGGCCTGAGGGGCTTTGTAAGCCGTCTTTGTATTTCTAACTTCCATATTTTAATAATCAGGTTGCTATTTTTTTTACTGACGAACCAGACCCTGTAAAGGATCTGCTTCGTCAGTATTATTTCCCGGCCTTGCGGCCAAGGATGGCGTATTCACGCTTTATTCAGCAAGCAGCGGACGTACAGAGCAGCCACGGAAAAGGAAGTTGTCGTACATACTCAGGCCGTCCCAACGGATAAAGAGGTATTTTGCGTATCTGACGCCATTCGGAGTATTAGACCAATAGTAGCCAGTGTAGTTGGTGTGCTGAACTGAGCCTATGCTGCTGTTTCCTTTGTCGTTCACTTCTTTGATGCAGTATCCGGCAGCAGGAAGGAACACGCTGTTGGATGAATATTCGTAGACACCGGTACAAAGAAGACCTACAACGGATGTGTTCTCATATGTCTCTGTCTCGCCATCTATCCATTCTGCTATGCATTTATCGCCTGTAACGAATGCCCCGAGATCAACACCCACGAGTGCCTCAAGTTCTTCAGGTGCCGGCATGCGCCACTTTGAACCCCAGAGATAAGTAGCTGTGTCAAATTCACCCTCGAGAACACCGTCAGCGGCAGAGGCATTGTCTTGTTCCCATTTGATTCCGTCTCCATTTGGAGTTATTCCGCCCCAATTGTAATAGTCACCAAAGCCTGTCGGAGAGGTTGCACCCATATTATGTGCAGCATATTTTGGACCATTCTCCCAAAGCTGCAACCAATCAACATTGCTTGCAGACTCAGCTGAATAGGCTTTGCCCCTTGAGCCCGTCGGGACAGAGTCGGACTTGAATGAAAGTTTATAATATCTGCCTGCCGCGAGTCCGTCTGTTCCAGTTGACTTCACCATTTCATCGCCATTCTTGATTGCGAGCTGCACGCCTGCTGGCACAGCAATGTAGTATATGCCGGGAGTCGTTACGTTGAGGAGGTCCTGACGGGAGGTCTCGGTAGTGATGTCGAAACCATCCTCGTTGGCGGTCAGACCGCTTACCCATGTTGAGGCGCTGTTCTTGACGTTGAGGTCGATCTGGCAGCCCAGATAGTTCTTGATTACCAGGATTGCCGCCTGTGGAACCATGGTGATGTTCAGGCCATCCTCGCCTGAAGTGGCTTCGGCTGTAGCGCCTGCAAGGGCATACTTGTTGGCTACGTCAGCCTGGGCGCCTGACTGACCGACAAGCGAAATCTCGTTTGACGGGAAGTAAGCGTACCATGTCTCGTCAGATGCTGTGGAACGTGCATCCTTGCTTGTAAACTCCGTGCCATCGTTTGTGAAGGTGTAGTAGGCGCCGACAGCAGTGTTTGTCACGCTTATTTTGTCTTCGGCAGCGAAGGCAAACTGCCACGCTTTCCCTATGCAGGTGTATGTGGCGCGAGTCTCTGCCGACTGCTCGACTGTAGCGCGGAGTACCATGCCCTTCTGGGATGTTTCGTTCTGTGCGATTTCTTCCTTGCTGCATGCGGTGAAACCAAGCACTGCAGCCATCATTGCAAAAAATATAGTCTTTTTCATCTTTTCTGTCATTTAATGGTTACACACATGGCTTACCAGTTGAGATCTTCTCCCCAGTCACTGTCGTCACCTTTTTCAACTTTGCCGCCGTTGCTTAATCCGAAACCGCCGGTCACACTTCCGCAGAGCAGACCCTGCGCATTTACCTCAAACACCTTGGCCTGAGGGGCTTTGTAATCAATAATTTCCATTTTATGCTTTTATATTTATGTTTTGAATTTTCAAGCGCGCAAAGGTATGGTTAATGACCCATTTATATATTTTCAAAAAATGACCAAACATGTTCTGTTTGGTCATTTATAATATTTCTTCCGGCAATGGCCATCCGGCCGCGGGTGTCGGACAGCGTGGAGCATCATATACGGATATTACATTCCCGCAAGGGCCTTGTCGAGGATGGCGCCGATCCCATCGTCTGACGGACGGGTGCAGTCGCCGTTGATGAATGTGCCGTCAGGGCCGATGAGCATGAATCTCGGGATATATTTGATGCCGACCTTGTCGCAGAAGTCACCGTGACTGGAGTCGGTGAAGATGTACTGCGGCCAGAACGGCTTTTCCTTGCCGACAAATGCTTTCCATGCGTCAGAATCCCTGTCGACGGAGATGCTGACAAAGCAGATGCGCGGATCGTTCTTGTATTTCTCGGCAAGAGCCTTGAAATAAGGCGCCTCGGCCACGCACGGACCGCACCATGTGGCCCAAACATCGACATACAGGACCTTTCCGAACAATGAGGAAAGCATGACTTCCTTGCCGTCAGGCGTCAGCAGAACTGCTTCAGGGACCGGTTTGCCAGGCTGGGAACTGAGCGCCGCCTCAATCTGCGCGCGGCAGCCCTCGACTATCTCAGGACGGTCCGGAACCAGTCTTTCCACCTCGGCAAAAAGCGGTTCGTATATGTCCAGACTGTCAGTTTTGATTTCGTCCATGCAGGATGATACCAGATTCATTGTGAGCATTTCCCTGATGGTCGGGTTGGTGATTTTCGGGCCATACCGCTTCAGGAAACCGATGGTGGCGGCGACCGGCTCGTCACCGAACTCTCTCAGGTGGAACCAGGTCCAGCGGTTGATCAGCGGGAACGTCACTTCGTCCGGGTCGTTCAGGTCCACAATGTCAAGCAGGGCGGCGTATTCCGGATTGTCAAACGTTTCTTCGCCGTCCCTGTATGCCTTTGCATCAAGCAATATGGCCTTTATGAGGCCGTAGGCGATGTCGGCACGGTGACGGTAATATTTGTTCATATCGGCCTTGTGGGCTGCCCTGAATGTGGAATCGTTGCTGTCCAGCAGGGCAAGGCTCATCTCATAGGTGATGTCCGGATCAGTTGCCGGGAGGTTGTACACACTGTAATGCTGGTATGTCTCGTAGAAATCCGTCCAGATGCGGCTTTCCTTCTCGGTGGCACCGTCGTAGCTGACCTCTACTTCCTTGGCATATTCTTTCACGACAAAACCCATTTTCAGGGTGTCCTGCACGTTGATGCGGGCACCGAACTCACATCCACCCACTGACACGATGAAGTCTCCGAAGCCTTCCACGGC
Source organism: Candidatus Cryptobacteroides sp. (assembly GCA_045599265.1). Taxonomy (GTDB): domain Bacteria; phylum Bacteroidota; class Bacteroidia; order Bacteroidales; family UBA932; genus Cryptobacteroides. Next base: position 55,115 of record JAZRVQ010000007.1, on the reverse strand, counting down.
GTCCATCGTGAACTCGAACCGGCCGTCATTGACCTCGGGATAATGATAGTCAATCGGCTGGCCCGGGAGATATGATACGACGATGACGTCACCGGGTTCTCCCTCGATGCTGCCCTGGAGCACGACGGGACCGGTCTGCACCTTTGCGCATGCCCCCGCCAAAATGACCGCTGACGAAAGCGCGGCCGCGATAGATGATAGTTTCATATTTTGTTATTTGAAAATTTTCTGGGCAAAATCGGTCAGGTATATCCTCCAGTTGCGCCATACGTGGCCGCCGGATGACTCCAGATAGGTGTATGGATATCCCTTGGCATCGAGCTTTTCGCGCAGCTCCTTGTTGGACTGGTAGAGGAAATCATCCTCGCCGATAGCGATGTAATAGAGTTTCGGGTTGTTTGCGAACAGGCGGTCAATCTTGGCATCAGTGTCCTGATAGAACTCCGGGGCCATCTGGCCGGAGCCGCCTTCACGGATACCTACGGCTGCCGAGAAAAGTCCGACATAGTCAAACGTCTTCGGGTAGTTGAGCGACAGCTGGAATGAATGGCCTCCACCCATCGAAAGTCCGGCCACAGCACGTCCGGAGGACTTCTTGATGGTCCGGTAACGTGCATCCACAAAGGCTATGACATCCTTGAAATGTGCCTCGAAACTGGTGTCGAACGAGCCGCAGTTGTATGGTTTGTACATTCCCTCGGCAGACTCGCCCGGGGCGCTCTGGTGCAGGGTGTTGCCGTTGGTCATAACTATGATCATCGGCTTCGCAAGCCCACTTGCGATGAGGTTGTCCATTATCTGCGCCGTACGGCCGGTGCAGAGCCATGCCTCCTCGTCGCCTCCCATGCCGTGAAGCAGGTACAGAACCGGGTATTTGTCCTTGCCCGTCTCGTATCCTGCCGGCGTATAGACTGCCATGCGGCGGTCCTTGCCGAGCACGTCGGAATGGTACCATACGCGGCTGACCGTGCCGTGCGGCACATCTCCGACCATATAGAGATCGCCTTTCTCACCCGGAATGATGAAATAGTTCATCAGGTTGGCAATGTCCCTCTGGATGTAGGCATTGTTCGGGTCCTTCACCGGCAGGCCGTCAACTATGAAACTGTAATTGTACAGTTCGGTCTCCAGCGGTTCGGTGGTGTATTCCCACACGCCGTCAGCCCCCTCCCTGAGGTCGGCCGGGACCGGGAGGAAATCGCCCGCAACCTGCACCCTGATTGCCTTCGGGGCATGGAAACGGAATGTCACGGTATTGTCCGGATGGATCTCCGGAGATACAATCTGGGCGCCGCCCCAGAGAGACTGCTGTGCATTTGCCGTCAAGGCGGCAAGCACTGCGGCAAGGATGATGACCAGTCGTTTCATGGCTTATCTTGTCTCTGACGTTGCTGCAAAAATGACGGTCTGGTCGTCGTCAGGAAGGATAAGCTGAGCCGCACCGCCCTGTACCGGAACTTCGACGATGTACATATAAGTGCCGGTGTAGATTTCGTTGCGTGTGCGCGAATCGTGACGATGGGTGCCCATATATGCAATGTCACCCTCTTTTGTCACGGAATCATAAAATCCCTCCCAGCCGTAATATCCATAATATCCGGTATAGTCGCCGACCTTGACCTCGACAGGCTGCCCGGCATTGAAGACGGCCGTGCGTTCACCTGCGGCAGATGCCACGAGCAGGAAGACCTTTCCTGCGCCGGCAGGGATGTCCAATGCCTGTCCGTGACAGCGCACCGCGTTGTTGTAGTCCGGTGCAGCGATGCTGAACGGAACCCCTGCGAACTCGAAATCAGACGGAATCAGTTCTCCGGCGTATGAATGCCAGTCATTGTCCATGTGGCCGAACGCGCTGAAGGCGTCGGATGTGATTGCCATCTCGTTGTATGGAAGGGCCATGGACTCGTATTTTGATGCCTCCGCATGGACCTGTGCATCCTTGAGGCGCACCCTGTAGGTCTTCGGCTCGAACGCACCGGCCTTCACGTGGAGGCGTTTCCCGTCAAATGATGCGGCCCCCTTGTACTCCTCTGCACCATTCAGTTCTTCGGCGCTCAAGATGTCGGCGTCGAACACGATGTCGCCCTCAGCGCCGTTGCCGCCCAGTTCGTATGTGCGCACCACGATGCCGTCTCCGTCAAGGGCCTTCTTGAATGCCTTGACACGCAGGGACGACTCGGTTGAAGAAATGAAGGACATTGCCCTGCCGGCTGGTCCTGCGTGCTTTTCAGCCACATAAGCAAACTTGGCACGGTTGAGACAGTCTGCGTCTATGTCAGCCTTCACCGGGTCAAGCGCTCCCTCATGGGCACAGATGGCGAAACTGTATGTATGCTGTCCCAGATCCATCGTCTGCTGCCATGTGTCATACCCGTTGGCAGTCGGCGTGTGGTGGAGAGTCAGGCGGATGGTGTGGTCGTCAGGCTTGTCCCAGCCGTATTTCGAATCGTTCATCACAGTCACTCCGAAAGAAGCGTCATCGGCGGTCATATCCGCCCACTGGTGGGCGAACACCTCGTATTTCGTGGCCACGTTGGAGCCGCGGCGTATATTGCCGACACCCATGTCATAGGACGCTTCGGCAGCGGTGAGATTGAGAGGGAAACTGTATTTCAGCAGGGACTCCCTGCTGTGCCAGTCCACTTCGTTCTCGAAAAGGATTCTGTCATCGGCGGCCCCGTCGGTGAGGATGATGCGCTGGACAAACTTCGAACCGAAGGCGGATTTCTCGATTCTGACAACGACACGGAGAGGACCGTTTTCCTCGACGGAGACCTTCACGTCACCGTTTATTCCGGAAGGAGTGCCGTCAATCACGGATTTCATTATCTCCCAGGCCGGCCAGACGTCGGACACGTTGTGGCTGAACAATGCAAATCCCAGCGCCTCTCCCTGCTTGACCAGTTCGCGGCCTGTCCTCTTGTCGATGATGGACGGAATGTCGCCGTTGGCGTCGATGGTGACCTTGTATATCCTGTTCTCGATGAAGTCCTTTCCCGCTTTCAGGACAGACGATGCGCCAGCCTTCCTGACAGGCTTGACCGAATATACAGACAGGGTCATGGAGGCATCCGATGCGGCAAATCCGATTGTCGCGTTTTCACCGTCGCGGGCGATTATCTGGGCATTGACTTTCTTGCCCGACGGGCCTGTGACAGCCACACCGTCACTGTCGGACGGGAATGGAAGGGTCACCTTCACCAAATCGGAGTTCGGCGCCGTAACCGGGTTGAAAACGACCACCGGAGTGCCCTGGACCTTGGTGTCAAGCACCGAAGCGCTCCTGGTCACGGCAGCCTTGACAAGGTTTTCCGCCTGGTTGCGGATGACATATTCGTCATTGTATGAAATCATATATGCCGCAGGGATGCTGGTGCCGGTAAGGTCGTCATGGAATTGGTGGACAATCAATTTCTTCCAGTCCTCATCGATGGTGTAGGCAGGGTAGTTCATAGCACCCAGGCGTTCGGCCATCACTCCGGTATTCTCGGCACAGGTCAGCAGCCACTCGTTGGCACGGTTGTTCTTTTTCATCTCTGAATGTGATGAATAACAGCCCGTTGCGTGCACATCCATCAGCAGTTCGCCGTCATATTCGGGCAGACAGCTGTCCATATAATAGTCCGCAAACATGTCCTCCGTAGTCGCGAAGCGCAGGTTGTAGTCCTTCGGATTGCGTATGGCGTCACTTATCATCCCGACAGCCTGCGGTGTAGGAGAACCTCCCTGGTCACCATGATATCTTGAAGATCTGGTGCCGAAATATCGGTAAACAGCCGGCACCGGACTTGTGGCAATCCTGTCTTTGAAGTCCCCAAAGTCGGTCAAATCCTCGTCTGACGGGTTCCAGAAATAATCCCCACCGTCCAGGCAGGCCATTATGCGCGACCCGTCGATACCCTGCCAGATGCCGAAACGGAACGGGAATTTACGTCCGTCAGGATAGAATGCGTTCGTTCTCCACTGAAGTTTCTGGGTGTGGAACGAATTGAGTCCGCAATGCGCCGCAATGGTCGGGAGAGCATATCCAAAACCGAAACAGTCCGGCAGCATGATATCGCGGGACTGCACACCGAACTCGGTCCTGTAGAAGTCCTGTCCGTACATGATGTTCCTTATCGCAGCCTCGGCCGAAGGCATGTTCGGATCGTTAGCATCCCACGAACTGCCGCTTATGTGCCAGCGTCCCTGGCGGATATATTCCTTCAGCCGGTCATACCATTGAGGGTAATATTCCTTGACCCAGCTGTACTTGACGGCACCTTCAAAATTGAAGATGTAGTCCGGATATTCTTCGAAAAGACGGAAGTTCTGGAGCAGGGTGTTGGGAATGAATTCCCCTATGGTCTGCCGTACATCCCACCTCCACTGCGTATCCATGTGGGCGCCGGCAACCAGATAAACGGTCGGTTTGTCCTGCTGTGAAGTGTTTTCCTGCGCGGAAACGGTTGCGACAGAGAGCGCGGCCACGAATGCCGTGGCGAGGGTTTTGACGAGGGTTTTCATATTTTTGGGGGTCTGAATGCTGTGGTTATGCCAGAAGTCTTCGCACGATGGCGGATATGGTCTTGCCCTCTGCAAGACCGGCAAGACGCTTTGTGGCAACGCCCATCACCTTGCCCATGTCGGAAGGGGCAGATGCACCGACCTCAGCGATGATCTCCTTGAGTTTGGCTTCCACCTCTTCCTCGGAGAGCATCTTCGGGAGATAGGTCTCGAGGACGGCTGCCTCTGCAAGCTCGTTGTCTGCAAGTTCCTGACGGCCTGCGGCGGTGTACTGCTCGGCCGACTCCTTGCGCTGCTTGACGAGTTTCTGGATGAGTTTGAGGATTTCGGTGTCATCGACCTCCTTGCCTGAGCCTGATGTCTTGGCCAGCAGGATGGCTGACTTGATGGAACGTACCGATGCGAGGCGTACGGCATCCTTTGCCTTCATTGCCTCCATTATGTCTTTCTGAATCTGTGCTTCCAGTGCCATGGTATTTAATTATTTAAGTTATTTTAATGAACCTGTTCTGCAATGGTTTATTTAGGATTTTGTATAAGATTTTTTAGATAGTTTTTTTGAATTTTGAAGGAGCAATGGTGGACCATTGTGACTGAAAAATACGGAAAAAATAGCAAAAAAGATATATAAAAGACAAATGGGACCATTTCATAACAGGTTCTTATACAGCAACCGGGGCCGGGATACGTGGCCACGGGTCGTAGTCCACAAGGGTGAAGTCCTCGTATTTGAAGTCGAATATGTCCTTGACATCCGGATTGATTATCATCTTCGGGAGAGGGCGCGGCTCACGGGAAAGCTGGAGGGCGACCTGCTCGAAATGATTCACATAGATGTGGGTGTCACCGGTCGTGTGGATGAATTCGCCCGGCTTCAGGCCGCATACCTGCGCAATCATCATCGTCAGAAGGGCATAGGATGCAATATTGAAAGGCACTCCGAGGAAGCAGTCCGCACTGCGCTGATACAGCTGGCAGGACAACTTGCCGTCGGCCACGTAGAACTGGAACAGGCTGTGGCAAGGCGGCAGGGCCATTTTCTCGACCTCGGCCACATTCCACGCGGAGACAATCATCCTGCGTGAATCAGGGTTGCGCCTGATGGTCTCGATGACGTTGCTGAGCTGGTCGATGGTGCTTCCGTCAGGAGTGGGCCAGCTGCGCCACTGATGGCCATAGACCGGACCCAGGTCGCCGTTCTCGTCGGCCCATTCGTCCCAGATGGACACGCCGTGGTCCTTGAGATACTTGATGTTGGTATCACCCGAAATGAACCACAGAAGTTCGTAGATTATGGATTTGAGATGCACCTTCTTGGTGGTCAGCAGAGGGAAGCCCTCGCTGAGGTCGAAGCGCATCTGGTGGCCGAATATGCTCTGCGTTCCGGTGCCCGTGCGGTCATTCTTCATCACGCCGTGCTCCCGTATCTCCCGCAGAAGGTCAAGGTATTGTTTCATGATTTATCTGATGTCAAATGCAAAGATTATTGCCTCCTGATAGGTCTCGCCCGGACGGAGCACCGTGGTAGGATATTCCGGCTTGTTAGGCGAATCAGGGAAATGCTGGCACTCCAGCGCCACTCCGTAATTCTCCTCATAGACGTGGCCGTTCTTGCCTTCCGGACAGCCGGCGAGCCAGTTGCCTGTATAGATCTGGATACCCGGCTGGGTGGAAATCACCCTCAGCACTCGTCCGCTCTGGGCGCTGTAGAGTTCGGCGACATTCTGGAACTGTCCCGGTTGATAACCGTCCACAACCCAGCAGTGGTCATAACCCTTGCCTATCACAAGAGGCTCGAAATCGGCCCTGATATCGCGCCCGATAGCCTTCGGGAGGATAAAATCCATCGGTGTACCTGCAACAGGGACGCTCTCTCCGAGAGGAATCTGGGTCTTGTCGGTAGGAAGATATTCCGAACAGTTGAGGATCATCTCGTGGTCAAGGATGTCTCCGTTGCCCTCGCCCTTGAGGTTGAAATACACGTGGTTGGTAAGGTTGAGCACGGTAGGGGCGTCGCAGACACCGGTAAGAGTCAGTGTGAGTTCGTTCTCCTCGCTCCACTCATACCTTGCAACAGCCTTGACAGCGCCCGGATAGCCCATCTCGCCGTCCTCCGAGTCATAAAGGAACTCGACAGCGTCACCGTCTATGCGGCTTTCCCAGATATGGTTCTGGAAGCCCATAGGACCGCCGTGGAGGGAGTTCGGACCGTTGTTTACCGGCAGTGTGTACTCCACACCGTCAAGTGTGAACTTGCCCAGCGCAATGCGGTTGGCAAACCTTCCCGGCACCTTGCCCAGGCACGGACCGTCCTGGAAATAACTTTCACCCCTGGCATAACCGAGCACGACGTCACCAATCTTCCCGTCCTTGTCCGGAACCCCGATTGCCGTGATGCCGGCACCCAGGTTGCACAGGGACACATACGCGCCCTTCGAATTCGTAACTGTGTAGCGGATAATTTCTTTGCCGCAAGGGGTCACGCCCCACTGTTCCTTTCTGATATCCATATTGAGTGTTATTTGTTGTCTGAAACACAAATATATATAATTAAACAGAAAAATACTACCTTTGCACAACGCAGACATTAATTTTCGACAGGATAACGATGGAGAAGGCAATCATAGCGGCAGTCGGGGAAAACGGAGCGATCGGACGCGCCGGCGACCTTGTCTGGCACATACGCGAGGACCTGAAATACTTCAAGGCCGTCACGATGGGCCATCCTGTCATCATGGGACGCCGCACATGGGAATCCATCGGCAGGGCGCTTCCGGGACGCCTCAACATCGTGGTTTCACGCACAATGGGGCCGTCTGACGTACCTGAAGGTGTGGTGGTGACATTCAGCCTTGAATCGGCCTTCAAGGTCGCGGAAGCCTCCGGGGCGGACAGATGTTTCGTGATGGGAGGAGGCCAGCTGTACCGTCAGAGCATTGACGGCGCGGAGTTGCTCTTCATCACCGAAATACACGCCGCAGCAGCAGACGCCGACACTTTCTTCCCGGTGATTGACCCCGCCGTCTGGGAGGCAGAAAGCGCCGCCGAGCCCGCCGTGGACAAGAAGTCCGGCATTGAATACAGATTCGTGGTGTATCGCAGAAGATAGCCACGCCTATATAAAACGAACTTATGGAAAGAGAACATTTCAACAGCCGGATCGGCATGTTGCTGGCCATGGTGGGGTCGGCCGTCGGGCTTGGCAACATCTGGAGATTCCCCTATCTTGTGGGTGAATACGGCGGCGCCGCATTCATTATCGTTTACCTGTTTTTCATAATCGTTTTCGCCGTGCCTATCATGCTGGCCGAATTCACGATAGGACGCCGCAGCCAGACCAATGCCTACAGGGCATTCGGCAACCTTGCCCCGGGGACCGGATGGAAGTGGCTGGGTGTCCTTCCCGTCATCTGCCCGTTCCTGATTCTGGCATTCTACAACGTCGTGGGCGGCTGGTCGATACATTACCTTTTCAAGTCATTCACATTCACGCACGGTGCCGACAGGGCCCTTCTGGGTGAAATGTTCGACAATTATGTGACATCCGTCGGCACCCCGATAGCCGAGACCATACTGTTCATCCTCCTCACGGCATTCATCGTCAAGGGCGGAGTCAGGAGCGGCATCGAGAAATGCGGCAAGATAATGATGCCGGTGCTGTTTGTCATCATTCTGGGCCTTGCCATCTGGGTGGCGTTCCTCCCGGGAGCGGGGAAAGGCGTCATCTTCCTGTTCAAGCCTGATTTCAGCAAGATCTCCGGAGAAATGTGCCTGGCCGCGCTGGGACAGTCCTTCTTCTCACTGTCCGTCGGGATGGGTGCGATGCTGACATATTCGTCATTTGTCCCGAAAGACGAGAATCTGATGGCCTCGTCTGCAAAGGTGGCCGTGTCGGACTTCTTCTTCGCCATCCTGGCAAGCTGCGCCGTCATGCCTGCCGCATTCGCATTCAATGTGGATCCGGGTCAGGGACCGGGGCTTGTATTCGAGACCCTGCCGTTCATTTTCTCCAAGATGCATGGTGGAACTGTGGTTGCCGCGCTGTTCTTCTTCTCCGTCGTCATCGCTGCTCTCACATCGACTGTCTCGCTCTTCGAGGTCGGGGTGAACTATTTCATCGAAGAGTTCGGAATCACACGCCGCAGGGCAGTCATCACAGAATGCCTGATTCTTGCCGTACTCAGCACGGTATGCTCGCTTTCATGCGGAATATGGGGTGACTTCAAGATTCTGGGCAACAACGTGTTCGACACATTCGACAAATTCACTTCCAACATCGCGATGCCTCTTGGCGGCCTGATGACATGCCTGTTTGTCGGGTGGAAGATGAAAAAGCCTGACGTGCGGGACGAACTCACCAACGGCGGCAGCCTTTCCTCGAACGTCAGGATCTATCCTGTGATCTATTTCCTTGTGCGGTACGTCGCCCCCGTGGGCATCGTCGCCATCATCATCGCCAATTTCCTGTAGGCCTACAGGCTTTCAAGATAAGCGAACAGCCTATCCTGAGGGACATCCTTGAAGATGACCTTCTTGTCCCTGTCCAGCAGATACAGGGACGGAATGGCGCGGACATCATAGAGGTTTTCGCCCCTGATGACGTGGTTGTGGTCGAAGCCGTTGTACCATTCCTCCGGGTAGTATGACATGTAGTCGTACCACTCGTCAAGCTGCTCGTCTATATAGACATTTGCAACGGCAAGAATGCCGTTCTCAAGCAGGTACTGCACCCTCAGGCTTGCCTTCAGGGTCTCGATGATCTCCTTGCAGGCCGTGCAGCCCGGATTGCTGAAAAACAGCAGGGTATAGTCGGCCTTGATGCCATACAGGGCCGTTATGTGGCCGGTTTTGTCTGAAAAACGGAAATCCGCGGCCGGCGTGCCGACCATATTGAGGAGGCAGGCTGCGGCATACCGGGAATATTTCATCCTCTCCAGCGAATCCACGCGCTCATCTGCGGCCAGACGGGCCACGTACGGCTGGTAATAATCCTCATTCCTCATAGGGGAGTTCGGGTCATACAGGTAGCTGTCCACAATTTCCTTCATCATCCCGAACATGTTAGACTCGGAATGCACGCGGGCGTACATGTCCACCTTGTCATAAAGGCCGGCAATGAGGTTGCGGCTCCGCTTCAGAGGCAGCCTGTCGAGCAGGTATAAATAATTGGACAGGGCCTGCTCCAGGGCAGTTTTTTCTACTCCACAGACATGGGTGGAGTCACACAGCCAGACTCCGGCAGTGTCGGTGAAGGCATCCCAGTAACGGCTGGCGACAAAGTCGATCTGCTCTTCTTCGGACATCATGCCCGGCACCTGAGGGAGCTTGAACTCCCTTGTTGCAGGGGTGTCGGAGACCGGCGCAGAGGTGTTTCCACCACCACACGAAACCAGACACAGTGCGGCACAGGCCGACAGGATATGCAGGGAAAGTCTCATATTATTTCTGCGCGGCGGCAAGGGACATCTTGGCCTCGGAAATGTTGATGATGAAGTCTCCGATCTTCTCGAGTTCGGACACAACGTCGATGTAATAGACGCCGGACGTGTAGTCGTAGTTGTGTCCCTCGATGTTGACGATGTGCTCTTCACGGAGGACGTTGCGGCATTCGTTGATGGCGTTCTCAGCCTCGTTGGCATTGGTAATGTCCTTGAGATCCGGGTTGTTGAGGTTTTCTATCATCACGACATAAGCCTTGTCGACGATATCGAGCATCTGGTTGAGCTTGCTCCGCATGGTTTCATCAAAGGACTTGTCATGGGTGAATTTGCGGCCCAGAAGCCTTCCTATGGCCTCTCCCGAGTCTCCAAGACTCTCCATCTCGCCTATCATCTTGTACATCGACTTGATGCGCCTGCGGGCTTCGGACGAGATTTCGCCACGGCCGACCTCGTTGAGGTATGTTGCTATTTCATACTCTATGCGGTCTGTGATCTCCTCATATTTGACGAGTTTTTCGTTGAGTTCCCTGAACTTCTCGGCATCGGTCTCATTGATGGCCTGACGGATATATCCGAACCCTTTGTAGCAGATTGTGGCGAAATGGTTGATCTCCTGGTCTGCCTCGTTGAGTGAAAGTTCGGCTGTTCCGAGCGGACCTCCCTTGATGTAGATGAGTCTGCGGGATTCCCTGTTGCCATCCTTGTTCGGAACCATCCATGTGACAATTTTTGCGATGATCGGGATGAACCAGATGAGGATGCAGGTGTTGATAAGGTTGAAGAGGGAGTGGAGCGTAGCCACGACGTATGGGAGCGACGCTATGAGGGCCTCTTGTGTTTCGGCATCGGCCGATGCAAAGTCTGTGAGAGTCGGGTTAGGGAAGCCGAACGCAGTGACGATCAGGCCGATGAGGCGCAGGAACGGCTTGAACAGAATCAGTGCCCAGCACACTCCGAACACGTTGAAGAGCATGTGCGCACGGGCTGTTCTCTTTGCCGATTCGTTGGCCACGGACGCAGCGATGTTGGAAGTGATGGTGGTACCTATATTCTCGCCCAGGACCATCGCGGCGGCCATCGTGAACGGGATGTAGCCGTTGGCGACAAGGACCATGGTGATGGCCATCGTGGCGGCCGAGGACTGGAGCATCAGGGTCATGCAGGCACCTGCAACCATGAATATCACGATGCTGCCGAATCCCCATTTCGTAAGTCCGGCCAGGAAAAGTCTTACGGTTTCATTGTCAAGCAGGATGGTGGAGTTCTCCCTCAATGTGGTCAGGCCCAGGAAAAGAAGGGCGAAACCCATTATGAACTCTCCGCCGTTCTTGAGACCCTGGCGCTTGGAGGAAAGGAGAATGAAGGCAAAGAACATCAGAGGCACGGCTATCATGCCGAGGCTGAAACTGCTGCCGCTGAAGGAAAGTGCGAATATCCACGCCGTGACGGTAGTACCGATGTTGGCACCCATGATTACGCCGATGGCGTTGGCCAGTGCCATGAGGCCTGCATTCACAAAGCTTACGAGCATCAATGTGGTCGCCGTGGAAGACTGGACCAGGGCAGTCACCACGATACCGGTAAGCACGCATTTGAACTTGTTGGAAGTCATTTTGGCGATAAAGGCTCTCATTTTATCGCCCGCCATTTTCTGAAGTCCGCCGCTCATCAGTGACATTCCGTACAGGAACATGCCGAGTGAGCCTAAAATTGTGAGAACCAGAAGAAATGTGTTCATTACACTCAGAATATTTTATTAAAACTCGAAAATCGCGCAAAATTACTTAAAAACCCCTAAATTTGCAATACAGAATGATGTTTAGAAGGTTCATATCCGCAATGTTGCTTGCCTGCCTGCCATGGCTTGCAAGTGCGCAGTTCTTCCTCACCGGGGACGATCCCGGCAAGGTTAGGTGGGACCGGCGCGAAACAGACACCTACATGATCATCTATCCGCGCGGACTGGACTCGCTGGCGGTGAAATATGCCCGCGAACTGGAACTCTGGAAAATGCGCACCGGGCAGTCCATCGGCTTTGTGCCGGGAATGGCGACCAACCACAGGATTCCGGTCGTGCTGCACGCCTACAACCATATTTCCAACGGTTCGGTGGCATGGGCGCCTGACCGTATGGACCTCTATACATCGCCCGAGGCATACGGACCGACACCTGTCCCGTGGCATACCATGCTGGCTATCCACGAACAGCGGCACGTGGCCCAGATGCAGTTCGGACTGAGCAATGCCCAGAGGCCGTTCGGATGGTTTTTCGGCCAGATGTGGAACGGCCTGACCAGCGGAGCGTACGGCGGCAACGACTTCATGGAAGGCGACGCTGTGATGGCGGAGACCGCACTGACCAATTCCGGACGAGGCCGCACGGCCGATTTCCTCAACTACTACATGATCGCCTTCGACCGGGGTGACTGGCGCAAATGGGCAAGGTGGAGATATGGTTCACAAAGACTGTATGTACCTGATTATTATGCATTTGGCTATCTCACACTGGCCGGGATAAGATACAATTACGACTTTGCCGACTTCACAGCGCAATTTTATAACCTGGCGTCACGCAGACCGTATATGCTCGGTCTCACCGGCGTCAAGAAAATATCACCGGACGGCAAGAGGACAAGGGACCTCTGGACCGAATCGGCACAGACCTTCTATTCGTTCTGGAAAGAAAACGCCGACGCCAGGGCGCCGTACATGCCGTCCGAACAGATAGTCCCGGACCCGAAATTCCACTCCGACTACACGGACCTCACCGTGATGGACGATGGCATCTATGCTGTCAGGAAAAGTCTCGACAAGGCCAACAAACTTGTCAGGATAGGATATGACGGCACACAGACACAGATACGTCCTTTCGCAACCTACACCGGGATGCTGTACCATTCGTCTGCATACAACCTGATGTTCTGGAGCGAGGACATCGGAGATCCGCGCTGGAGCCTCAGGAGCCATTCCGCCATTCGCAGGATGAACCAGAAAGGCAAGATCACCACACTCACAAAGAAAGGTTCGTTCTACAATCCGAGCCCGTCACCGACCGAAGGGCATATCGCCGCATCGCAGTATCTCGACAACGGGACATCGCGCCTGGCCATCCTCTCGTCAAGGAACGGAAAAGTGGAGGCCGGGTTTGACGTGCCGGACAGTCTGCAACTGGTGGAAACGGCCTGGATAGGGGATAAAATATACGCCACAATGCTCTCTGACAGCGGTTATGGCGTATATCACCTGCATATAGACAATCTCGAAGGACACGATGCGGACGCAAGTGATGGCGAGCATCCGTGGGATGGGAATACGGGCAGTTACCAGTGGCACGTCACACTTGCCCCAAGTCCTGTCGTGATAAAGAACTTCGGATACGCTCCCGACGGACACCTCATGTTCACAAGCGACCGCAGCGGTGTGGACGAGATGTACGAGATGGATCCGGACAGCGGCGACGTGTGGCAGTGCACATCCACAAGGTACGGTGCCTCGGAGTTCCAGTACAGCATAGACGGCAAGTGGCTCTACTACAGCGCCAACACCTACAATGGCAAACTGGTCAGCCGCACAAGCGTGGACTCCCTGATGGTCAGAAAGGTTGACTTTTCCGACCGGTACGCCTGGAAGATCGCAGACAGGCTCTCGGAGCAGGACCGCGCCCTTGCCGATGCTGCCGGAATCTTCGAAACCGATGATATAAATATTTCGGAATCAAAGCATTACAGCAAGTTCGGTCATCTTTTCAAGGTACATTCATGGGCACCTGTCTATTTCAATGTGGACAATATAATGAATATGTCCTACGACCATGTGTATGACCTTGCATCGGTCGGCGTGGCGGCCATTTCGCAGAACAGTCTGAGCACGGCTGTGAGCAATTTCGGCTATTCGTTCCATCCCGACCCGGACGGCGGCAAGTGGCGTCACAGCGGACATTTCCAGTTCACCTATTCCGGATGGTACCCCGTCCTGGAGGCAAAGGTGGATTTCAATGACAGGCTCACTCATTACCAGAGTTTCGGAGCATACACAGAGGACGGCAAGTCTGGTTACATTGCGGCAAGAAACTATCTGGGACATGTCCCTTACACTTCACTCAAACTGTCGGCATACATCCCATGGACGTTCAACAGTGGAGGATGGTACCGCGGATTCATTCCAGAGGTGACATACAACCTCAACAATGACACATACAGCACCAACATCACCTGGTATATGACCGCTCCGAACGCCGAGACAGGCGAGGACGAGATTGTCCGGGTGCTTGGCACTGACAAGGGCAAGTCTGCAATCAACCAGAGCATACTCGCCACCGCAAGGGGCTATATCATGCAGGGAACGGCTTCGTCAGGGGTCTATCCACGTTTCGGACTGGGTGCCGAAGTGGGTGTGTACCGGCCTCTGGGGCTCGGCACCATCACCACAAAGGCCGGCGAACTTGACCTGTTCGGCACAGCCGCATTCGCGTATGCATACGCCTACCTGCCTGGTTTCACCTCCATCCAGGGATTCCGCCTCACTGCAAAATACCAGACCATTCTGGGTCAGCCCGGACTGTTCCCGACCGGCGTGGTCAACACCCTGCCGCGCGGAATGACGGAGACACCCGGACTGTTCCGCCGACTGATACAGGGCAATTCCAACTCCCTTGCCCTCACGGCAGACTATGCCATTCCTGTCCATATCGGGGACTTGTGCCTCTGGAATGGCTTCCTGTATGCCCGCAGAATGGTCCTGACTCCACATTTCGACTTCACCACATTCGGCGAGGGCAACCTCTGGAGCGCCGGAATGGATGTCAATTTCGACCTCTCAGCGATACTCTGGATGAAAGTGCCTGTCAGCATCGGCATCAGGTATGACTACAACGGCGGTTCCGCCTTCAACCAATACCTGACCGAAGGCGTGGCGATGGACCACCATTACGTAGGTCCGCTGTTCACTGTGGATTTCTAGCGCAGTATTCCCGACAGCCACTGCTGGTCGACGCGGGCGAAGCCTTCTTCGGGAACGATGAAATCGTTGCGTCCGATGATGCCCACACAGTCCTCATAGACATTGAAACCTATGTTGCAGGATGCCATATTGCCGTTTTTGGGGAATGTGAGGGTGATATAGCGCTCGTCAGCATCGCCACCCAGACGGTAGAAATGGATTGGCACATCCACACCCATCTCGGCTGCCGTGACCCATTTGCACATCTCCACTGCGACATCGTCAAGGCCGGCATCGCGGATCAGCACTTTTTCCATAAGGGAACCTATGTCACCCACACGGCGGAGGGTATATCCTCCCATTGCCCTGGCATGGTTGGTGATGGCCTGCATTTCAGACTCGGAGATGTCCCCATCCGGCTTGAGCCATATCATCAGACGCTCCAAAGGGTCATGATAGAGGGTTTCGTACCGGGCCAGATTGACCGTGCCGCAGTCCGGGCACTGCCACACAAACAGCGATCCGTCCTTGACCTTTTCCTTCAATTCAGGATTTTCAGACACATTTATGCTGCGGTACACTGTGATTTCGTTCACATTGCCGCATTTACAGCATCTTACTGATTTTTTGAGTGTTATCGACATATTGCAAATTTACAAAGTTTCGGTTAACTTTGGCAGATATTTGAATAAGGAATGATGAAAAAATAAGTTGGTAAAGATTTACGAAAGATTGTTTAAGGATTTTTGATATGGAATGAAGGAGTGTAGCTGGGCTACATGACTGAATGACATATAAAAAAAACTAAACAAGATACATAAAGATTACCAAGTTATTTTTTAAGAATGACTACTAACACCAATTAATATGAAAACTAAAATCGCTGAAAAATTCAGAACCCTTTTCGGAGAAGACGGAGAATTCTTCGCTTCCGCAGGCCGCGTCAACCTTATCGGTGAACATACCGACTACAACGGAGGATATGTTTTCCCGGGCGCAATCGACAAAGGCATCATGGCCGAGATCAAACTCAACGGAACCGACAAGGTCTGTGCATTCTCAATCGATATCGATGAATATGTAGAGTTCGGTCTGAACGAGGAAGACGCCCCTTCACAGAGCTGGGCGCGCTACATTTTCGGTGTATGCCGCGAGACTATCAAGAAGGGTGGCAAGGTGGCAGGTTTCAACACTGTTTTCGCCGGTGACGTTCCTCTCGGAGCAGGTCTTTCTTCATCAGCGGCCCTTGAGAGCACATTTGCATTTGCAATCAACGAACTCAACGGCAACGGCATCGACAAGTTCGAACTCGCCAAGATCGGCCAGATGACAGAGCACCACTACTGCGGTGTCAACTGCGGCATCATGGACCAGTTCGCATCCTGCTTCGGTAAGGCTGGCAGCCTTATCCGACTCAACTGCAAGACATTGGAATACAAATACTTCCCATTTAATCCTGTAGGATACAAAGTCGTTCTCATCGACTCATGTGTAAAGCACGAACTCGCATCTTCCGCCTACAACAAGCGCCGCGCTTCCTGCGAGAATGCCTGTGCACACATCCAGAAATATCATCCTGACGTAGAGTGCCTGAGCGACGCCAAGAGAGTATGGCTCGACGAGGTCCGCGCAGAGATTCCTGAAGAGGATTTCCTCCGTGCAGAATATGTAATCGGCGAGGTTCAGAGAGTGCTCGACGTATGTGACGCCCTCGAAAGAGGCGACTACGAGACTGTCGGCGAACTCATGTACCAGACCCATTTCGGACTCAGCAGACTCTATGAAGTATCCTGCGAAGAACTCGACTTCCTCAACAAACTCGCACGCAAATATGACGTCACAGGTTCACGCGTTATGGGCGGCGGATTCGGCGGATGCACAATCAACCTCGTCAAGGAAGAACTTTACGATACTTTCATCGCAGCGGCCAAGGAGCAGTTCGAAGCCAAGTTCGGCCACGCTCCGAAGATCTACGACGTAGTCATCAGCGACGGCGCACGCAAACTCGCATAATGTACAAGTCAATGAAGCATTTGCTCACAATATTTGCAGGCCTCCTTATCATGGGGGCCTGTGCTTCTTCTACCAAGACACGGGAAATCCAGCAGGGACCATATACCGTCACAGTCATTGCCGACAATGTCTATCACATCCAGGACTGCAACGATGCCAATCCGTCAGGTGAGGAATACGATGCCGAGGGCAACAAGACTCATTTCAACAACTGCTCGGACATGTATCTTTGTGTCGGTGAACAGAGGGCTCTCCTCATCGACCTTTCAAACAAGATAGAATGGGCCGACAATGCCGCCGAAAGCCTGCGCAGCATTGTGTATGACAGGATTGGTAACAAGGAACTGGTCATTACATTCACCCACAACCACGGGGACCACACGGGCATGCTTCCCGCATTTATTGATGATCCGAAGGCACATTTTGCCTTGCCGGAAATTG
Organism: Candidatus Cryptobacteroides sp.; assembly: GCA_045599265.1. GTDB lineage: Bacteria > Bacteroidota > Bacteroidia > Bacteroidales > UBA932 > Cryptobacteroides. Next base: position 37,776 of record JAZRVQ010000007.1, on the reverse strand, counting down.
ATTTCAGACCATTTGAAAGCATGATTCCGAAAGGAAATACAGAGTTCTACGATGAGGGCAAGACGTTCGACCTGGGCGGAATGAAAATCAATTCGCTGGCTGTCCCTGGCCACACTGCCGGATCTGTTGTTTTCTTCCTCGAAGAGGAGAACATCATGTTTGCCGGTGACGCCATCGGGTCCGGTCATGGTGTGTGGATATTTGACCTTCAGGCATACAGGAATTATGTGGACGGTTTTGCAGGACTTGTCAAATATATCGATAACAGCGGCATGAACAAGGACGCACTCAAGATATATGGTGGGCATTACTGGCAGAAAGACTGGTTCCCGGAACTCGGAGAGAATGTTTTCGGCTGGCAGTATATTCTTGATATGCAGCAACTTATTGCAAATATTGCTGACGGAAGCGCTGTCACCGAGCCGTCCAATCTCAATTTCGGCGCACTTGACACCTATTTCCGCAACGGCCAGGCCATCATAACCTGGAACGCCGGATTTGCACAGCAGTACAGGGCTGAAAAGTAATTACTTTTCTATTCTTAAAATAACCGGCAGGTGGTCTGAAACGCCGCCAATATACTGGGGACCTGAATATGTGCGGAGGGGTTTTACTCCTCCGTGCTTTTTGTCTTGTGTGAGCAGGAACGGCGGGTAAAGTATCGACATTTCAGACAGCCCCGAATGGTTTGTATCGACCAGAAACATGTCAATCAGTTCCCAGCGTCCTTCATAACGTATGGTGCCCTCACCCTGAAGGAAAAGTGGCAGTGCCTTGTTGACCAGGTGACCTTCTGCCAATGTGAATGCCTCTCCGTCCGGAGTGTCGTTGAAATCGCCCATGCACACTATCCGGTCAGCGCCTGTGCGGCCGAGTGTGTCACACACATTCAGCATCTGAGACATCACCTTGAAACGTCCTGGACCCGATGCCTTTTCGCCACCGAACTTGGAGGGATGGTGATTGACCAGAAAAGCCATCCTGCCGTACTGGGCCACCAATATGTCACGCGTCGAAAGACTGTCAATATGGACAGGATAAGCCCCGTCCAGAGGTATTGTGGCAGGATTGTATATCAGCCCCACATCTATGCCACGGTGGTCAGGTGACTCGAAATGGACATATCTGTAGCCATATTTGCGGAGCGGTGTCTGACCAACCAGCTGGCGCAGCACGAAGTCATTTTCGATTTCGGCAAATCCTACAATATCAGGAAGACGGCCCTGAGTGCCTGCTGTCCAAAGGATGGTCTTGGCGACAGCATTGCACTTTGTGTAGAAACGCCTTTTCGACCATCTGCGCACACCGGAGGCCGAAAATTCACTGTCCGAAGGACTGAGCCCTTCATCTTTGAAGTCAAAAAAATTCTCAAGATTCCAGAACATCACCAGGAGAGAATCCTCCTGAGCGGCCGCACTCGAGGCGGCAAGAACACATACCAACAGCACCAATATCTTTTTCATGGCCGCAAGATATGGATTTTATTGATTTTATGGTAACTTTGTGGACCAAAAATTTGAAATCATGTCATTGAAATGCGGAATCGTCGGACTCCCGAATGTAGGCAAGTCCACACTGTTCAACTGTATAAGCTCCGGCAAGGCCCAGAGCGCCAATTTTCCTTTCTGCACCATCGAGCCGAACATAGGCTCCACCACCGTGCCTGACAACCGTCTGAACGTGCTTGTGGACATCTGCAAGCCAAAGAGCATCGTTCCGGCAACTGTCGAGATTGTGGACATTGCAGGACTTGTCAAGGGAGCAAGCAAGGGAGAAGGACTCGGCAACCAGTTCCTGGCGAATATCCGCGAATGCGATGCCATTCTGCACGTGCTGCGCTGTTTCGAAGACCCTAACATCATACATGTAGATGGAAGCGTCGACCCTGTCAGGGACAAGGAAGTCATCGATATGGAACTCCAGCTCAAGGACCTCGAGACAGTGGAGAACCGTCTGTCGAAGAGCCTCAAGCAGGCAACAGTAGGTGCTGACAAGCAGGCCAAGAAACTCTGCGACCTTCTGCAGCGCTACAAAGAAGCTCTTCTGCAGGGCAAATCCTGCCGCACGGTCACTCCTGAAAACGCTGAGGAAGAGCAGATGGCAAAAGAACTATATCTTCTCACCAACAAGCCTGTGATGTATGTCTGCAACGTGGACGAGGCATCTGCAAAGGATGGAAATGCATACGTGGATGCGGTACGCGAAGCCGTGAAGGACGAGGATGCGGAGATTCTTGTCATCGCTGCCGCCACGGAGTCCGACATCGCAGAAATCGAAGATTACGACGACCGCCAGATGTTCCTTGAAGAACTCGGTCTCGAAGAGCCGGGCGTTGTCCGTCTGATCCAGCACGCATACGCACTTCTCGGTCTGCAGACCTTCTTTACCGCCGGTGCAGATGAATGCCGCGCATGGACAATACGCAAGGGCGACAAGGCCCCTAAGGCTGCCGGAACTATCCACACCGATTTTGAGAAAGGATTTATCCGTGCAGAAGTCATCAAATATGATGATTTCGTAGCACTCCGTTCGGAATCAGCCTGCCGCGCTGCAGGAAAGATGGGTATCGAGGGCAAGGAATATGTAGTGCAGGACGGTGACATCATGCACTTCCTGTTCAACGTCTAGTCTATCATAGACAGTGAAAATAAAAGGGTCAGATGAAAAGTCTGACCCTTTTATTTGTATTTATCTGAAATTCTAGAAGAATCTTGCGCGGTTGTCCTTTACATCATAGTCGTCCATCATGACGTACATGAGCATCTGGAGATTGCGCTGCTGCATCTGGGCGTCGCGTGTCTTGGCATCATCCTCTGTGAAGAAACTGCCTGTCTCGCGGCTGTTCACCTTGAATACATAGACACCGTTGCTGCCTACTACAGGACCTGTGAGCTTGTCAATCTCTGCTGCTGAAACTGCACCGATGAAAGCAGGATCCACACCGTATGAAGTGAGGGATGCGAATGTGACGTCGTCCTTTGTGCTTACGGTTGTTCCGAGAGCCTCTGCAACTGCATCGAGAGTGGCAAGACCATTGATCTTCTCACTTACCTCAGCGGCCTTCTTTTCGCCAGCCTTCTCTCTGAGGAGAATGTTCCTGATGCCGTTTGCTGCCTCAGCAACTGTAGCAAATCCTTCTTTGTGGATATCCTTGACAGCAACTACGAAGAAGTAGTTCTGGTTGACTGTCTTGATGTCGGAAACCTTGCCGGCCTTCTTCTGCTCGAATGCCCAGCGTACAACTTCCTTAGCATTATCTACAGTACCGATGCGCTCGGTGCTCTCGTAGATCTTCATAGGAACTGATACATAACCGCCTTCAGCGACTGCAGTCTCGAAAGACTCATATTTGCCGGCTGCCTGGCTTGCAAGGGTGTTGGCCTGTGCATAGAACTTGGAATAAGTCTCCTTGCTAGGAAGAGCGGTCTTCTCGAGGATTGCAACCTGCTTCTTTGCAACAGGAGCAGACTTCTTTGTAACCTCGACAAGAATGTTTCCGTAGTAGGTTGTCTTTATGATCTGAGGCACATTGTCTGCTGCTGTGAAGAGAACCTCGCAACCAGGGATGATTGAGTTCTGAGTGACAGGAGCAGCCTCATTCTCTCTGAGTACGTTTACAAGGCTGTCGTTGATCTCTGTAACGCCTGCAGGCATCTGGATTGCCCTCATATAGATGGAGTCGGCGATATTCTTGCTGTCCATGATTCTGACTGCATAGAATGAATCATCCTTTGCGATGATGCCTGATGCACCGTTGCCACCGTTGAATACAAACTCGTTGACCTCTCTTGAGATGGTGTTGAGTTCGCCTTCCTTGTACCAGTATTCGCTGAGCTGACGCTCTGAGTTCTTGAGAAGGAATGCCTTCATGTTGTCTGTTGCATCAAACTCTGCAAGCACTTCTTCCATCTGTGCCTTGACGGCGTTGATGTCTTCCTCTGAAGGGACAACTTCTATCATTACATACTCGATGTCCCTGCTTGCCTGCTGCTTGAAGAGGTCCTTGTGGTCGCGGTAGTACTTCTTGATTTCTGAAGAAGAAACTGAGATGGTTGTGTCGTTTGCATAACCGAAAGGAACCATTGTGAAGTCAACAGATGAGCTTACATTGTTCTCCTCGACCATCTTCTGGATCATGAGAGGATTGGCAACGTTGCTGTTTGCGAACAGTGAACCGTACTTTGAGGAGTACTGGGAAGTCTTGAGTTCGCTCTGGATGTAGTTCCAGAATGTTGAAAGTCTGCCAGTCTCGTCTTCCTGGGCTGACTGTACGAACTGGATGAGAGCCTCCTTGGAGAACTCACCGTTCTCGTCAGCGAAAAGCTGTGCGATCATAGGTGATACATTGTCACCGGAAGTGAGGTTGAGGATTTCGTCCTCGCCTACATAGAGACCTGCTGCCTTTGCATTCTTGACAAGCATGTACTTGTTGACAAGAGCCTGCCATGCCTGGTCGCGGATGGCCTTCTGCTGCTGATCACCCTGTACAGAAGAACCTGACATAACCTCATAGATTGTGGTATATGTGTCGATATCCTTCTGGAAATCGTTGTAAGATATGGACTTACCATTGATTTCGCCTACGTCGAACTTTGATGACATCGACTGTGATACAGAACTGAGAGTCTGAGGGTCGATGATGAATGACAACAACGCAAGAGCGATGATGATAGTAATTCCAAGGCCGAATTTTTGTCTGATTGTTTCTAGAGCCGCCATTGTTTTATTTTTTTATTATCTTTTTCTTTTCGATATGGGACGCGAAGATAGTAATTTTCCGTCAATTAGTAATTATTTTTTTGGCATAGGACCAATAAAATTGACAGAATCAATCAGAACCTCCGTGCTGTCCTGCTGGACAATGCCGTAACTGTTGAATGGTTTGAGAATGATGGAGTTGTTTGCGCGCTGGTCTGAAATCATGCCGTATCCCTGCATGAAACCATCCCTGGAATACATTTTGACGTAACAATGAGTGTAAAGTCTCTCATTCACTTCGTCCCAGTAGAGGGTGTCGGTCTCCATCGTCTCGTCCTGGATTTCATTGCGTACCACAACATTACCGTATGCCTGCCAGGTATCATCCTGGTCTGAACCTTTTTTCTTTACATGACGTGCATTGTCGGCGAAAATCGTGGTCTCCAGTTTGCCATCTTCCTGATATGCAAACGCGGAAATTCCAGCCGGGAACAGTTCGTAAGAGACTGAATCATTGTCATATCTCTCCATCACCGGCGCTTCCATTCTCATTTTAAGCATGCCGTTCTCGGTCTGGAACATGAATACACTGTCCACAACCTGGACCGGTTTGCCCGATATGGATGACCCATTTTCTTCCTGAAGTTTGCCCTTGCAGGAAAAAACAACGAAAGCAACCGCCGCGGCGGTTGCTGTCATCCGTACGATATTACGTATATTTTTCAAGTTTTACTTGTTGACTCTTACGGAAGTGCCGCAAGTCATTCCGCTGCATGATGCAGTGTAGCCCTGACCTGCTGTATAACCGTACATGAATGCGTCAGCTGCTGCAGGATAGTAAGCCGCGCAACGGCCCATATTGCTTGTTGCCTCTGCTGCCAATGATGCGTCTGCTGCCTTTGCCTTTGCGAAGAAATCAGCTGCAACCCAGTATTTGGCCCTTGAGGTAACTTCGTTGCCACCACAGGATGCACCCATCCAGAGGTTTCCGCAGATCATGTATGCCTTGCCTGCATATTCAGGGCTGAGGGCCGCTGCCTGCTTTGCTGCCTCGAAAGCCTTGCCTGACCTTCCGTTCTTGTATGCAAATGCAGCAAGTTCGTAATTGTACTGGCCATCAAGAGCATCGTTGGACTCAGGAAATGCGATTGCCTTCTCGATGGCTTCGATAGCCTCGTTGACCTGACCCTTTGAAGAGTAGAGTTTGAAGAGAAGGTATGCTGAAGTGTAGGTAGGGTCGAGTTTGTTCATGCCCTCAACAGCGTTGAGGAAGAGTTCTGTCTCTATACCACCCTCTGTGATACTCATCATCTTGGCAATCTTGGTGAGGAGTGAAAGGTTCTCAGGATCAGCTTCGTAACGAGGCTGGAAGAGAGCCACGAGGTCGTCGCATGATGCACACTTGCTGGTAATGAAGATGTTCTCAACGTCAGTCTTCACGTTCTGGTTCTTCTCTGATGGATCCTTTGCGACAAGTTCCTCGAGGAAACCTGATGAAGTCACATAGCAGTCGATGATTTCGTCAGACGAAATCTCACCCTCGTTGTAAAGTTCCACTGCTGAGTTGATTTCATAAAGGAAGATGCTTGGGTTGGTCTCTGCACCGTTGGCCTCGATGATTGCCTTGTAGGTCTCGTATGCCCTCTTGGAATCGTTCTTTACATATTTGAACATATCCACACCCTTGTTGTTGAGTGATGAAACGGCATATTTTGGATAATACTGGGCCCTGAGGTCATATATTGTCATCAATGTGTCGATGAGCGGATCCCTAACGAAATCTACATTTGACTTCTCGATGAGGCGCTTGTAGAGAGTGGCACCGTTCTGAAGCATTGTATAGTTTGCGGTAGGAGGGCAGATGGCGAAGGCTTTTCTCCATGAAGGAAGTGCCTCGTCATAACTCTTCTGCTTGAAATATTCGCTGTAGTAAGAAAGATACTTGATACATTCGGCGCTGTCCTTTCCATACTTGCCGACCGGCTTCTCAGGCTTTGCAGCAACAGTTTCTGTTGCTTCTGCACCTTTTACCTTCTTGTCCTTCTTTGCCTTCTTAGGAGTCTTTGAGCACATAACTGCGGTGCTGGACTCTACAGTGTTCTGAACTGGCTCTGCAAAAGAGATTGCGCAAGCCATCAACAGAGCAAATGATGTCAAAATGATTCTTTTCATATCGTCACGTAATTGGTTAATCCGTTTATATTAATTATATCTTGGCTTCTGGAACCATATGTCGTGCAGGTTGAATCCAACGTTGAAGTTGATGTATCTTTCACGCACCATATCGTTCTTCATGCTGCCTCTCTGTCCAAGGTCCACACCGAGTGAAATTCCGTTGTACCACCTGAACACTGGAAGAGTCAATCCAATAGTTATGCCAGAATTGGTGACTCCCTTTCCATTAAGGGCATAATATGACTGTTCGTGGTACAGTCCGGCACGGTATGATATCCTTTTGTAGTAGTATCTGATATCGTTTCTGTTAGGTACAAATTCAAATCCGGCACGGAAAGACTGGCCTGTTACGGACGAGAATGACAGGTCGGAACTGTGGACCATGAAGCCTTTGTGGCTGTCAAATCCCGAATCGTGCCAGTTGGAACGGGTATAATCAAACTCGACAGCCCATTTGTCACCGCCTTTCAGGGACATACCCACACCGATCTCGTCACCGAAACGCAGTCCGGACTCCTTGCCGTATTTGAGATCATTGTTGCGCAGGGTGTCGGTCAGTTCACTCATCACGGCATAACTGTAATCCTGCGAATAACCCTTAACGTTCGTGGAAGGTTTGTATGTTGCGCCGAGTATGACGGATATCTCTGAACCGAGCCTCTGTTCATACTGGATACCGAACTTTCCGGTGAATCCGCGCAGCTGGAGTGTGTAACCGGCATTGATGGTGCGGTATGATGACTGGGAGAACACGGTATTGGTGACCTTGTCGATGGTACCGAAATAATAAATGGCTTCGGCACCGATGGAAAGACGTTTCCAGAATGTTGCGCTGGCACCTGCAAAAACCTGATATATGCCGCCCTGGCCGTACGCGTTGTATGAAATATTTCCTGTATTGCCTATTATCGCAGGGTCGATCTCGATTGATGAAAAGTCATACCCAACATCGGAATACTGCGAAATGCCCACCATGAACGCAGATGACTTCCAGATCGGAAAACTCAATATGAAGTCATTGATATTGAATGTATTGTTTGCCGATGAAAAGGCATTCTGTGCAAGGTATTTATTGTTCTCGCTGAACCCGAAGTCAGCCATGAACGAAAGGGTGTCACGCGCCGAAATTGCTGCAGGGTTGAGTGGGTTGATGAAACGCTTGTTGCGGTTTGCTATGCCTATGCCTCCCATACTTTTGGTGTAGGCATTGCCGGCATTCGAGAGGTCACCTATTCCATAGACAGAATAAGGAGAATATCCGCTGTATGTTCCCTCCTGCGCGTTGGCACAGGTGAATGCGGATACAAACAACGTAACAAACAACAACTTAAGAGTTATTTTCTTCATATCTGTCTGCTATGAGCGCAAGGCCCATCAAAACAAGGTTACAAACTACAAAGATGGAGTTTTTCATCCTTTTTGCAAAATAAATCGCGTCCCCGCCGGTAAAAATGACCACATTTTCGGGATGGAGAGCCATATAACCCTGTATCTCAAACATTATGCCCGACACAATTCCGGACTCGATGGAACTCTTTACATCGGTACCTGCCCGGATGTTTTCCACAGGTGTGTCCAGAAGAGGCAGTGAGCGCGAATATCTGTTGACAGCCTTGAATCTGGTCCTGCACCCTGTGGTGATATTGCCTCCTGTATGCACACCGTCCCTGTCCAGAAAGTCCACCGTCATTATTGTTCCAAAATCGAAAATTGTGCAGGCGGAACCCTTGAAAAGAAACCTTGAAGCAATGATGGATGCGGCCCTGTCCGGTGTGAGGTAAACCGGAATATTCCAGTTTACAGACACATCCTGATGCTTCGAATCCATCAGGATAAGTCTTGTACACTCATTTCTGAGTATTTCTACATTGTGTCCGGAAAGGTCTCTCACTGTGGAAACAACCATCACGTCAGGTTTTGTCCTGGCAGTAAGCGAAAGAATGAAATCCATCGTCCTTTCACCCTGATAGCGGAAAGTCTTTCCGAGAGTTATTCCATCAGCCCATGCGGCCTTGAGTGCCGTATTTCCTATTTCGATGACGAGATTTGTCACTTTTACTACAATTAACCCACAAATTTAAACATTCTCTATAACTTCTCCAAAAGGTTGAAGGCCTTCGAAATAGTGTCCACGTTGCGTGAAATTATCTTGAGGCGACCTTCGGTCTGTTTCAGTTCAAACATATTTCCATTTGCGGAGATGTTGGACAGAACCTGCTCGAAGCGTTTAGATTTGTAGAACTTCGACATGGGGTTTGAAATGAAGAAGGCGATGAGAAGTCCATTCTTGATGATGATTTTCTCCAGACCGCGTTTCTGTCCGAGTTGACGGATCCTGACAATGTCAAACAGCCTTTCAAGTTCGACCGGCATCTTTCCGAAACGGTCTTCCAGCCTCTCTGCCATCTTGGCAAGCTGCTTGAAATCCGTTATGGAGTCCAGTTCCTTATATATTCTTATCTTTTCGGCAGTAACATCCATATAACTGTCCGGAATGAGGGCCAGCTGGTCTGTCTCCACTGTGCAGTCGGCAGTGAATGAGTCATCTTCTGACGGTGTGTCAATGCCTGTCTCCACACCAAGTTCCTCCATTGCCTCTGCAAGTATCTTCTGGTACGTCTCGAAACCCATGTCTGTTATGAAACCGCTCTGTTCGGCACCGAGAAGATTGCCGGCTCCACGGATGTCAAGGTCCTGCATTGCAATATTGAACCCGCTGCCAAGGTCGGAAAATGCCTCGATGGCCTTGAGGCGTCTGCGTGCATCGTCGGTAACCGACACAAGAGGCGGCACAATCAGGTAGCAGAATGCCCTCCTGTTGGATCTTCCTACACGGCCGCGCAACTGGTGAAGGTCGCTGAGACCGTAATTCTGTGCCTGATTGATTATGATAGTGTTGGCATTAGGTATATCAAGACCATTTTCTATGATGGTGGTGCACAGCAGCATATCATAATCACCGTCCATGAAATCGAGAATTTTGTTTTCAAGAACCTTTGATTCCATCTGTCCGTGCGCTACACATATCCTCATGTCCGGCACAAGACCGTGCAGGATATTGTAAATGCTTTCAAGTTCCTCAACCCTGTTGTGGACAAAGAATATCTGGCCGCCACGGTTCATCTCATAATTGATGATGCTCTTGATTTCTTCCTTGTCGAAAAGAATTATTTCGGTCTGGACAGGAATGCGGTTTGGCGGCGGTGTATTTATTATGGAAAGGTCACGGGCCCCGAGCAGCGAGAACTGCAATGTGCGCGGAATAGGCGTAGCGGTCAATGTCAGAGTGTCGACAGAGGCCTTCAATTCACGGAGTTTTTCCTTTGCAGTGACTCCGAATTTCTGCTCTTCATCTATAATGAGAAGGCCCAGGTCCTTGAATTCAAAACCCTTTCCAAGCAGTTTGTGCGTACCTATTATGATGTCTATCCTGCCTTTTTTGAGTTTATCCTGTATTTCGGTGATCTGCTTGGCTGTTTTCAGGCGGCTTACATATTCAATATTGCAAGGAAAATTGGCAAGGCGTGACTTGAAAGTGTTGTAATGCTGCAATGAAAGTATTGTGGTTGGGACGAGTACCGCAACCTGCTTGCTGTCCGTCACTGCCTTGAAGGCTGCCCTGACTGCAACTTCTGTCTTGCCAAACCCAACATCACCGCACACCAGACGGTCCATCGGACAACTGTCCTCCATGTCCCGCTTGACTGCCGCACAGGCCTTTTCCTGATCAGGAGTGTCCTCGTACATGAAAGATGATTCGAGTTCTTCCTGAAGATATGTGTCTGGAGAAAAGGCAAAACCGTCGGTGGACTTTCTCTGCGCATAAAGTTTTATAAGGTCCTTTGCAATGTCCTTTACCTTCGATTTGGTGCTTGTCTTGAGGTTCTGCCAGGTCTTGCTGCCCAGTTTGTTTATTCTCGGAGGTTCGGCATCCTTTGACTTGAAGCGCGAAATCTTATGTAGCGAATGCACTGATATGAACACCACGTCATTGTCCTTGTACATTATTTTCACCACCTCGTGCATCCTCCCCTTGTCATCCTTCAACCTTACAAGTCCACCGAAAATACCCACACCATAATCTATATGCACCACATAATCACCAATCTCGAACGATGTGAGGTCATTGATCGTAATCTGCTCGCTCTTCTCGACACTGCGGCGTATGCTCACTCTATGGAAGCGTTCAAGGATTTCATGGTCCGTATAGCAGCAGACTCCGGACTCGTTGTCGATAAATCCAGAATGGAGATTCTTTCCTGGACAGAATTCGGGAAGGAGACCGTTATTCTGGAAAATGATGGATTCCAGTTTGTCCAGCTGTTTCTTCTTCTCTCCAAATATCAGCACACGGTATCCGAGTTCGATCTTCGACCGGATATCCTCGGCCAAAAGTTCGAAGTTTTTGTTGAATACAGGCTGCGGAGCAATGTCAAACCTGACGGGTTCCACATCCTGACGGGAAAGCGGAACTTCGAAATATATTCTTTTGAAAACCTTTATTTCATCGAAAAAACCGCGGTTTGAATACATGTCCGACGAATCCAGCCAGAAAGTTGCACCGGGAGGTATGATATCCAATATTGATGATCCGGCCACATCGGTATCTGCCGAAACAGGGCATGAAAGGTCAGGATATATCTCCACACTTTCAACCTTTTCAGCAGACAGCTGGGTGTTGCAGTCAAAACTGTGTATCTTCTCCACCTCGTCACCGAACAGTGAAATGCGGTAAGGAAGGTTGTTGGAATAGGAAAATATATCCACGACGGCGCCGCGGAGCGTGAACTGACCCGGTTCGGAGACAAAATCAACATTTTCAAACCCTCCATCTACCAAGGTACGGGCTATTTCATCATGGCTGACAGTATCGCCGACGGATATTTTCAGGAGGGGATTGGCTATCTTTTCCTTTTCCGGAAGCGGTTCCTCGATGGCTTCGGGATAGGTGACCAGAAACATGTTTTCACTTGATGAAGAACTTTCGAGTATCTTCTCTATCGCAGAGGTGCGCTGTACAGTGAGGGATGATTTGTAATTGCTCCTCTCAACCTTTCTGCCCGAATCAGGAAGGAAGAACACCCTGTCGCCATCGATAAGATTGTAAAGGTCGGCCGCACAATATTCGGCAGCCTCTTTTTCCGGCAGTATTATTATATGTATTCCTTCGCCGACACATTCTTTTACGACAAACCACCTGGCGGACAGAAACAGACCGCGGCAGAAAACTTCGTCACACGACTTGATTTTCTGCTGCAGCGATTTTGTAGATTCTTTACTTATCAACATTTCGCTCTGATTTCGTGTTGAAAAGATGTTGATAATACTGTTGAAAAACTTTTATTAAAATCCACAACTGCGGAAAATGTTAACTATTCACAAGTTATCAAACTTCCATCACCACAGATATCAACAGCAACCAACAAATAAAAGCGTTGATACTCAGCGGATATTTTCACTTTTCAACTTTTCAACACCAAATACATAAACAACAACTTTATAAAAAATAAAAGTATATTTGTATATAATTTGATTTGGCTCAATGGAGGAAAAATTCGATCCCCACAATATCAACGTGGGCAAAGATAATGATTTGGACGGAATAATAAGGCCACAGGACCTGGAAGACTTCACCGGTCAGGATAAAATTGTGACCAACCTCAAGGTATTTGTCAAGGCGGCGAAGATGAGGGGTGAGTCCCTGGACCATGTCCTTTTCCACGGACCTCCGGGTCTTGGAAAGACCACTCTTGCACACATCATCGCCAACGAACTCGGCGTAAACATGAAAGTGACGTCCGGTCCGGTGCTTGACAAGCCGGGAGACCTTGCCGGACTTCTCACTTCTCTGGAGGAAGGCGACGTGCTTTTCATCGACGAAATACACAGGCTGTCGCCTGTGGTGGAGGAGTACCTTTATTCGGCGATGGAAGATTATGTCATCGACATCATGATAGACAAGGGACCAGGGGCACGATCGGTGCGTATCTCTCTTAACCATTTCACACTTGTTGGTGCCACTACAAGGAGCGGACTGCTCACAGCGCCTCTTCGTGCAAGGTTCGGTATAAAATGCGCTCTCGAATACTATGACACAGACACACTAGTACACATCGTAAAACGCAGTGCATCAATACTTAATGTAGGTATCGAGCACGATGCCGCCGTGGAGATAGCCCTGCGCAGCCGAGGCACACCGCGTATTGCCAATTCTCTTCTGAGACGTGTGCGTGACTTCGCACAGGTGATAGGTGACGGACGCATCGACCTCAAGATAGCAAGGTATGCTCTTGACGCTCTCAATATTGACAAGAGGGGTCTTGACTCCATTGACAACAAGATATTGAGGACCATAATAACCAAGTTCAAGGGAGGCCCAGTCGGAGCCAACACCATAGCCACGGCAGTAGGAGAAGACCAGGGCACTCTCGAAGAGGTTTATGAGCCTTTCCTCATCAAGGAGGGATTCATTGTCCGTACTCCGAGGGGCAGGGAGGTCACATCTTTGGCATACAAGCATCTCGGCTACGATATCAATGATCCAGCAAGCATAGAAAACACTTTATTTTAATAACTATTTTCGCTATATTTGCCGCGAAATTTCAATAAACTCTATACAATGGCCGACAAATTAATTTCCAAGATCCCCGAGGGACCTCTTGCAGAAAAATGGACCAAGCACAAGGCTAGTATCCGCGTTGTGACTCCAGGCAACAAGAGAAAACTCGACATCATTGTCATAGGTACCGGTCTCGGTGGAGCATCTGCAGCTGCCTCACTTGGTGAACTCGGTTACAATGTCAAGGTTTTCTGCATCAGCGATTCACCTCGCCGCGCACATTCAATCGCAGCACAGGGTGGTATCAATGCCGCAAAGAACTATCAGAACGACAATGACTCTGTTTACAGACTTTTCTACGAGACAATCAAGGGTGGTGACTACCGCAGCCGCGAAGCCAACGTCTACCGTCTTGCAGAGGTCAGCAACAACATCATTGACCAGTGCGTTGCTCAGGGCGTGCCTTTCGCACGTGAGTATGGCGGACTCCTCGCAAACCGCTCTTTCGGTGGGGCTACAGTCAGCCGCACCTTCTATGCCCGCGGACAAACCGGTCAGCAGCTTCTTCTCGGAGCGTATGCCGCACTCAACCGCCAGGTTGCAGCCGGCACCGTCAAGTCCTATCCCCGCCACGAGATGCTCGATGTAGTCCTCGTAAACGGTGAGGCGAAGGGTATCATCACAAGAAACCTCGTAACAGGCGAAATAGAAAGATTCGGCGCCCACGCTGTAGTAATCGCATCCGGTGGATACGGAAACACTTATTTCCTCTCTACCAATGCAATGAACAGCAACGGATCGGCCGCATGGCAGTGTTACAAGAAGGGTGCATACTTTGCAAATCCTTGCTTCGCGCAGATCCACCCTACATGTATTCCTGTACATGGCGAGCAGCAGTCAAAACTTACCCTCATGTCCGAGTCACTCCGTAACGACGGACGTATCTGGGTTCCTAAGAAACTTGAGGATGTAGAGAAACTCCGCAAGCACGAAATCAAGCCTTCACAGATTGCTGAAGAAGACCGCGACTACTATCTCGAGCGCCGTTATCCTGCATTCGGCAACCTCGTGCCTCGTGACGTTGCATCACGCGCTGCAAAGGAGCGTTGCGATGCCGGCTACGGTGTGAACGAGACCGGACTTGCCGTATTCCTTGATTTCAAGACCGCCATTGACCGTCTCGGTGAAGATAAGATCCGCGAGCGTTATGGCAACCTCTTCCAGATGTATGAGAAGATCACAGCCGTCAATCCTTATCACGAGCCGATGATGATCTATCCTGCCATCCACTACACAATGGGCGGTATCTGGGTTGACTACAACCTCCAGACAACCATCCCTGGTCTGTATGCAATCGGTGAGGCAAACTTCTCTGACCACGGTGGAAACCGTCTCGGTGCTTCAGCCCTCATGCAGGGTCTTGCAGACGGATATTTTGTACTTCCTTACACTATCGGTGACTACCTTGCATCACACTTCAAGGATCCTAAGACTGATGTCAACAGCCCAGAATTCGATGAGGCTGAAAAGGCAGTCAGGACAAAGATAGAGAAACTCTTCTCCATCAAGGGCAAGAGATCTGTAGATTCTATCCACAAAGAACTCGGCCACATCATGTGGGAGCATGTAGGTATGGCCCGCAGTGCAGAAGGACTCAAGGAAGGTATCGAAAAGATAAAGGCTCTCCGCGAAGAATTCTGGAACAATGTATATGTACCGGGTGACAACTTCGAATTCAACCAGGAACTCGAGAAGGCTCTCCGCCTTGCAGACTTCCTCGAAATCGGAGAACTCATGGCACGTGACGCTCTCAACAGAAACGAATCCTGCGGTGGACATTTCCGTGTAGAAAGCCAGACAGAGGATGGTGAGACCAAGCGTGACGACGAAAACTACATGTACGTTGCTGCATGGGAGTACAAGGGTGACAACGTCGAACCTGAACTCCACAAGGAACCTCTCAAATATGAGAATATCAAGATAGCTACCAGAAACTATAAAGACTAATCGAGATGGATTTGACATTGAAAGTATGGCGCCAGAAAAACGCCAAGACCAAGGGTCATTTTGAGACCTACAAGGTCAAAAATATTTCCGAAGGCAGTTCTTTCCTTGAGATGATGGACATTCTCAACGAGCAGCTGATTCAGGAAGGTATGGATCCGGTAGCTGTGGAGAAAGGTTGCCAGAGCAGCGGTCCTGTATCATTCGACCATGATTGCCGCGAAGGTATCTGCGGTGCATGTTCACTCTACATCGATGGACGCGCACACGGACCGGACGATGAGGTCACTACCTGCCAGCTCCATATGCGCAAATTCCACGATGGTGACACAATCACAATCGAGCCTTGGAGAAGCAACGGTTTCCCTGTAATCAAGGACCTTGTCGTTGACCGTCAGGCATTTGACAAGATTCTCCAGGCAGGAGGATATGTTTCAGTACGTACAGGCGGAGTCCCTGACGCAAACGCTATTCCTATCGCTAAGGAAAAGGCTGACGAGTCAATGGACGCAGCTGCCTGCATCGGTTGCGGTGCATGTGTGGCTACCTGCAAGAACGGTTCTGCAATGCTTTTCGTTGCCGCACGTGTCAGCTCTCTCGCACTTCTTCCTCAGGGAAAGATCGAGGGTGCACGCCGCGCAAAGGCAATGGTCGCAAAGATGGACGAACTCGGTTTCGGAGCCTGCACAAACACCCGTGCCTGCGAAATGGAGTGTCCTAAGCACATCACTGTGAACCATATCGCAAGGCTTAACAGAGAGTTCCTCTGCGCAAAGCTCAAAGACTAATTTTTACCAGAGAAAATTGTTGAAAGGATAGCGTCCTGCGTGAATTTCAGCAACAATCTTATAGAGGTCGGAACGGAGTTTATCTATTCCGACCTTATCTTTTGCCGAAATAAACACGCAAGGAGTGTTTTCGCTTGCTATCCAACTGTTCTTGAATTCCTCAAGAGTATAGTTTTCCTGCTGTTTAGGTGTAAGAGAGAACTCGTCATACTCCTCATATCTGTAGGCATCTATCTTGTTGAAAACAACAAGTATAGGCTTGTTTCCGGCGCCTATTTCATCAAGTGTCTTGTTCACAACCTTCATCTGGTCCTCAAAGTCAGGATGTGATATATCCACGACATGTACAAGCACATCTGCCTCCCTGACTTCGTCAAGTGTGCTCTTGAACGCTTCGATGAGTTGTGTAGGCAGTTTGCGTATAAATCCGACAGTGTCGCTGAGCAGGAAAGGGCAGTTTTCTATTACAACCTTGCGCACTGTGGTGTCAAGTGTGGCAAAGAGTTTATTCTCGGCAAAAACGTCCGATTTTGCCAGCAGATTCATCAGTGTGCTCTTGCCTACATTGGTGTATCCAACAAGCGAAAGACGCACCATCTGACCCCTGTTGCTGCGCTGTACGGACATCTGGCGGTCAACTTTCTGGAGTTGTTCCTTCAGGCGGCTTATACGCTCCTTTACGATACGGCGGTCAATCTCTATCTGGGTCTCACCCATACCTCCACGGGTGCCTACTGCACCTCTCTGCCTCTCAAGGTGCGTCCACATACCTGCCAGTCGCGGCAGCATATAATTGTATCTTGCCAGTTCTACCTGCATCTTTGCATAAGATGTCTTGGCCCTTTGAGCAAAAATCTCCAGAATCAGGCTGGTACGGTCAATCACGGCAGCCGGTTTCAGAACTCTTTCTATATTTCTTTGCTGAATACCGGTGAGTTCGTCGTCAAATATTACATAATCTATCTCATTATCAACACAATACGTATGGATTTCCTCTAATTTTCCACTACGTATATATGTTGCGCTGTCAGGTCTGTCCACCTTCTGGATGAATTGTTTGTCCCCAATAAATCCGGCCGTCTCGGCAAGAAACTGGAGTTCGTCCAGGTATTCCCTGATCTTGCGTTCATCATCATTCTGCTTGATCAGTCCGACAAATATCGCCTTGTATTCAATTATTTCCATACAGGAATTATATGTTTTTATGACAAAAAAGGAGGCCGACAAACTGCCAGCCTCCCATATTTATGTATTAAGATTATCTCAACTGGAAGATTACAGGGAAGGTGTAAGTCACACGGACTGCACGGTCTCTCTGCTTGCCAGGCTTCCACTTCGGTGAGTTGGAAACAACCTTTACAGCCTCCTTGTCAAGTGAAGGGTCAACACCGCGGAGCACCTTGACGTTGGTAACGCGGCCATCGGTCTCAACTGTGAACTGGAGTGTTACACGACCCTGTACGCCGTTTTCCTTGGCGATTTCAGGATAAACGAGCTGTGAGTTGACCCACTTTGAGAACTCGTTTGCATCACCTCCGTTGAAGGATGGCTTCTCCTCTACCAACTGGAAAGGAATAGCTTCTTCGATAACCTCTTCCTCTACAACTTCCTCTACATAGTCCTGGATTTCGACACCCATGCTGGCATCATCCTCGAGGTTTACGAAAAGGTCGTCATCAACCTTGATATCGTCATCGATGATATCGATGTTATCTGAAAGGACTGGAATCTTCGGAGCCTCTGGTGGTGGTGGAGGTGTTTCCTGAGTAATAGGAATCATCTCTTCTTCCTGTATTATGGCATCCTCCTGAAGCAGTTCGGATTCCTGCTTGTCTCTTGAGCCCCATTCGAAAGCTCCGAGAACAATACCAAGAGCAACAACAAGACCTAACTCTATGAAGAGAGTCTTCTTGTTTTCAAGGTTTGCTTTCTTTGATTTCTTGACTTCCATATCTGATTAATTAATTTTAGTCCAAATCGGCGTTTTAACCGTGTAAAGGTAGAAATAATTATTTTTATTTCAAACTTTTTGTCGATTAGTTCGTAGATTTGCACAAAGTTTTCAACAATTACCTATGATATCTTATTTCTTCGAAGACACTGATTTTACTTTCAAAGGTCGTACCATAAATAATAAATGGCTCAGGCTTGTAGCAGAAAGTGAAATACGCAGGATAGGAAACGTCTCCATAATATTCTGCTCGGACAATTATATTCTGGACATCAATCAGAAGTTCCTCCAGCATGATTATTTCACCGATATAATAACATTCGACTATTGTGAGGGAGACCGTCTGTCCGGTGATCTTTTCATCAGTATAGACAGTGTTAGGGAAAATTCCATAGAATATGGCACCGAATTCAAGGAAGAACTCAACAGGGTCATCGTGCACGGAATCCTTCATCTGATCGGTTATGATGACCACACGGACGAGGATATTGCCATGATGAGAAAGAAGGAAAACTATTATCTGTCTTTAAGGGAGGTATTGTAAAATGCAGGGAAGTTATGATGTTATCGTCGTAGGTGGCGGACATGCAGGGTGCGAGGCCGCGATGGCTGCCGCATCCATGGGATCGTCTGTCCTGCTCGTCACGATGGATATGAACAAGTTCGCCCAGATGTCCTGCAACCCGGCGGTGGGCGGAATTGCAAAGGGACAGATCGTCCGGGAGATTGATGCCCTCGGAGGATATATGGGAATTGTCACAGACGCCTCGACTCTGCAGTTCAGGATGCTCAACAAGTCCAAAGGACCGGCCATGTGGAGTCCGCGCGCTCAATGTGATAAACTGCAATTTTCGAAAAATTGGCGAAAAATCCTTGAAAATACCTGTAAATTAGATATTTACCAAGATACGGTGACCAGATTTATCTTTTCTGGCGCAAAAATTACGGGTGTATGTACGACTACAGGCGCAATTTTCAATTCTCAGACAGTTGTCCTGACAGCCGGAACATTCCTTGACGGCAAACTTTTCATCGGACGCAATCAGTTCGAGGGTGGCCGTATAGGGGAACTTTCATCTTATGGTCTGACCGGACAACTTGTCGATATGGGCATCCGGACAGCAAGGATGAAAACAGGCACTCCGCCGAGAATAGACATTTCCTCCATCGACACATCTCTGCTTCCGCAGCAGATTGGAGATTCGAGACCTGACAAGTTTTCTTACCTGCCTTTCCTCTCCACTGCCCAGAACGGAACTCCGCAGATGCCTTGCTTTGTCGTGCATACAAACGAAAAGGTGCATGACATACTTCGCAGCGGATTCAAGGACTCCCCTTTGTTCCAGGGTCTGATAAAAGGTATTGGTCCTCGTTACTGCCCGAGCATAGAAGACAAGTTGAGAACTTTTGCTGACAAGGATTCGCACCAGCTTTTCCTTGAACCGGAAGGCAGATCGACCAATGAATATTATCTGCAGGGATTCTCATCTTCGCTCCCTCTCGACATCCAGATGGATGCCCTTCATGCCATAAAGGGACTTGAAAACGCCAAAGTATTCCGCCCGGCATACGCAGTGGAATATGATTATTTCGATCCGGTACAGCTCCAGGCCACACTTGAACTCAGAGACCTCGAAAACCTTTTCTTCGCCGGCCAGATCAATGGAACGACCGGTTATGAGGAGGCAGCTGCGCAGGGTCTGATTGCCGGTATCAATGCGCATCTCAAGGCCCATGAAAAGGATCCGTTCATCCTCAGCCGCGACCAGGCATATATTGGTGTGCTCATTGACGACCTCATTACAAAGGGTGTGGATGAACCGTACAGAATGTTTACGTCCCGTGCCGAATACAGAATCCTGCTGCGTCAGGACAATGCAGATGCCCGCCTGACTGCCCTTTCATATAATATAGGTCTTGCCGACAAGTTCAGGTATGACCTTACTATGAGAAAATATGACCAGGTGGACAGGCTTAATGAATGTTTTGAAACCTCTTCTATTAAACCTGAAAACGTAAACGAATATCTTGCATCTGTTGGATCTGCCGAGATTCCAAATCGCAAGAAAATATCCGAGATTATTGTCCGTCCACAGGTAGAATTAGAAAAACTTATGGACTATGTTCCACGTGGAACATTTGAAAAGAATAAAATAAATCCAGAGCAGAAAATCGAATTTGATAAGCCTTATAAAGAAATGCTTTCTGATGAAAAGTTAAGATTCGAAGAAAGTATTTCATTTGATCTGGCACTTTCTGCGCTTCGTTTCAATACAGATTACCCTGTATTCAGACTTGATCAGGGTTATATGGACGGAAAGATTTCAGAGTATTATTCCAATTCCATAATTGAGTCAAGTGAAATCTCAATCAAATATTCCGGATATATAGAGAGGGAACGCCAGCTTGCAGATAAGATAATGAGACTCGAGAATCTGAGAATCCCGACTGATTTTGATTTCGACAAGATCGAATCCCTGTCTATCGAGTGCCGTCAGAAACTTAAAAAGTATGCCCCGCGCACGATAGCACAGGCTTCCAGAATATCCGGAGTGTCCCCTGCTGACATTTCTGTGCTGCTTGTTTATTTTGGAAGATAAAAAAAAGTTCCACGTGGAACTTTCTTTATTTTCTATAATTTTTTCAAGGCCAGTTTGATTATAGTCTCAATTGACGCAGTCGGCTGGTCTTTTATTATTCCGTTCACAACCTTTGTGACGGCCGATTTGCTGAATCCAAGAAGAACAAGCGCCGTGATGGCCTCGTCCGCGATTCCTGACTTTGCACTGTTGAAAAGTGCACCGGAATTGTCAGCTGTTCCCTCTCCTTTGAGCACTTTGTCTTTGAGTTCGATGATAACTTTCTGGGCGCTTTTGAGTCCGATGCCCTTTACGCCTTTGATTTTGCCCACATCTTCGCTAAGTATTGCTTCCCTGATTTCATCACATGTGAGAGATGAAAGCATCATCCTGGCAGTAGCAACACCCACACCTGAAACTCCTATCAGAAGTCGGAAAAGTTCCCTTTCGTCCTTGGATGAAAAGCCATAGAAGAATTCTTCATCTTCGCGAAGCACGTGGTGGATGAAAATCTTTACGTCATCCTTGTTTTCTAGTGCACTGTATGTCTGGAGCGAGATCAAAGCATGATATCCGATCCCCCCACATTCCACCACACAGTCTGCCGGGGTCAATTCCACAAGTTTTCCTTTGATGTAGTCGATCATATCTTAAATGTCAGTCAAATTTTACCTTTGCAAAATTATGATAAAAACCTGTCAATTGAAACATTAGTTTTGTTAAATTTGCAAGTTATTATGATTATGGGAAAACTGGAAGAAATACGGGCAATGGTTCCTGCACTTGGCCGCAAGGTCTGGGGCAAGGATCTTGTGTATTTTGACAATGCCGCCACATCTCAGAGGCCGCAGGCAGTCATCGACAAATGGAACCGGATGACCACTGTCTCCAATGCCAATATCCACCGCGCTGTCCATCTCCTGGCTCAGGAGGCGACAGACGCTTACGAGGCAGCCCGCGACGCTGTCAAGGAATTCATCAATGCCGGCAGCCGAGAGGAGGTGATATTCACAAGTGGAACCACACAGTCGGTCAATCTTGTAGCATTCTGTTTCGGTGAGGCGTTTGTGGAAGAAGGGGATGAAATCATTGTTTCGGAGGCTGAACACCATTCTAACATTGTGCCTTGGCAGATGATGTGCCAGCGCAGGAAAGCCGTTCTGAAGGTTCTGCCGGTCGACGATGAAGGACATCTGAAAATATCTGAACTTGACACGCTCATCACCGGAAAGACCAGACTTCTCGCGGTCACCCATATATCGAATGTGCTCGGCATCGTCAATCCTGTAAAGCGGATAATTGACATCTGTCACTCCCGTGGCGTGGCTGTCCTTGTCGATGGAGCCCAGGGAATCGTTCATACAAAAGTTGACGTCCGTCAGATGGACTGTGACTTCTATGTCTTCTCGGGACACAAGATTTATGCGGCGACTGGAACAGGTGTCCTTTATGGAAAGAGAAAATTTCTCGATGCCATGCCACCGTACATGGGCGGAGGAGAAATGATCAAGACTGTGTCATTCAAAGGCACTTCATACGCTGAAATTCCCGGTAAGTATGAGGCGGGCACCCAGAATTTTGCATCCTCAGCGACTTTAGTACCAGCGCTTGAGTTTGCTAATATATTGAATGATAATGAATTAGGTAGTAATTTAGACCATATTTCACAATATCTCGAAAATGCCCTGAAAAATGTGAATGGCCTTAAAATCTACGGAACCGGCACTCAGGACGAGCCGAAGGCCCCTGTTTTTTCATTTACGATAGACGGAGTGCATCATGAGGACCTCGCTCTGATTCTGGACAAGATGGGCATCGCCGTCCGTTCCGGTCAAATGTGCGCCGAGCCGGTGATGGACCGTTTCGGTGTGACGGGAATGCTCCGTGCCTCGCTCTCCCCTTACAACACGATGTCAGAGGCTGAGTATTTTGTGAAGTGTCTGGACCGTGCCGTAAAAATGTTGAGATAGATTATGGAATTGAAAGAAATAGAAAATGAGATAATCGAAGAATTTTCGATGTTCGACGAATGGCTCGACAAGTACGAGTACATCATCGAACTCGGCAAGTCTCTCGGTGCCTTCCCGGAATCATCCAAGACTGATGACAGACTCATCAAGGGCTGTCAGTCCAGGGTGTGGCTCGACTACAGCGTCGAGGATGGAAAGATATATTTCACTGCGGACAGTGACGCGATCATCACGAAGGGAATCATATCACTTCTTATAAAGATTTATTCGGGCCGCACTCCGCAGGAGATTATGTCAAGTGATTTTTCCGTTGTGGAGAAGATAGGTCTCAGGGAGAATCTGAGTCCGACGAGAGCCAATGGTCTGGTCTCGATGATAGACAAGATCAGGCAGGTGGCCTCAGATAATATTTGAATTATGCTTGAAAGAGATATAATAATGGCGTTGAGGCAGGTGTATGACCCGGAAATTCCGGTGAACATCTACGACCTCGGTCTCATCTACGAACTCAGTGTGGATGAGGGACATAACGTGTATATCAAGATGACGCTCACTGCGCCGAACTGTCCGATGGCCGATTATGTTGTGGATCAGGTCCGCGAAGCCGTCGATGACGTGCCTGGCGTTGTGAGTGCCAGGATTGACCTTGTATTCGACCCTGTCTGGGACAAGAGCAGGATGTCGGAGGAAGCGCTGGTAGAGCTTGGCCTGGATGAAGACTAGGGTGTTCCTCGCTCTTGGCACCAACCTCGGGGACAGGCGCCAGAACATAGAAAATGCAGTAAAATCGCTGGATGAAAGGCTTTGTATGCAACATTTTGCGATTTCTGGCATCTATGAGACAAAGTCCTGGGGTTTTGACGGTCCTGACTTTATGAATGCCGTGGTCCTGTACGAACTGGACAGTCCGGACCCGCTGCATATTCTCGGGGTCTGCAAGGACATTGAGAAGGAAATGGGCCGCAAGGGAGGGCCGCAGTACGACAAGGAGGGAAGGAGAATATACAGTGACAGGCCGATTGACATTGACATTCTGCTTGTCGGAGACATGAAGATTGACACGCCGGAATTGACGGTTCCGCATCCGCTGATGGAGAAAAGGGACTTTGTCATGAGGCCGCTCAAAGAATTGATGGAAAATATAAATAATTAAAATATAAACAGTTATGACACAAGACGAACTTTTTAAGGTATTGGTTGCACATTGCAAGGAGTATGGTTTCATTTTTCCGTCCAGCGAGATTTATGACGGACTGGCAGCAGTGTACGACTACGGTCAGATGGGTGTAGAACTCAAAAACAACATCAAGAATTATTGGTGGCAGGCGATGACACGTCTTCACGAAAACATAGTGGGCATCGATTCCTGCATCTTCATGCATCCGAGAATCTGGGAGGCATCAGGCCATGTAGGAGCATTCAATGACCCTCTCATCGACAACAAGGACTCCAAGAAGAGGTATCGTGCAGACGTTCTCATCGAGGATTATCTCGGCAAGATCGAGGAGAAGATCAACAAGGAAATCGCCAAGGGACTCAAGAAATTCGGTGAAAGTTTCGACGAGACCCAGTTCAGGGCAACAAACCCCAACGTCCTCCGCGAGCAGGCCAAATATGATGAGGTGCACAACCGTTTCGTCAAGGCCGAGCAGGCAAGTGACTTCGCCGAGTACCGCCAGATCATCATAGACTGCGGTATTGTCTGCCCTATCAGCGGCACATGCAACTGGACCGAGGTACGTCAGTTCAACCTTATGTTCAGCACTTCCATGGGCAGCACGTCAGACGGTGCAAACCTCATCTATCTGCGTCCTGAGACCGCACAGGGCATATTTGTGAATTATCTCAATGTCCAGAAGACCGGCCGCATGAAGATTCCGTTCGGTATCGCACAGATCGGCAAGGCATTCCGCAACGAGATTGTGGCACGCCAGTTCATCTTCCGCATGAGGGAGTTCGAGCAGATGGAAATGCAGTTCTTCATCAAGCCGGGCACCGAACTTGACTGGTTCAAGGAGTGGAAAAAGAACCGTATGGCATGGCACGTCGGCCTTGGAATGGGTGCCGAGAATTACCGTTTCCACGACCATGAGAAACTCGCCCACTATGCCAACGCCGCAACTGACATCGAGTTCAACTTCCCGTTCGGTTTCAAGGAACTCGAGGGTATCCACTCAAGGACAAACTTCGACCTCGGCAACCACCAGAAGTTCTCAGGCAAGAAGATAGAGTACTTCGATCCTGAAGAGAACAAGTCATACACTCCGTTCGTCATCGAGACTTCCATCGGTGTGGACCGTATGGTTCTCGCAGTGCTCAGCCACTCATATAAGGAGGAGAAACTCGAAAATGGCGAAAGCCGCGTAGTGCTTAGCATTCCTGCACCGCTTGCTCCGGTCAAGGTGGCCGTGCTTCCTCTGCTCAAGAACAACGAGGAACTCTGCGGTCTCGCACAGGAGATCATGGACGAACTCAAATACGATTTCAACTGCCAGTATGACGAGAAGGACTCCATCGGAAAGAGATATCGCCGTCAGGATGCCATCGGTACTCCGTTCTGCGTGACTGTTGACCACGAGTCTCTCACAGACCATTGTGTGACAATACGTTATCGTGACTCCATGACTCAGGAAAGAGTCAAGATCGAAGACCTGAAGGGTATCATCCACAAAGAAGTTGACCTCTCCAATCTTCTCAAGAACCTCAAATAACATTTGATGAAACTGAAAAGAATCATTGTTTCCGTGATCATACTCGGTCTCGCAACTGTGGCCTCATACGCCCAGGACAGGACCGAGTATGAGACATATATGGAATCATCAGGCCAACTGTCCCCTATCTATCGCGGCCGCAAGTCATTCACGTATAATTTTCTCTACAACGGGCACTGCTTCTGGATGTCGGAGAAATTCGAGTCGGGTAGTATAATGTACAACGGAAAACTGTACGAAGACATCCTTATCAATCTGGATTGCTGCCGCAATGAACTGCTGGTCAAGCAGTCGGAAAGTTCGATGCCTGTTGTGCTCGACCGCTCCAAGACCGAGTGGTTCACGATGGGCGAAAAGATGTTCCGCCCGATAGACCTTTCCAAGGGCAAGAATCTTGTGGACGGATTCTATCAGCTGCTTTACGAAAACGCTGATTATGCTGTCTATAAGAATGTCATAAAGATCGTACAGTACGGTGAGGGCAATCACAATGGTGCCGAAATCGGTTATGATGACCCTGACTACAGGTATGACATCAATGATTATTTTGCCAAGAACGCGCGTTATTACAGGGAGATGGACGGCAAGATAAAAAGAATAGGCAAGGGCAAGGCAAAAAAACTGACTGGACATGCGCCGTACATTGATTAAGTTTATTGTGACGGCCCTGATGGCAGTCACATTCACGTCCATTTCCCTGGCACAGACCAGGATGGAGGTAAGGAGTGTCGATTCGGACTCTCTGATAAGTTATCTGCGCACCAATCTCGGAATGAAGGTATATTTCGCAAGGGACAGCAAGGACCGTGCGGAATACTCGGTTTCGGCACCGTCCGACAAGTTTGTGGACGCCGCCGTCAAGGAACTTTCCGGCAAGGGATATGTGTGCACTTTCTATGACGGCGGCCTGTACGTGACCAGCGGACCGGGCATCGCGTCATCGCTTCCGACCGGTTATTTCGACGAGGCCGTATCCGGCGGCAATGACGAACTGGAAAAATATATCCAGGAAGAAAACGCCATTGCAGCCTTCCAGAACAGGGTTTATGAGATAGGTGACGGCAACAGCGGCCATACCGGAAAGGCCCGTGTAAGCGGCCATGTGACCAATATCGCCACCGGCGAGCCATTGATCGGCGTGTCGGTTCTTGACGAGGCCACGGGTACATACGCGGTGACCGACACTTATGGTTTCTATACCATCCTGATGCCTGTGGGCGAGGGAAGACTTTCTTTCAGCGGCTACTCGATGGAGGATATGACCCTCAACGTCAATGTAAACGATGACGGAGGTCTGGATGTGCTGATGAAAGAGAAGGTCACATCCCTCAAGGAGGCCGTCATCTCGGCAGAGAGCGTTGCTGCCCACAAGGATGCTAAAATGGGTGTGGAGACGGTCAGAATCAATACTTTGACCCACGTGCCGGTAGCATTCGGCGAGGCTGACGTCCTCAAGGTCGTCACTACCCTGCCGGGTGTCAAGTCTGTCGGTGAGGCTTCCAGCGGGTTCAATGTACGCGGAGGTTCGGTGGATCAGAACCTTATCCTCTTCAATGACGGGACCATATTCAATCCGAGCCATATGTTCGGAATATTCTCCGCATTCAACACCGAGGTCATCAACGACGTCCAGCTCTACAAGAGTTCCATTCCGGTCGAGTTCGGAGGCCGTATCTCGTCTGTGCTGGACATCAGGGGCAGGGAAGGCAACAGCAACAAGGTCGAAGGCTCGCTCGGAGTGGGCCTGCTGACCAGCCGTTTCCACCTTGAAGGACCTCTCAAGAAAGGCAAGACCACCTTCCTTATCGGTGCACGCACCACATATTCCGACTGGATGATGAAACTCATCCCGGAAAACAGCGGATACCACAACGGAAAGGCCCAGTTCTACGATATCAACGCCAGCATAAGCCACAAGTTCAACGACCGCACGTCCATCCACGCATATGGATATTTCTCCCGCGACCGTTTCTCCTTCACCGGTGACACCCTGTTCCGCTACAGGAACATCAACGCATCGGTCAAGCTGCGCAGCAACTTCTCGTCAAACCACAATATGGTGGCTTCTGTCGGGTATGACCAGTATTCCAACGACCTTATGGACACCTACCAGACCTATGCAGCGTATAAATACAGCACTGCCATACGGCAGGCCTGGGGCAAGGTCAATTTCAAATATATGGTCAATGAGAACCATACGGTAAGTTATGGCGGCAACCTGATCTCGTACATAATGAATCCGGGAAAGAGGACGCCTATGGGCGATATGTCGATGATACGGCACGATGCCATACCTACCGAATCTGCCCTTGAGATGGCCCTGTATGCAGGTGACAACTGGAGGATCAACAGTAAACTGTCACTTGAGGGAGGTGTCCGTCTGACCGGTTTCACGGCCTTTGAGTCGCCTCGTTTCTACGGCATGCCGGAAGCAAGGATTTCGGGCAAGTACAGTTTCCTTCCGAACCTTTCATTGAAGGCCGGATTCAACACAATGAGGCAGTACATACACCTTGTGACCAACACTGCTTCCATCTCCCCTATGGACACATGGAAGATATGTGACAAGAACATAAGGCCTCAGGATGGATGGCAGGCCGCTGCCGGACTGTACTGGTCGTTTGCCGACAACCAGTTCGACATGTCGGTCGAGACCTACTACAAGAGGATGTACAACTATCTTGACTACAAGTCGGGGGCGGTGCTGGTGATGAACCACAACCTTGCCGACGACCTTGTCCCGACACGTGGCCAGGCATACGGTGTGGAGTTTATGATCAAGAAACCGCACGGTAAGTTAAATGGTTGGATAGCATATACTTACGCAAGGACGCTGCTCCAGGAGATGCAGGACCGCGGCGTGTCCACCATCAACGGTGGGGCATGGTATCCGGCCGCACATGACAAGCCGCATGACGTCAAGGTTGTTGCCAATTACAAGTTCACGCACCGTTACAGTGTGTCCATGAACCTTGACTATTCGACAGGCCGTCCGGTGACTCTGCCTGTCGGTCAGTATTACTACGGCGGCGGTCTGCGTCTGGCATATTCAGAGAGGAACGGTTACCGCATTCCGGACTATTTCAGGCTCGACCTGGCGATGAACATCGAGGCCGGACACTACCTGAAGGCACTCACCCACTGCAGCGTCACGTTCGGTGTTTACAATGTGACAGGCCGCAAGAACGCCTATTCAGTCTATTTCACTACATCGGGAGGAACGGACGTGACAGGACACAAACTCTGTGTCTTTGCCTCCCCTATCCCTTATATCAACCTCAACCTTAAATTCTGACGGCCATGAAGAAGATTTTGTCATATATCATCATAGCATCTCTGGCCATCGGGTCGGCCGTTTCGTGCATCTATCCGTTCGAGCCGGACATTCCTCAGCTCACGGAAACAGTTGTCATAGAGGGTGACATCAGGGTGGGTTCGATATCGCGTTTCAATGTCTCATACATGCAGGAACTTGGATCGAAGGATCCCGTAAAAAAAGCCTCGGGAAGGGCATATGTCGAAGACGACCAGGGCCAGACATATGAAGGCGGATTCGCAAATGGAGGCTATTATGTAGATCTCACAGATGCTTCTCCTGACAGAAAGTATAGACTCCACGTAATAGTGACACGATATGATTCCAAGAAAATAGCATACTATGTCCGGCAATATGAGTCCGACTTTCTGACTCCGCTTCCGGCACCGGTCATCGATTCCGTTTCGTTCATCGAATCCGAGAACAGGGAAAAAGTGGACGTTTGTCTGAGTTTCTCCTCGACCGAAGGCAACAAATACTTCAAGTGGGACTATATTGAAGACTGGGAGTATCATGCACCTATGCAGTGCAGGGTCGAGTACATACCTCCTGAACCATCCCTGGTCCGCGACCCAAATGACAACGGACAGATAGTGGACAAGGAAGTGGACACCTACTGGTGCTGGAACCACAAGGAGTCCACAGAGAACAACCTTGTTTCTGTAATGGAACTCACCTCTGATAAGGTTGTAGAACATAAGTTCCTGACTATCAATTATACGGATCTCAGGATTCAGCAACTGTACAGGATGACAGTGGAACTGGATGCAATCTCTGCAGACGGTTATGCCTACTGGAAGAACCTCCAGGAGATATCGGACTATCACGGCAGCCTTGACACACCGAACCCGAGCCAGATTGCTGGCAATATCCATTGTATCGACGACGAATCCGAGTTTGTCATCGGATACATAAACGCTTCCATTGTCGCCACTGCACACGGGTATTATAACGGCGAGGCGTCCCGCATCTACAAGGACAAGAACGAATACACAATAGAGGAGGGAGTCCAGGAAGAGGATTGGTATAAAATGTTCCAGAAAGGCCTTCTCCCTGTCGAGTATAAGGAATCCTTCCTGTCCGCTGAACCGAGCGGCTGGACATGGGCATCGAAGCGCTGCACGGACTGCAGGGCATCCGGTGGAACAAAGAACAAACCTGCCGACTGGCCTTCGAAACACGAATAGAGCATGAAACGCGCATTCATCACTATCATATTGACGGTCATTTCGTTATATACCTGCCTTGCAGGCGGGGACCGTCTCTTCGAAAGAGTTTACATATCCACGGACAAGGCATGCTATGTGGCCGGTGACCGTGTATGGCTGTCCGCATTCTGCACCGACATTGCCGGCGGAGGCGTCCTTTCCGGGTTCAGCAGCGTCGCATACGTCGAACTCTGTTCCCTTTCCGGCACCGTTGCAACTGCCAAGATATCCCTTCTGGACGGCCGTGGTGCCGGTACGCTGACCATTCCGCGCAGCGTTCCGTCAGGCAGTTATTATCTGGTCTGCTATACCGCACAGAACAGGAACGAGGTGGGTTTTGACTGCCTTGAGGGAGCCAGACTGATCAGTGTGTACAACACTTTCTCGTCTTCGAGGGAGAAGGGCGCTGTGACACTTGTGGATGAGGTTCCGGCCTCTGAGGTGCAGGAATCAGAGTGCGGCGCGATTGATATAGAAGTGGGCGAGGCTTCCGGAAAGTCACTTCCGGTGTCTGTCATGAACAATGGCTCGTCTCTGGCGTCAGTATCAGTGTCTGTTTACCACAAAGATGCGCTCCAGGAGCCCGAAAACGGCTCGATTTCGGCATTTGTCGAGAGAAACGGCTCTCTTACCGTCCCTGAGTTTACCGACGCCTACACGCCAGAATATGACGGAGAAATCATCAGGGCCAGAGTGGTCGGCAACAATCCTTACGATGCTATAGGTCATTATGCCTTCATATCTTCGCCGGGCGACCTGTCCGGAGCATATTCCGCCGAGGTGGGGAGATACAGGGACATCACATTCTACACCACAAGCATATTCGGCGACAACGACCTGGTCTGCCAGATAGAAGGCCTTTCGCCGGAGTCGGACTCACACCTTGAGATAGACTCCCCTTTCATCGGTCCTGAAATATCTTCCATTCCGGCGATGCCGCTCTGTCCAAGCCAGCAGGAAAGCCTGCTGCAGCGCGGAATAGGCATGCAGATAGAGAAATATTTCGACTCGGAAATCCTGTATGACTATCTGTATTACCGTCCGAGCCTGCTGTTCTCCAATCTGACTCCCAAATCGTACGTCCTTGATGACTACACGAGATTTCCGGACATGAGCGAAATATTTGTGGAGTTCGTGACTGAAATCAGGGTGAGAAAGGATGCTTCCAAGCAGCCTCAGCTGTACACGCTTCTTTCCGAATATTACAGGAACAACAATTACTCTGACCGCCCGTCACTTGTGATGATAGACGGCACTCCGGTCTTTGACCATTCGAAGATTATTTCATTCGACCCGCTTCTTGTGGAAAGGATAGACATCTACCAGTCAACGTTTTATCTCGGTGCCAGGTCGTATGGCGGAATCATCAATTTTGTGACCTACAAGAAGGATATGGCCGGCATGACATTCAATGACAACGTGCGTTTCATCTCATTCAACGGGGCAAGCGTACCGGCTGCATACACATGCGCCGGCGCCCCTTCCGATGACACTTATCCGGATTACCGACAGACCATCTACTGGCACCCGGCAGTAAGTGTGGAACCGTCGGGTTCGTTCGATTTTGACTGCCGTCTCCCTGCCTATTCAGGTGACTTCAGGGTCGTTGTGGAAGGTCTGACTGTCGAAGGCCAGCCGGTGAGGAAGGTTGTTGAGTTCAGCACGGAAAAGTAATAAACTCCTTTTATGTGGGGGAGTATTGTTAATTTTTGCCTAATGTTTATCATTTTCCGAAAATAAGACAATACTCCCCCAAAATAATGAAAAGAGCTTATTAATTTTGTGTGTATGAAAAGGTTATACATTATTTTGGCAGTATTGGTGCTGGCCCTTCTTTCAGCCGCATCATGTGAGCGCGCTCCGCGATATGAAAGGCCGGACCCTCAGCAGAATGAAAAGCCCAATCCGATTGGCGGGGACACTTCAGACGAGCCGGGAGAGGACACCCCCGCCGACCCGGGTGAAGAAAATCCGGATGACCGGGACGACCCCGGGCAGGAGACATCTTCCCACAGCAGGGTGTTCTATGTAAGTGCGTCCACGGGTGACGACAGCAGGGAAGCCTCTGACGCGAAAAGCAGCGACACGCCCTGGAAGACCATCCAGCATGGAATAGACTCCATCCATCCCGGTGACACCCTTCAGATCCTTCCTGGTACATACAATGAGGAGATAGTCATCAATTCGTCCCTGAGCGGAGTTTCTGCCGGCAGCCCGACTCTGATAGCCGGCGACCCTGACGGGGCCAGTGTCATAGACCTTGACAAGGACGGTCAGACCAAGTGGTGGGCCAGCGGGGTGAAACTCACAGGCGTAAGCCATGTCATCCTGAGAGGCATCAGCGTCAAGAACGCTCCCTGGTACGGAATAAGTGTAAATGATGACTGCTCTGACGTGACCATCGAGAACTGCCACACCTTCAACACAAGGGCCTCCGGAATATACGTCGCCCACTGCAAGGACATAAAAGTGCTTTCCAACAAGGTGCAGAAGGCCTGCCAGCACCACCAGCGGGACTCGTACGGCAACGGTACGCAGGAATGCATCACCATTGCCGGCGTGGATGGCTTTGTCGCAAGGGGCAACGAGGTATGGGGCTCAGACGTGGACGGGGCCTGCGGCGGTGAAGGCATCGATACCAAGGGCGGGTCGAGCAACGGGGAGGTCTGCTACAACTACATCCATGACATCCTGCCTCTCGGGATCTATAATGACGCCGGCAGCAAGACGAGCACCAATATAAGGGTACACCACAACCGTCTGGAAAACACCACCGGAATGGCTGTGGCCGGTGAACTCGGAGGCACCGCACGCGAAATATATTACTATGACAACATTGTCATAAACAGCATTTCCACGGCGTTCCAGTTCATGAACATCCAGAACGGCTGTTTCAAGAACATCTACATCGTCAACAACACCTTTGTGAACTGTTATACGAAAAGGGGCAATTTCGGCGGTTTCATCGGCAATTACAGCAAGAATGAGGACAATTCCAACCTTGTCATAATGAACAACATATTCTATGACGGGCTTGGAACGACAAAATTCTCCATATATGCCGACTATCTGGCGCCGCACAGGATAAGTCACAATCTGTATTGTCCATTCCTTCCGGGCTATGCCGGAGGTGACAATGTTTTCAATTCTTCTTGTCTCACAGAGGACGACGTAGTGGACCAGGACCCGGAATTTGTCAGTCCCGGAACAGGGGATTACCATCTTGCCCAGTCATCTCCGGCGATGGGAAAAGGCGCGCCGGTCTATATTGGGGAGGAACTTCTCTTCACGGACAATTTTGACGGGGATGCCAGGAATACGGCATCATGGGGAATGGGAGCGTATTGATTAAGAATGACTAAAATGGTATGAACAGACACATCGTAATAATTGCAGCACTCGCCGCGGCCTGCACTGCATGCAGGCCATCTGCGGAATGGGTGTCCACAACAATTGACAATCCCTGGCAGAAGACAAGTGTCCGGCTCTCCGGGGCGGAAGCAGACATTGTCATCGACCCGTCAAATACTGACCAGACCATGCTTGGATTCGGAGTCAGTTTCAGCGAACTGGGCTGGCAGTCGCTCAGCCAGCTTTCCGAGGCGGACCGTCAGGCGGTGCTGGACGAACTTTTCGTTCCCGGCCTGGGGGCGTCGTTCAATATCTGCCGGACACCGGTCGGCGCGAACGATTTCAGCATAGACTTCTATTCATACGACGAGACCCCCGGAGACTTTGCCCTGGACGATTTCAGCATTGACAGGGACAGGGAAACGCTGCTCCCGCTCATCAAGGAGGCCTTGCGGCGCAATCCGGACCTGAAAGTGTGGGCATCGCCATGGTGTCCGCCGACCTGGATGAAATATAACCACCATTATGCAATGCGCCCGGACGTGGTCAATGACCTTCCGGAGTCAGGACGCGGCTATGAGGGTCAGGATATGTTTGTACAGGATGAAAAATATTTCGATGCGTATGCGCGCTATTTCGGAAAATATGTGGATGCATATCGCGAAGAAGGGGTTCCGGTCTTTATGGTGATGCCGCAGAACGAGCCCAATTCGGACCAGAATTTCCCGAGTTGCTGCTGGACGGCGGAGGGTCTGACACGTTTCCTGCGCCATCTGTGTCCGCAGATGCGCCGGCGCGGTGTGTCTGTGTATTTCGGCACATGGGAACGTCCCGGCGCCGCTGCCATCGATACCGTAATGACAGACCCCGAAGTCGGTAAATGCATAGAGGGTCTTGCATTCCAATGGGCCGGACGGGCAGCCTTGCCGGAGGCCCGCTGCAAGTATCCTGACGCCACCCTTGTGATGAGCGAGCAGGAGTGCGGTGACGGCCGCAACGACTGGGCCGGGGCCTGTCACAGCTGGGAACTGATGAAGCATTACATCGGCAACGGGGTGCAGATCTACGACTACTGGAACATCTCCCTGTTCAAGAATGGCCTGAGCCACTGGAACTGGCGCCAGAATTCGCTGGTCGTAGTTGACAAGGACACTCGCAGTTACGAATTCAGCATAGAGTACTACCTGCTCAAGCATGCCAGCCATTTCGTGCAGAGCGGGGCAAAGCGGATACGTCTTGAATATGAGAATGCTCTGGCATTTGCCAATCCTGACGGCAGCGTGGCGCTTGTCACCTCCAACGGGAATGATACCCCTCAGGACATCAGCGTAAGGCTCGGAAAGCGCACCTGGACGGCCAGCCTTCCGGCAGAGTCGTTCAATACGTTCATAATTGAAAATGCTGCCACACGGTGATGTAGCAGCATTTCAAGTATTTAAATATCAATTATTTCTTGAGGTCGAGACCCATCCTCATGCCGTCATACTGGCTTGCGAGGGTGCCGATTGTGGAAAGGGTTGCGTTGCTTGAGTTGGCCGAGATCTTGCCCATGAGGGAGAGGAGCTTGTCGGCCGGGAAGAGAATCTGGAGGTCGTTTCCGTTGACAACGACTGTTCCGTTGATCTTGAAGAGCTGGAGCTGCTTGCCGAAGTTCATTGCGAGAGCGTCGCCTTCGAGAGTGTAGTTGCCCTTGAATGACTTGCCCTTGCATGTTACTGTGAATGTGTTGTCAGAGTTGAACGTGAAGTCCAGGGCGCCCGGCTTGATGCCGATCTTCTCGAAAACGTCGTTGGCCTTCTTGCTGACCTGTGATGCTGCGACTGAAGCCGCTGCGCTCTTGAGGAGGTTCTGGCTGTCGAGCTTGACTGCAAATCCGTCATAAGCCCATGTGCCAGTGATGTCGGTCTTGATGATTTCGCCCAGGTCAACGCCTGTCACTGCTGAAACAACGTCCTTTACTGTTGAGGAATTGAGGATGTCCTTGAGGGTCTGAGCGTTTGCCACGGTGCCTGCAAGTGTGAGCACGCCGGCAAGAATTGCTGATTTGATGAATCTTTTCATTTTTTATCTGTGTTTTTGGGTTATTGTCCAGTGTTGTCATTCCATCCCTGCGCCTTCAGCGGGAGTTCGACCCCGTCCGGTGTTACAATAACCGGGCCGACTTCTGGTCTGGCAAGGTGGCCGATGATGTCAAAGTCCTGGAAATCGTGACGGAACTTGTCGTGCAGGGTGATCGGGATCACGAAAAGCAGCCTGCAGTCGTCCCCGCCGTTGAGGGCCGCCGTGACAGGGTCGATGTCCAGCTGCTTGCCCAGGTCGAACGTCTTGCCGGCGAAAGGAATCTTGTCCACGTAAATCTTGGCGCCGAGCCCGCTGTCGCGTGAAAGTCTCTTCACTGCATCTGCAAGGCCGCGTGTGACGAAATATCCGAATGACGGCACGATGCCGGCATCGTCCAGCGAGTCAAGGATTGTGGCAGGCAGTTCGGGTTTGAGATAGTCTGCGACCAGGAGCCTGTACTTTTCGAGGTCCATCCTCTTCCGGAGCACCTGCTGGCCAAGGTATGCGCCTCCGAGATTGTTGGAGATGCAGATAAGGTCCATGCTTTTGGCCGCAGGACGCCTTTTGGCCATCAGCAGGGAGGTCTCTCCGGTTGCGCTGACACTTATCACAAGGCCTGTGAGTGACGGTGTCAGATCAAGCGAGACGGCCTTGTAGCCGTGCTCCCTGGCGGCCGTGACTATGCCGTCCCAGATCTCCTTCACGTGCTGGAAATCCAGTTTGGTGGAGATGCCCAGACAGACCGCAAGGGTGCGGGGGCGGGACATTTCGCTGTACAGTTCGCCGGTGACCGTGATGACGCTCTTGTAGCCAAGATGCTTGAGCGGAAAATACGTGAGGTCGAAGTCGATGCCTTCCAGCAGAATCCCGGATGCAGTTGTGGCGTAGCCCTTGCCCGCCGTCTCGAACCATGCGCTCGAAAACGGCGTGTAGGGAGTCCCTTCGTATAACTTCCTGACAGCCTCGACCTTGCCGAGAGATGCGAATTTTTCTTCTGACATATTCGTTAGTCTAACCACGCAAAAATACAAAAAAAGGTTTATCTTTGGAAATCATAGATTCGAAAGATAAGCAGATATGTCATTTGTACACCTTCACGTCCATACACAATATTCGATACTTGACGGATTTTCATCGATAGAAAAACTTTTCAAACGGGCCGAAGAACTCGGCATGCCGGCAATTGCCATCACCGACCATGGCAACATGTACGGCGTCAAGGAGTTCTTCAAGTATGCGAAGAAGTCGGCAGTCAAGCCTATCATCGGCTGCGAGGTGTATGTTACCAGGCATTATGACCACACCCTGAAGGACCCGGAGCACAGGAAATATTACCATCTCATCCTGCTTGCCAAGAACTACAACGGCTACAAAAACCTGATGAAGATATGTTCGACCGGACATATCGAGGGCAAATATTATGACAAGCCGAGGGTGTCGCACGAGGTGCTGGAGCAGTACCACAAGGACCTGGTATGCTGTTCCGCCTGTCTCGCCGGAGAGATTCCGCGCGACATTCTTTCCGGAGACCTGGACGCCGCCAGGAAGGCTATCCGGTGGCACAAGGACCTGTTCGGAGAGGATTATTATCTCGAGGTCCAGCTCCACAAGACAGAGGTCCCGGGCCTGTCCACCGAGGTTTATGACAACCAGCGCATAGTCAATTCGGCCATATTCGACCTGGCCGAGGAGATGGATGTCAAGGTCGTGGCCACCAATGACGTGCATTTCGTGAACAAGGAGGACGGTCCTGCACATGACAGGCTTATCTGTCTGACCACCAATGCGTTCATTGACGATCCGGACCGTATGCGCTACACGCAGCAGGAATACCTCAAGAGTGAGGAGGAGATGGCCGCCCTGTTCCCGCACCATCCGGAAGTGCTTGCCAACACCCTGGAAGTTGCGGACAAAATCGAGTCATACAAGATCGACCGCGGGCACGTGCTCCCGAAATTCGAGATAGACCCTGCCTTCCTTGCCGATATCGACAACCAGCTCGAGAAATACAGGAGCATCATCGACGAGGGACGCTGTGACAAGGACGGCAACGACCGTGGCGAGGAGTTCTGCAAGAGCGTCGCCTACCTGTGCCACCTGAGTTATGAGGGTGCAAGGCGCCGTTACGGGGATGTGCTGAACGAGGAACAGGCCGACCGCATCGATTTCGAGCTCAAGACCATCTGCAAGATGGGATTTCCGGACTATTTCCTGATAGTCCAGGATTATATTGCCGCTTCGCGGGCAATGGGCTCGATGGTTGGCCCGGGCCGTGGTTCCGCTGCCGGTTCCGTAGTCGCTTACTGCCTGAAGATCACCAACCTCGATCCGATCAGATACAATCTCCTTTTCGAGCGTTTCCTGAACCCTGACCGTATCAGCATGCCTGATATCGACGTGGATTT
>JAZRVQ010000006.1:0-59101 GCA_045599265.1 Candidatus Cryptobacteroides sp. | reverse complement strand
ATGTCCTTGAGGTTGGCCAGGTTGCCGGCGTATGTGAGCTTGTCCACATTGATGATATGGTATTCAGGGTATTTGTTGACGAACAGGCGTACAACGTGCGACCCTATGAATCCGGCACCGCCGGTGATGATTATATTCTTCATTTAATCCAAATTGGGTTTCCCTGTTTCTTTCATTTCGTCTATAACCTTGAGGAGATACTGCCCATACTGATTCCTTAACATAGGTTTTGCGAGTTCTCGCATGCGTTCTTCGGAAATCCAGCCCTGTCGGTAAGCGATACCCTCAAGACATGCTATCTTGAGCCCTTGACGCTTCTCGATGACTTCGATAAAAGTTGATGCCTCGCTAAGTGAATCATGTGTTCCCGTATCCAACCAGGCAAAACCACGACCGAGAGTCTGAACTTTTAGTTCTCCATCTTCAAGGAATTTCTGGTTAACAGTAGTAATCTCATACTCTCCACGAGCCGAAGGTTTAATATTGGCAGCGACATCAACAACCTTGTTAGGATAGAAGTACAATCCTACTACAGCATAATTGGATTTCGGATTCGACGGTTTTTCCACGATAGAGAGACAATTGCCATCCTTATCAAATTCTGCAACGCCGTATCTTTCAGGATCGCTTACCCAATAACCAAAGACTGTGGCTTTATTCTCTTCGTCTGCAGTGCGGACAGCTTCCCTAAGCATCTTGGTAAAACCAGAACCTTGAAAAATATTGTCACCCAAAACAAGACATGCAGAATCGTCACCAATAAAGTTCTTGCCAATGGTAAAAGCTTGTGCAAGTCCGTCTGGTGATGGCTGTTCAGCATAAGAAAAACTAACGCCATAGTCAGAGCCATCACCCAAAAGACGTTTGAAACCAGGAAGGTCAAACGGAGTGGAGATAATCAGAATATCTCTAATCCCTGCAAGCATTAACACGCTGATAGGATAATAGACCATCGGCTTGTCATAGATTGGCATGAGTTGCTTGCTGATACCCTTGGTAATCGGGTAAAGTCTAGTACCGGATCCACCGGCAAGCACGATTCCTTTCATAAAATTAGTGTTTATTATTCATCATCTCTTTCAAAAACTTAAGCGGATAGTTGCCATCCGTCTTAAACCTATGACTCTGGGCCTTAACAAATGCATCTGCAATCTTTCGTCCTCCACTATGATTGATGCCGTGATTCAAGCAATAATAAAGGACTGATTCGTATGAAATAATCAAGTCAAACTCTGCAATTGCATTTGCCATACATTTAAGTCGGTTGTAATCAAGCGGATGGCTAAATCCCTCATTAGGGAAAGATGTAGCCTTAAGCCAGTTTATTCCATTCTGCACTTTCTCATCCAAAGAATAATCATTGGCTAAAGTTACTCCATTTGATACGTCCTTAGCTGAATGAACTTTCAACCACGACTCCATTTCGCTCATAATCCACGGGACAATAATCCAATATTGTGCGCACCATTCGTCCTCAAACTGATAAAGGCCTTTTGGGCTAACACATAAGAATATTAATATTTGGTTAGATGAAACAGGGGCAGAGTATGATTTAACGGTTTCAAATCTGATTTCTATATTCTCTTTCTCTAGGTGATAGCAGCGGTTTTTAATATCAGCAGAAGAGAATAATTCAGACAAAAGTGAAAACTGGCTAGCAGCAGGAACTATTATCACAATAGTTTGGACACCGTCATCAGACTTTTGTATCTGCAACGCTTTTACAATTGCCCGTTTGAGACATTCTACATTATATGGTTGCTGATTAACATAATAAACCTCCTTCATATTAATACTTGCTTTTGTTGTTTTTCAAATGTGAAGAGTAGCGGCCCGTTGCCCTCATTGAGCACCCGCAAAGCGATTGGGTCTGTGGGGCGTGTTATATTTGCTTCAAGCGGCCATTCGCTCCATGTTGATCTTCCCGCCATGGATGTATAATCCTTCGTAGGCCTTATGGCCGGAAGTGTCAGACTTGGATAGAATGAAGATATTGTTATCTATTGTTTTGTTTTCTTTGTTTATAGATGTCAGTCACAATGCTGTCACTATGCCCAGAATGGCACATAGATGATGGCATCTGCGAGTCGGCTACTCGGCCAGTTCTGCTTTGATGTCGTTGACGATATAGGTGTCGCTCATGAGCTGGAGTCCGTATTTGGGGTCCTGAAGCTGGGCGGCAGTGGTGGTACCGTAGAAGAGCAACAGCGCGCGCTTGGGCGTAATCTGAAGTTCCTCAGAGAGCTGCATTATGATTCGCGTTATCTTGCGGTAGAGTATGTAGTCTTTCATAGTTCGATTGATTCAACGAAGGTGAGGTATCTGTCGATGATTTCCTGATTGAGTATGCAGACTTGGTGGCGGAGGTCTTCTTTAATAAGTTCGCCCATGGCCATTTCCGGTGTCATTCTGCCGTCTATGTATGCGTCAACGGTTGAAATAACTCCATCATTCGCTATTCCGCCTTCTATCCAGTCAAGTCCCTTCCACGGTTGTTTTCCTTTACGGCTGTATGCGATAAAGTCCAGCCATTCCACATTATACTCCGTGAAGATTTTCATCGCATAGTTTCCGTCTGCAATGAAGCGTTCCTGATCGAAGTTGTATTTATTCAGAACAGGTTTAAGGCCTCTCTTGCGACCAGCTTTGGTGTTTGCCCACTTGGTGGCTTGATTCCGGTCGTTGGTTACATAGAAACCGGGACCGAAGTCCAGGTCTGACCGGCCTACATGTGCAAGTGGCTCGGGTACGGACAATACGGCTCCGTGGTAGAGTATATGATCATCAATGTACATCATTCTCGTAGTTATACAGGGTTTCTATTATGTCGTCTGCAACATAGTCAGCACTCTGGGTGTGGAGTGTGTCATAGAATTTAATGAGTCTGTCATCAATGAGTCCCTCTGCCTCCAGGCGGCTGGTGAGCTCTGCTGCCGGGATGTTCATCTTCTTGGCCGCTGTCTGTATGGCTATGACGCAAAACTGCATCACATTGCTTTCATGTGTTACTGGACTTCCTTCCATATTTCTTTTTATGAATGACTAAAGCTAATGGTTTTCGGCTGTTGTTTATTATGCGATAAGCTTATTTGCTGCAAGCGGCCAATAGCTCCATGTTGTTCTTCCCGCAAGGAATGTAGAATACTTCGAAGGCCTTATGGCTGGTGCGGCGAAGTTGGTCAGGTAGAACATGTTGTTATCTATTGTTTAATTTGCAAACTACTGGTCTTTCCTCCAAACCATCTTGTTCACAATTCCCACATAGCTTTGAATAATCTTCACCACCTTGGTGCTGACGTTTTCCTCGATGTAGTCAGGGACAGGGATGCCGTGATGGCCGTCCTGGCAGAGGCTGACGGCGGTGTCGACGGCCTGGAGGAGGGATTTCTCGTCGATGCCGGCGATGATGAAGTCGGCCTTGTCGATGGCCTCGGGGCGCTCGGTGCTTGTGCGGATGCAGACAGCAGGGAACGGATGGCCGACGCTTGTGAAGAAACTGCTCTCCTCAGGGAGTGTACCGCTGTCTGAGACAACAGCGAAGGCGTTCATCTGCAGACAATTGTAGTCATGGAATCCGAGAGGCTCGTGTTGGATGACACGAGGGTCGAGTTTGAATCCACTGGCAGCAAGACGGTTGCGGCTGCGTGGGTGACAGCTGTAGAGGATAGGCATATCATACTTCTGGGCCATCTTGTTGATGGCCGTGAAGAGGCTGAGGAAGTTCTTCTCTGTGTCGATATTCTCCTCGCGGTGAGCGCTGAGGAGGATGTATTTGCCTTTCTCAAGGCCGAGGCGCTTGTGAACGTCAGATGCCTCGATCTCGGCAAGATTCTCATGAAGCACTTCTGCCATCGGGCTGCCTGTGACGTATGTGCGCTCCTTAGGAAGGCCGCAATCTGCAAGATAACGCCTTGCATGCTCGCTGTAGGCCATATTCACATCGGAGATGATGTCCACAATGCGGCGGTTGGTCTCCTCAGGCAGACACTCGTCCTTGCAGCGGTTGCCGGCTTCCATATGGAAGATTGGAATATGGAGTCTCTTGGCGCCGATCACGCTCAGACAGCTGTTGGTGTCGCCAAGGACAAGGACTGCGTCAGGTCTGGTCTGGACCATGAGTTTGTACGATGCATTGATGATGTTGCCGCATGTGGCTCCGAGGTCATCCCCTACTGCATCCATATAGACTTCCGGGTCTTTGAGTTTGAGGTCCTTGAAGAACACGCCGTTCAGGTTGTAGTCATAGTTCTGTCCGGTGTGGGCAAGAATGACGTCGAAGTACTGACGGGTCTTGTTGATGACAGCGGCCAGACGGATGATTTCAGGTCTGGTACCGACAATGATCAGGAGTTTAAGTTTGCCGTTCTCCTGGAAATGTATGTCTGAATAATCGGTTTTGAGTTCCATATTATTTCTTATTTGACTGGTTCAAAATAGGTGTCTGCACGGTTCGGATTGAAGATTTCGTTGCACCACATCACGGTGACAAGGTCCTCTGTGTCAGACAGATTGATAATGTTGTGAGTATAGCCCGGAAGCATGTGGATGGCCTGGATATTGTCTCCGCTGACTTCGAATTCTATAACCTCGTCAGTGCCGACCTTGCGTTCCTGAATGAGCCCGTGCCCTGCCACAACGATGAAGAATTCCCATTTGGTGTTGTGCCAGTGCTGACCCTTTGTGATGCCGGGCTTGCTGATATTGATGCTGACCTGTCCTCCATTCATTGTATGGACAAGTTCGGTGAAACTCCCCCTCTGGTCAATGTTCATTTTAAGCGGGAATGCCAGCTTGCTTGCAGGCAGGTAACTGAGATATGTGCTGTAAAGTTTCTTTGCAAAACTGCCTTCCGGAATCTCCGGAATCATAAGGGTCTTGGGCTGCTCTGCAAAACTGTATATGAGGTCAACAATTTCTCCGAGAGTAATCTTGTGAGTGACAGGGCAATAGCAATAACGGCCGGCCTCACTTGGCACGACGTCGATGCCATCAAAATCACAGTGATGTGCTTTGCCTTTGAGGGCGTCGATCATCTCGTCAACGAGGTCGTCGATGTAGAGAAGTTCCATCTCGACGCTGCGGTCATTGACCTGAATTGGGAGGTCATTTGCGATATTGTTGCAGAATGTTGCGACGGCACTGTTGTAGTTTGGACGGCACCATTTGCCGAAAAGGTTCGGGAAACGGTAAACCAGCACCTTGGCGCCGGTCTGCTCACCATATTGGAACATCAACTCCTCCCCTGCCTTCTTGCTGCGTCCATATTCGGAATTGCCGAAACGGCCTGCAAGCGTAGCCTGAATGGAACTGCTGATCATTACCGGACAGGCATTGTGATACTTCTTCAAAGTGTCCAGCAGGGTCGATGCAAAGCCGAAATTTCCCTTCATGAACTCTTCAGGATCCTTAGGACGGTTGACGCCGGCAAGGTTGAAGACAAAGTCGCACTCGCTGCACCACTTGTCCAGTTCTTCCGGAGTGCTGTCAATGTCATACTCGAAGACATCGTCAATGACAAGGTCGCCGTACCAGCGTGCCTTGCCTGACTTTATGTTGTTGAGCTGGGAGCAGAGATTCTTTCCGACAAACCCCTTGGCTCCGGTTACGAGAATCTTCATTATTTAGCGAGATTTGCTATGCCGTTGAGTTCGTTCTGGATGTACTCGAGAGAGGCAATCTTGGCCTTTGTCTGCTCGAGATCAAGACGGGTCGTGTTGTCTGAGTTGAACTCCTCGATGGTCACACGCTTGGTGTCCCCCTCCTTGAAGAACTTGTCATAATTGAGGTCGCGGTTGTCAGCAGGGACACGGTAGAAATTGCCCATATCGACGGCCTTTGCGCATTCTTCCTTGGTGAGAAGTGTCTCGTACATCTTCTCTCCATGACGGATACCTATGACTTTGATGTCTTCCTTCTTGCCTCCGAAGAGTTCGCAGACAGCCTCGGCCTGGGTGCCGATAGTGCAGGCAGGAGCCTTCTGGACGAGTATATCGCCATTTGTGCCATGCTCGAAAGCGAAGAGAACAAGGTCAACAGCCTCGTCAAGGGACATGATAAAACGGGTCATCTTCGGCTCGGTGAGAGTGATAGGGTTGCCGCTGCGGATCTGCTCGATCCAGAGAGGAATCACACTGCCACGGCTGCACATAACATTGCCATAACGGGTGCAGCAGATCTTGGTCTTGCCTGAATATCTGGACTTTGCGACAGCGACCTTTTCTTCGATTGCCTTGGTGATGCCCATAGCGTTGATTGGGTATGCAGCCTTGTCTGTGGACAAACAAATAACGCACTCCACTCCGCACTCGATGGCGGCGGTGAGCACGTTGTCGGTACCGATCACATTGGTACGTACAGCTTCCATTGGGAAGAATTCACAACTCGGCACCTGCTTGAGGGCTGCTGCATGGAAGATATAGTCAGTGCCAGGCATAGCCGAACGGACTGATTCCAGGCTGCGGACATCTCCAATATAGAATTTGATCTTATGAGCTACATCCGGGTACTTGGCCTGATATTCATGGCGCATGTCGTCCTGCTTCTTCTCATCGCGTGAGAAAATGCGGATCTCGCCAATATCAGTACGGAGGAAACGGTTGAGCACAGCGTTTCCAAAACTTCCGGTACCACCGGTAATCATAAGGGTTTTGTCTTTGAAGATTGACATATCGATTTTGTGTTTAATAATTTTTCGTTTAATGAAATGTTTGCAAATTCAAATTATTGTTGCATCTTTGCAGCAGTAAGGATGTTGATACGAGAGTTAGCAAGCCTCGTACGACTTTAAATAGAGTATTTTCGTGCAATTACGGGGATACTCTATTTTTATTCCACCGGATGATCGTACTTCTCTTGGAAGCCGCTCCGTCGCTCCGAACAATTCTTGTATCATTATGAACATTCTTACTATCACTAAAGTCGTATGTGAGCGCCTTGTCGATGAGATCGTCAAAGAGTTGCTCAACGAACGTTTCATCATTGTTTCGGCTTGCTACCGGGACCATGAAGGTCGAAAGGTTCGAAAAAGAAAGGCACATCTTCGAAGGCGGAAACGCTAACGTCGCAAGGTCTTTCTTACTGGTTTGAGCCAGTGCTGCTCGTCATCCGGGTTAGCCAAGGGGAGGTTTCTGTTACAGGGACCTCCCTGCGGCTATTTATATCTTATTCTTTATTCCACCGCATCAAAATAC
Source organism: Candidatus Cryptobacteroides sp. (assembly GCA_045599265.1). Taxonomy (GTDB): domain Bacteria; phylum Bacteroidota; class Bacteroidia; order Bacteroidales; family UBA932; genus Cryptobacteroides. The sequence goes on along the minus strand of JAZRVQ010000006.1, from coordinate 51,911 downwards.
TCTGCTCCCACGCCGCATTTCGGGCATTTTGCAGGAGGTTCGGTGCCTTTGCATGTGTACCCGCAGACAGAGCAGACCCAGGTCTTTTCGGTAGTGTTGGTGTCTTTCATGGTATTTTGTTAGATATTATTTGCAAATTCAAAAATTATTTACAGCACTACTTTACCCCATTTCGGCCATCAGGTTCTTACGGCCAAGCAGGCTGAAGATTGTGATGGAGTTGTCTTCGTTCAGAATTCGAAGGGTCCTGAGGATTTCGTTCAGGGTGGATCCGCTGGTGGTGATGTCGTCTATGACGAGGACGTTCTGATTCTTGATTGTGGCACAGAGTTCCCGGTCGGCCTCTGTTGCGAACTGAAGGAACTGGAGCATGTAGGGACGAAGTTTGCTCTTCTTCACGTCTTTTGCGATTGTGAAGTAGTCTTTGCCGTGAATCAGGTCCATCATCCTTACGATTGAAGCAATGGCTTCTTCTTTCTGGATCTGGGTGTATCTAGGACGTCCGTTTTCCAATACATCGTCAAGATACTGCCTAGTGTAGGCATCTGTATCAAATGCGATATTGGAAGGCAGGGCCTTGATGAGCTGCATCTGTCTGAGTGTCGGCTGGGCAAAACGGTAGATGTAGCGGAGCATATATTGGTTGACCTGACTGGATGACTCCGGATATATTACGAGGTCATAGTCATACAGATTGATCTTGGCGTTCAGATCGTTGATGGCTTTCTGGATAAAATGGGACAGGTTCTCATCTTTCTGGATAGAAGGAGAGAATTTGACGTATTGGATGAACTTCGTCCTTGTCTCACTGTCAATCTCAGGCTCGAATTCATAGCCATAGTAGAAGCATTTGCCAAATGCTTCCACCTGGTAGCCACTACCAGTGAGAGTGACAAGGTCACTTTTTCCGTCATGCTCGAAGTCGAATTGAAACTTCTGCTGCTCTATGTCATATGTTATGCCCATATGCCAATTGATTTGTCGTTAAAAAATCGTCTCTTATTCATTCACCAGCCTCAGCAGGTACTGACCGTACTGGTTCTTGATCATAGGTTGGGCGATGGCGCGGAGACGGGCGGCGTCGATCCAGTGGTTCTCGAAGGCGAGTTCCTCGAGGCAGGCGATCTTCTGGCCGGTGCGTTTCTCGAGGGTCTCGACAAAGATGGAGGCGTCGCTGAGGGAGTCGTGGGTGCCGGTGTCGAGCCATGCGAAACCGCGTCCGAGGGTCTGGACTTTGAGTGAGCCGGCCTGGAGGAATTCCTGGTTGACGGTCGTGATCTCAAGTTCGCCACGGGCTGACGGTTTGATGTGCTTTGCGATTTCGACTACTTTGTTTGGGTAAAAATACAGGCCAACGACTGCGTAGTTGCTCTTCGGGGCTTTCGGTTTCTCCTCGATGCTGAGGCAGTTGCCGTCCTTGTCGAATTCGGCCACGCCATAACGCTCGGGGTCACTGACCCAATAGCCGAACACGGTGGCTTTCCCCTCCTCTTCTGCGGTCTTCACAGCGTCCCTGAGCATTCCGGCAAAACCGGCGCCGTGGAAGATGTTGTCACCGAGTACGAGGCAGACGCTGTCGTCGCCGACAAACTGTTCGCCGATGATGAAGGCCTGTGCCAGTCCATCAGGTGACGGCTGCTCGGCGTACTGGAAATTGACTCCGTAGTCCGAACCGTCTCCCAAAAGGCGCTTGAAGCCAGGGAGATCCTGTGGAGTGGAGATGACCAGGATGTCACGTATCCCGGCCTGCATCAGCACGCTTACAGGGTAATAAACCATCGGCTTGTCATATATCGGGAGCAACTGCTTGCTCACACCTTTGGTGATCGGGTAGAGTCTGGTGCCGGAGCCTCCGGCAAGAACGATTCCTTTCATATCGGCGAAAATAATATCTGTACGGTTTCTTACGGCTTCGCCCTCGGCTGTCACATTGTGTAAAAGCCGGAGAAGCATAACATCCGTACCTTACTGAGCACTAACGCATTAGGGGGAATGCACCGCTCAATAGGGCATAATAACATACAAAGTTAGAAATTTTACTTCGTAAATTCAAGAAAAGACTTGCCGAAGATGGCTTCCAAGTGCATTATTTTCACTAATTTTGCCGTCACTAAAATAAGCGGAAACAGATGTTCGGACTGGAAAATTGGGGTTTGATCGGACTGTTCCTCGGGACATTCCTGGCTGCGACGGTGATGCCGTTCAGTTCGGACGCGCTGTATATAGGCGTGCTGGCCGCCGGGATCAATCCGACAGCCGCGCTCGTGGTCGGAACGCTCGGCAACTGGCTCGGCGGCATCACGACCTACTTCATAGGCCGTATCGGCAAATGGGAATGGATGGAGAAATGGTTCCGGGTCAAGCGCGAAACCCTTGAGAAGCAGAAGAAATTTGTGGACAAATGGGGCGTATGGCTGGCCGTGCTGAGCTGGGTGCCCATCATCGGGGACGCACTTGTCATAGCACTTGGCTTCTACAAGTGCCCTGCCGTCTGGACCATAGTCCTGATGCTGATAGGAAAGTTCGGGCGGTTCCTGGTCTGGACCGCGCTTATTGCTTAAACGCCGCCAAGCTACGGCCCGTGAATAAATCGTTCAGTGGCTATACGCCACTGAACGAGCTGAAGCCGCCATCAACGGGCAATACAACGCCGGTGACGAACGTCGCAGCGTCAGAGCAGAGAAACTGAGCCGCGCCGTTGAGTTCGGTAAGGTCTCCGAAACGTCTCATCGGTGTCTTTGCAATCACCTTGACCGAACGGTCTGTGTATGAGCCGTCCGGGTTGAGCAGTGCCGCACGGTTCTGCTTGCCGATGAAAAAGCCAGGCGCAAGTGCGTTGACACGGATTTTCTCGCTGTACTTGATGGCCATTTCCTGTGCCAGCCAGCGTGTGAAATTGGATACTCCCTCCTTTGCGGCACCATACCCGGCCACGCGCGTGAGGGCGTCGTATGCCGCCATGGACGAGATGTTCAGGATGGCACCGAAACCCTGCCGGGCGAATATCCTCGAAAAGACGTGGCAAGGATAGACCGTGCCGTTGAGATTGAGGTCGAGCACCTTCTCCCAGTCCTCGATCTTCATGTCCCAGAAATTCTGGTCCGGCATCACATTGGCACCGGCCACATTGCCCCCGGCAACATTGATCAGGACATCGACACGTCCATATTTCGCAACCACCTCATCTGCAATGGCTGAGACGCTCTGTGTATCCATGACATTGCATGCATAACCACAAGGATTGCCGCCAAGAGACCTGAGCTCGGCCACGACCGGTTCGACCTGTTCCGGACGGTGTACAAGTGCGACAACATCTGCGCCCTGTGAGGCAAAATGACGGGCAAGCGAGCCACCCAATGCGCCGGCCGCACCACTGATCACGGCCACCTTTCCGGCCACTGAAAACATTTCGTTCATAATAGAACTTGTTTTGAAAAAATTATTTATAAAACAAAATATGCAACTTAACCGGTGAACTTATTTCAGAACAAGTTCGTCATCGACGGCGGCCATCATTCCGGTCACCTGTCCCAGGGCCCACATGCGGCCGTAGAAGCCATATCCCGGGTTGTACCCGCCTTCGGCATCGCCAAGCAGGTTCTTACCGTGATCCACGCGCATCGGAAGGCCGATTCCGTCATTGGCATTGCGACGTCTCTCCTCGGTCGTGAAGATGCGACAAAGTTCCACCAGATGGGCCCTTCCACCGGTGTGCGGGGCCTCGATGAAATTGCCGCCGCCAAGCATGTTGCAGCTGCGCAGATGGACGAAATGGGTCCTCGGGGCAAACTTGCGGGCCATTGCAACCACATCGTTTTGCTCCCCTGCGCTGAGCGATCCCGCGCAGAATGTCAGGCCGTTGTGAGGGTTGTCCACAGCGCTGAGGAACCAGTCGATATCCTCCTCCGTGCGGACAATTCTCGGCAGGCCCAGCACCTCCATCGGCGGGTCGTCAGGATGGACGCACATATTGATGTCGTACTGGTCGCAGACCGGCATTATGGCCGCGAGAAAATATTTGAGATTTTCCCGCAGGGCGGCCTTGTCGATGCCCTTGTACAGGTCCAGAAGGCCCTTGAATTTCTTGATCGGCTCACGGTCCCCTTCGCTGATATTGCCGTTCACAAAGCCCTGTGTGCGGACAATTATGTTCTCGACCAGGTTGTGCCTGTCTTCGTCCGTCATGGTCTTGTCCAGTTCGTCTGCGGCTGCCACTATTTCGGCCGGGAATTCGTCCCGTGCACCATCACGCTGGAGGATGTATATGTCGAAATATGCGAAACGGGCGTAGTCGAAATACAGCGAGGTCGTGCCGTCCGGCCAAGGATGTTCAAGGTCGGTGCGCGCCCAGTCAAGGACCGGCATGAAATTGTAGCAGACGGTCTTGATGCCGCATTTGCCCAGATTGGCAAGCGAGACTTTGTAGTTTTCGATGAGACGGTCACGGTCCGCTCCGGCGTATTTGATTGATTCACAGACAGGAAGGCTTTCCACAACGGGCCATCTCATCCCGAATGACTCAATATATGACTGAAGGTCGCGTATAGCCTCCAAGGTCCAGATTTCACCGTTCGGCACGTCATGAAGCGCCGTCACAATGCCTTCCACGCCAATCTGCCTGAGCATCGGCAAGGTGATTTTGTCCTTTTTGCCGAACCATCTCCAAGTCTTTTCCATAACACCAAATTTTCTTACAAATATAGCAATTACGGCAAATAATGTGTACATTTACGGAAACTAAAAACCAATTGAAATGAAAAGATTTATCATCATTTTAAGCAGTCTGCTGTGTATTAGCGCATTGGCATCGGCACAGTATGACCAGCCGGCTCCGGTGCTGGAAGACTACTTCTCCCCTTGCACCGGCGCGACGGTCACACCGGACGCCAAGGGATTCGTACACAGATGGTCCCTGCTCGAACCGATCGCAAAACCTGACATCCGCACCAACGCCATCTTCACGGACAGTTGGCTCCGCGCCGAATTCGGCAAGCAACTCTTTGACGGACAATTGACTGTCGTGCCGAAGGATGGCCAGAAAGTCAAACTCGACAAGAAGACCAAACTTGCATGGCACTGCCTTGACAGCAAGAATTATAATGTCAAACTTTACAGGTTCGCAACCGGGCTCGGACTGCATCCGGTGGAGGCTCTGTACTGGGCTGTGACCGTAATCGACTGCCCGGAAGAGGCAGTCGTGCGCCTTGCCGTCGGGTCCAATTCCGCATCGATGTGGTGGATTGACGGCCAGGAGACCCTGCTTCTCTCCGGTGACCGCAGAATGGTGGTCGATGACTGTGTGTCGCGCTTAGTGACCCTGCCTGCCGGGAAGCACGTCATCCGCGGGTGCGTCATCAACGGACCGGGCATGAGCGACTTCTGCGTCCGCTTCCTGGACAAGGATGGCAACCCATACACAAACTACACAGTATCAAATCAATAGGAGGGCTCAACTATGAAACGTAACATTTGCGCATTGGCATTTATGGCTGTCCTGACATCGTTCATGGCGGCATCATTGAAAGCCCAGACAGGCGAAATATATATCCACGACCCTTCGACCATCGCATTCTGTGACGGCAAATACTACACCTTCGGCACCGGGGGCGGCGGACTCATCTCCGAGGACGGCTGGAACTGGCACGGCGGCGCTGTGAGACCCGGCGGCGGAGTGGCACCGGACGTAATCAAGATCGGCGACAGATACCTGATTGCCTACAGTTCGGAATTCCCCGGCACAGAGGGAAAGACACGCGGCAACGTCATCACTATGTGGAACAAGACCCTCGACCCGGCCTCACCCGACTTCGAGTTCTCCGAGCCTCAACTGGTGGCATGGGCGGCAGCCGACGAAGATTGCTGGGCCATCGATCCCGCATTCCTTCTCGACCCGACGACAGGCAGGCTCTGGTGCACTTACGGAACATATTTCGGTGCCATCAGGCTTGTCGAACTCGACCCCGCAACGGGTGGACGCATGCCTGGCAACAAGGCCATCGACGTGGCAATCGACTGCGAGGCCACTGCAATGATGTACCGTGACGGATGGTATTACCTGCTCGGCACACACGGCACCTGCTGCGACGGGACCAATTCGACCTACAACATCGTCTGCGGACGTTCACGCAGCATTACGGGACCTTACCTCGACAATATCGGACGCGACATGCTGGAGGGTGGCGGAAAGATGGTCCTCTCTGCCGGCAACCGTCTTGCAGGACCTGGACATTACGGATGGTTCGTAGAGGACGAGGGTGTCGAGAAGATGTCCTGCCACTATGAGGCCGACCTTGACAGAAGCGGCCTCAGCACATTGGGTGTCAGGACTTTGCTCTGGAAGAACGGCTGGCCTGTCGCCGGTGATTTCTTCAAGGACGGCACTTATGAGATAGAGTCCCAGAGAAGGGGTTACGCCCTCGAACTGGCAGTCGATTTCATCCGTCTCAGAGGCGGAATGAGGTTCTGGGGACGCGACCCGAAGGCCCCGGTGGAGCCTGTCGCAAGCCAGACACTTGCAGACGTTATCGAGGGCTGGCCGGCAGGTGTCATCGACGTGCGTCTCGGCGACTACATGTTCCGTCCTCACCAGAGATGGACTGTCACTGCCCTGCCTGACGGAGAGGGTTATCTCGGCTCGCCATACTACAAGATTGTGATCGAGGGCACAGACAAGGCGCTGAGTGTCGATGCCAATGGCGAGGTTGTCGCCAGCGAGGCTTTCTCAGGCGAAGATTCACAGCTCTGGCGTATCGACCAGCTTGTTGACGGCACTTACCGCATCATGCCTAAATCAGTTCCGGGAATGTGCATCATCAGCACCGGCGACAGCACGATAGGCCTTGGCAAATACGACTTCAACTCAGACAACTGCAAATGGGATTTCAGAGACAGATAGTCAATAGGAAGACCGACCTGACGGCAGTTTTCAAGGACGGCCTGACGGTGTGGCAGACAGGAATGAATATTTATTAATCTTTAGTATATGAACCTGATAGGCAACATTTTATGGTTTATCCTCGGCGGTCTGATCACCGCCCTGTGGTATGGAATTTTCGGTCTGCTGATGTGCATCACCATTGTCGGCATACCGTTCGGCATCAAGCTGATGAGGCTCGGGCTTCTTGCCCTCTGGCCGTTCGGCAAAGAGGTCACCATGGACCCGGCACACAATTCTTTGTCGCTCATCTTCAACATCCTCTGGATAGTATTCGGCTGGTGGGAAGTCGCCCTCGTGCACCTGTTCTTTGCAGTGATTTTCTGCATCACCATCATCGGCATCCCGTTCGGCAAACAGCATCTCAAACTCGCCCGCTACTCCCTCGTCCCGTTCGGATGCGAGATAAAGTAGGCAGTTCGCCGCTTGCCGCCCCTGCTTGACAAATACGGGACTATGGAAAAGATGGCTTCCACACGGAGGCCATCTTCTGTTTCACTATTACAGACAAGTCGAGGCAAGTCGAGGCAAGTCGAGGAAAGTCGAGGCACTTGCCCACCTCAAAAATGCATGCCATCAGACGTCAACCATGGCACATCCTTCAAAAAAAGAGTAGGATGTGACATATTAAAAAAGTTAATTAACTGATAATCAAGTAATAAAACAATTTTGTTACGCTTACCCTACGCAAAATTCGGAGGATGTGTCACCCTACACAAAATCCGGAGGATGTGTCATCCTGATACAATAGCAAGGCAGACAACGGCAGCAGCAAACGCGAGGAGAGCAGTTCCATCGAACTCCCCGCAGCATTGGACTGCAGCCGCCGGAGATCCTTCATTCCGGCGGCGGTGCCGGAATATCATCGTAGTTGACCGTGTCTGAATGTCATGATAATCGGATGCCCACCCCATAGACAGCCGTCATGGAACCTCAAAAAAAGAAAAACACCTCAAAAAAAGATAAATGTGAAGAATATTTTAGAGAATACGAGGACATGATGAGAGCAGAGGTTACATTTGCCGGAAAAGAGAATTATGGAACAACGAAAGATCAGTTTTTTTCACATCAGCACAGACGGGACGGGAAATGGCATCGTGCACACTTCTGACGAAGATTATGAACAGGCCAGAAGGATCAGTGCCGTCGTGGCATTAAGATATAATGTCAGGATAGAATGTTATGCGCATATGTCAACACACTCACACTTTGTGATATGGGCCTACACGTATGAAGATGCCGTAAATTTTGCCGAAACATACAAGCGGGAATATTCAAGATACATGAATCTAAGGCATAATATGTCAGGCATTTATAGAGGTGTCAATGCCAAGCCAAAGGTGATCAAAGACATTTTTCATTTGAAAAATTGTATTGCCTATGTGTTGTTGAATCCGGTTGCCGCAAAGATTGTGAACAGGCCGGAATACTATAAATGGACTTCGATTGGAGCATATTTCGGCATTGGGAACAGTATTAATCCAGAACGCACAACTGGCAATGTCAAGCTGGCCAATGCAGGACAGAGCAAGAAGGCCAGTGACTTGACCGTCAATGAATTAAGGAAGATATTCCGAACAAGGAGTGACCTCAAGCACAGCGGTTTTGTCTTGGACGGCAATGGAAATATGGATGACAGGTCATTTGTGGACTACAAGTACGTAGAAAACCTTTTCAACAGCATACTGGGACTATATCAAGGTTTTCATTATTGTAACAGCGCCCAACAGGAAGAGATATATGTCGAGCATACTGTCAAGTATAATGACAACGAATTGAGAGCAGAGGCAGAAAGGATGTCAGAGACAAAGTATGGAAGGAAATTGGTCAGCGAACTGACAAAAAGTGAGAAGATTGGATTGCTGCAGGGATTGAAAAGGAAGACCGGCGCTTCTGACAGCAGGATAGGCAGGGTATTATGGATGGACTCGAAAGAAGTAAGGGTGTATCTTGGGAGGGAGGAAGAAAATGCCAAGGAATAGATGATGGCGTGGTGGCAGGGTGGCGTGATGGCGTGATGGCGTAGTGGCAGGGTGGCGTGGTGGCGTAATGGCGTGGTGGTGTAATGGCGGGGTGGCGTGGCACATCCTTCAAAAAAAGAGTAGGATGTGACATATTTAAAAAGTTAATTAACTGATAATCAAGTAATAAAACAATTTTGTTACGCTTACCCTACGCAAATATTTGAGGATGTGTCATCCTACGCAAAATCCGGAGGATGTGTCATCCTACACAAAATCCGGAGGATGTGTCATCCTGAGTGTGGCTGTAACGGTGAAAAACCATCACAGAAGTGTGTGTACGGACCGGTGGAAGATGATGGTTGTCTGCCTGGTCTTTATAGACAATTTGTCAAGGCATGTCGTATGTTGGCCGAGGCATTCACTTTGTCAAGGGCCTGGTCAAGTGGCATGCCGGCCGGGGTGATCTGGATGACTTTGTCGAAAGGGCCCAGGTTGTCAGGGAGGGAGTTCTGTCCGCAGAGGCAGATGATGCGTGGTACGCTGCCGGACAGCCGGGCGCCTGGTCTGGCGGAAGCAGCAGAAATGTTATGTGGTACGCTGCCGGACAGCCGGGTGCCTGGTCTGGCGGAAACAGCAGAAATGGTATGTGGTACGCTGCCGGACAGCTGGGCGCCTGGTCTGGCGGAAGCAGCAGAAATGTTATGTGGTACGCTACCGGACAGCCGGGCGCCTGGTCTGGCGGAAACAGCAGAAATGTTATGTTGCGAACTGCCCCAGGCGGAAATGACTGCGGCGGCGATACGGGCAGGGAGTTTGCCGGTCAGGGTCTGTTCGTCGCATCGACCCTCCCCTGTCAGGACAAGTTCGGCCTCGGCAAGGTGATCAGCAAGGCCAGACAGGGCGATTATCTCGTCGGCACCGGACTTGATTTTTGCACCAAGAATCGTGTGTAAAGCCCCGCCAATCCCACCGGCCGCCCCAGCTCCGGGAAGATCAGCGACAGAACGACAACCAGAGGCCCCGGGAACGTCAGCAACCGGACCATCAACAGCCAGTCCAGGGAAGCCAACACCGGCAGTCATAAGGCCAGAGCCAGGCGCCAAAGGGCTATCACCAAAAGCACGTCCACCATCACCAGCACAAGACCTGGCAGCCCCATCATAAAGCCGTGCCATACGCCACATCCAGGCGTCTGCATCAGGCAGCAACTGGTCCGGAAGGCCCTTTTGAGGGGCATACAGCAGCACCGTACCGCCTTCACCACACATCGGCGCAGGGACGTCGGCCCAGGCCTCAATCCGGCATGTGCCTTCCAACACAGGACCAATATCCGACCCAAAGTCAAGGCCGGCACCGTCGAACCGGCATGAGCCAGGCGCAATTCCAGAGCCCGATTCCCGGCCATCAGGATGAGTCACTGACGAGAAGTCAATCGCAACTATCTCCTTCATCAGAGCAGGCTCGCCATCCGGAAGCACGCTACCGTCAGAAAGGATAAAACGCGCCCCAAGAGCCTGGAGCATACCTATTCCGGCATCACAGGTCGATGTCCCACCAAGTCCGACAACAATCTTAACGGCCCCTCTACGAAGGGCATCGGCAACCAGTTGGCCAAGCCCGAAACTGGAGGTATTCAACGGATTGCGTCTGTCGGATGGCACCTGACAATAGCCACACGCCGATGCCGACTCGATATACGCAACACCGTCATCCCCAAACAGATAGGAGGCAGGCACAGATTCACCAAGCGGAGAAATCACATCACACGACACCCACCTGCCCCTGACATATTCCGACACCACATCACAGAAGCCTTCCCCGCCATCGGAAATCGGGCAGGCCAGAATCTCATCCGGAGACATGCCCCGTCCAATCAAAGCCTCGCGTGCAGCGAAGCAGGCCTCTCTGGAAGTCAGGCTGCCCTTGAATGAATCGATTGCAACAATGACCATATCATTCTTGCATATTAGAACGCTGATAACAGCGGAGAAGTTCGAAAAAGTCCAGGGCCGACATCCAGACCACGTCGGGATCGCTGGCCTCGAGTTTGTCCTTGACATCAACGTACCATGAAGGAGTCTTGATTATTGCCCTGAACCAATAGAACGGGAAGTCGGGATGTTGTTCCAGACCTGTCAGTATAGACTTGGCCGCCTGTTCCGGATCGGCATCACCCACATACATGATGACGTACTTTTTTGTCATATCCACCTTGCCATCAGGAGTGAGATAGCCCTTGGAAATCAATTCATTACGGTTTGTCCATTTCTGCGGGTAACTGTCCCTCAACGGGAAATGCTGCCAGAATGAGGCATTGGCCATTGCGCCTATACTGATGGCGTCGGCATCCTTGTATGCATTGTAATCACTGATCAGACGGGCAAACTGCCATTCCGTCTCCACCGGTCCGTGCTTGCCCCCGACATTGCCGAAATCAGTATACTTGTCCAGCCAGTAATCATCCACATTGACCTCACCCTGACGGACATATCTGATATACAGAGAAGGGGCATCACGGTTGACAATCCCCTGCAGTGTAGATGCCACGTGCATAGCATCCCACATGTCAAGTATCGCAACAGAGTCAGTGCCATCCACTTCGTTCCATTGATCCATGTCGATACGCACCAGACGCCTTTCCGCGGCATTGGCAGTCACAACGACTGACAGCATCGTCACAACAGCCAGAACGGCCTTCGAGATATGGGAGATGGCAATAGACATAAGGGGCTACAACTGGACGAACAGGTCAGAATATTTCGACCAATATGAATCGTTCGAATATGCCGCAACATCAGGAACATATATTTTCATGGCAGGAACATATTGCTCCGTCTCCATGTCGTATCTGTAAAGCTTACATCCATCAAAAAGATTGCCCGCATTATAATTGTCTACCCTGACAACGGGTGGCACAACAGGATTCATTATGATAGTGCTTAGTTTGGTGCAATCCCAGAAAGTGTACCAGCCAATCTGCTCTACACTTGCCGGCACCTCGATTGTTTCGAGAGAACTGCACCCATTCACGACCATATGGTCAAGAACCTTGAGCGTAGAAGGGAATTTCACGCTGGTCAAGCCGGTGCAAAGTTGGAACATGCTAGGTCCTAAATACTCAACAGACTCAGGGACAACAAATTCCGTAAAAGCCTGGCATTTCGAAAAAGCTGCACGGCCTATGGAGTCAACCGTCTCCGGAAGAGTGACGCCGGCCATCTCAAAACATTCCAGGAATGCCTCCTCACCAATTTTTGTCAATGCAGGAGGTATATTTATTTCCTGAAGTTTCCAGCATCCGGCAAACAACTGGTCAGGAATCGCCGTAATGCTGTTCGGGATGTTTGCATGCTCCATAGTGCGGCATGCATAAAATGCGGCACGGCCCAGATCTGTAACTGATTCAGGAACGGCAATGCTCTTGAGCGCCGTGTTGAAAAAGGATCTGAACCCTATTGATTTCAATGATTCAGGTAATGTTATTTCCATCAATGAAGAACGGATGAACGCCTCATCTTCAATTTTCTCCAAACCTGTAAAATATGCCAACTCATTGAAATACAAGATCCCCATTCCAGCGAAGACAGTGCCTATGCTTTTGACAGACGCTGCCTCTTCAAATGAAAGTTCTCCGTCCTTATTGGTGTCCCAGTTCTTTACGCACAGCATCTTTACGGTCTGGTCCTCGAACTCGATGACACTCCCCACCTTTGGAATCTTGATTTCCGTGCCGTTTGTAAGGGTGATATACACATAATTGTCATCTTCGCGGACACTGCTGAAAACATTGACACCGGTGCTTTGAAGTCTTTCCCATGTCGTTCCTTCATCGTAGGAAATCCACCAGTCCCCGTCCTCGATTTTCAGTTCAGGAGTGACACCGTCCCTCGAATTGGCACGGATTCGCTCTCCATTTTCATCAAGGAGCCATTCACCGTCCAATGTCCAGTACCAATCCTCTCCGTCACGAGCCACACCCAACTGAGCGGCATCCTGGCCATCCTTACCGTCCTGGCCATCCTTACCGTCCTTACCGTCCTTACCGTCCTGGCCATCGGCACCGTAATAAATCGTTATTGACGGATTATTCCTGAAATCAATCTTATAGCCGACAACTTTCCCGTCATCAGTGACCGGAGTGACAGCTGTGATGAAATCTGCCTGGTTCAACACATTGACAATGGCCTGAATGGAGGATATGTCGGTATTCATCCTTTCACATCGGGCTTCCAATGAAGCCACCCGACCTTCGAGGTCATCAATCCTCTTCTCAAGGTCTCCACAAGAAATCAAAACGGCAGAAAGTGCAAGCAACGCACAAATTCGCTTATTTAAAGCAAACAATATCTTCATTATCGTTAACTAATAATTTTATTCAAATTCACCCTGACAGATCGGCGCCCCGGCGATGCCAGACTGGACAAGACGGACCTCCTTGCATTCACCGAGATGAGAAAGGATTTCCGCATCAATTACGGTCCCGGCACATTCAAGCCGGTATGTCCTGGAATGGAAAGGCTTGATGCCCAGAAGGTCGGCGAATGCCACCGAGCAAAGGCATGCACCGTCCAGACCAGCTCCGGCAGCCTCCCGGTCTCGCGGGACAAACTCCATCCGGTAATCCGCATTGTCAGACCTGTCCACTATCACCACACCGTCATCACCACACATAACGCACAGTGAATGAACGAATTCCTGCTTCCTGAACCGCGGTATCTCATCATTCCGGCCATCAATCAAAATATATGACCTGCCGTCCTCGCTGTATCTGTACATTCTTGCCATAATCAGTCATTTGGGCACAAACCAGACCCTGCACCTATCAAATAAGAGGAAGATACACTCACCTACTTACTATGTTTATCCACAAATATAAAGGATTTCTACAATAAATGAAAAGCAAACATTTAACCGCCTGCTTTTCTCATTGTATTTCTATCGATCAGTGCCGATTTTTCGACGTTCTGAGAATCAATATTCCTCTTCGTTAAAGATGTGAATATATGCCTCCCAGCGCAAAGGGGAATTAAATTCAACAGGATGCAACACTATTCTTTTCCTGGAGTTCCTCCTCAAGGTACGCATAAACATACCCCGGACTTTGGAAATAGAGTCTGGTGTCTGGATTGAGAAGGTGCTCGTATGTCCTGGAGTTGTATACTATGTCAACTGCCTCGGTCAAGGCAAGGCCCCTTCTCTCCATCAGTATCTGGACCAGATCGGAGGTCATACCTTCCACCATGAACTGGAAATCATCACTGAAGATACTCACAAGGGCGCGACAGATAATCAAATCCTGCTCCACCATCTCGTTCTTCAACCATGGAGCCACCTCGCTCCATTCTCTTACAAACAATTCCAGAATCATATCTCGTCCATATCAATTTCCTGATTCACAACAACCTTCCACCGCTCATCCACCGGCATACCTTCCTTGGTAGGAACAGATGCCTTCAATGCCGTCTTGCGGAATTTCAATCCCCCATTCCTACATAAACCATACAATTCCTCAGCAATGGATTCGTACTCCAACAAGACCAGAATATACCCCAAACGTTGAACCACTGCCGAGGGATAGCACTTCAGCAAATCAAGACTCCGGTCATCAAACTTCAGTACCTCCACCAACTCGTATAGCACCTCGGCCACCCGGCTGATTCCACCCACCTTACGCTCCTGCGCCACAAGATCCAGAGCTGTCATCAGTGGCGATGAAACCTTCAGATATCCCGTTTGCGTCTTCACCTGTTGCAAAAACCTGTTGTCAATACCGTTATTCTGAATAAAGTTAATCCTTATGCCCTTCTTCCTCACATCCCTCAGAGGCGCACCATCGGCCGTCACAAAATAAGTCATCGACTGCTGATGCGAAGCTCCGTGCAAGGCGGCTGCAGACAACAAACTTACATAATAACCCCTACCAAGGAAATGCATCAACTGATCAATATAGAAATGCTCAGGCACCACACCTCTCAGCCGATACTCCATCGACACGATAACATAGAAGTTCTTCCAGGGAGAGAATATTCTTTTTGAGGAAACCAAGCGGAACATAGACATCGCTATAGAATGCTCCTTTGCATCGGGAAAGATTTCCCGCACATCTTCCTTTGTAAAGAAGTAGTGTCCCCTCATTTCTTGAGCATCGATCCATTCGGAATAGTTATTATACTCAGCATTATTCATAACATCAAACTTGCAATTTTATACGTAATATGTAGAACTCTGCAACTTTGCTGCAAAGATACAATTATTTTTGATATCACCACGCCATCACCTTCCTGATTTCGTCATCGATAGTGCAACGGAGGAAGCGGGCGTAGGTTTTCTCGGTGGCAGAAGTTTCTTCGTCTTGACCTGCACCTTGCGGAAAGTTCTTGTCTCGAAATTGATATGATCCCATTGCAGAGTCATAACGTCCTAAAGGCGCAGGCCGCAGGCATAATATGAAAACAGGAACGACTGCACAGCCTCGCGCACAGTAATGTTCTTGCAGGAGGAGTAATGCTTTTCAATGGCCTCAATTCTGTCTTCAGTAAGGTACTTTACCGGCCCTTCCAGGTCCATTGCCTTGGCATACTCGACCTCGCGGAATTTGAGCCTGTTCTCAAGAATCTTAGCCGCCACGATGTCCTCTACATATCCGAGCCTACGCGCATAGTCAATAGCCTGATACAATGGCACCAGAGCCTTGTCCACCAGTTCCATATTGGTATTCATCTTGACATTGATGCGGAAATCGATATACTCTTCGAACACCAACGGAGACACTCCGCCGATAGTCATCGCCATATAGCCTTTGTACCTCTCGAAAGCGGCGAAAGACTTGATGTAAGAGATGTTGTTCCTGTAGGTTGAAGTCTGAATCTGGTGTCTTTCGTAACGGCGTTGATTGTACTCACTTGCAAATTCTACAAAAGGTTGCAGTTTCGTCCTGTCGGCATCGGAGACGAACTGCCTGCCGGTAGTAAACCCGGAGAAGGATTTTCTTGTAACCGTTGAGGGTTGTTGAAGTGTGCGCGTAAAGCTGACAACGGGGGAATTTGATTGTAACATAATTGAAAGATTAATTGATAATCCTGCAAATTAGCACTGTTCCTCTTCTTCCATAGAAGGAAGCAAAATTAACCCGGTCAACTGCCCAAGCAGCTTATCAAGCTGTCCTGCGGTCATAAATCAAACTGCCACAATCACATGACACATGAAGAAAAGGAATATGGTAAGTTTTGTGGTAACTGAGCGCAAAATATCTTTTCGCAAAATCGCATTCCACGCACTTCTATGCCACATCCCCTCAAAAAATCAGCCGGCACCCGGCCAGGTGTCGGCTAACTATAAGTTATTGATTCTCAATTACTTAATCAATACTCCTCCTCGTTGAAGAGTAAAAGGGGCCTTTTACAGCTATCTGTGGGGCATTTAGGCTAAAAAATAGGATAACTTATTTTTCCTCCAGATTCCGCCATATTCCAGTTAGCCTAAATCGGCAGGCTAACTTAAAATTCCGTCACGTTCCGTCATATTCCTATCTACAAGTGCCTAAAATGCCGTTTTTAAGTTAGCCCAATTTTCAAAAAGTCAGGATAATCAGGTGAACTATTCCGCCTCGTTCCGCCAGGTTCCGCTCGCAATACTCTTTCTTCTTCAATTCCTCGTAGTTTTTGAAAGTTAGCCCAAATTTGCCTGCTCGATGAATCAGAGCCAAAGGAATGTTTATTTTGTCAAATACTTAATTATCAACACTTTAATAGTTGGTCTAAGTTCGTATAAGTTAGCCTGCTCTACGAAAGACGACTTTCTTTTCACGGAGGAAGATGCTGTGGTTGATTATCAATGTGTAAATTGCCAATCGGTTGATACGTTTGATTACTGAGAAGGCACGAGACAAAAAAAAAGCACCCTGCCGCGATTGTGGCAAGGTGCCGGCATCAGATATTTCATCGCTCTTACTTTTCGAGACGGACGCCTTTGAATTTCGTGCCGTCTTGTTTTACATCCATAAAACGACCAGTTTCAGTGTCGCGTTTTACGAACTGTTGAGTCACTGGATTGTAGGTCTGGCTGCGTTGTCTCACAGCTCCTATACGATGACCATCTCCGACAGGATGATTCTTTGCCATATCAAACACCTCCTTTCATGTTTGGCTGTTTGGGTTATACGTTCTTCCGACCAGAACGATTTTGGTCAGTGCTTGTCGCTCTATTTCAGATTACTTGGCACCGGAACAAGCAGGTTCTCGTCAACCTCAAAAATTTCGTTCGTTTTGTGGTTGCAAGAATCACACATTGGGATAATGTACCAAGACCTATCTACTGAACCATATTTTTGGACATGGCATCCATCAAAATAGTCTCTGGTTAACCAGTTCCCGCAACCCGGACATTGAAAGAAAATGATTGGATATTTGTGAGCTTCCCAATATGCCAACCACGAATCTTCTCCTGTTGAAGGTTTAGGATAACGGCCTGAACCAGTAACGTCGCGAATTTTTATCATTCCCATATATGTAATAGTTTTATGTTATACTATCTGGCGTCCGTGAGCCAGAGCATCCGTGGCCTATTTTTAGTCAGGCGGTGCAGGGCCTGAAATTGTCAGTGCTTTTTCCGCTTCTTTTTGAGATGGCGAAGCCAGCAGAATTTACTGTGGCTGGTAGCCTCTTCTTCCAGATACGCATGACACCAATTGACCTGATTGCCAGTGATGAAGTAGTGTGACTGACACGGTATGTCATAGTTTCCAATCGAGGGGAATATGGAGACCGTTTCACCGTCGAACTTCAACTTCCATAATTCCGGATCAAAGATTATCGTAATCACTTCACCGCATCCGCAAGGACAAAGATGTTTTGCGATCCTATGGTTCATCGAGATATATAAGATACCCGGGGCCAATTCCTCGGGTATCTTATCCGAGAAGACAGGCTTAAGATTCTGAATCGGACTCATCCTTTGTATTTATGATAGAGTTCATGTCAATAGAATACACACTGTTCAGGTCAAAAGACCTATCCGCATAATACCTTACCAGACGCTTCCATCGTACAACGGCCATATCTGCGGCAAAAGAGTTTATTTCAGAAATCTGGATATTCGAGGCGTAAATATCTTCTGATGCCCCGTCTGAATTAAACTCATGCTTCAGATGACGAAACTTGTCGCCAAAACTGATGGTAGTCCGGACAACACCCATTATGCGCCCGTTGACAATTTTGGCACCAATTCCACTGTCAATGAAAGGAACATCTCTCTCAATCAAGGCCGCAGAAATCTGTTCTCTAGCCACCTTGCTATCTACACAAATGAAGGCAAAGTCAAGATTATCAAGCAGCTTCGCATTATTTGTCGAGATTTTCTCAGGATGGGCGATTATCCCCCGACGCATTTTTGAGTACTCCGAGGTAAAATAGTCCACCTTGAGAGGCTTCTTCTCAAGGACATCTGCACTGATGGCCCCAGGAGCACGAAAGGCATTGTGATTACAAAGGATATCGTCATCATACAAATGGATTTCTTTAACCTCTGTCTTTGCAACTTTATCAAGGGTATAAGACCCAGTACCACCAACCCCAATAATGCCGACCTTCATTTCTTTGAAAACATCATTGAGACCCGTTATTCCGGCTCTGCTGGAATTCGTGTCCGGATACAAAAATACCGAATCTTCCACATATTCCGACGACATCGGGGATTCCTTAATTCTCAGGCAAGCCAGATGGTCAGCACGTTCTGCTGGAGAGCAAATGGAGTCCGCATATGCTGTAACCTTTGCATAGAAATCAGGATACATCCCGTTGTTAGGCATACGGGAGAATGAGAAGTTGGTAAATTCACCGTTTCCAAGTGCCTGCCTGGGCACACCGGAATTAATGAAATACAGTGGTTTACCGTCAAAACCGTAAGGCGCCTCGCCAATCCAGTATGCCTTATGGTCATTATTAATTGAGACCGTAAGGCCACTTTGAGGCAGAGGCATCATTAGAGTACCATCACAAACGATTCCATTAGGATTCAAGTAAGGCAGGTGGTAGACAAAAAGTTGTCCACCACGAGCCTCAATCTTGAAACCCTCATCGTGAAGCTTCTTCAGACAAGGATTATGAGAGATGACTTCCGGTAACATTGAATACCATTTTATGTTGAACGAAAACAATATCACCGGGAAACATCTTCCCGGAAGGATTTTTCTTTGGCCCTTGAAAGTAGACAACGGTATATTCGCTCGTACCAGGAGTCTCGCCAGCCAGCTTCACTATTCCTTCATAAGAGATCTTTTCCTGCGCATACTCTACAGGCTTATCGTTGACAATCAGCAACTGCTTCTGTGCGGGAGCGCAAGTAATAAATTTCTCTATTCCGGGCATTGCTAGGTCGACGGACTCATCGTCTTCGATAAGTTCGTTGTCATATCCTTTACGAACAAGGAAAACAATGTGGTCGGCAGGGATGCCAGCCTGATTTTTGATTTCAGCACCAGTGATGTACTGACGCTTGGTGGTATAAGGCGTATCGTTTACCTTATATGCATAAGTGCGGTTTGACTCTTTCATGGCGTCTTAAATTTTGAAAAGTTCTACTGTAAATAATAGTCTTAATGGCTTTCATAAGTTTATTCCATTTAAGATTTTTTGCCCGGAATTGGCCGCGCCGGGCAGATTTCGCGGCGAACTCTTGTTTTTGTGGCGCCGAAAGTCTAACTTTACAGCCTAATTTTAAAATGATTTTCCCAAAACTTTTGAAAATTAGGAGCGGTGTGAGTTCGTCTTGCGCCGCTCTTGCCGTAGTATTAAAGCTATGTCATCTCTTCCATTGTATATTTTCTCCACACCTGCTAGACATTTTTGGAGTACTAAAGTGGATGAGAAAAAAGTAGGATATTGACTAATAATAACCAATATTACCACACCGTTGTCCCTTCTCTGTCCCTTCGTAAAATCAAAAAATAAGTTAAAATATTAATAAACAATTAAATAACAAAGGTATTTATGTTCAAAGGTCAACCAAAAGGTTTGTTCGCCCTTGCGCTCGCCAATACGGGCGAACGTTTCGGCTACTACACGATGCTGGCTATCTTCATGCTCTTCCTACAGGCCAAGTTTGGATGGGGCGGCTCACTGGCCAGCACAATCTACGCCGTTTTCCTCGCACTGGTCTATTTCTTCCCTGTGCTGGGAGGTATCCTCGCTGACAAGATCGGCTACGGCAAATGCGTTGTTACAGGCGTCTGCGTGATGTTTGCAGGCTACCTTGCACTCTCCATCCCTACCGGAGCCAACGCACTCGGCATCGTCCTGATGATCGGCGCACTGCTTCTGATCGCTGTCGGCACCGGTCTCTTCAAAGGCAACCTCCAGGTGCTCGTCGGCAACCTGTACGACGACCCTAAATACTCGGCAAAACGCGACTCGGCATTCAGTCTGTTCTACATGGCCATCAACATCGGAGCCATGTTCGCACCTTCTGCCGCCACTGCCATCACCAACAGGTTCCTGGGCAAGGCCGGACTCATCTACAAGGCTGACATCCCTGCCCTAGCACACCAGTTCATCGAAGGCACCATCACTCCGGAGAACACCGACAAGCTGCAGGCCCTCGCATCCCAGATGCCTGACTCATCAGTTGCAGCAATGGGACTTGGAGACTTCAGCAACTACTACATCGAGCATCTCGCCACAGCCTACAACATGGGCTTCGCAGTGGCCTGCATCTCGCTGATCATCTCCATCGCCATCTATTTCGCCACCCGCAACTGGTTCAAGCACGCTGACGTCAATGCCAAGCAGGCTGCAGCCACAGGAGAAAAAGTTGTCGAGCTCTCTCCGAAGCAGACCAAGGACCGCATCGTGGCTCTCTGCCTCGTTTTTGCTGTCGTCATCTTCTTCTGGATGGCATTCCATCAGAACGGCCAGTCACTGACATGGTTTGCACGTGACTACACACAGGCAACGGCCACAGGACTTCCTAAGCTCGGATTCAACATCTGGATCCTGGCTCTCATCGCCGCATCGATCTACACACTGTTCGGCACATTCCAGTCAGAGAAGACCAGCGGCAAACTCGCATGCGGCATCGTCACTGCCCTGCTCTGGGGTGGCGCATACGCCCTCTATGCAGGAATGCCGGCAGTCCTTGACATCCAGCCTCAGCTCTTCCAGCAGTTCAACCCGTTCTTCGTAGTGTTCCTCACCCCTATCTCGATGGCCATCTTCTCTGCCCTGGCAGCCAGGAAGACAGAGAAATATCCAAAGGGAATGGAACCTTCTGCACCGAAGAAAATCGGTATCGGAATGTTTGTCGCCGCAGTCGGCTACCTCATCATGGTGCTTGCATCGAAGGGCCAGCCTTCACCTGCCGAGCTTCAGGGCACAGTATCACCTGACCCTGTCGTTCCTATGTACCTTATGGGCACATACCTCGTGCTCACGTTCGCCGAACTTCTCCTCAGCCCTATGGGCATCTCGTTCGTCAGCAAGGTGGCTCCTCCAAAGGTCAAGGGTCTGATGATGGGTCTCTGGTTCGCCGCCACAGCAGTCGGCAACTACCTCAGTTCCATTCCAGGACTGCTTTGGGACAAGGTTCCTCTCGTTGCCAACTGGGCAATCCTGATGGGACTCTGCGTCGTGGCCGGACTCATCATGTTCGCAATGCTCAAGAAGATCGAGGCAGCAACAGAAGAATAACATGGACACAAGATTCGATAAGGAAGCCCGCGTCGCCAAGGCGCGGGCTTATTTCAAAGCCGGATACAACTGTTGCCAGGCAGTTGCCATGGCATATTCCGATGTGATTGGAGAAAAACTGGGCATATCAGGCCTTTCTCCGGAACAGACAGAAAAGGCCGTCGCCACGCTCGCATCGGGCTTCGGCGGGGGCATGGGACGTCTGAGGGAAGTTTGCGGCTGCGTCAGCGGAATGACGATGGTGGCAGGTGCGCTCTGTTCGGCTCAGGACCCGTCCGACCACAACGCCCGTACCGAGAATTACAGGCTGGTACAGGAGTTTGCAGGCGCATACAAAGACCTGAACGGCAGCATAAT
The DNA here is from genome assembly GCA_045599265.1 of Candidatus Cryptobacteroides sp. Classification (GTDB taxonomy): domain Bacteria; phylum Bacteroidota; class Bacteroidia; order Bacteroidales; family UBA932; genus Cryptobacteroides. The sequence continues at coordinate 29,976 of JAZRVQ010000006.1, read as the reverse complement.
CTGCCGCGAACTGCTGGGCCTGGACAATAAAAAGGATACTCCGGAGCCATCCATGAGGACTCCGGAGTATTATAAGAAGCGTCCGTGCGAGGAGCTGGTCGGCATCGCCGCCGGCATCATCGCAGACCACGCGCATTGAGTGCACTCTGGTACTCCTTGGCGTTGCGCTGATGTTCCTTGTAGTCCGAGGCGAACTTGTGTGTTCCGTCAAAGGCCGAACTTGCACAGAAATAAATATAATCCTTTCCTTTCGGATTGAGGACTGCGTCAATGCAGGCCTTTGGAGGCACACATATCGGTCCGGGAGGAAGACCGGCATACTTGTATGTATTGTATGGTGAATCCACCTCAAGATGCTTCTTCAGGATGCGCTTGAGCTGGAAACCAAAGCAATATGCCACTGTAGGGTCAGCCTGAAGTTTCATGTCCTTCGAGAGGCGGTTGAGGTAGACCCCGGCTATGATTGGATATTCGAAATCCTTGTTGGTCTCGGACGAGACGATCGAGGCAAGTGTCGCTACTTCCTGCTGGGTCAGCCCGCGGGACTTTGCCTTTGACTGACGGTCAGCGTTCCAGAATGCATTGTATTCCCTGTTCATCCTGTCCATTATCTCACCCATCGACGCTGTCCAGTACATCTGGTATGTATCAGGAAGGATTGCTCCGAAAAGATTAGTCTTGTCAGTTCCGTGGCGAGAGAGGAAGGCATCGTCAGACAGCGAGTCCAAGACCTCCTTGTAGCTGACCATCATCTGGTTGCTAATAATCTTTGCAAGGCGTTCCTTGCTGCGGATATTGCCGGAGAACGTCAGGTTCTGCGGGGTCTGCCAGCCGAATACCAGCATCCTTGCCACGTAGGCATTTGTGGAAGTCTTGTCGATAACATAGCAGCCCGGCTTCATCTTTTCGGCGACGTCCTCAACAGCGAATGAGCGCTGCAGGGCCTTGGCATTGATCACCACACCCGCCTTCGTCAGGGTGTCCATCACGTCCGATGCTGTCATGGACGGATAGACGTGCAGGATATATCTGTCATTGAAATTCTGCCTTCTGCCAGCCACAACGCTGCTGCCGATGAATGTCACGGCGCCTAGAGCAATGACAATCAGGACCGCGACGACGGTGGTTATCTGTTTTTTATTCATGTTTCTTCAACGGTATTTCGATGGTGTCGAGGTCCTTTGCGAGAAGAGTTTCGGCAAAGACCCCGGACGCCTCCGCCAAAAATACGGATAAATCCGGATATTTGGAAGAATAGTGCCCGATTATGAGTTTTCCGGCATCTGCCTCCAGGGCACAGCATGCTGCCTGGGCGGCAGTGGAATGGAAGCGTCTGAGGGCCTTGTCCTCCATTTCGGATGTATAGGTAGCCTCATGGTACAGCACATCCACGCCATGCACCCACTCTGCCAGTTCCGGAAAAGGAGCGGTGTCGCTGCAATATGCATAACTGCGCGGGCTGTACGGAATATATGTGAGTTCCGAATTGCTGATTGTCACATCGGGGCGGACGATGTTCTCACCCCTTTTTGCCGAAGCTATCTCTTCGAGGGACAGGCCGTATTCGCGGATTTTATCCTTCACCACGTTGAGTCCCGGCTCGGTCTCACGGAACAGGAAACCGTAGCAGTCGATCTTGTGGTTCAGAGGGAACGCGCTGACCTCGAGATATCTGGTGCCGAACACGACTTCCGGGGCAGACATTCCCAGCACATGGTGGACAATCTCATAATTGTCCCCCGCACCGAAATGTGCCTTGTAGAAGTCCAGAACGGGTCCGAACCCGGCCGGGGCATAGATGTCCAGCCTTCCGGTCCTGCCCAGCATCGCCATAGTATTCAGCAGTCCGAATATGCCGAAAAGATGGTCTCCATGTATGTGGGACAGGAATATAGCCTCTATCTTGAGGTAAGATATGCCGGCCTGACGCATCCTGACCTGGGTGCCCTCACCACAATCGATAAGGAACAAGCGCCCGCGTACATCTAGTACCTGGGCGCTTGGATTTCTATCTGAAATGGGCAGGGCCGAAGCCGTGCCCAATATTTTCAGTGTGAAGTTCATCAATTATTCACCTTTCTCAAGAGTGGCTTTGAGAGCTGCGAGAGCATCGATGTCACCAAGGGTGGTCTTCTCGATGTTGCTGTTGAGCTTCTTGACGGCCTTCTTGGTGAGGTCTGCCTCAGAAACAGGCTTCTCGGCCTTTTCCTCAGCTGCAGGAGCGGCTGCGGTGTAAGTCTTGGCGTGGCTGAGGACGATTCTCTTGGTGCTTCTCTTGAGGTCGGTCACCTTGAATGAGAGAGTCTCGCCTGCCGCTGCAGTTGTACCGTCTTCCTTGGCAAGCTCGCGGGTGAAGCAGAATCCTTCAACCTCAGGCTCGAGAGCGATGGTAGCGCCCTTCTCGTTTACTGAAGCGACAGTAGCCTCAACGATTGTGCCGACAGCATATTTAGCCTCTACCTCATCCCATGGGTTAGGAAGGAGCTGCTTGTGGCCAAGGCTGAGTTTGTGGTTTGCCTCGTCGAAGTCAAGGATGACAACATTGATAGTGTCACCGGCTGTGATCATCTCTGAAGGATGCTTGATCTTGTTCCAGCTGAGGTCGCTGATGTGTACAAGACCCTCGACACCTTCCTCAAGCTCTGCGAACACACCGAAGTTGGTGATGTTGCGGACAGTTGCAGTGTGCTGGCTGCCAACAGGATATTTCTCGCGGATTGACTCCCAAGGATTTGCTACGAGCTGCTTGATACCGAGAGACATCTTCTTGTCCTCGCGGTCAAGAGTAAGGATCTGTGCCTCAACTTCCTCACCGACCTTCAGGAAGTCCTGGGCGATGCGGAGACGTGGGCTCCAGCTCATTTCTGAAACGTGGATGAGACCTTCAACACCCGGCTCGATCTCTACGAATGCGCCGTAGTCAGCGATGAGGACAACTTTACCCTTTACCTTATCACCGACCTTGAGGTCTGGATCAAGAGCATCCCAAGGGTGCTGGGTGAGCTGCTTGAGACCAAGGGCGATTCTTCTCTTTGTCTCGTCGAAGTCGAGGATAACGACGTTGATCTTCTGGTCGAGGGCAACAACCTCTTCCGGATGGTTGATGCGGCCCCAGCTGAGGTCTGTGATGTGGATGAGACCGTCAACACCGCCGAGGTCAACGAATACACCGTAAGAAGTGATGTTCTTGACGGTTCCTTCGAGTACCTGACCCTTCTCGAGCTTGCCGATGATCTCGCTCTTCTGAGCCTCGAGTTCTGCCTCGATGAGAGCCTTGTGGGATACGACAACATTGTGGAACTCCTGGTTGATCTTGACGATCTTGAAGTCCATGGTTGTGTCAACGAACTGGTCGTAGTCGCGGATAGGCTTGATGTCGATCTGTGAACCAGGAAGGAATGCCTCGATTCCGAATACATCGACGATCATACCGCCCTTTGTGCGGGTCTTTACATAACCCTTGACGATCTCGTTATTGTTGAATGCAGCGTTGACCTGATCCCAAGAACGGAGCTGGCGTGCCTTCTTGTGAGAAAGGATGAGCTGACCCTTGCGGTCCTCAGTGTTCTCTACGAGCACCTCTACCTTGTCACCTACCTTGAGGTCTGGATTGTAACGGAACTCAGGAGCCATGATGACACCCTCGCTCTTGTAACCGATGTTGACGATGACCTCTCTCTTGCTGATGGCAGTCACGATACCGTCGATGACTTCACCTTCAACGACCTTTGAGAGAGTCTGGTCGTACTGAGCGGCGATATCTTCCTTTGATGCGCCGTAAACATCATCGTTCTCGAATGCGTCCCAGTCGAAGTTTTCAGGGGCGATCGATGCGTTGAGGGCAGCCTTCTTGACTTCCTCTACCTGCACAGGAGTTTCCTCTGCTGCAATGTTTTTGATTTCTTCTTCCATAGTAAAAATTTGTTTTTCTTAACTAGTGGGTTGGACTTTATGTTTTGTTGTTTCTCGTTGTCCCGGGCACAAAAAAGCGCGCCTTTCGACAAAAAGCGCGCAAAATTATGGATAATTTTCGGAATTTCAAACTGTTGAGACGAAAAATCACAACATTTTCCTGTACTTGAAAATGAAGTACACTGCCACGAACGAAATGACCATCAGACCGGTGATTGCCACCCAGGCCCAGATGCTGCCACCGATCCAGCCGCCGAAATTGACATTCATGCCGAAAAAGCTTGCAATCAGTGTAGGAGGCATCAGGAGCAGGGACACAAGGGTGAAAATCTTCATGATCTTGTTCTGGTCCAGGTTGATGATACCGATGACGGTGTTCTGGAGATATTCAAGCCTCTCGAAACTGAAATTGGTGTGGTTGATCAGGGATGAAATGTCTTTCAGGGACACCTGCAGCCTTTCCATCAGGTCTTTCGGGAAAATGTCGCTCTTGAGGATGCTGCTGATGACGCGCTGCTTGTCGACAATGTTCTCGCGGACAAGCATCGTGTTTTCCTGCAGCTGGTTGATATCGAGGAGGAATTCTTCATTTATGTCTTCACCCAGATTGACCTTGCGGCTGTACTGGGCGATTTCCTTGCTCATGAGCTCGATCATATCGGCGTCAAGGTCGACACGCTGCTCGAGGATGCTGACAAACACCACATAGCCTGACTGGTAGTTTTTCGGGAAAGCCTGCAGCCTGCGCTGAAGGTCCACGAAACTTCGGATCGGCACTTCCCTGATGGTGGTCAGGATGCCGCCGCTGCTGAGTATGAAGGAGACAGTCTCCATCGAATACTCCTCCGGGCCCGGAATGACGAAGTTGGTGTTTGCGAAAATGGCGTCGTCAGTTTCGGAGAAACGGGATGATGACTCGATCTCTTCGGCCTGCGCACGAGTCTGCAGAACCGTGCCCAGAAAACTCTCCGTGGCGCGTTTCTCGTCACCCGTTGGGGCGAAAAGGTCAATCCAAACTACGTCTGACAACTGGAGCCCGCTGAAATCGGACTCCGACTGGGAAACCAGAATCTGGCCTTGTGATTTGTAGAAAATCTCTATCATAGCATCCTTCGGATTTGCTCCGGCCCAGTCGCCGGAATGGTTCAACTTAGGTATGCGGCCTATCTTCGATAGAAAGCGTGCAAAAGTAGATAATTATGTTTATAAATCCAAATTAAAAAGACTACCTTTGCAAAACTATGAAGATTATTGCAGAAGCTGGAGCAACCAAGACTGACTGGAGGATACTTGACGGGCAGGAAATCACCTGTTCTTTCAAATCCGACGGGATCAATCTTGCCACGATGTCTCCGGACACCGTGAAGTCCAAGATATCATCGGCCGCGAAGTCGGTCTCAAGACCTGGCAGGATAGAAGAGATCCATTTCTACGGTGCCGGAATCGTGGGCAGGAAGCAGAAAGAGGAGATGTCCTCCATCCTGCACGGTCCGTTCTCCAACGCCGTGACATACTGTGAAAGCGACCTCACCGGTGCGGCACGGGCCCTGTTCGGCTCCGGCAGCGGCATCGTGGCCATCCTGGGAACAGGGTCGAACAGCTGTTTCTACGACGGCACGTCCACAATCTCCAAGGTCCGTTCGGGAGGGTTCATCCTGGGCGACGAAGGCAGCGGTGCATTTCTCGGGAAGATGCTCCTCTCCGACTTCATCAAGGGGCTTGTCCCGGACAGTGTGGCCGAAGAGCTCAGGAGCGAATTCGACCTTGATTACCAGTCAATTGTGCGCGAGGTCTACAGCGGAGGAGAAGCAGCCGCCTTCCTCGCATCCTTCGCCCCTTACGTACTCGGGAGGCAGGAACTGCCATACATGAAGGGGCTCATAATACGCACCATCGACAGTTTCATCGGGAGGATGCTGGGAGCATACGACACCGCCAATTTTCCTGTCGGAGTGGTCGGCGGTTTCGGTTATGCCTGCAGGCAGTACCTCGAAGAGATCGGCCAGGCACATGGGATCCGTTTCTCAAAATTTGTCCAGTCCCCTATCGAAGAATTAGTGAAGTACCATGTATAAGGAGCAGTACCCGTCAAAACTTCTCGAGGATGCAGTGGATGCGATCGGTTCGCTGCCGGGCGTTGGCAAGAAGAGCGCGCTCAGGCTTGCCCTTCATCTGCTCCGCCAGCCACAGGAAAACGTCCATCATTTCACCTCGTCCATCGACGCTCTCAGGGACAATGTCAAGTACTGCAGGGTCTGCAGGATGATTTCTGACGACGACATCTGTTCGGTCTGCTCGGACAGCAGCCGTGACAGCCGGACCATCTGCGTTGTTGAAAATGTCCGGGACGTGATGAGCATCGAGGGCACAGGGCAGTATCACGGTGTCTATCACGTACTGGGCGGCATCATATCCCCTATCGGCGGCATAGGTCCTTCCGACCTTACCATAGGCGCCCTGGTGGACAGGGTCACCGGTGCGGAGGACCCTGCAGGACTGGAAGTCATCTTTGCGCTTCCAGGCGACGTCGAAGGCGAGACAACCGCATTCTACATATTCAGGCAGATCGAGAAATATGGCGTGAAAGTGACCACACTGGCCCGCGGACTCGGATTCGGGGACAACCTGGAATACGCCGATTCACTCACTCTCGGACGGTCTATCATCTCAAGACAGCCGTTCAAGGTTTGACACATTCACATAAGGAGTGATGAAAAAATAAGTTGATAAAGATTCATGAAAGATTGTTCAAGGATTTTTGATATGGAAAGAAGGAGTGCAGCAGGGCTACATGACTGAATGACATAGTAAAAAGATTAAACAAGATACATAAAGATTACCAAGTTATTTTTAAAGAATGACTAAAATGAGTACATTTGCTCAAATTTATATACATCGATGGACAGAAAGATTGTCATAATCCCGACATACAACGAGAAGGAGAACATCTCCAGAATCATCCGCACGGTGTTCGCCCTTGACGGGAAATACCATGTCCTGGTCATTGAGGACGGCTCCCCTGACGGCACTGCAGCCATTGTGCGGCAGATGCAGGTGGAGTTCCCGGAAAGGCTTTTCATGATAGAGCGACGCGGCAAACTCGGACTCGGCACCGCCTACATAACAGGATTCAAATGGGCTCTGGAGAACGGGTATGACTACATTTTCGAGATGGATGCCGACTTCTCGCACGACCCGGCCGACCTGCCGCGCCTTTACAGCGCCTGCTCAAACGAAAAGGCAGACCTGGCCATCGGGTCCCGTTACTGCGACGGCATCAGCGTCATCAACTGGCCTATCGAGAGGGTCATAATGTCCTATTACGCATCCGTCTATGTCCGCACGGTGCTCCACATGAAAGTGTACGACACCACAGCAGGATTCAAGTGCTACAAACGCAAGGTCCTGGAGACCATCGACCTGGACAGGATCAAGATGAAAGGCTACGGATTCCAGATCGAGATGAAATACTCCGCCTTCAAGCTCGGGTTCAAGATCAAGGAAGTCCCTGTCATCTTCGCCGACCGCAAGGAAGGCACCTCGAAGATGAGCAGCAGCATATTCGGAGAGGCATTCTGGGGTGTGATAGGCCTGAGATTCCGCAAGATAAAACCTAAACAGAAGCAGTAATGAAGGACTCAAGGACAAAGACCTACCTGTTCTCGTCACTGGCGATAATTCTTTGGGGATGCTCATACATCTGGTCTGACCAGTTGATAAGCCAGGGCATTCCCATTTTCTTTTTCGTATTCATAAGAATCATCCTGGCCGGGCTTCTGCTCCTGGCGTTCAACAAACTGACCGGCAAATATGTCAAGGCGGAAAAGAAAGACCTGCCCAAATTCCTGCTTCTGGCGTTCTTCGAGCCGTTCCTCTACTTCATCTGCGAGACTTACGGCCTTAAGGAGACGGGCTCGCCGACACTCAGCGCCATGCTCATCGCCACCATTCCCATCTTCTCGATCGCGGCGGGAGTGATTTTCTTCAAGGAACAGATAAGCAAGGTCAACATCGCCGGCATGGTGATCTGCCTTCTGGGCATCCTCCTCGTCACAATGAAGAGCGGCGACACGGGAGAGCATCTCATCTGGGGCATAATACTCCTCGTCATTGCCGTGATATGCGAGGTCGGGCACGCATCCGTCACAAAAAAGCTCAGCGAGACCTATACAAGCCAGGTCGTCGTAATGTACCAGTTCCTGATAGGTTCGGCATATCTGCTTCCTACCTTCCTGATCTTCGGACTTCGCGGGGTACAGCCGTCCTGGTTCGGGATCAAGGCCATCTACCCTATCCTCTGCCTCGCCATCCTGTGCTCTGCCGCGGCATTCACGCTCTGGGTCAGCACGATCAAGAAACTCGGAGTGGCCAAGTCCAGCATCTTCTCCGCCCTCATCCCGGTAGCCACCGCCATCATCGCGTTCACCCTGGGACAGGAAATCCTCGAGAAGCAGCAGTGGATCGGCATCGCAGTCGCCACCATCGGAGTCATACTATCACAGTACAACCCCGCTGACGAGAAACACATCACCAAGCACAGATAATTATTTGAGTCTCAGCCCTATGCGGTTGCGGTCTGTGTCCACGGAGATTACCTGGACACGGATTTTCTGATGTAATTTGAGCACCTTTGACGGGTCTGCCATGCCCCTGACACCCATCTGGGAGGCATGGATGAGGCCATTGTCGTGTATTCCTATGTCCACGAACGCACCGAAGGCGGTGATATTGGTCACGATGCCCGGCAGTTCCATGCCCTCGTGCAGGTCGTCGATGGTGTGCACGTCCTGGGCGAACTCGAACTCCTGGGCCTCCTCGCGCGGATCGCGGCCCGGCTTGGCAAGTTCCTTCAGAATATCGTTGATGGTAGGAAGTCCGAACTGCGCTTCGACGAAATCGGCCGGCCTGATGCGCCCTATCAGTTCTGCATTGCCAACAAGAGACGATGCAGGGACACCGAGCGATGCAGCCATGCGGTCCACGATGTGATATGCCTCCGGATGCACCGCCGAGTTGTCCAGCGGATTGGACGCTCCCGGAATGCGGAGAAATCCCGCGCACTGCTCGAACGCCTTGGCACCAAGCCTCTTGACATTCAACAGGTCCGAGCGGGAGGAATAGGCACCGTTCTCTGCCCTGTATTCGACAATGTTGGAAGCAAGTGCCGGTCCGATGCCGGACACATAACTCAGCAGGTACGGACTTGCAGTGTTGAGATTGACCCCGACCGAATTGACACAACTCTCCACCGTGTTGTCCAGTTTCTCCTTCAACAGGGTCTGGTCCACATCGTGCTGGTACTGCCCCACCCCGAGCGACTTCGGGTCAATCTTGACAAGTTCGGCAAGAGGGTCCATCAGGCGGCGTCCGATCGACACGGCACCGCGCACAGTCACATCATATTCAGGGAATTCGGCACGCGCAACCTCAGACGCGGAGTATATGGATGCGCCGTCCTCACTGACACTGAACACGCGGCATCCGGCCGGTTTCGGGACACGCTTCACAAACTCTTCGGTCTCACGCCCGGCGGTTCCGTTACCTATGGCAATCACCTCGACCTTGTATTTGTCTATCAGAGTGGACAGGGTCTGGATGGCCTTGACCTTCTCGCTTACAGGCGGATGTGGGTAGATGACATCGTGATGTAGGAGGTTGCCCTGCTGGTCAAGGCACACAACCTTGCAGCCGGTCCTGAATCCGGGGTCGATGGCAAGCAGCCTCTTCTGGCCCACAGGGGCGGCAAGGAGCAGCTGACGCAGATTCTCCCCGAACACACGGATGGACTCGATGTCAGCCTTTTCCTTGGCGGCCTTGAGCACTTCCGTGGTGATGGAAGGCTCCAGAAGACGCTTGAACGAATCGTCTATCGCCTCGCGTATCTGCTCTCCAAGGGCCTGGGAAGGGTATCTTCTGGCCTGGCAGAAATCATAATACATCTTCTTGCCGCATCTTTCCGGATCGGCATCGATTTTCAACGAGATGAAACCCTCATCGGCGGCACGGAGCATTGCCAGAAGCCTGTGCGGAGCAATCTGCTGCAGGCTCTCGCTGCAATCAAAATAAGAACGGTATTTCTGGGCGTCAGGATTGGTCTGTCCGGCCTTGGTGACCTTGCCCACAAGGCGCCGTGAAGAAAATATGCCTCGCAGGGTCTCACGCACAGACGCAGTCTCGGAGAGGCGTTCCGCAATAATGTCACGGGCACCGGCAAGGGCAGCCTCAACGGTCTCGACCTTACCTCCCTGCCCGCAGAAATGCCTGGCCTCGGCCTCCGGATTGACGCATGCGACATTGTACATCTTGTCGGCAAGCGGCTCCAGACCGGCCTCCCTGGCGATTGTCGCGCGGGTGCGGCGCTTTGGCTTGAATGGAAGATACAGGTCTTCCAGTTCTCTCGAATCCACGGTGTCCTCAATCGCCCTGCGCAGTTCGTCTGTCAGTCCTCCGGCCTCGGAGATGGTCTGAAGGATGGTCTCCTTGCGTTTCTCAATCTCGCCGAACACCTCCAGCCAATGCTTGATCTCCGCAATGGCGACCTCATCAAGACCGCCGGTCTTTTCTTTGCGGTAGCGGCTCACGAACGGAATGGTTGACCCGTCCTCGAAGAGTTGCCTGCAATTTTCCACCTGCCACGCCTTGCATTCCACCTTGCGTGCTATCTCATTGATATATATGTCTTTCATAAGATTGGTTATTCGTGTGAAATCACCTTGAGTTCCTCTCTGTAGGCAGCCATCAGTCGGGACTGCGAGATGAATCCAAGGTAGCTGCGGTCCCTGGTGATGACAGGCAGACGCCACGCCTCGGTCTTGTCAAACTTGTCCATCACGACATCCATCGGGTCGTCGTCATACACATATTCCGGAGGATTCTCCATGAAACTGAACACGCGCTTTGACTTGTACAGGTCGGTCCGGAACATCAGTTTCCTGATGGAATCCATCTCAACAACGCCCTGGAAACTGTTTTTCGAATCAACGACCGGGAACACCTGGGCCTGGCTGCCTGAAATGACTTTGACCAGGTCGCCGAGCGTTGCATCCATATTGATACGTGGATATTTGTCCCTTATCAGGTCGGATGTCTTCATAAGGGTCAGCACAGCCTTGTCATTGTCGTGGGTAAGGAGTTCGCCCGTCTTGGCGATACGCTTGCTGTATATCGAATACTGTTCGACCACGCGCGTGAGCGCGAATGATATGGTAGCGGTGATGATCAGCGGGATAAGCAACTGATAACCGCCGGAAATCTCTGCAATAAGGAAGATCGCTGTCATAGGGGCCTGCATAACGCCTGCCATGAGCCCGGCCATCCCGACAAGCACGAAATTCTGCTCCGGAATGGAGAATGCCGAATGGGCGAACACAAGGTTCAGGGACCTGGCGACGACGAATCCGGCCAGTGCACCGACAACCAGTGTAGGACCGAAGGTTCCGCCGACACCGCCTCCGGCATTGGTGAGGGACATTGAGAACACCTTCAGAAGCAGCACGAGCAGGATGAAGATCGGCAGCACCCACTCCTTCTTTATTATGAACGCCAGTTTGGTCAGGCCTTCGCCATCCAGTTCGCTGCCCTGCAGAAGCGTGCTGACCGTTTCATATCCTTCTCCGTGAAGCGGAGGGAAAAGGAAGATGAGAAGTCCCAGTATCAGGGCGGAAATGCCCCATCTCCACCACGGGTTGCGGATATTCTTTATCTTGTCCTCCAGGTTGAGGGTCGTTCTGATGAAATATACCGAAATCAAGGCGCAGAACAGGCCCAGAACGATGTAGAACGGAATATTTATCATCGAGAACTTTTCCAGAGCGCACGAGAACATGGCGTCCTGGCCCATGCACAGGTATGATATCACTGTCGCCGACACTGTGGAGAGCAGCAGCGGCAGGATAGATGACATCGAGATGTTGAAAAGCAGGATCTCCAGGGTGAACAATATCCCGGCCAGCGGGGCCTTGAAGATGCCTGCGACCGCACCGGCGGCACCGCAACCCAGCAGGATGGTCATGTTCTTGTATGACAGTCCGAGTCTGCGTCCCACATTCGAGCCGATGGCGGCGCCTGTGTACACGATCGGGGCCTCCGCTCCGACAGATCCGCCGAACCCGATGGTGACGGAACTTGCAACGAGCGAAGTCCAGACATTGTGAGACTTGATCTTGGACTCATTCTTCGACACTGCGACGAGCGCCTTGGTGACCCCGTGACTGATGTCGTCCTTGACAATGTATTTGACAAAAAGCATTGCCAGGAGCATGCCGACACCCGGAAGGATGAGGTACATCACGTTCCATCCCTGCCCTGTGGCACAATATGAAAGTGCTTTCTGAATGCCCCAGATGGCATATTTGAGCGCCACAGAGGCGACTCCGCACGCACACCCCACCAGAATGCCGAGCACAGCCATCAGCCTGCGTTCGGACAACTTCTTAAGATATCTGGTCAATTCTATCTTCATCATTCATTCCCGGGCAAAGGGATACAAATATAATAAAAGTTTTGGTCACCGGACATGCTTTACAACTTTTCAGTCAAGCATCGATGACGCGGGAAGGATTTGCTTCAGAATTTTATCCTATAATTGAAACTAGGCATTATCGGTATCAGCGAGACCTTCCTCCACTCCATCGTGCGGTCGTCATAGATGATTGAGAACGGGTTGTGTCGGTTGAGAACGTTATATATCCCCACCGTCAGGTCCTGTGGGTAGCGGGTCTTGAAAGAGAAACTACAACTCAGGTCAAGACGAATGTAGTCAGGCAGCCGGCAGTTATTGACGGATGAGAAATAGTCCAGAGAGTATTCCTGTCCAAAGAACGTCACCGCAGGATATTCTCCAGCAGCCACGGTTTCCCAGTGACCTGACTGGAACGTGAAGAGCCCAGCAAGTGTAATGGCACAACGTTCTCTGTCTGACACCAGACAAGACGCCGTAGCATTGAGGATATGTCTGCGGTCAAACTTCGCCGGAAAAGTCTCTCCGGAATTTACATCCTCAAACGTACGGTCAGTCTTTGAAAGGGTGTATGCCAAACGCCAATCAAGCCTCTCCCCATCTTTCTCATAGAGGAATTCAATGCCTCTTGAAGAGCCCTCCCCGACCTTGACATTGTGGCTCCATCCTGCAATGGCAGGACTGAACAGTTGGCTGGCATCGGAGAAATACACAAGGTTCTTCATCCACTTTTGATAGGCCCCGACCGAAACATGGTGACCTCCGAACGAGCCTGAAAAGCCAACATAGATTTGCAAGGCCTTCTCCGGAGGACGTGCAGAGCTAGTTGGTACCAGCAAGTCCATCGACCACCCAAGGGGAATGCCCTCCAATGTATGATAGTACTGTGCGACCCAGTCGACCGTTGTCTCCGCTGTCAGCCATTTTGCCATATTCAGTCTTGCAAGGAACGACGCCTCCGGGGTCAAGCGCCATTTCCAAGAAGGACACTCCGCCTCGTCGGCAGCATAGACATTCAGTTTGGCAGATGCCATCATTGTCAATCGTTTGCCGGCCTTCAAGTCTACATGACCGTGCAGCGAGGTAATGGACGAATGGCTGACATTGTCTGTTCTCGGAGAGTCCATCGGCTTCCACAAGCCACTTCCTTTGAAGGTGGAAGATGTTCCGGGATTGAACCAGGCGAAACGCTCACGTACGCCCAATCTCAAGTCACAATTGTACCGTACCGGACGAAAGAAAGAAACATCTGCCGTCAATTCATTGAGAGAATTAATGATGGCAAGATTGTTCACCGTGCCGCTCATGTCACGGACAATCCCCTGGCGGCCATAGAAACGATTATATGACATACCATCCTCGATAAGCCAACCGCTGTCAAGACACCCTTTGTGGCGAACGTTCAAAACAAGGTTACTCCACCCCATACTCTCATCCGAGTCACCGCCATAACAGTAACTGTATGCATCCTGACTGCCGAACACGCTGATCGATAGAGTATTGTCGATGTCTATCAGCCACTTGACCTTGGCAAGACCATCATAAACGATGGCACGTGACCGGCTGAGGCTATCAAGCGTCCCTCCGACAGCCGACTGAACGGCCCGAAATTCCGGTCCCAACGGGGAAATTCTCAAAGAACCGATCAATGAAACCTTGTCCCTCTTCAAAGGCACAGACACAGTGCCGCCGAATAGGAACGTACTTGCGGAAACGCTGTATGCCGTTTTAGTAAAACTGCCATCTGCAGTCTTGAGACTTATGTGGGAGGCAGTGATATTGCTATCGTCCCCGCAGAATCCTCCTACACGAAAACTTGCCTCTGAAATCATTTCTGTCGGATAGACACTGGTCAGGCCAAGCAAATGACTGCTTCCGTATAATGAGACCCCGTCAAGAGTAATAAGGTTACTTCCTATATTGCCACCACGCACATAGATTGCAGAAGAACTCTCCGCCCCAGTAGAAACACCTGGCAGCATCTGGATATATTTGATTACGTCAGCCTCACCTGTCGCCGCAACAATTGTCCGCAACTCAGGCAGAGCAACAACACGCGTACCGACATTTCTCTCCGCAGCCATGTCCGAAACGACGCGAGCAGGACGTAGCGTGTCCTGCATATCCGCAACATCCTGTGCAGCAACCGAGAAACAGGCTATGCAAAGAAGCAGGAGTGACAATGTCGAATATCCAGCATTCATCTCAACAAATAAACCATCATTGCCCGTCCTGCTGTCCCGAAGCACGCGAATACGGAGTGGACCCCCATTCTACGATAGCCTGTCCTTTCAGCCAAACCTCCAGATATTCCCCTGAATCAGCATCAATGAAAAGGTGCAGACACTCGTCTGGTGCAGCATCAAGAGATTGGTTTTCCCCTATCATGACCAGCCACGCACAATAATCAGGGGAAACATATTCGTGCATTAAATCCGGGTCATCCCAGTGTTTACCCCATCGGGAGTATTGCAGAATTGTACCAGGGGCGATTGTTTCCTTACTGGCATACCAATCCCTGTCGGGATAACGTCTGATTACCTTGTCAACCTTCTTGATCGCCGCAGTCATTGTAAGTGGCCGGTTCTCCTTCTGGCAAGACATCAAGGCTGCCACTGCAACGAATAATACCATTAATCTTCTCATATTCAATGTGATAAAAAAACAATTCTATAATTGATTTCACTACCGAAAACTCCGACCCCTCCTTCTATGTTTGAATAGACATTTTCGGTTGAATAAATGGTAGTGATATCGTGTTCAATTTTTCGATTCTTCACATAGACACTTCTGAGATATTTGTCATACTCGTCAGAGACGAACATGAACACAAAATGGTCCTGGTGCGGTTCACCGGATTGTGGACATTCCAATGGACCGGCGAGAATATGGAAGCGGGCAGTATCCAGATGGTCGATACGCACAAAATCATCGTGCAATGGGAGTTCGGGCATCATCCGCCGCATATTATGGAAGGCCTGCCACGAAATCGCACAGGTTGTCCCGTCGGATTCCCCGTCCAGAAGCAGGTCTTTGAATTTCAACCCGTTGATGTTGAAATCATCTGAATACGGGTGGTCTGTAACAAGATAGGGATAGTATTCGTCACAATCCTCATATTTCTTGTGCTTCCCTTTAGCAAACACCCATACAGGAGACGTCCAAATCTCCTTGTCATAATCTGCCGGATTCACCTCGATCTGATAATAAATGGAGTACAGGTCCATTGAATTCACTTCGTGCAAGTCCGTAAATAATTTAGGTCGGAATGCAAACGGACACCTTGTCACAGCATGGATAGCCTCACGACCCGGCATCTCGACGGACAGGGAGTATTTCTCTCCCCCACGTATTCTCTTGTGTTCATCCCGGGCCTCCCACACATTTTCTTCGACATAATTAAAATAAAGCGTGTCCAGTTTTCCCAAGAAACTGCCAATCAAATACACATCTGCATCCTTGATCGGAATATAATCCACGGCAGATTTCCCCTTTACATACTGCAGATACAGCGTCTGCACATCATTGTCCGGTGACAGAAGACAATTTACCATAACAGGCAGATTCTCCTCTCCCGGATCCAGAGTGATCGTCTCCACGCAGCCGGCCATGGCTGTCGTAAGGAATATCATACAAAAGAAAACTGTCCGCTCCATCATCTGAATAGCATAAGCATGGGAACAAAAATTGTTAGTTTGCCTTCAAGGCATATTAATGGACACGGTCTTTCACAATTATAAGTTCTCCCAATGGATCATAGAATTGTACAATTAGATTCACAGGATTCGTTGTGTAGTTTTCGTAAATGATTACATTATAATCAGACTGTCCTGCAATAGACCATGCCGGGTTGTCCGCCGACCATATATACCCATACTCTCCTCCGATGTGGTTTACTTGATAGTTGCCATTGCCTCCACATATATTGTTCCCGTTGAAACAAGGGCCAGGCTTCCACACGGATTCTATTGATTTAGAGATTGTATGCGTTGCACCATCCACAACAAATGTTGCTGAAACCGTTGTGGCGGGTTCATAAAAATGACCCGGAAAAGACACAACACCCTTGAACAGAGCTGTGGAATCTGTAGAAGATGTTAACGACACATTATGCCCCCCCGTCCAAACAACAGGACTTGAACCAGGATGATTTGCAATGGTATATAGTTTGTTTGTATTAGTTGACAAATAATCACTCCCTAAAATAGATGGAATAACATCCCCTGTGATGCAATGATTTTTGCCAAAATCAATTGGAGTCGAGTTATATTGAGGGTGCTGTGGCGTGTCAAACGTATGGCGCGACAAATTTGTTTCGGCACTAACAAACAATTCACGTGGAGTGACATAACCATCCCCACTTGTCCTGAAAGCAGATATGGCTTCAATCCAGTAATGCAAGAAATAATTATAGTCGTACGCTAATGTCCATGCTGACTCCGTTGAAGCACATGAAGTGGCGATTGTCCTATTTGTAGCAGACAAAGGACCAACGAATGCGCCACTGTGGCATTGGCCCATAACCACATCAATCTTTACGGAAGACCCTAATTTATCAAGTTCATAATCAAGTTGATATGGAGAAATAACATCAGTGTCCCAAAGATAAAAAAAACCATTTGAATCTCCATGGTCAGTCATAAAGACCAGCACTTCATCACCAGGGCTGACCATAGTACTCAAGTTGCTGAATACAAGAGAAATATTCGCTCTACTGGCTTTATACTGAACATCATCTACCCCATCATCATCAAGGTCTGGGTCTGAACTTGTATAGGAGTTTCGACCGACGCGTTGGTCAAATGCAGGGTCTGCCCCGTCTGACATCAGACAGAAAATATTTCCTTTGGGGTAATTAAGGTCATCAGTTAATGCGCGATAGACATCAGCACAATCTTTATAGAATCGAGAGTAATTTTGCGAAGGCTCAATACCGCCACCAATGATAACAGCCCATCGTGTGACACCGCAACTTCTCACAGGAGAACGTCGATTATTTACTCTGGATTTTTCTTTTTCTGAAGAAATATAAATGTTACGGGAAGTATCCCATTCAACAATGGCGCGGCCATCCAGTTCCATTGATATACAATTCCCAGTCTCGATGTCCACGAAAAAATGGAGTGTCTTTTCTCTACCAGACACAGATGGATCATTGTTGATAACCAATAACCATGCATTAAAATCAGGCGTATTGAAATAACGACAATTATCCACCTCAACTATGTGTCCGAATGTGTTATATGCAATCTTTGTCCCAGCTGGTATTATTTCATTGCTGACATCAATCCAATTGTCCGTATATTTGTTCGCCACAGGCTCAACAATTTTGAGCGCTTCGTCCTTGCTGATTGGAAATGAGAACTCGCAAGAAGCGGCAACTGCACCAATGGAGGAAGTTTCTGATTGAGTGCCTATTACATTCTCCTCGTCTTTATTTAAACAAGAGACCGAGGTAATAAGGCACAACAATGACATCAGGTAAGCCTGAGAATAAATATTCATAAGAAAAAACATTTATAATACTTTTGTAAAAGTAATAAACCAATTTGTGTATTGCAATAATTCGGTATTTTGACAGGAAAAGCTTGATTTTTTTTTGTAAATATTTGGTCATTTATTAATAAAACCTGGATACCGCGGAATGAACTCATAAACAAATGTCTGGCCCGGAGAAAAATAATTGTCGGATAGCGTTATCGGAAACGAAGGTAATAATAATTCGTGTTAAAATACACCTCACTCACAGGCGGAGCATGGATTTCGCTGCAGCTGTGGGAACACTACCTTTTCAGCGAAGACGTGGATTACCTCAAGAGAGTATATCCAACCCTGAAGGGAGCTGCGCAATTCCTGCAGAGCAACCTGTTTGAATTCCCAGTCAATGGGAACACCTATCTTGTGACAGGGCCAAGTTCTTCACCTGAAAACAGTTTCCTCATTGACGGAAAGGCCTGTTCGGTCTGTGCCGGCCCTTACATGGACACAGAAATCTGTTCCGAACTCTTCATCGCTGTAATAAAGGCGTCGTCTATCCTGAACACAGACAAAGAGTTTTCAGAATCCATCAAGGAGTCACTTTCAAGACTCGCTCCTTTCCAGATATCGGACAAGGGATATCTCCAGGAGTGGATTGAGGACTACACGGAGGTTGAACCGAATCACAGACATGTATCCCATCTTTTCGGACTATACCCGGGAACAACCATCAACACTCCGGAGTTGAAGGAGGCTGCCAGGCAAACACTCAACAGGAGAGGTGACGAAGGAGCCGGAACATTCCCGAACCTGTTCTGTTCCCATCCTCCATTCCAGATTGACGGCAACTTCGGAGGATCTGCCGGTCTCATGGAAATGCTTCTTCAGAGTCACGACGGTTCAATCAATGTTCTCCCGGCAATCCCTGAAAGCCGGAGTGAAGGATCCTTTACAGGACTCAAGGCAAGGGGCAACATTACAGTTGACTGCTCATGGAATGATGGCAAAGCATACATCTCACTTCTTTCAGGTGCTGACAAGACTGTCACTGTCAAATGCAATGGAAGCCAGAAAGAAGTAACTCTTAAAAAAGACAGGAGAGAGCTGATTTCGATGTAAAACATGCCCCTCAAGCCTGAATGGCTCAAGGGGCATATTGTCTTTCAAGGTTCTCTGAATGGACTATTCTCCATCACCCGGGTCGTCATCTCCGCTGGAGTACTGGGCGATGTTGTCATCCGGGAGCGTTTCGCCGCCTTCGTCGCCGTCTTCGTCCTCATCGTCGGAATCGAGCCACTTGTTGAGTTCGTCAGCATCATCGACCTTCATGTTGACCTTGACAAGGTAGATGGCTGAAGGGATCTCCACCTCGACCGTGTAGATGACATCGCCGTTCGGTTTATGGATGCTCTTCACGTCAGAGAGATAATCGACAAGGCCTTTTGGATATTTTTCGTTGAATGCAGCCTGGAGTTCTTCAGACATGTTCTCGTAACTTACGACTGCTCTTTTCTTCTGGTCCATATATTAAAAATGAAATTACACGTTAAAATAAGGGATATCCGTTTTCGCGGTGCAATAATAGGACAAATTTCCCAATCAAAAAAAATTAAATCATCTTTTTTTGAAAAAGTAGGACTTTTGCTGCTTTTTACGCTCCAAATCGCGCTCCACGAACACTGGTTTCAACGTTTTCGGGTCCAGACCGGTATAGAACATCACCGACGAGACGGTCATCGGGGTAGGCGTAAAATCCTGCACCTGGTCCATATAGAGACCGCGCAGGGCCGGTTTTTCGGCAAGGGCCTTCATCTGGTTCATACCGCACCCCGGATGGCCGGAGATGAAGTACGGCACCAGTTCGCATTTCTTGTCCGATGAACGGACGATGGCGTCGAATTCCTTGCGCAGGCGCTCGAACAGCAGGAATGACGGCTTGGCCATCAGGTTGAGCACGACATCCTCGGTATGTTCCGGGGCCACTTTGAGACGGCCGGAGGTGTGTTCGAGTATCAATTCCTTCAGGAACGGACGGGAAGTCTCATCCACAAAACCGTCCTTGCTGAGGAACAGGTCATACCTGATGCCGCTGCCTATATATGCGTGGCGGACCCCCTTCACCGACGCGATGCGGCCATACAGTCCCAGCAGACGCTCATGCGAGCGGTCCATGTTCGGGCACGGAGACGGGAACAGACAGGATTTGCGTATGCACTTGGCACAAAGTTCCCGGTTGCGTCCCTTCATACCATACATGTTCGCAGTAGGAGCGCCGACATCGGAGATATTGCCCGAAAAGTCCGGCAGTTCGCGCAGTTTCTGTATTTCACGGATGATGGAATCCTCGCTGCGCGACTGGATGAACTTGCCCTGATGGGCGGCGATAGTGCAGAAATTGCAGCCTCCGAAACAGCCTCTGTGGGTCGTTATGGAATGTTTTATCATGTCGTACGCCGGGATGCGCTTGCCCTTGTAGCGGGGATGAGGCAGCTTGGTGTACGGAAGGTCCCAGAACGAGTCCATCTCCTGCTCGGTCGCAGGCGGATAAGGCGGGTTGATCTGGACGAATCCATCCCCGACAGGCTCGACCATGACAGCCGGGTGCATCATGTTGGCATGGGTCTCGATGACGTGGAAATTGTCGGCGAAGGCCTTCTTGTCCTTCTGGCACAACTCGAACGAATGGAGATACACGGCGTCCTGCAACTTGCATTTACCGGTCATGTAGAAGGCAATCTGCGGAATGCGCCTGATGTCGGAAATGTTTCTGTCAGCTTCGATGGCACGGGTGAGTTCCAGCATAGGGCGCTCCCCCATTCCGTAACACAGCCAGTCAGCACCGCTGGAGACGAGGATAGACGGCATCAGTTCGTCCTTCCAATAATCGTAGTGGGTCACGCGGCGCAGGGATGCCTCGATGCCGCCGATGACCACAGGGACATCCGGATATAGCTTCTTGAGTATCTGTGTATATACGGTCACGGCATAGTCAGGGCGTGCGCCTGAGCGGCCTTCCGGGGTGTAAGCGTCGTCGCTGCGGAGCCGTTTCGATGCCGTGTAATGATTGACCATCGAGTCCATCGCACCGCTGTTGACGGCGAAATACAGGCGCGGGACTCCGAGTTTCTTGAAATCCCTGAGGTCGTCCCTCCAGTTGGGCTGCGGCACCACGGCCACCCTGTAGCCCCATTTCTGCAGCCAGCGGGCAATCACTGCAGTGCCGAAAGAAGGGTGGTCTATAAAGGCGTCACCGGTGAAAATGATGACATCTATATAGTCCCACCCAAGGTGCTCTACTTCCTTGATGGAAGTTGGTATCATTGGAATGGCTTCCATTACATTCTCTCAGGAAGCTGGATTCCGAGAAGCGACATGGCCTTCGAAAGGACCTTGGCCACATTGGAGGCAAGTTCCAGACGCATTGCCAGAAGGTCTGCATCCGGTTCTTTCAGGATGGAAGTGTCGTGATAGTACTGGTTGAATTCTTTCGCCAGGTCGTATGAATAGTTGGCAAGCACTGCAGGCGAGAATCCGTCGGCCGCTTCCTGGACCTTGCCAGGGAAGGACGCAAGGATCTTCACGAGCCTGATCTCCTTGGCGCTGAGCTGTGCACCGGAAGAAAGACCCGGCTTGAAGCCCTGCTCCGCGGCCTTGCGCAGAATGCTGCAGATGCGTGCATGGGTATACTGGATGAACGGGCCGGTGTTGCCGTTGAAATCGATGCTTTCCTTCGGGTCGAAGAGCATCGTCTTCTTCGGGTCCACCTTGAGGATGAAATATTTCAAGGCGCCGAGACCTATCATGTGATAAAGTTTGTCCTTTTCGTCATCATTGAGGTCGGCGAGTTTGCCGGAAGCTTCGGATGTGGCCTTGGACTGGACATACATCTCCTCGATAAGGTCGTCTGCATCGACAACTGTTCCCTCGCGGCTCTTCATCTTGCCCTCCGGGAGTTCCACCATACCGTAACTCAGGTGATATATGCGCTCCGCCCACTCGAAGCCAAGCTTGCCCAGTATGAGTTTCAACACCTGGAAATGATAATCCTGCTCGTTGCCGACCACATAAACGTGCGAATCAAGGCTGTTCTCGGCAAACCTTCTTTCGGCAGTGCCGAGATCCTGGGTGATATATACGGAAGTGCCGTCGGAGCGCTGCACAATCTTGCGGTCAAGGCCGTCATTTGTCAGGTCGCACCATACCGAGCCGTCCGGATCCTGGACAAAAACGCCCTTTTCAAGGCCTTCACGGACCAGTTCCTTGCCCAGAAGATAGGTATCGTGCTCATAATAAGTCTTGTCGAAACTGATGCCCAGGGCCTTGTAGGTCTGGTCAAATCCGTCGAAAACCCACTGGTTCATCTTTGCCCAGAGGGCACGGACCTCAGGGTCGCCCGCTTCCCAGTCGACAAGCATCTTGTGGACGTCGTCAAGGACTGCCGGATTCTCTTTTTCCATCTTGGCATACTCGACATAGCAGTCACCCACCAGATGGTCGCCCTTCTTGCCGGAAGATTCCGGTGTCGCGCCATTGAAACGCTTCTGCCATGCGTACATGCTCTTGCAGATATGCACTCCCCTGTCGTTGACCAGCGTGGTCTTGATGACATTGTGGCCGGCTGCCTTGAGGATGTCTGACACGCTGGAACCCAGCAGGTTGTTGCGCACGTGGCCCAGATGCAGCGGCTTGTTGGTGTTGGGCGAGGAGAACTCGACCATGACGGTCTTGCCGGTGGAAGGAAGCTGACCGTAGGACGCGTCCGAGGCAATCCGGGCAAGCACGCCGTTCCAATACACCTGGGACAGGCTGATGTTCAGGAAGCCCTTCACACAGTTGTATGAGGCCACTTCCGGCACATTCGCGATGAAATGTTCGCCGATAGCCTTTCCTGTATTCTCCGGAGAGTTGCGCGATATTTTCAAAAGGGGGAATACAACGAGTGTGTAATCCCCTTCAAATTCTTTTCTGGTTGCCTGCACCTGCAGGGATGAAGGCTCGATGTCTGCATTGAAAAGTGCCTTCACGGCCTCGGCGGCCTTGAGGGAAAGAAAATTTTCTGCTGTCATGTGTCGTGTGGAATTAACCGAGATAGCTCTTGAGAAGTTTGCTTCTCGAATTCTGTTTCAGGCGGCGGATGGCCTTCTCCTTGATCTGGCGCACGCGCTCGCGGGTAAGGTTGAACTTCTCACCGATTTCCTCGAGGGTCATCTCCTGACATCCGATGCCGAAGAAATACTTGATGATATCCCTTTCACGAGGGGCGAGGGTGCTGAGGGCGCGCTCGATCTCCTTGTTGAGGGACTCGTTCACAAGCCCCCTGTCCGCACTTGGAGAATCGTCGTTCACAAGCACGTCGAGAAGGCTGTTGTCCTCACCTTCCACGAACGGGGCGTCCACTGAAACGTGGCGCCCCGACACGCGGAGTGTGTCTGCTATCTTCTCCTTGGGAACGTCGATCATCTCGGCAAGTTCCTCGCTGGTAGGCATGCGCTCGTGTTCCTGCTCGAACTTTCCGAGCGCCTTGTTTATCTTGTTCAGCGAGCCCACCTGGTTCAGAGGCAGCCTGACGATACGGGACTGCTCTGCAAGTGCCTGCAGAATCGACTGGCGGATCCACCATACTGCGTATGAGATGAACTTGAATCCCCTTGTCTCGTCAAACTTCTCGGCAGCCTTGATAAGTCCCAGATTGCCTTCGTTGATAAGGTCAGGAAGGCTGAGTCCCTGGTTCTGGTACTGCTTGGCAACGCTGACCACAAACCTCAGGTTCGCGCGTGTCAGTTTTTCCAGAGCCTCCTGGTCGCCCTTGCGGATGCGCTGGGCAAGTTCCACTTCTTCCTCTACTGTGATGAGTTCCTCCCTTCCGATTTCCTGAAGGTATTTGTCCAGAGAGGCACTCTCACGATTGGTGATCGATTTGGTGATTTTAAGTTGTCTCATATACTGTGTGCAAGTTTCTTATTTCTACTTGCCGAAGCCGAAATAAGAAGCCTTGCCTGAAGGGGTCACACCTTCCACATAAACTGCCCTGTCGGACTTCGACACGATGTCAAGTATGTCCTGAGGTTTGCTTACGGCCTTGTTGTTGACGTAGAGGATGACGAATCCCTCCATCGCACCGGCTTCCCTGATCTTGCCAGGTCCGACGGACACAATCTCAACGCCACCCTTGAACCCGAGTTTGGCGAGAACGTCCTTGTCAGCCTCCTTGATCTTGGCGCCATAGAACTCGACCGAACCGTCTTCGTTCACGGTGCCGTTCTCTGACGATGATGCCTGGAATGTGACTTTGACCATCTTTTCATCGCCGCCGCGCACAATCTTGAGCATTGCGGACTCACCAGGATGGTACTTGGTGACAAGGGCCTGTACAGAGGCACCGTCAGTGATCTTGACGCCGTCAATTTCCAGAAGGACATCACCCTTTTCTATGCCGGCTTTGTCAGCGGCTCCGCCAGGAGCAACCTCAACAACATATACGCCGTTCATCGAAGAAAGTTTCAAATCCTTCAATTCTTTTTTATCTATATTGGACAGGTTCTGCATTGTTATGCCGAGCATAGCCCTCTTCACACTGCCGAAATCGATGAGGTCGCCGACAATGCGCTTCACAATATTTACAGGGACTGCGAATGAATATCCGGTATATGAACCGGTCTGGGAAATGATTGCAGTGTTGATGCCCACCAGTTCACCGGCCTTGTTGACAAGCGCTCCGCCGCTGTTGCCAGGGTTGACGGCCGCGTCGGTCTGGATGAATGACTCGATCTTGAACTCACCGGAATAATTTGGCATCGAACGTCCCTTTGCGCTCACGATGCCCGCTGTGATGGTGCTCCTGAGATCGTACGGGCTTCCGATGGCAAGTACCCACTCGCCGAGGCGGAGATTGTCAGAATCGCCCATCTGGACAGCCGGGAGGCCGGTTTCATCGATCTTGATGAGGGCCACGTCGGTTGCCGGGTCAGTGCCCACGAGCGTTGCCTCGTATGTTTTGTTGTTGTTCAGTGTCACCTCGATCTTTGTGGCATTTTCGATGACATGGTTGTTGGTCACGATGTATCCGTCCTGACGGATTATGACTCCGGAGCCGCTGCCGACCTGCTCTCTCTGCGAAGGAGACGGTTCATAACCGAAAAAGTACTCCCATATGGAGTTCGGTGCAGAAATGCTCGATGTCGTGGATGTCACTTTGACATAAACAACGGCATCGACCGCCGACTCTGCGGCATAGGTAAAATCCGGGTAATCCGAAACTGACAAACTGACAGTACGGGGAGAATCAGACTCCGAAATGAGCGCCGATGCCTCATTGGCCTGACCAGCAGGGATATTCTTTGCAACGGCGAACGCAGTGAAACCTGCCACACAGGCACAAACTGCAACAAGCAAGATATTTTTTTTCATAGCAATAATGAATTTATTTTCCGGAAGGAATGAAAAATCAAATTATATGCCAAAAAAAATATTTATATTTGCTCAATAAATTTTATACGTATGAAACTCGTAATTTCAAGTTCAGAATTACTCAAAGGCACGACGGCCGTTGCAAAGGCCATCCCTGCCAAGAGTGTGAACCCGATACTGGAAAATTTCCTCTTTGTTCTCACGGAAGACAAGCTGGAGATCACAGCATCAGACTCGGAACTCACTCTCAAGACAAACATCGATGTAGAGAATGTTGATGAGCCGGGCAGAATCGCCGTTCCGGCAAAGCACCTCATCGACCTGCTGAAGGAACTCCCTGACCAGCCGCTCACCATCAGGACCGTCAGCGACAGCACATTCGAATGCAGCTGGGCAAGCGGTCAGTCCTCCCTTCCATATTATCCGGCAGAGGACTATCCTGACATCGCAGGTACAGACGAGACCGCAGTGACTGTCAAATTCCCGGCACAGAGCCTCGTGGAGGGCATCGCAAGCACTATCTACGCTACTGCAGACGACGAGATCAGGCCTACGATGAACGGTATCTTCTTCGACATCGACACAGAATCCACCACTCTTGTCGCATCCGACGCGCACAAGCTCATCTGCTACACCACAAAGGACGTGGAGGCTGACCAGAAGGCATCTTTCATCCTTCACAAGAAGCCGGCAGCAGTCCTCAGGGCCATCATAGGCAAGGATGTAGAGGAAGTGGAGCTCTCGTTCGATTCCAAGAGCGCAGTCTTCAGCTTCGACAAGACCGTTGTCATCTGCCGCCAGATTGTGGGACGCTACCCTAAATACCGCGACGTCATCCCTCAGAACAACGCCAACACCCTCAAGATCGACCGTGCGATGTTCCTCAACACCGTGCGCCGTATCTCCGTATGCGCGAACAAGGCTTCCAACCAGATCAAGTTCGACCTCCGCGAGAACTCCCTCGAGATTTCCGCACAGGACCTGAGCTTCTCCATCGCGGCATACGAGAAGATGGCATGCCAGTATGACGGAGACGACCTCACCATCGGTTTCAAGTCGACCTTCCTCATCGAGATCCTCAGCAACATGGCTTGCGGCGAGATCGTGATGAAGTTCGCCGACAGCAAGAGGGCCGCACTCATCGTCCCTGCAGAGGACGAGGCCGAGAGCGAGAAGCTCTGCGGCATCATAATGCCTATAATGTTCTCATAAAAGATGGAACTCAAACTTACCAGACCGTTGCTCTTCTTTGACATAGAGAGCACCGGTCTTAATATTGTGTCCGACTCTATCGCAGAGTTGAGCTTTGTCAAGGTATTTCCGGGCGGAGAGCAGCGCATCAAGACCTGGAGAGTCTGCCCGTGGGACTACGAGAACCGCTGCCAGAGACTGATGAATCCTCAGGCTCAGGAGGTCAACGGCATCTCCGACGAGGAACTAGCCCCGGAGAAGAAGTTCTATGAGATTGTGGATGAGGTGGTTGAATGGCTCGCTGACGCCGATCTGGCCGGATACAATTCCGCCAAGTTCGACCTCCCTATGCTCGCAGAAGAGATCGAGAGAGCCAAAAGATTTGCCGGCAGGCAGGTCAACATCGACCTCCACAGCAAGAAGATGGTCGATGTCCAGGTCATCTACCACAAGATGGAGCCGCGCAACCTCAAGGCAGCGTACAGGTTCTATGTAGGCGGAGACTTCGAGAACGCACATGCGGCCGAGGCCGACACACTGGCCACATACGCAGTGCTGAAAGGCCAGTTGGACAGATACCCGGAGGACCAGGTCAAGAATGACGTGGACTGGCTCGCAGGTTTCACTGAGTCACAGAAGACCGTCGATTACGCCGGAAGGCTCGTCATGGGCGCCAACAAGGAAGTGTGCATCAACTTCGGCAAGCACAAGGGCAAGACCGCACGTGAGGTGTACCGCACCGAGCCGTCATATTTCGCATGGATCGAGAACAACGACTTCCCGCTTGACACCAAGGCTCAGTTCGCAGCCCTGAAGGCTCAGTTCGATGCGGAGCGCAAGGCAGAGGCAAAGCGTCCTCTAAGCGACAAGGAGACCGCCGATGCGGCAGAGCAGCTGCGCAACCGCTTCGGAGGCACAGGAAGACTGTTTTAGCATATGAACATAGCCGTCCTCACACAAGAAGGCAAGGTATATTGCAGGCCTGACACCACCTGGGAAAGGGAAAACAAAGATCTGTTCGTCCCGGACCGGGTGGGATCATACCTGTCCGCGCCGGTCGTTTTCGTCCGGATATGCAAGGCCGGGAAATGCATCGGTGCCAGATTTGCCGACCGTTATTATGACTGCGTCAATTTCGGCGCGCTGCTGTATGTCGGTGACGAGATGGACGGTGGCGCGGAGTCACTGGCCTGCGCATCGTGCCACGACCACTCTTCGATACTGCCGTTCCCTCTGTTCAGCAAAGTCACACTGGACAAGAGCGACAACGAGTTCACCTTTGAGAAAGACGGCAAGACTGTCTTCCGCACAGAAGTTGGTACAGGAATGCGTGGAACCATAGAAAACGCGCTTGTACGCTGCTCAGAGGTTGTTTCTCTCAGAATCGGGGACTATGTGGCAGTCGAGCTGGACACGGCGCGGCCACTTGTGGGCAGGGACGAAAAAAAGGTGCTGCTGAGCGGCACCTTCTGCGAAAACTCCACGTTCGACTTCAACGTGATATTCTGATTTTGTTCGGAGCCACCTATGGGAATCGAACCCACGACCTTCGCGTTACGAATGCGATGCTCTACCGACTAAGCTAAAGTGGCTTTGGGACTGCAAATATACAATTATTTTTCAAAAACACGCAGGATATGCGACATTCGGGAAAAACAGACATCCTCATTATCGGAGCCGGTGCGGCCGGACTGATGGCAGCCATTTCGGCGGCACAGTCGGGCAAAGGAGTCACCGTGCTCGAAAAGATGCCGCGCCCGGGCAGGAAGATAATGATAACCGGCAAGGGGCGCTGCAACTTCACGAACGTCAAGGCCTGGAACGAATTCCAGGAGCATGTCCACCCGAAGGCGGGATTTCTGCGTCCCGCGTTCATGAACCTCACACCGGCTGGTCTGGTGCAGTTCTTTGAGGATAACGGGATGGAGACTGTCGTCGAGCGCGGAGACCGTGCATTTCCTGCCAGCCATCTTTCCACCAGCGTGATTGACACCCTGTGCCGTCTGGCCCGGCAGGCAGGTGCCGACATTGTCTGCGACTGCGAAGTCACAGCCATCACACGCAACGAAGAAGGGTTCACCGTCACGGCATCGGGAGCACAGTGGCAGTGCGGCAGATTGATAATCACCACCGGAGGCTTGTCATATCCACGCACAGGCTCGACCGGCGACGGGTACGGCTGGGCAAGGGAGTTCGGCCACAAAGTCACTCCACTTTTCCCTTCCCTGACCGCAATAACTCCGAAAGACTACCGTTACAGCGAAACCATACAATTGAAGAATGTGGGCCTCGCCGTGTATATTGACGGGAACGAGGCACAAAGCGAGTTCGGCGACCTGGACTTCACCAATGGCGGCATCGAGGGGCCGATCGGCTTCAAGGTCAGCCGCAAATGTGTCAAGGCTCTGTCCAACGGTTCGAAGGTCAAGGTCTCCATCGACCTCAAGCCCGCAGTCGAGCCGGAGGACCTGGAATACCGCATCAAGAAGGACTGGGAAGCCATCTGCAATGACAAGCGCAGCGAGGGCAAGCCATACAAGACCCGTTTCGGCGTCCTTCTTGGCAAACTTCTGCCTATGGAACTAATCCCCGTGTTCATGTCATACAATCCCGGCGCAGACCACAAGACCATAGGCCGTGCTCTGAAAGACTGGAAGATGGACATTGCGGGCAATGTCGGATATGAGCGCTGCGTCGTCACGGCCGGAGGTATCAGCCTGGACGAAGTCAATCCCAAGACAATGGAATCCAAACTGGTCCAGGGACTCTTCTTTGCCGGCGAAATCCTCGACCTCGACGCCGACACCGGCGGCTACAACCTCCACATCGCCTTCTCAACCGGCCGCCTCGCCGGTCAAAGCGCCGGCAAATCATTAGCCTCATGAGCAGAAGCGACTGAATTGATCATGAACAAACGCCCGGGCAAGGTACCCCACCGTCAGGCAGGACCTCGCCCACAGAGCAGCAGTATACTTACTGGCAAACCCATCGGCAACCAGGAAAAAGTTGACCACAAGGCAGCCTTCCCCGAACTCGCTGAGTGCGACTGCGACCGCTGGCTAATAGCCGATCTGGACACACCAAGTAATCCATCATGAAGCCTTTCTGGATTGCCTTATGCAATCTATCTTGTGCAGCAAGCAAAAATCCCACACTGATTATCAAGTAGTTACAGATTGTCCTGCACAAGATGGCCCCGCTACGGGCCCGTCTTGTGCGCAATCATTTGTAACCAACTGATAACCAGCAATGTTATTCGCCATATTGCACAAGATGAATTTCACGAAGGATTCGGTGCCGTGAAAGATGACCAAACAATAACTGTCTTTTTTCTACTCAAAGAAAAACCTGTCACCGGCCAAATGATATACGTCATGACGACGTATCTCTGGCACCTTAGAATATCTTGGCGGACATTTGGTAATGACACGTTCCTTGATAATAGTTTCCAACTCCCTGAATTTGTGCGGAGGAATAGCGAAAGGATATCTTTTATCCGGACGGTACATTATATCAAATTCCACTTCAAG
>JAZRVQ010000005.1:0-4711 GCA_045599265.1 Candidatus Cryptobacteroides sp. | reverse complement strand
CACTATGACCATAGGCTCAAGGACACGGCTCACAGGTCCTACTACCATCTCATCCTGCTGGCGAAGAATTACGAGGGTTACAAGAACCTCATGAAGATAGTCTCCATCGGCCACATCGAGGGAAAGTACTATGACAAGCCGAGGGTGACTCATGAGATCATAGAGCAGTACCATGAGAACCTCATCTGCTGCTCAGCCTGCCTCGCCGGAGAAATCCCGAGAGATATCGTGGCCGGTGACATGGATGCCGCAAGAGAGGCCGTCAACTGGCACAAGAGCGTGTTCGGTGATGACTACTATCTCGAAGTCCAGCTTCACAAGACTGAGATTCCAGGACTTTCTCTGGAGGTCTATGAGAAGCAGACTATAGCCAATGAAGGTATATTCAAGCTCGCAGAGGAACTGGGAGTGAAGGTCGTGGCCAGCAATGATGTCCATTTCGTCAACAAGGAGGATGGCCCTGCCCATGACAGGCTCATCTGCCTGACGACCAATGCCATGGTCTCGGATCCGGACAGAATGAGGTACACCCAGCAGGAGTTTCTCAAGAGCGAGGAGGAGATGGCGGCTCTCTTCCCGGACCACCCGGAAGTGATTTCAAACACACTTGAGGTCGCAGATAAGATAGAAAGTTACAAGATCGACAGAGGCCATGTCCTCCCGAAATATGAGATAGATCCGTCTTTCCTTGCCGACATCGACAGCTATCTGGAGAAGTATAAGAGCGTCATCGATGAGGGCCGCTGTGACAAGAACGGCGTAGACCGCGGAGAGGAGTTCTGCAAGTCCGTGGCATATCTCTGCCACCTCACATATGCAGGTGCCCGCAAGCGTTATGGCGATACCCTCAATGATGAGCAGGAGGAGCGTATTGATTTCGAGCTCAAGACCATCTGCCGAATGGGTTTCCCTGACTACTTCCTGATAGTGCAGGACTATATCGCCGCATGCCGCAACGGTGGCACGATGGTGGGTCCCGGACGTGGCTCGGCGGCCGGTTCGGTGGTTGCGTACTGCCTCGGCATCACCAACCTGGACCCTATCAGATATTCCCTGCTGTTCGAGCGCTTCCTCAACCCGGACCGTATCAGCATGCCTGATATCGACGTGGACTTCGAGGACCTCGAGATGGCCCATAATTATGTCGAGAAGAAATACAATGCCGACCATGTGTCGCGCGTGATAACCTTCGGCACAATGGCCGCAAAGTCCGCAATCAAGGACGTGGCCCGCATCAGCCACCTGTCGGTGGACGAGTCGAACCGTCTGAGCAAGATGGTGCCGGACCGTCTGAGCGAAATGGTGGAGAAGGAATACCCGTTCAACCCTCAGCTGGATGAACTGAAACCGGGTTTCAAGGCCATCGAGAAGGATGTCGAGGTGGACGATCCTGACAATCCGGGCCAGAAAAAGACGGTCAGGAAATGGTTCCAGAAGGGCAAGGAGGATACCGATGTCAAGATTACCCTGAAGAACTGTTACAGACTTGTGCCGGAATTCCAGAACGAGCTTGCCAACGGCACCGAGACCAACAAGGAGGTGCTCAAATATGCCGAGCAGCTTGAGGGCAGCATACGCCAGGTGGGCGTCCATGCCTGTGCCACCATCATCGGCCGCGGCAACCTGACCGACTATATCCCTATCTGCCTCTCGACCGACAAGGAGACGGGCGAGGATATGTGGACATCGCAGTATGACGGCCATTACATCGAGGATGTGGGCATGTTGAAAATGGACTTCCTGGGCCTCAACACCCTGTCCATCATACATAAATGTCTGGACCTGATCAAGCAGCGTTTCGGCACCGAAATCGACATCGAGGCCATACCTATCGATGACAGGGAGACATACGAACTTTATGGGCGCGGCGACACCACCAGCGTGTTCCAGTTCGAGTCCGAAGGCATGAAGACCTGGCTTCAGAGGCTTCACCCTGAAAGGTTTGAGGACCTCATTGCGATGAACGCACTGTACAGACCGGGTCCGCTGGACTACATTCCTTCGTTCGTTGCGCGCAAACTCGGTCAGGAAGAGATCAGTTATGACCTCCCGGAAATGGCCGAGTACCTCAACGAGACCTACGGCGTCACTGTCTATCAGGAGCAGGTGATGCTTCTTTCCCGCAAACTGGCAAGTTTCACCAAGGGCGAGGCCGACAAGCTCCGCAAGGCCATGGGAAAGAAACAGATAGCCGTGATGCAGGAACTCAAGGAGAAATTCATGACCCAGGGCGTTGCGAACGGCCATCCGGAGAAGACGCTGGACAAAATATGGAAAGACTGGGAGAAGTTTGCCCAGTATGCTTTCAACAAGTCCCACGCGACCTGCTATGCCTGGGTAAGTTACCAGACCGGCTGGCTCAAATGCCATTATCCGTCCGAGTTCCAGGCCGCCAACCTTTCCTGCAACCTCGACAAGGCCGATGAAATAAAGAAAATCATGGCAGACTGCAAGAAGTCTCATATCCGCGTCCTCAACCCGGACATCAACGAGTCAGGCCACGAATTTGCCGTCAACAAACAGGGTGACATCCGGTTCGGACTGGCGGGAATCAAGGGATTCGGTGACAACGTGGTCACCAAGATTCTTGATGAAAGGGCCGCCCGCGGCGAATTCCTCGATATATATGACTTTATAGAGAGAATGTCGGGCGACATCAACCGCAAGTCGCTGGAGACGCTTGTCTATTCGGGAGCATTCGACAGTTTCGGCATAAAGAGGACGCAGTTCTTCCTGCCTTGCAAGAGTGGGGAAATATTCCTTGACGCCGTCATCAAATATGGTGAACGGTTCCGCAGGAGCAGCGAGGACACGGGCATGTCGCTGTTCGGTGACGTCGATGAGATGAAGCCGGACCGTCCGGATGTGCCGGAATTCAGGGATATGGATGATTATATCCAGTTGCTCCACAAGGAAAAGGAACTCCTCACGATGTACCTTTCTGCCCATCCGCTTGACCGTTATTCATTTGAGTTGCAGAACTTTACCGACATACAGATCGACGAGGTGGATGACCTGGTGAGCGAATGTGACAAGAAACGCAAGCCTGCCGGAGCCACCATTGCGGGATTTGTGACAAAGTTCGAGAACAAGACCACCAAGAACGGAAGGCCTTTCGCCGTGGCCACAATCGAGGATTATAACGGCACCAGGGAATTCAGTTTCTTCGGGAAGGATTACGAACCGTTCGTGAAGTTCCTCTCCGAGGGCAATTCGCTCCTGATGGAGGGCCGTGCGGAGGAGAAATACTACCGCAAGGATGAGCCGGGCAGCAACAATCCTCCTGTGCCATACGACTTCAAGATAAAGAAAATGATGCATCTGGGCAATGCCATCGAGACCTTCGTCAAGGCGTTCCAGATCACGGTGTCACTGTATCAGCTCACCCCGGAATTCCGCGCCGACCTGGTCAAGCTGCTCCGCAAATACAAGGGGAACATCCCGCTCACCCTGTTCGTCATCGACCCGAAGACCCGCTACAGGGTCGAGTTCGCCTCCAACAAGTTCTTTGTCACCATCACTCAGGACTTCCTTGACGAACTCCAGACCCTCGGCGTCAAGACCGGGATAGCGAAGAAGTAGGGGGACGCGAAAATCCTTAAACAATCTTTCATAAATCTTTACCAACTTATTTTTAGTTGATAGATGAATTTTTCCGGAATAATACTCGGTGCGTCTGCGTTCGTTATAATCGGACTCTTTCATCCGATAGTCATCAAAGCGGAATATCATCTCGGCAAAAGGTGCTGGTGGATGTTCGCTCTGGCCGGCATTGCCTTCTGCATCGCGGCGCTTTTCGTGAAGGGAGTTGTCCTATCCTCCGTTCTCGGAGTTGCCGGATTCAGCTGCTTCTGGTCCATATTGGAACTTTTCGAGCAGGAGGAACGCGTCAAAAAGGGCTGGTTCCCGTCCAATCCTAAAAGAAAGAGGTAGCCATGGCGAACAACCCTTTCAGTGATTTCTCGGTCCTCAGGTCCCTCAAGAAGGTCCGCGAAACAGGCCTCCGAGCCCGGTCTGCAGTTCTACTTGCCGGTGTGTGAGCAAAAAGTCAACGAGCTGATAGAAGATATGTTTTCCGCTATTCATCTTGACCTGAGTTGTTTACAGGCTGCGAAATTACGGAATCAATTCAAATCGACACGCGCCATTTTTGCTTATAACTGATTTATTAACACTATATTACAAAGAACTAAACTAATTTTCTTTGGACACTAGTGACCAGATATGCCTAAGCCGCCTAAGCATGTAAGTTTCCGTGTGGCGGAAAAGTCGCTTTTCAGCCATAAATCACGATAACTGTCGTCTATTATGTCCATTCCTTTTGTAAAACAATCGGAATGGACTATTTTTGTAGCTTTAATCGACAATCAACAGATAAGAACATAACGACAATATGGAACAGAAGCGGTATACAAGCCCGACCGTAAAGGTGGTATTCGTAAAGGCGCAGGGCGTTCTCTGCCAGAGCGGAGGTATCAACAAAATGACCATCGATGAGGATGGTGGACATGATTTCGAATAATAGGAGGACTGCACAATGAAAAAGGTAATGATTTTCGCAGCCTTCGCTGCACTGCTTCCGCTCGCTTCCTGTCAGGAGCAGATCACACCCGCCAGTGGAACAGAAGATAACATAGTCTCTACGGTAAAATCACCTGTATTCACCGCATCCATCAACGCTGGGACCTCCAAGACTACTCTCGACCTGTCT
>JAZRVQ010000004.1:0-14325 GCA_045599265.1 Candidatus Cryptobacteroides sp. | reverse complement strand
GATGCTGGAGAAGATGAGTGTTGCTCCTTGCGGAACATTGATGGAGTAACGTCCCTGGTCGTCGGTGATGACGCCGTTGGTCGTGCCTTTCTGCATTACCGCCGCTGCGATAACGCTTTCACCTTCAGTGGTGGAAACGGTTCCGGTGACAGTGTTCCTCTGCGCAAATATCGCAGTCGAAACAGCCATTGCGGCAACCGTCAGAATGACTTTTTTGATGAAACGTTCCATATATTAAATAGTAGAATAGTGTTATTCATACGGTTATGGCTGCAAACATATAAAAATAGTTTCGTTTGCGCAACATTTTTCAAATAAATTATTATCGATTATGTTTCGTTTCTTATTTTGTTTTGTTTCGTTTGTGAAAGTTTTTTGCGTGTATGACTATAATTTTACATTAAGGAGGTGTCTGCCGCCTTCTTCTCCGTATATCCAGTCGCAGTGGAACTCCCACCAGAAGACGCCTCCGAATCCCATGTCGCGTGCCCATTGCACCTTCAGGTCGATTGCCCGCTGGCTGTCTGCGCTGACAAGGAATTTACCGTCAGGGGAGTAATAGTATGGAGCACAGGCCTTTTCGTCCCATACTTCCTTCCATCCGGCTTCCAGCAGGTCGGGAAGTTCGTACAGGAAAAAGTCCCGTCCGCCGTGCTTGGACAGTTTGTCTCCTTCCGGCAAAGTCACACCCGGCCGGATTCCTTCATACCAATATCCGTAATTGGCCAGTCCGATATGGATCTTCTTCCTGTCGAACCTGGACCAGTTGGACAGGTAATTTTCCTTGATTGCGTCCAGAGGGGCGTTGTGGGTGGCGGTGCGTCCCCAATATCCGCCTCCCATGTCATAATACATAATGTTGATCCAGTCCAGGCTTGCGCTCAGGGTCTGCGCCTCCTCTTTGGAATATGAATGTTCACAGTTCAGTGCTGTCGTGAGCCAATACTTCCTGCCGTCAAGCCTTTCCAAAGAGTCCAGACATGCCCTGACCTCCTGTATCATCTTAAGATGCAGTTCCTTGGTCACGGTGCCTTCCCAGTCCAGTTCTATTCCGTCATATCCGTGATGGCGTGCAATCGAGGCCATGTAGACGGCATAGCGGCGAAGGCGTGTGGAATCTGTGGCAATGTTGATGAATCTGCCTCCTGAGAATGACAGCAGAAGTTTGCACCCGGCTTCGTGGACGGTCTCCCTGAAGGTCTCGAAGATTTCCTGACGTTCATATCTGTGCCCGGTGACCATCGAATCAATGATGACGTCCATCGGCCTGTCGAACTCCTCTGCCTTCCATTTCGGCATGGCCTGTATGTATACGAAGTCATATTCCTTGTGATACTTTGCTTCCATTTCCTCGGGAACGAGGCGTGAAAGGACTGAATATGTCGAATGCATGAAAGCCGTGTCCTTCTGGATCATGGTGAGGTCGTAGCAATAAATATTGCCTGCAAAATCAATGATTATCAAGTCGTTGCCTGAAATGATGGGCTTGTTCAGCACCGGCAGTCCTATGTCAATGTGCCAGACATATTTGCCCCTGTCCTGGGTAAGGCAGTAAACCCTGCCGTCATTTGCGCCTGTTATCACGTTGCCCAGATACGCTGCTGCCGAACATTCGACTGTTCTTTCATTGTCTTTGGTGTACGGGGACGTGTAGATCAGTGCAGGCTCGGTCTGATATGACCAGGCCTCGGAAAAGTCGGCCAGGTTGAATGCCGCGATTCCGCTTCTGGATGTGCCCACTATTATCTTGTCTCCAATGATCAGGGGTTCGGACTTGACTTCCAGGTTCTGCGACACCTTGGCGGATTTGAGCACCTTTCCGCTCCTTGCTCCCACCTGGATCAGGGAGTTGCTCCCGGCGTAGATGAATGTCGTGTCAACTGCTGCAGGTGTGCAGCAACTGTATTTGTTCTCGTGGTCGCGCAGCTCCCAGAGAGGTTCTCCACTCTTCTGGTCATAGCAGAAACGGCCGTACCAGTACCCACCGGTCAGGAGCGCTCCGGATGCGGTCCGGTTTGTCCCGACATTGGTTATGGTCGGATGGTTGTGGGCGTTCTTCCAGACCGTGGTCCCGTCCTTGGCGTCAAGCGCGCACAGATTGCGTCCGGTGCCGAAGAAGACGAGCCCGCCATCGACGTGGACACCCTCCGTCATCACGGGATACTTCACCGTTGCCGTGCGCTTTGTCCAGACCAGACTTCCGTCTGCGGCATTCACTGCATAGGCATTGTAGTCAGTGTCACCGGCATATATCACACCTTCATAGAGGGCAATGTCGGAGTGGATGGAGTTTTTGGTCTTGAAAAACCACTCCACGGAGCCGTCAGACGCGGAAATGGACCATATCCCGCATTTATCCGCGTTGTCATTGTCCGTTGTGGCGATGTAGATGTGGCCGTCGCTGAGTATAGGGTTGCAAAGGAAAGGCTTCCCGCCTCCGAGGCTGCCCATCCATTTCAGTCCCGGCTCCTTTCCCGCCCGGGCGACGATACGCTCTCCGTCAGCGAATCCGGCCTGGATTTCCACATCGGCATCCTCATCGAGGGCGGTCTCCCACATGAAATCATTTTTCTTTGACAGAGCTTTTTTCTTGCCGCCGGGAAGGATGGCGTTGACGCTGCCCGCGTCGGCGGCGCCGTCATAAGCTGCCACGGACAGAGTCCTGACTCCGTTCTTGATGCCTATGTGTGCGCTCACGTGATTGCTGACAGGGAAGTATCTGAATTCGGTCGAGACAACGCCGTTCAGGTCAAATTCTACCTGCCTCAGTGATGACGGGCAATGGTCGCATCCGGCGGTGCTGCTCGGCGCTGAACAGCAGAACAGGATGCCGTCGTCATCCGTTGTCCGGTAATGGGTGTGCCTGTGTCCGTAGAAGAAAGCCTTGACATTGCCATCTTCCGGTACGACGCGCCTGTCCGCATTGTGGTTCAGAACGATGACAGGAGCGCCTTCCGGGATGACGGAAAGATAAGCCTTCTCCCAGTTCTGTATGTCTTCGGGAGAATATGAAGGCTTTCCATCGCCTTCCAGCATAGGTGTGACAAGGAAATGCACACCCTTCACTGAAAATGCATACCATGATGGACCGAAATGGTCTTCAAAGAGCTTCTCTCCGTAAGGGTTGCCGTCCCTGTCCTTGTAGCCTTCGATGATGTCGTGGTTGCCTATGCTGAAAACAGCCCTGCGGCCAAGTGATTCCCTTGTAAGAAGCTGCGACATCAACTTGATGCCCTTGGTGTAGCATATGTCGCCGGTCACGGCAATGAAATCAATGTCGTTGCCCCTGGTATAGTCTCCAGCCCTTTCGATCCATTCCTTGTATTCCAGTTCCTCAATGTCGCTCATGTGCGCAAAGGTCCCGTATTCCTCCGCCTTGACAAGCCCGAAATCCAGGCTTTCCCCCGTCGCTCCGTTGCGCACGTCCTTGTAGAAGCAGCCGGTATAATGGTATCCCGAAGGGGTGTACACGGTTACAAACCTTGCCTTGCGGCCAAGTTCGATGGAGAAATTGCCGTCCCGGTCAGTCAGCACGACGGTGAATCCGTCAGAAACGGCAACGCCGCCAATTCCTTTCTCCTTCTTTCCCATCAACCCGTCACCGTCCTTGTCAAGGAATACCGTTCCGTGTACAGTCCCCGACTGTGCCGGGGCCGAGAAACTGAAAAACAACGGCAGTAGAACAACGGTTGTTGCGAATAATTTTTGAATAATCTTTACCTTTGCGTGCGACATATTCATATGCAATGCTTAAAAAGTTACTGTTTGTTTCCGGTCTGCTTCTGACCGTTGCCTCTTTTGCCCAGGAACAGCCTGGCAAGAAGGTGTCTCTTGACGGCGCCATATCCCTTTCTTCATCATACCTGTGGCGAGGCGCCCCCAACTGCGGGTTCAATATCGCTCCCGAAATGGCCCTTCACGCCGGAGGGTTCACGGCCGATTTATATGGTTTCTTCTCCCTTGATGATACGTTCAAGGAGATTGACTTCGAACTCCAGTATAAAATAAAGGATTTCGATATCCACCTCCTTGACTGTTTCTGCCGTTACAGCTGGTATCCCAACGAGGAGAATTACTTCGACTGGTCCAAGGAGACCGGCAACCATTATCTTGAACTCGCCCTGTGCTATGTCCCCGAAAAACTGCCTTTCCAGGTCAAATGGTTCACCTTCCTTTATGGTGATTTCATCCCTGACGGGAACGGACAGAAGGGGAAACCCTCATTTTCGTCCTTCCTTGAGCTTGAGGCCCATCATACGTTCGGGAAGGTCTGCACCGGGTCCGTCATAGTCGGTTCCAGTGTTCTCAAAGGCGCCTATACGGACTATACAAAGAACTTTTCCGTTGTCCACTGTGAGTTCAGGGCATTCCGAGAACTCTGTCTGGATCACGTCTCATTCCCGCTGACGGTTTCGTTCGTCATCAATCCTTATTCGAAGAAAAGCTACCTTGGGGCTATGGCTGGAATCCGTTTCTAGACCAGCGGCCTTACGTCCCAGCCGGAAATTATGCCACCGTAAACAGGGAAGAGCATGTTGAAACTCTTTCCGCTCGCGTTGTCGGTCACTTCATAGACGAGGATGCGGTCATTTGACTTGACGAGCTTGTATTCGCCGAGGTCAAGGGCAGGGTATGTCTTTGCGGGGTCGTCCGGTACCATTCCGTTCATGCTCTTGACGTGGATTTCCTCTCCGGCCACGAGACGCTGCATATTGCGCTCGACCACTTTCATGAGGCGCGGATGCGTGAACGGGTCAAGGCTGATCTCGCCTTCCGGAACGTAATCCACAGGGTCGAGCTGAGGCATTACGCCGCCGTTTGCTGAGCGGATCTGGCGCAGACTGTCTGCATACTCCTTGAACTGTGCCCTGATCTCCGGAGTGTCAAGACCGGCAATCGTATAGAGACTGATGCCCTGCGCACCTCCGCGGAAAGCTGCATCCATGCAATCCTTCAAGTCTTCGAAATCACCTCCGAGTTCGGCGCCGAGACCGCAGTAGAGTTCTGTGGAAGGAGCCTTGAGGGCGTTGTTCTGTCTTGTGGCGTCAAATACGAAGCCCGGCTCCATCGAATAGAAGTCCGAATATTCCATCGGGAACACAAAGTCGAGGTCCCACTTCCCGAAGTCCTGGCAAACCATGAATGATGCGACTCCCACTGATGTGAAAGGAGAGGCTGTGACTTTCTTGCCATAACTGTGGGCAGTCTCGGCTGCAAGATTGGCCACTTCGGTGATGAGTCTCTGACGGAATGCGCACCACAGGCTGTCGCGGGTCGGATCCTCCTTCTCGCGCGGATCATAGCCGTATTCGTCCTTGAACTGAGCCACCGCTGCAGGGTGGTATCCGAAATCGTACTCAGGGAATATCTCTCCGTCCTGTGTGAGTTTGTAGTTGTAAGCCAGACTTATAGGGAGAACTCCGTCGACGATGCGGCAGTAGTCGAGGCAGATGCCGTCGATTCCGTCGACCTCGCATACTCTCTTGATGCTTTCCTTGACATATTCGCGCACCTCCGGCACGGCAGCGCTGAGGAATTTGTACGAATTCACATACGCCTTGAAATCGGCGAGCGAGTTGCCGTCACGGTTGACATCGAACCATTCCGGGTGCTCCTTGAGCAGGGTCTGTCTCTCACCGCGTGGATTGAGTG
Source organism: Candidatus Cryptobacteroides sp. (assembly GCA_045599265.1). GTDB lineage: Bacteria > Bacteroidota > Bacteroidia > Bacteroidales > UBA932 > Cryptobacteroides. The sequence goes on along the minus strand of JAZRVQ010000004.1, from coordinate 8,673 downwards.
TCCAAATCCAGGCATAAAGGGTCACGCCGTGCTCCTTTGCCAGCTCCACTGCCTTCTGGTAACGTTCCATATCCGGGACAAAAAGCATGAGGCCATCGATTCCTGCCTCGTCCATGTGGACAAACAGGGTGTCGAGATCAAGTCCTTCCCTGTCTTCCATCCAGGTCCAGAACATTGGATATTCGGTTTGGGTTTTTCCGCATCCGGCCGCGATGAGGGCAAGTGCAGAGAGAGCGATGAGAACGAATTTTTTCATATTTCCAGATTTAATGATGATTCACCTTTCTGCAAAAATAAAAAAAATGTTTCGTTTACGCAATTTCTTTGAACATATTATTATCAAATATGTTTCGTTTGTTGTTTTGTTGTGTTTCGTTTGTGAAAGTTTTGATAATATATTTTTTATTTCAAAGGGCAATGATTATCTTTGCCCAAACCCAAACCGCACATCATGACACGTATTGCCGAACGTCGCAAATATATTCTTGACAGCATCGTGAAGGACGGACTTGTCAAAGTCGCAGACCTTGCTTCAACCCTTGGCGTCACACAGACAACGATACGCAAGGACCTCAACCATCTCGAAGAGGAAGGCCTGCTCTACAGGGCATATGGAAGTGCCCTGCCGACCACGATTCCTGTGATGGACATCAACCTTAACAGCAAGAAACTCATCAACTTCGAGCCCAAGCAGAAGATAGCGAAGGTGGCTGCAGGGCTTATCGGGGAAAACGATTCCATAATACTCGGCAGCGGCTCGTCAATCGCCATATTGGCCGAGTGCATCAAGCCCAAGGGCCGGCTCAACATCGTGACCACGGCTGTCAACATCTCCGTCCAGCTCGGTGATGCCCAGAACATTACGGTGATGCAGGTCGGCGGCCTGCTTTACAGCAACACTCTGTCAGTCGTCGGCAATGAAGCCATCCAGGCTGTCAAGAACGTTTATTGTTCAAAACTGTTTATCGGAGTGGACGGTCTCGACCCGGATTACGGTATCACAAGCGGAACAGTGGAGGAGTCCGAGTTGACCCAGCAGATGATAAAGTCAGCCGAGCAGACCATCGTCGTGACCGACTCCAGCAAGGTGGGCAAGAGAGGATTTGCAAGAATCTGCGCTCTGGACAAGATATCCGTCCTTGTCACCGACCATGGCCTTGCGGATGATGTCAGACGCCGTATCGAAGAGGCTGGCGTGAAGGTGATTATTGCCTGATCTCCGGTTTCACAAACACAACTTCCAGACCGTCATACGCCGCTTTGAGCGGACTTGGCAGGGTAGAGTCAAGCTCTGCCTGCGACCCGTGCAGTGTCCTGGCAAGGTGCGTCAGATAGACATTCTGTCCTTCGGCCGGGGTGTATCTGCCTGTCTTTATGAGCATGTTCGCCGTGCGCAGCACCGTTCCGACGCTGGAATGCGAAAAAAGCCGGAAATCTTCGTCACCGTCCAGACCCATCGTGGCCTCCATTATGAACCCGTGAACAGGCGTATATTCCCTGTTGTGCGGGTCAATTTCTGCCGCACGTGCCGCTCCGGCCATGATTCCGCCCGTGTCGGTCGCATAGAGAAGCCTGGTGCCGTCTTTCTCGATGAGGTATATCAGGGCCTGTTCAAATTGCCTGGACGTGGCATGGTTCGCCGGCAGGGCAGTGAATGTGATGCCGTCCACCGTGACGCTTGAATACAACTCCAGGGCCGTTATTTTCGGCATTTTGAGCCCGGTGGCCTTTGCCGCCTTGCGGAATTCCTTCTTTGCATCGTCCAGCCATGTCCCGCTGAGATACACTTTCCTGACTCCGGCCTTCAACGCGGCCTGGGCATTGAAATGGTCTGAATGTGAATGTGTGTAGAAAATTGTTTCCGGCCTGCATCCATCCGGGAGCATGTCCTCGTCGGACGGAGTGAAATCCACCAGGACCTTGCCATCTACCAGGATGCTGGTCAGCCTGCGGAATCCGTCACCTTTCATGTGGCCGACCCAGTCTGCGGCCCCTGTGCCCAGGAAACGCACTTTGATGCCGTCGGAGTCTGTCTGCGACTGTGCTGACATGGTGATGGTGCACAATGCCGTCAGGGCAGCGCACAGAAGGGATTTGGCCGATAGTCTCATATGGGTTTGTGGTTTAAAATGCAATTATAGGCCGTCAGGCACGGCGTCAGCCGAGGGTTTGGGACTGTGCCCCAAACAATAAACAAAGAAAGCAGGCTTTCTAGAAAGTCTGCTTTCTTTGTGCGGAAGGCGAGACTCGAACTCGCACAGGAAATCTCCCACTACCCCCTCAAAGTAGCGCGTCTACCATTTCGCCACTTCCGCTTTGGGACTGCAAATATACGCCGAATATTTCAAACACCAAATTTTTTTTGATTTTTTTGGCTTTTCCGGCATCAAATAAACTTTCCGTCCTTCATTTTCAGGGTACGGTCGCACAGCGCGGCCAGTTCCGGGTCGTGCGTCACGATGATGATGGTCTGGCCAAGGGTGTCCCTCAGGTCGAAGAACAACTGGTGTATCTCCGCCTTTGTGACCGAATCCAGATTGCCTGACGGCTCGTCTGCAAACAGGACGGTCGGGTCGTTGACCAGAGCCCTGGCTATGGCCACTCTCTGCTGCTCTCCGCCCGAAAGCTGTGACGGCTTGTGCTCCGTGCGTTCCGAAAGCCCCATTGTACCGAGCAGTTCCAGAGCCTTTTCACGCGCCTCTTTCCTGCTTTTCCCTGCAATCAGGGCCGGAATCATCACATTCTCGACGGCCGTGAACTCCGGGAGGAGATGGTGGGCCTGGAAGACAAATCCGATCTTCCTGCCCCTGAACTCGGCCAGTTCCTTCTGTCCAAGCCCGGCCACATCTGTTCCGTCTATCACCAGACGCCCTTTGTCCGGCGATGAAAGTGTGCCCAGAATCTGCAGCAGGGTGGATTTGCCTGCTCCGCTTGCACCCATTATTGCCACGACTTCCGCCTTGTCAGTGCGGAAATCAATGCCTTTCAGCACCTTCAGGCTGCCGAACGACTTCTCTATTCCAGTTGCTTCAATCATATCGACGTCAAATATAACTAAAAAACCTCAAAAAATTTTGCTAATTTCAAAAACGGGCTTATCTTTGCAGTCCCAATGGGATAATCGGGGTGTGGCGCAGTTGGCTAGCGCACCTGGTTTGGGACCAGGTGGTCCTCCGTTCGAGTCGGAGTACCCCGACAAAGCGACTGAGATTCAGTCGCTTTTTTTGTGTTCTGCGTGTTTTTATGACAGTATTCAGGTTCAAGCACTTCAGTGTAGTCAACGAGCGCTCGGCGATGAAGGTCAATACGGACGGAGTCCTTCTTGGCCGCCTTATGGCCGTCCTGCCCGGTGACAGCCGCCTTCTGGACGTCGGGACCGGTACAGGAACCATCGCTCTCATGGCTGCCCAGCGCATGTCCGGGATGACTTCTGCAGATGTGCACATCGATGCCATCGACATTGACGAGCCTTCAGTCCAGGAGGCCGGAATCAATTTCGCGGCTTCTCCGTGGCCCGGCCTTCTGCAGGTGAGACGTGTCCCGCTCCAGGAGTTCGTGCCTGAGGACCGGTATGACCTGATTTTCTCCAATCCTCCATATTTCGACAATTCGCTGACCAATCCGGACGCCAGGGACACGGCAGCGCGTCATACCGGCAGCCTGTCGTACAGGGACATTTTCGTATTTGCAGAGCGTTTCCTTGCCGATTCCGGCCGTCTTGCGCTTGTCCTTCCGTCTGATGAGGAGGCCCGTCTGGGCCGCGAGGCGCGTTCAAGGGGATTTTTCCTTTCCCGCATTGTCCGTATAAGGACGACGCCGCGCAAACCGGTATCCAGAATCATCGCCGAATTTGGCCGCCAGCGTTGTGCAGACCCTGTCCAGGAGGACCTGACCATACAGGAAAAAGGCCGGTATACCGAGCAGTATACCGACCTCATGAAAGATTTTCTGTATATAGTTTAGTTGTTGGATCCTTCCTTCTTCGGAGCTTCAGGTCTGCGGTGCTGTCCGCCGAACTGGTGCTGGCCCCTCTGCTGTCCTCCCTGCTGGAATCCTCCATGCTGGTGCTGACCGCCCTGAGGGTGCTGTCCGAACTGCTGGTGGCCGCCGTTCATCCTGCCGATCTGGCTCTTGCGGAACATCTCCTCTGCGATGAATACCTTGGCTACTTTGCTCTCGCTCAGTACTTTGCGGAATTCCTGCGCTGCCTCGGCCTCTACTTTCTTGCTGTCTTCGAGTGCCTTGAGATACTTGTCCAGAAGTGTCTTGATGTCTTTGTCAGCGCTGTTTTCCTTCACTGCTTTCTGGAGCTGGAAGAACAGACTGCGGGTTTCCTTGATGGCTGCGTCCCTCTTCTCGGAGACCTTGTTGTAAACAGGCCAGAATGCCTGGGCCTCTTCTGTTGTGAGTGAGACTGCATTTGTTATGAATGCCACTTTCTGGGCCTCCATTTTCTCTCTCCAGTCAGCCCTGCGGTCTGCGCCGCCCTGCTGGTCCTGTGCAAATGCGTTTGTCGTGAAAAGCGCGGCTGCCATACCTGCCGCAACGGCTAAAATTCTCAAAGTCTTCATGGTCAATAATCTGTATTTTCGTTAAACTCTTCCACACTGACCCCGATGTAGTCCAGATACTCTGCCAGTTCGTCGTCGGAGAAGTCATACTCGTCGTTCATCGCGTAAAAGACAGCGTCCGGGTCTGAGAACGGTACGAGGTAGTCATAGATGTAAGCCTCGTATTCATCTTCAACCATCGGTTCCGGTGTGGCTTTCCGGAGGAAGAATGTCCCTGCGGATACCATTATGATGAAAGTCGCGGCAATGGCGAGGTATGGGGTTATTTTGCGAAGTACTGAAGTCTTCTCCTGCTCCGGAGTCTCTGCACCGATCGCTTGCAGTCTCTCCTGGAGATCCTCGAAATAGCCCTGCGGTACTGTGTAGGGGTTTCTGCGGAGTTCTTCGCTTGTCAATATGTCTCTTTTCTCGTCCATTGTTTTGGTTTCAACGCTTCTTTAGACAGCGTGCCGGTGGGAAGGTTTAAAAGAAAATCAGAATTTTTTCTCAAGTTCAGCCTTTACTTTGTTGTAGGCGTGATGATATGATGCCTTGAGGGCTCCTTCCGACGTGCCTGTAATCTCGGCGATCTGGTCGTATGGCAGTTCGTCGAAATATCTCATGTTGAATACGGCCTTCTGTTTCGGAGGGAGTGAATTGATGGCCTTGTACAGTTCGCGCTGCAGCTCGTTCCCGTCAAAATGCGGGTCGTCGTCGATGCTGTTGTTCATTATCGCCTCCAGCGATTCGCGCTGCAGTGCGGCCTTGAAGCGGTTCTTGCGGATATAGTTGAGCGCTTCGTTCGTCGCAATCCTGTACAGCCAGGTAAAAAGATGCGCCTCCCCCCTGAATGAGGGAAGCGCATTCCATACTTTTATATATATGTCCTGAAGCAGGTCGTCAGCGTCCTCGTGGGACATGGTAAAACGGCGCACGTGCCAGTATAGGCGCTCGCCATATTCGCTCACAATCTTGTCGAATGTCTGCCTTGACTCAACTTCGTTCATATGGACCGTCGTGGTCGGGTCTTACTTGCGTGCGATGGCTTTCTTTGCTGCCTCGGCGATGTGCTGTGCATCCATTCCGTAGGCTTTCATGAGCTCTGCAGGTGTACCGGACTGTCCGAACTTGTCTCCACCGTTGATGAATTCGATCGGGGCAGGTGCCTGGGCTGCGAGAACGCCGGCGATGAGTTCGCCAAGTCCGCCGCACACATTGTGCTCTTCGGCGACCACTGCACACTTAGTCTTCAAGACTGATGCCAAAACTGCCTGCTCGTCGAGAGGCTTGATTGTGGCGATGTCGATGATCTCTGCGCTGATACCTTCGTCCTCGAGGATCTTGCATGCCTGGATGGCTTCCCATACGAGGTGTCCGGTTGCGAACACGGACACGTCCTTGCCTTCCTCGAAGATGATTGCCTTGCCTATTTCGAACTTCTGGTCCTCAGGGGTGAAGATAGGCATTGAAGGGCGTCCGAAACGGAGATATACCGGTCCGGCATATTCAGCGGCGGCTATTGTGGCTGCCTTGGTCTGGTTGAAGTCGCAAGGATTGATGACCACCATGCCCGGAAGTGCGCGCATAAGGGCGACGTCCTCCATTGTCTGGTGGGTGGCGCCGTCCTCACCGAGTGTGATGCCGGCGTGGGATGAGGCGATCTTGACATTTGTGTGTCCGTAGGCGATCTCCTGGCGTACCTGGTCATAGATGCGGCCGGTCACGAACTCTGCGAAAGAGCCGATGAAAGGAATCTTGCCGGTGAGGGAGAGTCCTGCGGCTGTGCCTGCCATATTGGCCTCTGCGATACCGCACTCTACGAATCTTTCAGGGAATGCCTCTGCGAATTTCTCCATCTTGAGGGATGGGAGAAGGTCGGCTGTCATTGCCACAACGTTCGGGTTGCGCTTGCCGGCCTCGAGGAGGCCATCACCGAAACCGCTGCGGGTGTCTTTCTTTCCTGTTACTGTATATTCTTTCATAACTTCTTGTGCTTAAATGGATTAATAATCGCCCAGAGTCTCTTCGAGCTGTGCAAGCGCTGCATCGCGCTGCTCCTCGTTAGGAGCCTTGCCGTGCCACTTGTGTGTGCCTGCCATGAAATCGACGCCATGGCCCATCTCGGTCTTGAGGAGGATCATGGAAGGCTTCTCCAGGGATGCCTTGGCGATGTCGATGGCTGCGAGAATCTTCTCGAAGTCGTGTCCGTCTTCCACTACGATGGCGTTCCATCCGAATGTGCTCCATTTTTCTGCAAGGTCGCCCATTCCGCCGACGTTCTCCACCTGGCCGTCGATCTGCTGGCCGTTCCAGTCAGTGAAGGCGATGAGGTTGTGGAGTTTGTGGTGTGCTGCAAAGATTGCCGCTTCCCAGATCTGTCCTTCCTCGCTCTCGCCGTCGCCAAGAAGGGTGTAGACATTCTCTTTCTCACCGTCCATCAGCTTGCCCAGAGCAAATCCGTTGGCTGCGGAAAGACCCTGTCCGAGTGAGCCTGAAGGCTGGAAAATGCCCGGAAGGCCGCTCTCGATGCAAGGGTGTCCCTGAAGTCTTGTTCCGAACTTGCGGAGTGTACCGAGCTCTGCAACAGGGAAATAGCCGGCTCTTGCGATGGTTGCGTAGTAAACCGGTGCAAGGTGTCCTGCCGAAAGAATGAATACATCCTGACCCTTGCCGCTGCGTGTCCATGTAGCAGGGTCATGCTTCATTGCGCTGAAATAGAGCGCTGTCATAACGTCTGTGCTGCTGAGCGATCCGCCCGGATGGCCGGAACCGGCGGCGCATACCATTCTGACAATGTCCCTCCTGATCTGGGAGGAAACTTTTTTCAGTTCTTCAATCTGTGCCATAGTTTTGTATAGATAATATTATTTTCCATTATTGCGCTGAACGCATCTTTGCAAAGGTACAATATAATTTTTTATCTTTGCACGGTTATTACAATACATTATATGAATAAAACGCGCAATTTCTGTATAATTGCACATATTGACCACGGGAAAAGCACACTGGCTGACCGTATGCTCGAAATCACGGAAACGCTCTCTGTCCGTGACATGGAAAATCAGGTCCTCGATTCGATGGACCTCGAAAAAGAGAAGGGCATCACAATCAAGAGCCACGCCATCCAGATGGAGTATCAGTACAAGGGCGAGAAATACACCCTCAATCTGATTGATACTCCGGGCCATGTGGATTTCTCGTACGAAGTGTCCCGCGCCATTGCATCGTGCGAAGGCGCCCTGCTTGTCGTCGATGCCACGCAAGGCATTCAGGCACAGACTATTTCCAACCTTTACCTGGCTGTAGAGCACGATCTCGAGATTGTTCCTGTCCTCAACAAGATCGATATGGACGCCGCGATGGTCGATGTCGTAACTGACCAGATCGTCGACCTGATAGGCTGCGACCCGGAGGATGTCCTGAAATGCTCGGCACGCACCGGTGAGGGAGTCCCGGAGATACTGGATGCCATCGTCGAGCGCATCCCGGCCCCGAAGGGAGACCCCGAGGCGCCGCTCCAGGCCCTCATATTCGACTCTGTGTTCAACTCGTTCCGTGGCATCATCGCCTATTTCAAGGTTGTGAACGGGTCCATCCATGCCGGCGACAAGGTCAAATTCTTCAATACGGGCAAGGAATACGTCGCAGACGAGGTCGGCGTGCTCAAGATGAAGCTTCAGCCGAGGGATGAAATACCATGCGGAAGCGTGGGATACATCATTTCCGGCATCAAGACAGCAATCGAGGTAAAGGTGGGAGATACCATCACCAGGACAGATGCCCCTTGTGCCAATGCCATAGCAGGTTTCGAGGAAGTCAAGCCAATGCTCTTTGCCGGCATGTACCCTGTGGAGACAGACCAGTACGAGGAACTGCGTGCGTCGCTGGAGAAATTCCAGCTCAACGACGCTTCGCTTGTATTCGAGCCGGAGTCTTCGCTCGCACTGGGATTCGGATTCCGATGCGGCTTCCTTGGCCTTCTGCACCTCGAGATCGTGCAGGAAAGACTTTTCCGCGAATTCGGCATGGACGTCATCACGACAGTGCCGAACGTGTCATACAAGGTATATACGACGCAGGGCGAATGCCTGGACGTGCACAATCCTTCAGGTCTGCCCGCCCC
>JAZRVQ010000003.1:0-29752 GCA_045599265.1 Candidatus Cryptobacteroides sp. | reverse complement strand
TGTCCTTAGTACGAGAGGACCGGGATGGACGAACCTCTGGTTTACCGGTTGTGGCGCCAGCTGCACCGCCGGGTATCCACGTTCGGTCAGGATAAGCGCTGAAAGCATCTAAGCGCGAAGCCGTCTTCAAGATGAGACTTCCATTGAGGGTCGTGGGAGACTACCACGTCGATAGGCAGGAAGTGTAAAGGCAGTAATGTCAAAGCTGACCTGTACTAATGGCCCGAAATCTTCTGAGTTGAGTTACTCTTGTTGTCTTTCTCAAGTTATATACTGCGGTGATTACAGCAGCGGGGGTCCACCTCTTCCCATCCCGAACAGAGAAGTTAAGCCCGCTAACGCCGATGGTACTGCTACACCAAGTGGGAGAGTAGGACGTCGCCGCTTTTTCTTAGCGCCCTGCATCGATTCGATGCGGGGCGCTTTTTTATTTCCGGCAATGACGGGATAAATTTCAGCCGCCCCGGATATCTCCAGAACGGCTGATTTCTTATATTTGAGAGTTTGTTATCTCCTTGGCTTGATGTCGAGCTTGACAGGCTTGATCATGTTCTCAGGCTTGAGAATCTCGTCAAGTTCTTCCTTTGTGAGGACTCCATGCTCGAGAACGAGTTCATATACTCCACGTCCGGTCTCAAGGGCCTCCTTGGCAATCTTCGTTGAATTCTTATAACCGATTATCGGGTTGAGTGCTGTCACAATACCGATGGAATTCATAACATACTGACGGCATCTGTCCTCGTTTGCGACAATTCCGTCAACGCAGAGAGTGCGGAGAGTGTCAAAACCGTTCATGAGGAGATCTGCACTCTCGAAGCAGCACTGGACCATTACAGGCTCCATGGCGTTGAGTTCGAGCTGTGCGGCCTGGTTGCACATTGTGATGCATACGTCGTTTCCGATTACCTTGTAGGCGACCTGGCTCATCACTTCCGGGATGACCGGATTGACCTTGCCAGGCATGATTGATGAACCCGGCTGCATAGCAGGAAGGTTGAACTCGCCGAAACCGCAGCGTGGACCGGATGCAAGGGCGCGGAGGTCGTTGCATATCTTGTTCATCTTGGTCGCAATGCGCTTCATGACACCATGATAACCCACCAGACTCGATGTGTCTGAAGTGGCGGCCACCAGGTCCTTTGCAAGCTTGACGTTCCATCCAGTAAGTTCAGAAAGGGCAGCCACGCACTTCTCTGCATAGCCAGGCTCTGAACAGATGCCTGTACCGATTGCAGTGGCACCCATATTGACAGTGAGCAGTTCTTCTGCTGCACTATTGAGGTTCTCGATCTCGTCCTCGAGGATGGAAGCGAATGCGCCGAAAGTCTGTCCCAGAGTCATCGGAACTGCGTCTTCAAGCTGAGTGCGTCCCATCTTGAGGATGTTCTTGAACTCCTCGCTCTTCCTGCGGAAACTCTGTGCAAGTGCCTCGAGATGCTTCACAAGCTCGAAATTGGTGTAATACAGACCAAGGTGCACAGCGCAAGGGTAAGCGTCGTTGGTTGACTGGCTGCGGTTGACGTCATCGTTAGGGGAGACAATCTTGTGCTCTCCCATCTCGCGGCCCATAATCTGAAGGGCCCTGTTGGCGATCACCTCGTTGGCGTTCATGTTTGTCGTGGTGCCGGCACCTCCCTGGATCATGTCTACAGGGAACTGCTCATTCCATTTGCCGTCGGCAACCTCGCGGCATGCCTGCATGATGGCATTGAAGACCTCGTCGCTGAGAAGGCCAAGTTCGTGGTTGGCCATTGCGGCGCCCATTTTTGTGATGGCAAGCCCCTTGATGTAGAGAGGGTATTCATTGAGATGGAAATGACTGATGCGGAAATTCTCGATGCCGCGCAGTGTCTGGACACCGTACAGGCAGTCGTTGGAGATTTCTCTTGGACCGATAAGGTCGCTTTCAATTCTTGTCTTTGTCATATTGTGATGTGATTTATATCAAACGGTCGGCAAATGTAACCATTATATCAGTAATAACATAATAAAAAAGCCGGTCCTTGCGAACCAGCTTTCTTCTGCAAACCTGAAGAACAAATTATTTGGTCTTCTTGCCGTATCTTGAGTAGAATTTGTCGACGCGACCGGCGGTGTCCACGAGTTTCATCTTACCAGTGTAGAACGGGTGTGATGTGTTGGAGATCTCGACCTTTACTACAGGGTATTCAACACCTTCGTAAACGATAGTCTCCTTCGTAGGAGTGCAGGAACGTGTGATGAAAACAACATCGTTCGACATATCCTTGAAAGCTACAAGACGGTAGGTTTCGGGATGAGTTCCTTTCTTCATTTCTTTGTGAATTATAGTTAACTATTCTTAAAAAAAGTCCAGCCGTCGCTGAACTCTTTGTAGTGGGTAGGAGAATCGAACTCCTATTGCGAGATTGAGAATCTCGAGTACTAACCGTTATACGAACCCACCATTTGGTTTGGGATTGCAAAGATAGGTAAAAATCTTTACTCTCCAAATTTATTTTGTCTGTAAGTGACAAATTATTTCATAAAAACAAAAAATACAGCCAGGATAAGGCATCCGAATGCTGCGAAGTGGTTCCACTGGATAGGTTCGCCCTTGAATACAAGCGCCACAATCACAGTGAATACGGTCAGCGAGATGACCTCCTGGATGACTTTGAGCTGCATCAGGCTGAACGGACCGCCATTGATCTGCGAACCGATCCTGTTGGCCGGTATCATGAAACTGTATTCGAACAGGGCAATGCACCAGGAAAGCAGTATTATTGCGAACAAGGGCCAGTTTTTGGCATTGGGGACCAGTTCGGGGAGTTTAAGCTGCCCATACCAGGCGAATGTCATGAACACGTTCGAGACGATCAAAAGTATTATTGTCCAGATTCCTTGCATGTCTTTATAGGTTTTGGGGGCGCAAAAATACGAAATAATTCGTAAATTTGCACGAATGGGATTAATCAGAACCCAAATTTGACAACATGACACTCATCAAATCTATCAGCGGCATCAGAGGGACCATCGGAGGCCCTGCCGGAGAAGGACTTACGCCTATAGACATCGTAAAATTCACTTATGCATACTGCGCGAAACTGCGTGAACGCAGACCGAAACCGGAAGGGGAGCGTTACAAAGTTGTGGTGGGCAAGGACGCCCGCATCAGCGGCGAAATGGTGGAAAACCTTGTCGTCGGCTCGCTGATTGCATGCGGCGTCGATGTAGTGAAGGCAGGATTTGCCAGCACGCCGACCACTGAGATGGCCGTCACTTTCAGCGGCGCAGACGGCGGCATCATCCTGACCGCATCACACAATCCGAAGCAGTGGAATGCGCTCAAACTTCTCAACGAGAAGGGTGAATTCCTGAATGCGGCAGAGGGAAATGCCATACTTGAATGTGCAGACAAGGAAGAGTTCGACTTTTCCCAAGTTGACGATCTCGGCATTGTCGAGGAAGAGGATTTCACTGACAAGCATCTGGATGCTGTCCTTGCCCTCCCTCAGGTCGATGTGGATGCCATCAGGAATGCTCATTTCACCGTTGTACTTGACGCAGTCAACAGCGTCGGTGGCATCATCATGCCGCGACTTCTCAAGCGACTTGGTGTCAAATGCATCGAACTCAACTGTGAACCGACCGGTCAGTTCGCGCACAACCCCGAACCGCTCCCTGCCAATCTGGTCGAATTGAGCGGGACTGTCGTCAGGGAGAAGGCCGACCTCGGTGTGAGCGTCGATCCGGATGTGGACCGTCTGGCATTCATCTGCGAGGACGGCAAGCCTTTCGTTGAAGAATATACCTTGGTAAGTGTTGCGGATTATCTGCTCGAATGCGCAGAGAAGAATGGTGAGAAGGACTTTGCAACAGTGTCCAACCTTTCGTCCACCCGCGCCCTCAGGGACGTGACCGAGAAGCACGGAGGCAAGTATTATGCTGCCGCAGTCGGTGAAGTGAATGTGACGACCAAGATGCACGAGGTGAATGCACTGATCGGCGGTGAAGGCAATGGCGGCGTCATTTTCCCTGCCCTTCATGCCGGCCGTGACGCGATGGTGGGTGTTGCTCTCTTCCTGAGCAACCTTGCCCACAAGAAGATGAAGGTGACTGAACTCAAGGCTACCTATCCTCAGTATTACATAGCAAAGAACAAGATTCAGCTCAGCGACAAGGCACTCATCGAGAAGATACTCAGCGAACTGCAGACCGTATATAAGGACGAGGAAGTCAATACCATCGACGGCGTCAAGATCATCTTCGAGGCCAGGAAAGAGTGGGTTCACCTCCGCAAGTCCAATACGGAACCTATAATCCGCATCTACGCCGAGGCTTCCTCTATGGAACGTGCCGACGCCCTCGCTGCAGAAATCATCTCCATTGCCAATAAAATCATCGCATAATGTTTTCGTTCAGGACCACATCGCTCGAAGACCAGCTGGACCGGTCGCTCCATGAGGGCAGTGTCGGGTGTTTCTGCACCCAGAACTGCTGGGACACCGGACGTGGCCGGTACATGTATGACATATTCGCGCAGAGGGGCAATCTGAAAGTCATATTTTCCCCGCGCGACACCGAATTGACGCCGCTCACGAACCATATTGACATCATCGAGAGCGAAATAGCCGGTCTGAACGCGATCGTTGCCGAAATCCAGGACGTCGGGACCAGGTATTTCAATTACACAAAGGACCTGTTCCGCCTGATGGAACTGCTCCGGGATATGGAAGACGCACCTGCACTGTACATTGTGGACCATATCAATCCTGCCGGCCGTGTCGTGGAAGGCGCGATGCCGCTGTCCGACTGCGAGCCATTCACTCCGAAGGTCGCACACCGTCACGGACTCACAATCGGCGAACTGGCCTACCTGTACCACAACGAGATCGGTGCGAAATACCCTCTTCACGTGATTTCGGCGCTTGCCACCGACTCCAACAAGCAGTTGATGCCATGGACAATCGCGCCGTGCTCGGACATTCCGGGACTGTTCACATGTGACATGTACAGCGGTGGCGGCCTGTGGAACAATACCAACATCTGCCCGGGCATCGGCACGGCACGTCCATACGAGTATATAGGCGCGCCGTTCATCAAGACCGCTGCAGGGGAGCCTGTACCGCAGCCGGCCGGTGTTCTGATGAGACCATGCTCTTTCACGCCTGCTACCGGACGTTATGAGGGCAGCAAATGCTTTGGCTACCAGATCATGCTCCAGCCGGGCGTCGAATACCATTCCCTCATGCACACGCTCCAGCTGATGAGATATTTCCGGACCAGGTACAGTGAATTCTCGCTTGACGAGGGATTTGCCCGCAAACTGTCCGATCCTTACCTTCTGGACTATATCGAGGGCCGTGTTTCGTGGGATGATGCGCGTGAACACATCAAGGTCGAGGAGCAGAAATGGATACGCAAGGCCAAGAAATATTGCCTCTATGAGGATGCACCATACAGAATGAAATAATGAAACTGGACAGCAATTCAAGAATAGGCGTCATCGGGTATGGCAGCTGGGCGACCGCCCTGGTGGGACAGATTACAGGGGGCGGCCATCCTGTTTATTGGCACATACGCAACCGGGAGGTCCTGGACGGTGTCGTGAATGATGGGTATAATCCCAAATATATCAGTGACCTGGAACTTGACATGTCGCTGATCACGGCCAGCGGGAATATCGACGAAGTAGTGTCCAATTCGGACATTGTCGTGCTTGCGGCGCCGTCGGCATATTTAAAGACTTTCCTGGAACCGCTCACTGTCCCGCTGGAGGACAAATTTGTCATTTCGGCCATAAAGGGCATCATTCCGGATGAGTATCAGACTGTTACGGAATATATCAATTCCAGATATGGCGTGTGCCGTAAATATCTGGGCATCGTTTCGGGTCCGTCCCATGCCGAGGAGGTGTCGCGCGGCAAACTTTCTTATCTGACCGTTGCATGTGTGGATGAGGAGGATGCGCGTGTGTTCGGGTCGATGATCGCCGGCAAGAGTCTGGTAATCAATTATTCTCAAGATGTGTATGGCGTGGAGTATGCCGGTGTCCTGAAGAATATTTATGCTCTTGCAGCGGGTCTTGCGGCCGGCCTGGGTTATGGCGACAATTTCCTGTCGGTGCTGATTGCGGCCTGTTCGGATGAGATGAAGAGGTTCCTGGATGAGAGTTATCCTTTCGAGAGGAACACTTCGTCGAGTGCATATCTGGGAGACTTGCTGGTGACCTGTTATTCGACTTACAGCCGCAACCGCAGGCTGGGACAGCTGATTGGTCATGGCTGTACGGTCAAGAGTGCGCTGAACGAGATGACGATGATTGCGGAGGGCTATTTTGCAGCGGATTGTCTGCGCCATGTGGCAAGGAGAGGGGATATCTCTCTGCCTATAGCCGACATGGTCTATGATGTCCTCTACCGCAAGGTCCGTCCCCGCAAGGCGATGGAAGCCCTCACGGCGAAACTCTAGATGATCATCTGAAATAGATAAAGCAGGGTGCCCTTTTGTCTGGACATCCTGCTTTTTTATCTCTTCATTGCCGTGCCTGGCGGGCGACCACGGGCCCCGGCGCCGCCAGGGACGGCAAGGACTGAGGTATGTGGCAAATGAGTCTATTTGATAATCCATATCTGTGTCTCTGAATCGAATCCTAATGGACTGATGCTTTTTTCTTTCTCATCACCTTTGATGATTTCTAATGCCTCGGTATTATAGGTGAGATATCTGCCAATCTGAGAGTGTACTGCTTGGAAAGGATTATCTGCTTCACAATTGTAGAGTAATTTGATGTAATCCTGTCCGTATGAATACATCGCTCTCCAAATGAAATCCCTGGAAGAGAACTCTTTCTTTTGTTCATTCTTGAATGATCTGACCACGCCTTCCGCGTATAAATCCATGAATTCTTTTACTGTCATAATGTTGTTTGGTAATGGGTTATTATAATGCTTTGATTGAACCGAATTGATTCCATCCTTCTGCCAACTTATAATCATTAATTGCATCTTCTGGGACATATAGTGTGGCCTTGCTTACATCTCCGAATGCCTTGGAAGAACATGCAGGAGTTCTAACGGCCCCAAGTTTTATGATTGAAATTGGACAATAGGTGATAGTGTTAGGTTTAATATAATGATCGGTACTGCCATAAACATAATAATTGCAGCATGCATTTTCATTTAAAATTATCCCCCCCTTGGAAGCATCAATACATTCCAGTTTATTACATCCATAAAAAGCAAATCCTTCTATTTCAAGTGTATTTGTCCCTTCATAGATAATATTTGTTAATGAAGACGCTCCTTCAATTGCCCCTCTTGTAATCAGATTGAGTGAAGCTGGTAATGTGAGGGACGTGATCTTTGTGCCCTTGAATGGTCCAACGCTCCACTCTGGGAAACTTATATTGTGATTTCCGGAAATAGTCGTACACTGAGACCCGTCCTCAAATATTACTTGTGATAGTGATGTGCACCCCATAAATGCTGCTGTTGCAATCTCTTTGACCGCAGCGGGTATTATAACGTTTTGCAGACTAGTGCATTGCCCAAATGCCCCATAGCCCCAATATCTATCATAAAAATCATCCTTAATGCATATCCCGTCAAGTTTCTGTAAATTAGAGTTCTGCTCAAAAAAAAGTGAGACTAAATTTGTGCATCCATAGAATGCCCCTGCCTTTATTGTTGTGACAGACGCTGGAATGGTTATCTTCTGAAGAGAGGAGCAATTACAAAATGCGCCACTGACATAATTGCCACACCCATCGTTTGGCGTCATTCCATTTATGATTTGAATATTGCTGCCATCCTCGAACTCAATATCTTTTAATTTTTTACATTCGGCGAATGCGGCATCTTGTATTTCAATAATAGAACTAGGTATCGACAAATGTTCTAATTGTGTGTTAGAAAATGCTCCAAGTTTGAAACCGGTCCCGAATGAATTTGACCATCCCTCTATTGTGAATAATTTAAGTCCAGATTCAAATTTTATGTTTTTAATCCCACTTCCGTGAAATGCTCCAGGTTCTATTGATTCGACTGTGTTTGGAATCGTAATACTTGGCAATTCTGTGCAATTTTCAAAGGCCCCGCAATAACTGTTTTTTCTGTGAATCGTTTTTAAATGTTTGGTCCCAGAAGCAACGGCATCTCCCCCTATTTTCTTCAGTGATTCCGGTAAAGACACTTCAGTGAGTGGGAGTCCGGCAAAACACAAGGACGGGATGATTGTGATTGGTGATCCCTTTTCAAAGGAGAGACTGGTCAGTGATGTCAGGTTTTCAAATGATTTGGTATCAAGTGTGAGAACGGATTTAGGAATCCGTAAAGATTTGATGGTCGGAGGTAGGCAATTGTCTGTAAATTTGATGATGGATGCTTCGCCGTCAAACATAAAATCTTCGATTGCTGTGCCGTCAAATGCATATTGACCCATGTATGTTACTGTACTTGGGATTATGATACCGCCGGTCATTCTGGAACAGTTGTAAAAGGCATAGTCACCTATGCTTTCCAAATTGCTTGGGAGCACGATATTGACGATATAACTTTCTGAAAATGTGTACGGACTGATTTCTGTAAGGGTGTCCGGTAAAATCAAAAGGTCAATGGTGTATTTGTGATTCCTGAAATTTGGTTCAACTCCGGTTGCTTTCGAAAGGTCAAGGCATCTCAATGATACCAATTCATCTTTGATATAATCGTAATCATCGTTGTTCAATGGGCCGTTGATAGTAAGGTTCTTGATTTGTTGGTAGTCGTATGATGAAAGAACACTTTCCAGTTGCCCGGCCTGCGGAACTGTGACAGACAATGCTCCTGAGAATGGTGCAGCTTCTTGGTATATGATGATACTTGTCAATTCATTTTCATTTTCACCCACTAGTCTGATGGCGGAGAACCTTTTGCTATATCCCGTGTTTGCTTGAATGTTAAGTGATTTTGTTTCGACCACAGAAGCTTTTGTCGTAATTTCTGATATCCAATCCTTTGCTTCATCCGGGATGTCGATGCTGTATTGAAGGTTTGATGTGATTATCAAATCAATGACGCCTCCATCGGCATCGATCTCGTAAGTGCTTTTCGCAACAGTGCATTCTCCTTTAGCACAATCGAGCACGGCCATAACTGTACTTCCTTCGCCATTGCTGGCAAAGACGAGAATTTCTGCATTCACTATTGGATTCGGTGCTTGAATAAGAATCTCACCTGAATCTTTGCTTATCGGTTTGACTACTGCAGTCCATCCGTTCTGGGTGACGGTTTTTACAATTGAGTTGTCTGTCGCATTCGCCAAAGTGTATTTGATTGTTTTAGTCTCTCCTGTCTTCAAGATAGGAACGTTATTGCTGTCAAGAATGATGTCAAATCTTGTAGACGATGCAGAAGGAATTGTAATCAGTGTGTTGTCTGCCAAAAGAAGGTAGACACCATTTTCATCTTGCCATACATTTTTGAAGAAAGAATCGCCGTCATCCCCATCTTCTCCAGTCGCCTTGCCTAAACCAGTCCAATGTCTACCTCCGTCATATGAAACCATCCAGTTTCCGTTGTCGATTTTAAGCGTTGGTGTAACACCATCTTTCCCGGAGGCACCTGTGTTCCCATTTGCCTGGATTTTATGGCCGTCATTTAGTATCCATTCTCCGTCAACTGTCCAATACCAATTTCCATCGGAGTCTTGTTTTACTCCAATAATTGGTGTATACCCATCTGTTCCATTTTGCCCATTATAGATTGTGGCCGGTTGAGAGTTCTTGAAATTGATGGTATAGCCAATGATTGCCGATCCTTCATAAATTGGGGTAACTGATGTGACTGCATCATTTTCTTGAAGTGCATTGATTATTGTTTGCAAGGAAGAAATGTTAGTGTTACACTGAGAACAAATCTGTTCCAATTTTGAAATCCGGGTTTCATGTTCATTGATTTTATCCCACAAACTACTGTCATCATATTCGGAACATGATGAAACGGCAATCAATGACATCAGGCAGATGATTAAGGATTTTTTTGTCATAACCGTACTTTCTATAAGGTCTTCCATCAGGCTCCGGGATGGCAGGGGTGGGTATAAAACAAAAGTGTGGAGCCGTTTTCGTTTATTCCGACCGGACGCTCGCGACAGCGCAAAGTAAAGAATAAGGAAACGTACTCCACACCCGCTTGATATGGAGTACTAATGAACAGGAGTCCACCGTTACAGCATAGACAAGGCAGGCGTAGTGCTGACGTCCAATCCTTTACTTTTGGAATTTGTCGCGATTTCCAGTCAGGACAGGCGAAAAACACTTTCGCAAATATGTTATTGTTGTTGACTGTTTGCCAACAATACAAAGATAAAAATAAATATTACAGAATCTCTTTGTTACCTAAGAATTTTGTGTAAATTTGCGACTCAAAGCTACGGTCAAAATGTGTAATTATGGTAGAAAATGTGGTGGTTGGGATTGACCTTTCCGAATATTTATCAATAGAATAAATACTGATTGTTTGCTGCTTTATGCAATTATGCTGAGAAGCGGCAACGGTTGTTGAATTTCCATAAATCAGTCTGATTTTATGGAAAAGTTAGCATATATAACAAATTTAATTTATTTTTGCGATGGAAAAGAATGTGACGATTGAGGAGATTACGTCATCGGAGGCTGTGTCTATTTACTCTATCAGTTTTGAGATGGATGGCACAACGGAGTTTGAAAAGTTCGTTCAAGAGTTTGAAAGCAATGCTACACTAAACAGGCAACTGAATTATGTCCTGGCTGCACTTGGTCAAATCCTTGAGAAAGGAGCTTTGGAACGATTTTTCCGGCCGGAAGGGAAGATGGCTGATAATGTTCAGGCATTACCTGTTGAGAGGTGTAGATTGAGGCTTTATTGTTTGCGCCTGTCAGATGAGGTCATTATTTTGGGTAATGGTGGTGTAAAAGATGTCCAGACATATGAGCAAAGTTCAAGGCTTAATGGCTATGTGATCGATCTCCAAAAGTTTGATGCCCTTTTACGAAAAGAAATGCAAAAGGGTACGGTGTTCATAGAAGGCAGAACGCTTGTTGGTATAGAAAATAAAGTATTCAGGATATGAAAAGCAAGAAAGAATGGTTTGATGAAAAACTTAAAGCAGTCCCGTCTGGGATAGCTGCAGAGGTAAAGTTGTCTGCTGATGTGGTCAGCAGACTGGACTATATCCTGAAGACAAAAGGGATAACGCAGCGTGAACTGGCCCGTAGGATGGGAAGAAGCGAGGCTGTAATATCCAGATGGACAACGGGATTCCCCAACCTTACTTTAAAGACTATCGCGGAATTGTCTGAAGCTGTCGGGGAACCACTGATTATCGTGCCATAGAAAACTAATATACCATCACTTCCTTGATCATCGGCCGGGCGAAAGCATCGGTGATTCTGAGGCGTATCCTGGTGGCATTGACGGGTGAGTCGAAGCGGAGGATGCGCTTGTGGCCGATGGTGGTGCCGTCTGCGATGGTGGTCCACTGGCCGTCGGAGAGGGCTTCGACTGTGAATGCCTTGACTTTCTGGCCGTAACGGATGTCTTCCTGGATGACAATGCATTTTGCCGGTTCGCTGATTTTCAGGACGGCCCGGCTGGTCTTGCCGGTGCATCTGGCAAGTGGCTTTGCGAAGTATGCGTCACGGGCGGTCTTGAACTCCATCAGCCTTATGGAATCGGCCTCCGGGATGTGTCCGCGCTGGTCAGGACCGACATTGAGTATCAGGTTCGAGCCACGTCCGACGGATGCAAACCATATTTCCATCAGGTCGTCGACGCTTTTCAGCGTGTTTTCGTTTCCGCTGTTCCAGAACCACCCGGAGCGGATCGGGACATCCACCTCGCCGGGCACCCAGCACTGCCCGTCTGCCTGTCCCTCGTTCAGTGTCTTTGTGTCAGGCGCTCCGGTTCCCGGGGTGAATCCATCCACGTCGAGTCTGCACCAGTTGGTCTCTCCGGCATGGCCTTCCTCGTTGCCGATCCATCGGCATCCCGGACCTACATCGCTGAATATCACGGCATTGGGACTGTGCTCGTACACGGCGCTGTTGAACAGCGCCCAGTCGTAATCCGGGATTTTCGCGCCACCATTCGCACCGTCGAACCATTGCTCGAAGAACGGACCGTATGTGCTGTGCACTTCCTTTATGGTAGCGGCGAATACGCTGTTGTACTCATCTGTGCCGTATGTCGGGTGGTTGCGGTCCCACGGGGATATGTACACTCCCATCGGAAAACTGTATTTGTCACAGGCTTGTTTCAGTGCACCGACCACGTCGCCTTGCCCGTCCATCCAGGCACTGTGGGCGACTGTATGGCTGCTGTACTTGCTCGGCCATAGGCAGAATCCGTCATGATGCTTGGCGGTCAGTATGATGCCCTTCATCCCTGCATCGATGGCTGTGCGCACCCATTGCCCGCAGTCCAGGTCTGAAGGGCAGAAAATGTCCGGGTCTTCTGTCCCCGAACCCCATTCCACGCCGGAAAATGTGTTCGGCCCGAAATGGCAGAATATATAATATTCCATGTCGGCCCAGTCAAGCTGTTCCTGTGTGGGCAGGGGACCGTACGCCTTCGGGGTGCACGCTGCAAGGCACATCGCCGCAAGGACTGATATTGTTGCCCGTCTCATTGTGTCAATCGTTTTCGTCCAGCTGGAACACGCTGTCTGTCGGCTTGCCGAAATAGCGCGCTATCTTGAGGGCCAGCACTGCTGACGGCACGTAATTGCCTGCCTCTATGGAATTTATGGTCTGACGGCTTACACCGACCGCTTTCGCCAGGTCCTGCTGGGTTATGTCCAGAATGGCCCTTTCGACTCTCACAGTGTTCTTCATTTTCCTTCCCTCCTTACCTGGTGCATTGTGATGTTGAATTTGATGATGAACAGAATGAACACGAGCAGCAGCGCGATGTATGTGAAATACAGCGATGCCAGTTCATAAAGGAAAATGATTCCGAACAGCAGGATGCAGGCAGTTACCCAGAAGGTCCAGACAAATGATTTCATCCTGATCTGGCCTGTCATTTCGTCTTCATCCTTTTCTTTGGACAGGGCAAGGAAACACAGGCCCACAAGGCTAACAGACATGGCTATCTCATCAATGATGTCATTCTCGATGACGCTGCAGAACTGCCATCCGCCAAACAGATCGCTTGCCAGTGCGAACACCTTGACGTCAAGGCTCCAATGCAGTGCCTGGCACAGACAGAATACCGCGATAGCGGCGATGAACAATATAAGCCCGACCTTTTTGAACTTGTTCGGGAGGAGGTAGTTGTTTCTCATAATTCAGTTCAATTTAGTATCAATTAAAATTAACATTATGGAATTCCACCGGCAAAGTTAAGTTTATTTTTCAAAATGACAAGCGTGTTTTACAATTTATCAAATAAATTTTGCGAAATAAAGAACAAAAAATGCCGGCAGCAATTGCAACCGGCATTTCTGTTCCATATGGTTATCTTAGAGAACCATGATGGCACCTACGAGGCCGAGGATGGCGTAGAACTCAGGAAGGGCGGCGTAGATGAGGGTGTTGGTGAACACATTGTGTCCCTGTGACACGCCTACGATACCGTTTGCGCAGACCTGACCCTGACGGATGGCTGAAAGCATGCAGACGAGACCGACGCAGAGGCCGACACCGAAGATGACTGCACCCATCTCAGCGTTCTCCTTGAGTGCGTTGAGCATAAGGAAGAATGCTACGAAGCCGTAGATACCCTGAGTTGCAGGAAGGGCTGAAAGCACCATGTAGTTACCTGATCCTTCAGGTTTTCTCTTGAGGGCTCCCTCAGCGGCGTTGCCCGCGATAGTTGTACCATAGCTGCTTCCGATACCGGCGAGGCTCAATACGAGGCCAAGGCCGAGATAACCGAGAATTGTGTTAAGCATAATTTTGTGTTTTTAATTGTTATTGATTTTTGTTGTTTATTTCTTCAAAGGGTTGTAGTTGCGTCCCACGCCTTCATATCCGGAATTCTTGAAGAACTCGAGGAAATTGAGTCGGAGAGGGTGGACAAATGCGCCGAGTGCAGCCATGGCAATGTTGAGCACGTGACCGATGACGACGATGAGGATGAACGGGATCCAGCCGAAACCGCCATCACCGAGAGTGGTGGAGGCGATGGAGTTGAATGCCTGTCCAAGCATGCCGCCGGCAAGTCCGAGCGCATAGAGTCGAAGGTAACTCAGCACGTCGCCGAGTACTCCGGTGGCAGTGTTGTATGCCTCCCAGAGACCTGAACCGATGTTGAGGAGAGGGTTGCGGTGGATGTCGTTGAGCAGGAATATCCCGATAGCCGACACGATGCCGAGCACGATGATGATCCACTTGGTCACAGCGGAGTCAAGCACGCCGCAAAGCGCAATGGCGCCCACAACGACACCGCCTACAATGAGCAGAGTCCATCCCCAAGTCCCGAGGGAGTTGAGGAATCCCTGATTCTTTGTGGCCTCGACGGTCTTGACAATCATTGCAAGGCAGAGATGGATGATACCGATGATGAGGGCAAGCACCATTGTGCCGTCATAGCCCGCAATCTGGCTCGGAACCATCACCTTGTCAAGCCCTGCGGCCTGGATGAATCCCCACTGGGAGATGTCCACGGAGAAGAATGTGTGGAAGAAGAATCCCACAACGAATGTGCCCACTCCGAGGGTCATGACAAGCGGGGCAAGGCTCGCAAAACTCTTCACCTTGCGCAGCAGGAGTCCCACAATGACCAGTATGATGCCATATCCGGCGTCTCCCATACACATTGCAAAGAAGAGCAGGAAGAATATGGAAATATACGGTGTCGGGTCAAATCCATTGTAAGCAGGGCGTCCGTACATGTCGGTGAGGACCTCGAACATGCTGACGAACTTGTTGTTCTTCAGTTTGATAGGAGGATTGTCGTCAACGCACGCCTTTTCGCTGATGCACAGTGCGTCGAGGGATTCGAACTCCTTCTCGAGGAGGGCGTCGTTCTCGCTCGGGGCAAACCCGGTGAAGACGGTGAGCATGTCTTCAGCCGCATTTTCCTTGGCTGCGTCTGCAAGGTAGAAGTCAAAGTCGGCGAGAATCTTGCGATACTGCCTGTGGAGTTCCGGAAGTCCTTCTGCCTCTTTCCTGAGTTCGTTTTCACGTCCTGCCAGTTGGTTCTGGAGAGCTGCTATGGACTCGTCTGCGTCCTTTGCCGAACCCTCAGGAACAGCGAGTTCCGGGACAGGAAAGTCGTACTGCTCTCCGGCCGGAGTGACAGTGACGAACCATACCTTGTCGTTCTCGTCGCGTATGATCTCGAGAGGATACTGCCCGGCCCAGGTCTGATCGAACTTCTTCTTTGCCACTGTGTGGAAATGAAGTTTCTGCCCTGCGGCCTCGAGGGAAGCGATAGTGTCCCTGTCAAACTCGCCCCAAGGCTCGCGGAGTGCCTTCTCCTTGATCAGAGCCGCGATGGAGGCGCTGATTTCGGAGTATTCCGTGTCCTGGGAATAGTCGCCGGATTCGAGCCAGGCAATCTTTTTCTTAAGTTCTTCTGCCTCGGAAAGAAGTGCGGCCGATTCGGCGTCAACAGGCTTGAAGGAACGGGTGATGTCCACCACGCCGACTTCCTGGAGCCTCTGGAGGAATACTTCAGTCTCCCCGCTGAGGAGAATGAAGTCGTATCTTGTCATTTTCTCAATCATTGCTGGTCCTCCTCTTCTTCTGCGGCATGTCTGCTCTTGACTATCTTGGAAGCGGCCTTGGAGAGATTCTCCTCGTCTTCCATATAGCGCTTGATTTTCCTGATGGCCTCCTGATAGCCAGGGATCTGGACCTTCTCGTAAAGGTTTACCTTCTGGGTGGTCTTCCTCCTCTGGTAGTCGAGGATACGGCTCTTCTCCTGATAGACTTCGGACTCTATGCCGAGCCTGCTGAGTTCCTTGAGGATGGCGACACCGTCAGCATACCATGCCGGCTTGGTGAATGCGTTGAACTCGTGGATCTCATAATGTATATCCTTCAGTTCCGGAGTCTTGACACCGGCGACCTTGACGGTCACGAGGTCGATGTCCGTGATGGATATCAGCCCCGGCTCGAATTCGTTCCAGAGGGCTGCGAGATAGTCGTATTTCTTCAGGGCGGCGTCAAGATCCTCAATAAGTTTCTCTGAATACTCCTTCGCCTTGCGGACCTCCAGACGCAGAGCCGACTCCTTGTTCTTTAGGGTCGGGAGTGCATTCTGACGCATCTTCAACTGCTTGGTGATGTTGTTCAGAGATGTCTTATTATATTGGAATTTTATTGCCATGGGTAATTAGTTTTTCCAGTACTTGTCGATGAATTTCTGCTTGATGCCGGTCTCTGCCGGAGTGAAGTACTTGCCGAAGAGTTCCCATGCGGTGTCGAGCATCTGTGTGAGGTCGATGTTGACGTCGATGGCGAGAATCCTTGTGGCATAGTCCTTCGCGTAGTCAAGGCAGCGGAGGTCGTAGTCGCTCAGGTCGAAACCGTTCTCGAGTTTGGTCTTGGCGTTCTGGGCATCGGCATAGAGACGGACGGATGCGTTCATCACCTGGCTGTGGTCCTCGCGGGTCTGCTTGCCCTGTACGAGCTGTTTCAGACGGGACAGAGAACGGAACGGGTCGATGATGACCTTTCCGGAATCGGCGTCGTTGCGCAGGAAAAGCTGGCCCTCGGTGATGTATCCGGTGTTGTCTGGTATGGCGTGCGTGATGTCGCCGTCATTGATGGTCGTCACTGCAATGATGGTGATGGAACCGCCGTCAGGCAGCTGCACGGCCTTCTCGTAGATCTTTGCAAGGTCTGAATAGAGAGAACCCGGCATGGAATCCTTTGACGGGATCTGGTCCATACGGTTGCTGACGATGCAGAGCGCGTCGGCATAGAGGGTCATGTCGGTGAGGAGCACGAGGACTTTCTCGTTCTTGTCCACAGCGAAATATTCGGCTGCTGTGAGGGCCATGTCAGGGATGAGAAGTCGCTCGACAGGCGGCTGCTCGGTGGTGTTCACGAATGAAATAATCTTGTCCAGTGCGCCTGCTGCCTCGAATTCGTGTCTGAAATAGAGGTAGTCGTCATTGGAAAGACCCATGCCGCCGAGGATGATCTTGTCCACGTCCGCGCGGAGTGCAACCTGTGCCATCACATTGTTGTAAGGCTGGTCTGCGCCTGCAAAGAACGGAATCTTCTGGCCGGATACGAGGGTGTTGTTGAGGTCGATGCCCGCGATGCCGGTAGGAATGATCTGTGAAGGCTGCTTTCTCTTGTATGGGTTTACTGACGGACCGCCGATCAGGCGCTCTTCGCCCTCGATTTCCGGGCCACCGTCGATAGGGTGTCCGTAAGCGTCGAAGAAACGTCCCGAGAGCTGCTCGCTGACCTTGAGTGCAGGCGGCTCGCCAAGGAATGTCACGGCT
The DNA here is from genome assembly GCA_045599265.1 of Candidatus Cryptobacteroides sp. Lineage (GTDB taxonomy): Bacteria > Bacteroidota > Bacteroidia > Bacteroidales > UBA932 > Cryptobacteroides. The sequence continues at coordinate 12,364 of JAZRVQ010000003.1, read as the reverse complement.
GAGTTTGTAGGAATGCCCTCAGTGCCTGAGAAAATCTGCAGGGTCACGAGGTCGCCCTTGGTCTTCACGACCTGTGCCAGTCTCCCGTCCACAACGGCAAGTTCGTCGTTGGATGCGCCCTGTGCGCGGAGGGATACGGTGGCCTTTGTGATGGCCTCCAACTGGGTATAAACTTTCTGATATACTTTATTTGCCATTGCTTTCGATGAGTTTGTTGAGTTCAGTGTGGAATTTCTCGAACTGTTCGCCTTCGAACTCTGAGTAGTTCATCTGGCGGAGCATGTTGATCATGTTCTTGAAGAATACGCGGCACTCCTCGAAGTCCTTGAACTGGAAGCTGCGCTCGCAGATGCCGAGTACAAGTTCGAGCATGTATTTCTGGCGGTCCAGAGGGGTGATGGCGTCGATTGCATCGAATGCGTCCTGCTGGAGGATGACAAAGTCGATGAGTTCGCTCTTCCAGAAGGTCTCGTGGTAGGTCATAGGCACGCCGTCGTCACCGAGGATGTTGATCTGCTCGCTGGCCTCCTTGCCTTTGCGGATGTAGTTCTTGGCCTTGTCGACCATCTCCACCCAGCCCGGACGGATGCGCTCTGCCAGATGTGCCTGGATCTCAGGATATTCAAGATACTTGGAATATGAATCGATCGGGCTGACGGCAGGGTAGCGTTTCTGGTCGGCGCGGTTCTGCTCGAGGGCATAGAAACATCTTGCGGCCTTCTTGGTGGATTCGGTGACAGGCTCCTTGAGGTTACCGCCGGCAGGTGACACTGTCCCGATGAATGTGACGGAACCGGTCTGTCCGTTGTTGAGGACAACCATGCCGGCACGTGAATAGAAGTTGCTGATGATTGCAGAAAGGTCGACAGGGAATGCGTCTGCACCCGGAAGTTCCTCCATACGGTTACTCATCTCGCGCAGCGCCTGTGCCCAGCGGGAAGTCGAGTCGGCGAGAAGGAGCACCTTCAGTCCCATTGCACGGTAATATTCGCAGAGGGTCATTGCTGTGTAGACGGAAGCCTCGCGGGCTGCCACAGGCATGTTGGAGGTGTTGCAGATGATGGTGGTGCGCTCCATGAGGAAACGCCCTGTATGAGGGTCGATGAGTTCAGGGAACTCCGTGAAGATCTCGACGACCTCGTTGGCGCGCTCTCCGCAGGCTGCCATCACGATGACATCGGCGTCACCTTGCTTTGCGATTGCGTGCTGGAGCACGGTCTTGCCGCATCCGAACGGACCGGGAATGAATCCTGTGCCGCCTTCTGCGATAGGGTTGAGGGTGTCGATGACACGGACACCGGTCTCCATGATGCGCTGCGGCCTTGGTTTCTCCCTGTATCCCTTGATGGCGACCTTGACAGGCCATTTCTGTGTCATTGTGACATCAATGTCTTCCCCGTCTGCGTTTGTGAGGACGGCGATGACTGTGTCGATGTTGTACTGACCGGCTTCCTTGACGGACTTGACGGTATATTCACCCTTGAACGAGAATGGCACCATGATTTTGTGAGGGAGCCATCCTTCCTTGACTTCTCCGGGCCAGTCTGCTGCAACTACCTTGTCGCCCGGCTGTGCAATAGGAGTGTAGTCCCAGAGTTTCTCGTGATTGAGCGGGTCGGTGTATTCGCCTCTCTTGAGGAAGACACCTGTCATTGTCGTGAGGTCGTTCTGGAGTCCGTCATACGAACTGGAGAGAAGACCAGGACCGAGTGTGGCCTCGAGCATTCTAGCCTCGAATTCCACAGGGTCGCCGTTTTTGAGTCCGCGGGTGCTCTCGAAAACCTGTACAGCGGCGTACTTGCCGGTGACCTTGATGACTTCGGCCATCAGGGCTGTGCCGCCGACGGTGATGAAGCAGATCTCATTCTGCGACACCGGACCGTTGCATTCCACTGTGACGAGGTTGGAAACGATGCCCGTAACCTTTCCTGTTGATTTCATATATTGATTCTTTATTTGTTATTTGTCTGAATATTCTACGCCGCTGAAGGTGCCGCGCACCTCGGAAACGAGCTTGCGGAACATCTCGCGTCCGGTCTGCTCGTCCAGCAGGAACCAGCGTGAGACAATCTGGAGTTTGGACAGGAAGCCGAGTATGGCCTCGATGTCGAAATAGTCGAAGGTTGTGATCTCGTCAATTTTGTCCCATGTCAGTTCGTCGATGCCTCTCTCGCGGGAGAGGATGTCGCCGCTGCCCAGAACGGAGCCGAGTCTTGCCGCTTCTTCGAATTCGCCTCCGTCAATGTCAAGCACGTCCTTAGCCGCCGGGCGTCCGAGCTCAGCGTTGAGGTAGCGCACCTTGGCGTTGCGCACGTTCAGGTCAAAGGTGAAATATTCCCTGATGAACCTGTTCCTGTGTGACAGAGCCTCTGTGTAGAATTCCTCGCACAGGTTGTCCGGGACAAAACCTTTCTCGAGGAAATCTATCACTTCCTTGTCGCTGTCAGAGCACTGTCCGGTGATTTCCTCCAGCAGGTCGGCAGGGGACTGCGTGCCGAACTTGTAGTCCGGGGAAAGGACAGGCAGACTGGCGATTATGTACTCGTAGTTGTTCATTATCCGAAGAGGAGTTTCTTTGTTGCCGGACGGAGATATGCGCTGATGAGTTCCTTGAAGGTCTCGTCTGTGAGGCTGATGAAATATCCGCCATCCTTAGGACCGATCTGGAATCCGCCTGCAATTTTCTTGCTGAAGGCTGCCTCCACACCCTTGCCGAGCTTGCCTGCAAGTTCGTTCTTGATGAAAGGCTCCAGTTCGCTCTTGAGTGACTCCGGAAGCACGAATGCGAGGTCTGCAGACTCGCTGGCACTGAACTTCTCAGCCACTGCGGTGATGATCCCCTTGACGAAATCGGCCTCTGAAAGAGCTCCGGTGACGGCGCAGTCAGACATCTTGGCCACAATCATTCGCTCGATGTTCTGCTTGGTTGCGGAAATGCTCTCCAGAGCGGCCATCTTGACATCGGACTCGACCTTTGTCTTGAGGTCGTCAGCCTCTTTCTGTGCGGCGGCTATGATAGCGTCCGCATTCTTCTGTGCCTGGGCGATGATACCCTCAGCCTCGGCCTTGGCCTTGGCGAGAATCTCCTCACCCTGCTGTTTGCCCTTTGACAGACCCTCGTTATAGAGTTTGTCTGTAAGTTCCTGCAGTTTTGAATTCTGTTGCATATCTGTATTGTAATTAATTATTTATCAATTATTTACACATTTTGTAAGATGTCCTCGCGCGCGAGGCGTCGCAAAGTTAATCAAAATATGTCAAAAAACCTTGACGGTCTGACCCGGCTTTGTGTCGTATTCCTTGACCTGGTCGCCGGCCTTGACCTTCAACTTGTTGCCACCCAGCGACTTCACCGATGCCTTCACTACCTTGCCGTCCTGCCAGTCAAAGTCCACGACAAATCCGCCTCTTGCACGGAACCCTCTTACCGAACCGTCCGGGATGGCGTCCGGCAGGGCAGGGAGGAGATGGATGTACCCGGCCTGGCTCTGGAGCAGCATTTCAGCGATACCTGCCGCCGCTCCGAAATTGCCGTCGATCTGGAAAGGCGGATGGGCGTCGAACAGGTTGGGATAAGTGCGTCCGTTGCTGCGGAACATGTCCCACGGGTTGCCGCCGACAGGGATGAGCTTGAACATGTTGCTCAGGATCGTGTAGGCATGGTTGCCGTCCTGCATGCGGGCCCAGAAATTGGTTTTCCAGCCCAGACTCCATCCTGTGGCCGAATCACCCCTCTGCTCAAGTGTAACGCGCGCTGCGTCGAACAGTTCAGGTGTCTTCTCCCTGTCGATCTGGTTGGAAGGGTAGAGTCCGTACAGATGTGAAATGTGGCGGTGCTCATCCTTCGGGTCGTCCAGGTCCTCGATCCATTCCTGCAACTGCCCGTATTGGCCTACCTTCATTGGAGGAAGCTTGGCAATCGCGTCTGCGAGAACACTCTGGTAATCATCGTCGATCCCGAGCGCTGCCGCCGCTTCACGGGTGTCGTTGAGTATGTCGAATGCAATCTGGTTGTCCATTGTACATCCGGCGCAGACAGGAGATTCCTTGCCTATGCCTCCGTGTTCCGGACTGACTGACGGCACGACAACGAGATAGCCGTTGTTCGGGTCCGTCTGCATATAATCAAGATAGAAGTCTGCCGCGCCCTTCAGGACAGGATACCATTTGGTAAGGAACTCCTTGTCGCCGGTATAGAGCCAGTGCTCCCAGATGTGGGTGGCGAGCCAGGCTCCGCCGTTGGGGTACATGCCCCAGAATGCCCCGTCCACAGGTCCTGCGACCCTCCAGAGGTCGGTGTTGTGGTGCGCCACCCATCCATTGCAGCCGTACATCTTCCTTGCGGTCTCGGCACCGGTCTCGCTGAGGTCGCCTATCAGTGAGAAAAGCGGCTCCAGGCACTCTGTGAGGCCGCAGACCTCTGCCGGCCAGTAGTTCATCTCCGTGTTGATGTTGATGGTGTATTTGCTGTCCCAAGGTGCCATGAAATCCTTGTTCCACACGCCCTGCAGGTTGGCTGGCTGTCCGCCCGGCTGGGACGAACTGATAAGCAGGTAGCGTCCATAATTGAACATCAGTTCGATCATCCCGTTGTCGTCGCTGCCGCTGAATCCCTCAAGCCTCTTGTCAGTCGTGAGGGCCGCGTTCTCACCTGCCGGAAGATTGAGCGAAACCCTGCCGTACTGCTCTCGGTATGCCGCGATATGGCGGTCAAGCAGTTGCTTGTATGAATATGAGGCTGCCTTGTCAAGCAGCTCGGTGTTGGTCTTCGAAGCATCGCCTGACACGTCCTTGTAATTGACGAAATTGGTCGATGCCGATATGAGCAGGGTGGTGCTGGATGCGCCTTTTACGCTGATGACTTCTCCGACAGGGACCATCTCGCCATCAGAGATGACGCGGACACGGAGCTCTGCCTCCAGGGCTGCCGGAATGCCCTCGTGCTCGACGCCTTCTACATTGACAATCAGTTCATTGCCTTCAACCCTTGCCTTTGATGGCAGTTCGGATTTGAAACGTACCCCGAAATCTTTCCTTGTCCCGTCGGCAATGTTCAGCACTATCACTTTGTCGGCCAGGGATGCGAAAATGTCCCTGCGCACCGCAATCCCGTTGTCGGTGTACGAGGTCGTGTTGACTGCTGTGCCGAGGTCCAGCTGGCGGCGGTAGTCGCGGACTGTATCGACAGGGCCGAGATCCAGCATGATGCTGCCGGGATTGAGGAAACGCATGCCGTGAGGCCCGGGTATGAAGTATTTGTCAATGAGGGCTGTCGCTTCGTTCTCCTTGCCCTGGAAGATCAGGCTGCGCACCTCATCAAGGTGCTTCAGAGACTCTTCGCTGTTGTTGTCATGTGGGCCTCCGCTCCAGAAGGTTTCCTCGTTGATCTGAATCTCTTCTTTCTGAGTATCTCCATAGACCATCGCCCCGAGCTTGGAGTTTCCTATCGGAAGAGCCTCGAGCCAGTCCTTGGCGGGAGAGTCATACCACATAATCTCGTTGACGCTGCTCTCTTCCTGTCTGCAGGAAACGAGAAGGGCCGCAATGGCGGCTGCAATCAGTGTGAGGCGCTTTTTCATGGTCAGAAGCATTTTCTCAGTATTTCACAAACATTTCCGGACTTGCCCATTGTGTAGAAATGGACGGCAGGCACCCCGCCCTTGAGCAGTCCGCGGCACTGCTGAGTGCACCAGTCGGTACCGATTCTGCGCATCGCCTCCTTTGCTTTGTCTTCAGGCAGTTTTGCCGCTGCCGCCATCTCTGACGACAGTTCGACCGGGATGTCGATGGAGAATGCCTCAGGGAGCAGTGTGAGCTGCCTTGCAGACGAGAGGGGTTTCAGTCCCGGTATGATCGGAACGGTGATTCCGGCCTCGCGGCATCTGCCGACAAAGTCGAAATATCTGCCGTTGTCGAAGAACATCTGGGTTATTATGTAATCTGCTCCGGCGTCGACTTTCTTTTTGAGGTTGGCGATGTCGGTCTCTATGTTCGGTGCTTCGAAATGCTTTTCCGGGTATGCGCCGACACCGATGCAGAACACCTTGCCCAGGTCCTGACGGTGACTGCGTATCCCGTCCACCAGTTCGGACGCGTATGCATAGCCTCCCGGAGTAGGTGTGAAGCGCTTTTCACTGCTCAGACAGTCTCCGCGCAGGGCCATTATGTTCTCGATGCCCATGTAGTGCAGGCTTTCAAGTTCGGTGAAAATCTGCTCCTTGGTCGCCCCGGCGCATATTATGTGCGGCACAGCCTCCACGGCGAAATTGGACATGACAGTGCCGGCGACAGCAACCTCGCTCACACGGTTCTGGACAATCTTTCTGGTGAACGTGCCGTCCGGGTTCGGCACAAACTCGTACTCGTCCCTGTGGCAGGTTACGTTGATATATTTCGGTGAGAACTCCATGAACGGGCGTATGCTCTCGATGAGTTGCTCCTTGCTCATCCCTTTGAGCGGAGGAACAATCTCCAGTGACGGGAACGGCTTGGTGCTGCCGCTCAGTATTTCGCTGATTTTCATAGATATCGTGCGTTTTTATGGATGACGATGAATCCGCACACGCTGGCGTCGGGTATCATCGCGTAACTTTCTGTGAGTGTGATGCCAAGCCTGCAGGAATCCGGAATTGCGTCCAGTACGGTCTTTTTCAGGGCATGGTCCGGGCAGGACGGATACCCGACGGCAGGGCGTATCAATTTATACCCTTCAGGTACGGAAATGTGCCTCTCAATCCATTCGGATGCGGCATCGGCAAGTACAAGCCTGAGTGTCTTCTCCATCATGTCGTCGCATCCGGGACATTGGCAGCCGTCGGAATGGTCTCCGTGGACACTTGCGGCGAAATATCCGAACTTCTCTCCAAAATGAAGCCCGGCCTTGACTGTGCAGCGGATGCCGGCTAGTTTTTCTTCCGCCTCAGCCTTTATCGCAGCTACCTCCGGCCTGTCGTAGTCTGCCGCCTTGATGCCCCATATAGCGAGGAATGTGCGCCAGTCAAACAGCGGGACCACTTCTTTGACAGGGATTTCCTGAACGTCAATGTCCTGTCCGGCAAATGCCGACGATGGCGCGAAACCATCTTCCGGCAGGTACGAGAACAGGCCTGCACCGCCGCTGGTGCCGGATTTGCCCGCATTGTGCATCAGACGCAGTCTTTCCTGGCGGGCATGTTCCTGTGTTTCTGTCTCTTCCCTTGACGCCATGAGTTTCTTTGCCAGCACTGCGGTTGCCGAAGCATCGGGGCCGTGGAAGACGTGGTCATAAACCGGTGCAAGCTTGACTGCTGTGTGCAGGGCCGATGTGGTCGCTCCGCCTATCAGCAGGGGAGTGTGCATCCCACGGGATGCCATCTCGCGGCACAGTTCCTCCATGCGCGCAAGCGAAGGGGTTATGAGTCCGCTCGCGGCAATGATGTCTGCACCGCAGCGCTCCGCCTCGCTGAGAATGGTCTCGTTGTCCACCATCACGCCCAGATTGACCACATTGAATCCGTTGCAGGTCAGCACTGTGGCTGTAATGTCCTTGCCGATGTCGTGCACATCACCCTTGACGGTGGCTATCACGACGGTCGGGCGCTTTGCCGTGTTGTCATCTCCGGCCTGCATATATGGATGGAGCATGTCGACTGCAAGTTTCATGATTCTGGCCGATTTGACGACCTGTGGCAGGAACATCTTCCCGCTGCCGAACAGTTCGCCGACCTTCTCCATGCCTTCCATCAATGGCCCCTGAATCACGGCCTGTGCGCTTCCAAGTGCGTCCAGCGCATCCTTGACCTTGGCTTCCAGACCGTCCGAAATGCCCAATACAAGCATGTCTGGCAGGGAATTGTCCCTGACTGCATCTGTGCCGGGCTGTGCCGCGACATCCTGTCCTGCCATCTTTGCCGCCATCTCCAGCAGCCGCTGTGTGGCGTCGTCACGTCTGTCCAGAATGACATCTTCGACCGCTTCGCGCAGTTCAGGATTGATTGAATCATATATCTGCAGCATTCCCGGATTCAGTATTGCCATGTCCAGGCCCGCCTTGATCGCGTGGTACAGGAATACGGAATGCATCGCCTCCCTGACAGGGTTGTTGCCTCTGAATGCGAACGACAGGTTGGAAATGCCTCCGGATGTGAGCGCGCCGGGCAGGTTTGTCTTGATCCACCTTACCGCCTCGATGAAGTCGACAGCGTATCGGCGGTCTGTCTCCGCGCCCGTGCCGACGGTGAGTACATTTACGTCGAAAATGATGTCGCACGGCCTGACCCCGATGCCGGTGAGGAGCCCGTAGGCCCGCCTGCAGATTGCTGTTTTGCGGTCAAATGTGGTGGCCTGGCCTTCCTCGTCGAAAGCCATCACCACCATTGTTGCTCCGAGACGCTTGATCTCCAATGCCTTGCGCAGAAACTCTTCCTCGCCTTCCTTGAGACTTATGGAGTTGACAATGCATTTGCCCTGAGAGTTTTTCAGTCCGGCCAGTATGGTGTCCCAGTGGGATGAATCAATCATGAGGGCGGCCTTTGCCACGGAAGGCTCGGTCTGTATGTAACGGACGAATTTTTCCATCTCTGCGGTGCCGTCAAGCATCGCATCGTCCATGTTGATGTCGATTATCGTCGCGCCGCCTTCGATCTGCCCGGCCGCGACGCTGATTGCCGACAGGTAGTCGCCGGATGCTATAAGTCTGGCAAATTTGCGGCTTCCGGCCACATTGGTGCGTTCCCCGATATTAGTGAAATTGTTTTTCTTGATGTCGATGGTCACCGCTTCGAGACCTGAGACCGTCAGGTGCTCCTGACCGCGTCCTGTCTGTGTGGTATCCATGCCCCGGACGGCATCTGCGATGGCTTTGATATGCTCCGGAGTGGTGCCACAGCAGCCTCCGACTATATCTGCCCATCCATTCCGGACCATCCCGGCGACGGTGAGTGCCATGTCCTGCGGGGTCTGGTCATACTGCCCGAGTTCGTTCGGAAGGCCGGCATTGGGGTAGCATATCACCTTGATGCCGTCCTTGTGGGCAAATCCGGCGACTTCGGCCACGAGTGGCATCATCTCTTTTGCGCCGAGAGAGCAGTTGAGACCGAAAGCGACCGGGTTGCAGTGCTTCACGGCGGTGTAGAATGCTTCGGTTGTCTGGCCGGTGAGTGTCCTTCCGCTGCGGTCGGCGCAACTTGCCGAAATCATTACCGGAATGTCGCTGCCAAGTCTGTCCCTGGCATACAGGGCGGCCTTGACGTTGAGTGCGTCGAAGCAGGTCTCTATCAACAGCAGGTCGGCCCCTCCGTCCACCAGACCGCGGATCTGTTCCTGATAAGCGTCTGCAAGGGTGTCAAACGATATCGGCCTCCAGGCCGGATCATCGACATTCACTCCCATTGACAGGGATTTTGACGTCGGCCCGACGCTTCCGGCCACGATTACGTCCCGTCCGGCGCTGTCGGCAGCCTTCCTTGCCACCCGTGCCCCTGCAAGTGCCATTTCATACGCCCGGTCCGATTTGCCGTACTCGGCCTGCGAAATGCGGTTTGCACCGAACGTATTGGTCTCTATTATGTCTGCACCGGCATCAATATATGCTTTGTGGATGGCTTCTATCGTGTTAGGGTGGGTGAGATTGAACATCTCGCTGTCGCCGCTCAGACCATGCTTCTGGAGCATCGTACCCATGGCCCCGTCAAGTATCAGAGGCCGCCCGCAGTTAAATATTTCTGACAATTTCCGCATATTCTGTGATAATATACAAACTTACATAAAATTCTTCGATTTTACGCCCGTTTATATAAAAATCAAGAACACATCATATCTTTGTGATTATAGCTGGATCATGCTATTCAAGTATTATCATAGTCATACGATTCCCCATAGACTCAATGTGATTTAAGCAATAGGAGCCGTTCTCATTCCTTGAAAGGACTTCCACTGAGCCGCATAACTTATCTTGAGCATTTAATACCACATTATAGGTGCGGCTGAATTGATATACATCAGACAGTGCATTGTCTTCCAACTTAACTAATTTTATTCGTCCATGAGAATACAACAGGAGATATAATTTATTGGAATTTACAAATGCATTCAGAATTTTTATATCTACTTTCTCTTCTTTATTGGCTTTAACAAAAAGAGTCGTGCAATAGTAGCACAACTCTTTTTGTATCAAACGATATCATCACCTTCTGGGTCAGGATTGAAATGTTCATAAAAGAACTCTTGTCCAACTGGCAATTTATCCATCTCCTGACACAAGAAAAAACAATCGAAATCATATTGTGGCTTGTTTGCACCCAAAATTGTTGACTGGTCAAAATGAAGAGCGACCTTATAATAATTGGCAAGTTCACCATCATAAGATTTATCAGCAGCGAAGAGATATACATATTGGCAGCCGGAAATATCTTGAATCGCTTTGAGTCTAGGTACAATCTTATGCCAAAATATGCACTCTCCCATCTTCCGCTTAATTCCAAGCGCTTTCCAAGCATTCTTTGCGATGTCGCTTTTGTTTTTGCAAAACTCAACTATTTCTACAGCCGGATAAGTTTTTAGAACTCGGCGTATCTGCTTGTTTAACTCCTTGTTTATATCCTCCGTGTATTGCCCCTTCTTTTTTAGATACTTGCTAATATCTGGAAGTAGTGCATTGATTTCATCCAGATTGTCGTTAAGAAAAGATTCGGCAGCATTGACCTTGTCTTCTGGATACGATGTTTTGTTCATCAAGATCGTAACAGCATTCTGCGTCTTGGCCGCCAGTTCCATTTTTCTGTGATCTAATTCCTCGAATAATTCGCCACACTTGAGAGAAAAGTACAAAAGGAGTTCACCAGTTGGGGCCTTTACGACATAGTACGCCGTAGTCCCAGCCCTATCTTTATCAAACGAGTATTTCGATCTGATTATTTTTTCCAGAGTCGGATTTTGATCATTGGAGAATGTGTTAACCAACGATGCGTTTTCTGAAAGATTATCTCTCAGCCGTTCAACGACCAAAGAATCAAGTAAGGCCTTCTGCTTATCTGAAATTCTCATAAACGGCTATGCTTGTGTACCGTTAATACGATTTATCAAAAAGCGGCGAATCTTTACACGCTCTGCATCCTTTTTGATGTCTTCAAGTTTGAGAGGTTCATTGCCATTCTGTTCAGGAAGCAAATCGTGGCGTGCGTTCTGCCAGGAGATTTCACCATGAGACAAACGGCTTAAACTCCAAGAATCCTTAGGTGCATATTGAGAAAAAACAAAGTCGAATATCGGTTTGTTCTCTTCGATAAAGGATTCGGAAGGATAAGTGTCCAACTGCTTTGATGCATAAAGGCTTCGAATAGAAACCATAACAGGACCATATCTCCAAGCCAAAAATTGCTCAGAGAACATAGGTTCGTTTTTCTGGATAAAGGATTCTCTTTGGGTGAAATACAGAAGCTTGTGAAGCTTCATCTCATCAATACAAACCCCGTATTCCTTCTGGTAACGATCGAAAATGTACGATGCAATTTTAACTACGCTTTCCATAACGGGCATTAGATTAATGGTTTACATTCAAATTAGCACACAAGTGGAGTCCCCGACTAATCAACAACAAATATACAATAATTTTTATAATTAATCACCATAACCAATGCAAATCGCATACCGATTTGATGAAATCTCTATAGTTTCTCAAATCTGCGATAAGTGAATTCCTTGTTGGCAATATACTCTTTCAGCAATTGAACGCCTGTATGATATTCATCTTTTGCAGCCTCTAACGCAGCTATGTTTGCTTTCATTTGCTTTGGAAAAAGAACAATCTCCCTTGCCATTCTTGCAATACCCTCCGGGCAGCAATATGCTGGTGTATTATTCCCTAACACACCCATAGAAGGGATTTCGTCTGGAAATAATTCTTCATTAACCGAGACTCCAAAAAGCGTTTTAACGGCATCCTTTGATAACTGAATGAAATATGGAATCCGCACGACCTTGTAACCAAATTTTTCATAAATCGCTTGATTCTCAATATCTCTTTCTATCTGTTCTAGATTTTGATAATGAGGAAGTCCATCAATTTCAATAATCATCATCAGTTCATCGCAACGATAATCAGGCCTAATCCTATAATAATGACCACCATGCATCCCAAAAGCAGTATCGTGTATCCATTTTTCTTCAGAAATTTCCGGATAAATCGCAGCGAGGTAATCCTCTATTCCTGTCCTACAACATCCAGTGTCTTTATCAATCCCAGCCTTTTGGGCAATTTCTCTTGTTTCCCTAATGAATCCCCATTTTGATATTAAAGTTGCATCTGCCATATTCGTAACATTCCCGCCATTGATAGATAAAGCCAAAGGTACTAATTTTAGCCTATTCTTCACTATCTTTGCTATCA
>JAZRVQ010000002.1:0-23253 GCA_045599265.1 Candidatus Cryptobacteroides sp. | reverse complement strand
AAGAACCAGGTGGACGACCTGATGGAGGAGATACGGCAGAGGGCCGAAAAGGACGAAAGAGTGCTTGTCACCACTCTTACCAAGAGGATGGCGGAAGAACTTGACTCTTATTTCGGGCGCATGGGCATCAGGTGCAGGTATATCCATTCGGATGTCGACACGATGGAGAGGGTCGAGATAATCGACGACTTCAAGAACGGCCTTTTCGACGTCCTTGTCGGGGTCAATCTGCTCAGGGAAGGCCTGGACATCCCGACCGTGTCGCTTGTCGCCATCCTGGACGCTGACAAGGAAGGGTTCCTGCGCAGCGGAAGGGCTCTGACCCAGACTGCAGGACGCGCTGCACGAAACGTGAACGGTCTGGTGATAATGTACGCCGACACGATAACCGACTCGATGCAGGAGACCATCTATGAGACAAACAGGAGGCGCAAGAAGCAGATGGAGTACAACAAACTCCATCACATCACCCCGACACAGGTGGGCACACATTCCATCGGGCTCATTCTTGGAGAAGACGGGAAGAAGAGGAATCCACGCCTGCAGAACACCGTCACGGGCAAAGTCAGCGCCGCCAATTCATACGACAACCCGACCTACATCCCGGACCCGACCGACCTTGGACGCGGCACGGTAAGTGTAGGACTTGGACACGATTCGCACAGGGAGAAGGATTCGGCATACGTTGACGGATACGTCAAGGCAGACCTCGCCGCCGTGCTCCAGGACCCTGTAATCAGGTCAATGACAAGAGGGCAGGTGGAGAAATCGGTCGAGAACGCGAAGAAGAACATGCAGAAGGCTGCTGCCGCGCTGGATTTCGGAGCCGCAGCCAAATACAGGGACGAAATGTGGGCATTACAGGAATATTTGAAGGTATGGAAAGAGAAATAAGCAAAATGCTGAGCGAAGCACGCGGATTTGCGCTGCAGACGCTGGACGGGATTCAGCGCGGCAACGGGAGGCCTTTCATAGAGCACCCGGACAATGTTGTCGCCATCGCAAGGGACGAGGTCGGACTTCCTGACGAATGTCTGGCTGCCGTTTATCTGCACGAGGCCACCAGAATGGTCCCGGAAGCAGTCATTCCCGAGGGCATATTCGGCAAGGATGTGCTCACAATCGTGGATGGGCTCAACAAGATTGCCACCATCAAGCCGCGCGACACACGCCTCGAAGCGGACATTTACCGCAAATTGATCGTATCATATTCAACCGACCCGCGCGTTGCGGTGTTGAAACTCGCCGATCGTCTGGAAGTGATGCGTTCCCTGGACATTTTCCCGAAACCGGCGCGCGAACGTAAGGTCCTCGAAACATTGATGCTGTACATTCCGCTGGCCCACCAGCTCGGCCTGTACAACATGAAAAGTGAGATGGAAGGCATATATTTCAGTTATGCCGAACCGGAACAGTACAGGCTCATAACCAACAAGTTGAAGGCAACCGAGAAGGACCGCATCAAACTGACCGAACAGTTCATCAAGCCCCTGGAGGCCAAACTCGATGCCGCCGGGATCAGATACAAGGTCAAGGCACGTACCAAGACCGCATTCTCAATCTGGAAAAAAATGCAGAAACAGGGTGTGGACTTTGACGGCGTATATGATGTGTTCGCCATGCGTTTTGTCATCCATCCGAACGACTGTTCACCGATCATCAAGGACGGCGAAATGCTTGAAGGGCTGGAATATGAGCATGCCCTCTGCTGGAAGGTATTCTCCTATGTGACAGAGAAATACCAATCCGACACAAAGCGCCTGCGCGACTGGATCACCCACCCGAAACCGAACGGTTACGAGTCGCTGCACATCACTGTAAAGAACGAGGACGGGGCTCCGCTCGAGGTCCAGATAAGGACTGACCGCATGGACGAGAACGCCGAAAGCGGTCTTGCCTCGCACTGGTCATACAAGGGCATACGGCATCAGGGTGCACTTGATGACTGGCTGAAGGCAGTCCGCGAATCACTCGAGCATGGCAAGAAAGACCCGCTTTCACCGCCTGACTACGAAGGCGAGGACGAACTGCCGACACCGCCGGAAAACGAGATATACGTTTTCACTCCGGACGGTGACCTGCGCCAGATTTCTGCCGGAGCCACCCTGCTGGATTTCGCGTTCGAGATACACACAAACCTTGGAATCAAATGCACCGGCGGCAAGATTAACGGCAAGGCCGTGTCATTCCGCGAAAAGCTTCACACCGGCGACACCGTGGAGATTTTCAGCGCAAAGAACCAGAAGCCGACGGCCGACTGGCTCAATTGGGTCGTAACGTCGAAAGCGCGCACCAAGATCAAGCAGAAACTCAAGGAAGATGAGTTCAAGAAAGCCGCCGAGGGCAAGGAACTGCTCGACAGACGGCTCAAGAACTGGAAACTCGAATTGATGGACGAAGACCTTGCGACCTACATCAAGAAACATCAGCTCAAGACAGTCAATGCATTCTATGCCGCGATAGGCGAAGGCGTCACCGACGTGGCCGAGATCAAGGATTTCATACTCTCCAAGGGAGAGACTGAACACCGCGAAGCCGCACAGGACGTGCGTGTCAAGGGAGAAGCATCGCTTGTATCAAGGAGTTGCAATGATGACATAATGATCATCGATTCGCGCAACATCAAGATGCTCGACTACAAGATGGCCAAATGCTGCAATCCAGTTTTCGGGGACGAGGTGTTCGGCATCGTGACTGTAGGCCAGGGATTGAAGATCCACAGGATGACCTGCCCGAACGCGGCGCGCCTGCTCGAACGTTGCTCAGACAGGATACAGAAAGTCAAGTGGAGCGACACACCGGCGACCAGCACATTCCAGACCAGCCTCAAGATTGTCACCGAACGCGAGCAGAACGTCATCAACGACATCATGGCGACGGTGTCGGCATTCAGGGCCTCGATCCGCAACCTCAACATTGCGGGAGACGAAAAGCACGGCACATGGAACGTGACAATCAAAGTCTCCGTCTCAGGAAGCGGAGAACTTGACAAGGTCGTTTCTCAACTGAAGATAATAAAGTTCGTCAAGCAGGTGACAAGGCTTTAGGAATGATGAAAAAATATGTTGGTAAAGATTTATGAAAGATTGTTTAAGGATTTTTGATATGGAATGAAGGAGTGTAGCCGGGCTACATGACTGAATGACATATTAAAAAGACTAAACAAGATACATAAAGATTACCAAGTTATTTTTTTAGAATGACTTAATAGACCATTTCCATCTTGTCCACCCACAATGTGGTATGGGACGAACCGGTCAGGTAGTCACCGAGATAACTTGCCGCACAGGTGATGATAAGGTGCGTAGGGCGCCTTGTAAGTGACCTGTACTCAAGAGGTATTTCCACCTGAACCCATCCGTCGGTGGACTCGCCGAGAATAAAGTCGCCGAATGCTATGATGCCTTCGGACTTGGAGTTGTAATAAACCTTGTCGGCCGTATTGACACGCACTGGAGAAGTGGCGTCACCGCCGAATTTCTTGTAATCCCAGTCACCGATGGACACCGCTATCTGACAGCGGTCATTGTCACCCAGTTTGACAGGGTCGTCAGCCGGGAATTGGTCGATAAGGTCAATCTTGCCGCTGACATATTTCAGGTACAGGCGCAGAGCACGCGGCCTGGTTGTCCATGGACGGCCATAATAGACCTCGCCGCCCGTAGTGCCGACAATCTTCGTGAACCGCCCGGTGAAAATATTGCCGCAGGCAAGCAGGCCGAAAAGACCCTTGGACTCGCACCTGACGGACAGTCTGCCGTCAGCGACATCCTCAGAGTCAGGGTAAGTAAGGACAATTCCAAGGCTGGCCGTACCATTTGTGCCGTCCGGGCCTTCACCGTTGCCGGATCCCCACCATTGGGTCTGGCACTCCGGATCGAGACTGAGAGGATCATACCACTTGTAGTAGCTTTCCCCTGTCACAAGGCTGACTGTCTCGAAGCTGTTGTTCGGCATCTGGCGGGCCTCGTCAGTAGTGAACTCAGCCGTCGGAGTGGAGTCTGTGCCGCAGAAGGCGTAGCACTCATATACAGTCGCCGGTTCGAGGCCAGTAATATGGGCAGTGAAAAGGCCACCGTCCATGGTGATTGCAGACTCCGGAACCTGCTCCCATGTCTGTTTGCCAAGCTCGCGGTACATTATGCCGTTCTCCATTCCAGCCACACCGGACGCGGAAACATATACTTCCCTGGTCCACGGATTGATATTGGTAATCTCGACCGAACTTTCCGAAACTTCGGCATAGAGTTCCCACCTTTCGGTGTTGCCGTGATACGTCACATCGACAAAAACGCCCCAGGTGAAATCCTTCATCTGATCTATCGGTGTCGAATATTCGGTGATGTCGCGCGGTCCCAGCTTCAGGGAAGTGACTTCGAGATTGTCAATCTTAGCCTTCTTGTTGACATAAACGATGGCGCGGTGATTGACCTCGTCGATGGCAGTCGAGCCGACTTGGCCCTTTACTGTGAAATATCGTTCGATGTTCTGGATGCAGCTGATTGTCCAGAGGTAATCCTGCTCCGGATATGTGGTCAGTGTGACTTCCAGAGGCTTGGAAAGATCATGCGTTCCATTGAGTTGTACCGACGGTTTGGCCATTCCTTCATCGATTGTAACATTGCTGAGGACGACATTGTGTATGTCCGTCGGCTCGTCGAGAGAAATGACAGCGGTACGGTCATCCATGTCCAGTTTGACGTCCAGGGCGCCTTCCGCCTCAAGGGAGATGATATGCGGAACCAGCACCGGGTATGGCAGGTCATTCTGGATACAACCGGCCACGGCGGCGACACAAAGCAGATATATGGATAACTTCTTCATCAGAAATGAAATGCAAGTCCAAAATTAAGGTCGAGAGCATTGAGCTTGAGCTGGGCGCGCCAGAAATCCCTGGTACCGGCAAGGGAGCCGCCACTATATGCCCTGACATTGTTGTAAGAAAGGTCCGCGACGCTCAACGTCACGTGCGCAGACACATTGTCCATTGCGAAGAACACCACACCCGGGCTGAAAGTCAGCTTGAGCTGGTTGTTCAGCGAATACGAATCGCCCGGATCGCCTATGCCCATCACGCTGCGGCCTCTCGAATATCCGAGCGTGAAATCATAGATGAGACCGACACGGCCGCGGTTGTCCAGTCCGATATACGACCGGTGATATACGGCAGCCGAGAAGGTGCGCATGTGTGCATTCACATTGTTGACACCGAAACTCAGACCGTCGTTCAGGAGGTCCAGGGTGACGGCATCCACCATTCCGTCAATCTGCGAATATTGGAGTTTAAGCCCGACGGATTGGTTGGTCATGTAAGTATACGAAACCAGCGGGGTAACGCGGAACATTGACGCCCTGGCATCAATCCCGGACAGAAGGAGCATGTACTCGCTGTTGTCGCTGGACAGATTCAGGTACATTCCCTGTAGTCCGACCTGCCACTCCCCTTTCGGAGCGATCTCATAGGTCCTGAGGTTCCTGGAAGCCTTGACCGAGTCACGCACAATCTCCTTTCCCATCACAATCGGAGGCTGCTTTTCCTTCTTGCCTGCAGACAGAGACTGTGCGCCGGCCGGCACCATGAATGATGCAGCCAGAGACAATGCCAATATGAACATTTTGCCTTTCATCATGTCCTACAGGTAAAAGTAAAGTCCGAGCCCGATTGCCAGCGGATTGATGCAGAAACTGGCATCAGTGATGCCGCGCTTTCCGGACCATACCTGATTGTGGCTCTGATTGGCCCAGGAATAACTGACATCGAAAATGCCGAGACTCATCTCCATCGCGAGATGGTTGGTAAGGAAGAAGGACGCTCCCGGATTCACTCCGAGGAAAATCTTGGAATGTTCCTCCCAGGTACCCTTGATGCCGGCGGCGGGGTTGTGTCCGTCATAGACCTTGACACGTCCATATCCGCCTCCAAGCTGGATTTCAGCGAAAAGAGACAGTCTGCCACCCTTGTCCACAGGAATGAACATCTTGTAGAATCCGGCGACATTCCAGTTCTCGCGCTCGTTGTAATAATCCTTTACAGAAAGCGTTATGTCGGCAACCGACATGCCGGCATCCCGGATATTGAAGAGCCCGCGCTTGTATGTGCCCTTGAGGCCCACGCCGCTGTTCTCGCCTATCATATAGCAGAACGACGGGCTGAAAGAGACGCTGTAACCCTTTGTGTCTATCCCCTGGACAATGGCGAGCTGATACTCGTCATTGATGTGCTGAGTGTAACCGGCGCTTCCGCCTATGCTCCATGTGCCCTTTTTCACAAAGGCAGGAGCAGAACCATAGCCACGGTCATAGCGCTGAGCCCCGGCCACAAAAGTGGCGAGTCCCAGCACTATGATTATGGTTATGATTTTACGCATCCTTCGGGATGGTTTTATTCGTAAAGGAGTTCGATGTTGTCAAGCCAGAGCTTAGCAGACTCACATCCGGTGAAGTAGTCACCGAACATACTTGATGCGCAGGAAATCACGATGTGGGTAGGATAAGCTGTGGTTGAGTGGTAGTCGATAGGAATAGTGATCTGACGCCAGACGCTGTTGTCCACGGTGGTCATGTCGCCGTTGTTGATCTGCTGCTTGCCGTCTCCGAAGAGGATGAGTTCGCCGTTTGCGATGGTGTTAGGATCAGTGTAGAAATCAACGAATGTGGAGGCATCGGTTGTGTTGACAAGAACCGGGCTGTCCTTTGTTCCGCCGTAAGTCTTGTAACTCCAGGTTCCGATAGCGACCTTGATCTGAGCACGGTCATAGTCGTTGGTAGTGAGAGTGTAGCCTGCCGGCTGGTTCTTGATGATGTTGATCTTGCCGGCTTCGTACTTGGCCCAAAGACGGACTGCCGTAGGACGTGAAGTCCATGGACGTCCGAAGTTTACCTTACCGCCGGATGTTCCGACGAGGCCAACAAAGTTTCCACAGAAGATGTTACCTGCGGCAAGCATTCCGAGAGTGGCTCCGGACTGTGCGAGGACTGAATATGTACCGCATCCTGGAGCGGCTGTGTCAGGTTTGGTGATGACGATACCCATACTTGCGGAACCGTTCACACCGGTATCGGCACCTTCACCGTTACCTGAACCCCACCACATTGTCTGACCTTCTGCCACTGAGCAGGATGGGTCATAGAACTTGTAGTAGTCCTTGCCTGTAACCTTGCTTATATACTCGAAGCTGCCGTTAGGAAGTGCAGGAGCGGCCTCTGTGGTGAGAGTCATAGGGTCTCCCTGGTCCTCGCCGTCGATGACAAGCTTGTAAGTGTACTCGGTTGCGCCTGTCAGGCCAGTGAGAGTAGCCTCGTAAACGCCTTCTGCAGTGCGTGTTGCATCGACTGTAGTCCAGTCAGTGCCGTTTGATGTGTATGCAAACTTGATGACGTCAGGGTTGTCAAACTCAGTCTCGTCGACATCGGCGTGTATAGTTGCATGGCCTGCCCAGATCTCATAAATGCTTGATGATGAAAGACCTGTTGAAACCGGCTCGAAGATGATGGTGTCATCGATGACGGTAGTGGCATAGTCAACATAGAGATCGAAACTTACCTCACCGTCCTTGATGGTGTAGTTGAGGTTGAGGGCATAGAGATGGCCTGCCTCTATTGCAGGAATGGAACCGCTCTTTGTGAAAGAAGATCCGTCCTTGGTGAGAGTGCCTTCAAATGTCCAGGTAAGTTCAGGCTCGTCAAGACCGTCTACAAGGAAATAGCCCTCTGCATCGTTCTTGGAAGAGTCATAAACAAGCTGTTTGGTGGCGTCTGCCGCATCAAGGCCGATTGTGAGAGTATAGCCTGTGTTGAAATTGTCTGTGACAGTCTGGTTGAAATTGACCTTTGAGACAACGTTGCTGACACCGGCATTCACCTCGACAGCGGTGTTCTGGTAAGCGATGATGGCGAAGCTCTTGGAGCCCTTGTAACTCTTCTGCTCCCATGATGCAACTGCAGGTGTAGCCTTTGCGGCCTCGCCGGCAATCACGTCAACACGATAACTGTTGACAGGGAGGTAGATAGTGGAAGGAGCCTCGGAATACTTGTAGCTGCGTACGAGACCGGAGAAGTCGTCGTAGTAGATATTGATCTGCGAATTTGCAAGTAGTTCCTCCTCTGTATAGGCAGCCTTTGTCATTGCCTGACCGACTGTCACGCCGAGTGTGAGTCCGCCTTCTGCGTCCGAAGCGACAACTTCGTTCTTGTTGCAGGAAAGTGTGAGAACTGTTGCGAGTGAAATCACTGCGAATGTAAGAATCTTTTTCATGCTCATACCCTCCATATTATTCTTCGTTTACAATCATCTTGACAGGAATTGACTTCTTGCACCCCTGCATGTCAGTGATATTCATAGTGAAATTATGAACACCGTAGTAAGGACCGATCATCATTGCCGGTTGGGCGTTGCTGAGGTCGAAGTGGAGATCTGTAGCACCGGAAAGTGCTGCACCGTGAGGGAACGGAACGACTTCGAAAATGATTTCGTTGGTAGGAGTGTAATTGATGAGGTCAAGATTTGTTGCCTCTGCCGCGGTGACCGCGAGCATGAAAGCCTCGTTGTTGGAATCGATGTTGACAGTAAATTTCTTCACACCGTTAGGAATGCTTGCCATGAGCTTAAGGCTTACGGTAGGAGCATCTGTGGAGGCGATGATAGGGAACACGATGTTCTCAAGGTCTGTAAAAGCGGCGTCGCAGCCCTGCTCGTAATCGAATCCGAGAGTGATGCCGCCGTCGCCCTTAGGAGCGTTAGGGTCGTCGCCCTTGATTTCTTCCTGTCCTGAGATGGCGTTGTTGAGCACCTCATCATCGACATAATCCTCGATGGTGATATCGAATGTAGCTGTACCTTCCTCGTCAACCTTCTGGACGAACTTGACCTGTCTCCACTGCTTTGCAGCGATTCCGGTGAAGGACTTGGTCATCTTCTGGCTCTTGCCGTCGATGGAACCCTTGAATGTGACAGTCATTGTGGTGTTCTCACCATTGTTGATCTTGAAGTAACCGGCTGCCTGGTCGTAACTTGACTTAGGAGTGCCGTAAGTAAGGTCGTATGTGAGAGGATAACCGGTTGTCACTTCCACCTGTGCGGTACCGTTGCCGGTAACGTGGGAGAGAAATGCATCGTCATAAGCCACGGTGACCTTGCACTGAAGAAGTGTACAGGTAAGGCTTCCGACTACTGTCGTCTGGCCGGCCTCGATGGAGAATTCCTTGGACACGCCGTAAACAGGCTGCTCGAACTCTGCTGTAGGGACGTCATCCTCAGTGGAGCGTGCGATAAGTGTGTACTCACCTGCAGGGAGGGATATCTTGTTGTCGTCAGCCTTCACTGCTGTGTAGGTGGTCTTGAGGACCTGGACATCGTCGGAATTGTTGACGATGATGGTGTAGTTGCCGGATGCGGCTGAAGTAGCCTTGGTGACAACCTCGTCAGAATATTCGAGAGCGAAATCAGCGAATGAGAGTTCACCCATTCTGACCTCCTCGATGTTCTGCTTGTTGCAGGATGTGATGACGGCTGCTGCGCCGAGCATCAATATAAAGATACGTTTCATAGTCTTCATCTCCTTTAGTCGTTAAGTTCCTGGTCGATGGTGACAGTCTCGACAGTGTCGTTGAATGTGACAGTGATGGTCATGCCGCCGACATTGTCAACATCAAACTTGACTGTATAGCAAGTCTTTGCCTCGAGATTGGCATACTCCTTTGAGAAAGAAGAAGTTACGCCACCCTGATTGGTAAGAGAGCCGCTGACGGTGAATTTGAACGCGTCGACAAACGCAGCCCTGGTCTCGCCCTTGATGAAAGGAATCTCAGTGGCATTGCCTGTCTTCACTGTAAAGGAATAATCTGTGAAATAATTGTTGAAGTTCTCTGTGCACTCGATCTTGACGATGGTGTTTGCCAGAGAAACCGGGATGTTCACTGATGTGTTCTGGCCGCCATTTACTGTAAAGCCTACACTGCCCGTGAAATAAGGTTTGTCAAATCCCTCGGCACCTTCTGCGCCATAGACTGCATCGACAGTGTAGCTGCCGGCAGCAAGAGGGGTAGTAGCATCCCATTCAGAGAGGAGACCTGTCCAGACTGTTGCCGAAGCGTCATCCTTGATGGTGAGGGTGAAGTTGGCAGCGGAAGGGAGAGAGGTGTAGTCAGACACCTTGCCCTTAGTGACAACATCCACGCTCTCATCATTGCTGATAGCGAACACGATGCCGCCATCCGCGCTCTGATTGAGCTTGTTGCAGGCCATGGCGGCTATCGCTGCCAAGGCGAAGAATGCAATTCTCAGATGTTTTTTCATTGTTCAGTTAATTTTACTTATTCGTTAATAATTAATTAGTCAATTGATACTCTTATATTGTCGACATACAGCCAGTATGTTCCGTTGGTAAGTCCAGCGGCGTGTGTCGGCACAACAAACCAGGAAAGGCGGTTTGCAGGGCCAATTCCTGTCTGATATATTGTAGCAGTGTTCGGCATACTTGTATAAGAACCGTCAGTCGCAGTGGCTGTAAAATACTGGTCAAAAGTGCCTTCTGCAACTCCGAGATTCACGGCGACCTCACCGCCCATTATCCAATCGATAGGATTGGCAGAGTAAGCAGACTCACCGCTTTTTATGGCACCGGTCTTGGTGGTTGTGCCATTGAACACATACAGGCCCATCTTCGGATTACTGCCGATACCGCCTTCCTCACGGTTGAAGCCGTAATCATACTCGACTTTAACTGACACAGACACGCCTTCCTTAAGCCCAGACAACGCAGGGGAATCCAGACGAGCCCCGTAATCGGCAGAAGTCTCGCGTCTTCCTGCAATACGGACGGATGTCCCGGCCTGTGCTCCCACACGCGCCCCATACCATCCATTGACAAGAGCCTTTCCATCCTTTGACCCTGAGCTGAAGCCACCGGTATATGCATCATTAGAAGATATGGACCCAACGGTCGAGAAGTCCTCAAACAAGAGATAAGGGGTTGTCAAAGAAATATTTGCAGAATAGCCGCTTGACATCGACGGCATCTTCACAGTCTTGCTGACAAGCGCGTGCTCGGTATCGAACGTGACGGTGATATCCTGGCCGCTGAAAGCCCTGTATTCATTTTCATCCTCGAAGGTGAAGCAGAAAGTGTCGCCATTGACCATCACTGCATTGCCATCGCCAAGTTCGACAACATTAGAACCGTCATCGCCCCATTTGCACCCTGAAGGAGCGGTAAGGGTGACCTTTTTCGGTGCCTCGCCAAGATTGCCGCCTTCGTATTTGAGATATATCTTGCAATAGTTGCTCACCCTGGCGAGCCTGATCTTGACAGGAGTGGCATGTCCCTCTTCGAAAGTCCTGGCTTCCAGACTGATAGGGTCAGTCCAGCCGATCTTGGTCTCGGAATATGTCTTGATAGCCATCGCGTCTGTGCCGGAAGCGGTAAAAGGAACTACGGAAACGTATGCGTAATAAGTGCTGCCGGATGTGGAAGGTTTCAAAGGATCGAAGAGGTTCAACGTGATGACAGACTCGCCGCCGGAAACCAGACTGGTCGGCACGGATGCATCCAGATAATCAGCAGAAACCGTTCCCACGACATTTTGAGGCATGGAAACAACAATCTTCTGGATAGATTCTCCATCGATCTTATCCTCCCCTTCCGGCACATACAGCTTCAGAAGGTGCAGTTTGTGATTGAACTGCATCGACATTCCTGAATGGTCTTCCGGCTCCGGGATCGAAGTAAGTGCGCCATGCTCGACAGGAGTGGCCACCATCACTTCATAACCCTGACCGTTCTGACGGGCCGGCACGTTGAAAGTGGCAGTCGTGCCGCTGACAGACGCAGGGACAGGGAAAGTGGCGTAATAAGTATAGGTGTCCTCAGCCATCGGCTCGGCGAGTGTGGCCGTGAAGAAGCCCCTGTTGGCGCTGATGCCGTATGTCGAGAAAGTGTTTTTCTCAAGTGTGTAGTCGTACGAACTGTTCTCGGCCCAGACAGAGATCTTGTCGCCTGCGGTCCAGCGCACAGCCACGCCGTTCGGGTCCACAGCCGTCCTGGTGGCCTCTGCATCACCTGCATAGAAACCGACAGTTACCGGTCCGCAGTCATTCGAATCCGGACACAAATCTTGCCTGCCGGGCATAATATCCACCTGACATGCACATACAATGGCGGCACTCAACAGTGCCAATATTCTTGAAGTCCGGGTCAACTTCGTCTCACTTGCGGGCCTGCGCCCAAATCGGTTAAGAAATTATAATCTTGGCAAAGATATATTTTTATTTCATAAAAAACAAATTCCCGGCCTTAAAAGTCGGGAACCGTCAAATATGTCAGGCCGGATTATTCGGTCACAAAACGTTCAGGATGTTTCGGGATATATGCCTTTGCCTTGTAGAGGGCCTGGATGCGGTCCGTATCTTCCCGGGCATTGCCGGTCAGTTCGACCTTCTCCCCCCTTCCTACGGTCTTGGTGCCCCAGTCAAAATACCCCATATAGACAGGGACGTTGCACTGGGTGGCGATGAAATGATACCCCGTCTTCCATTTGCGGACAGGCTTGCGCGTGCCTTCCGGCGCTATGCAGAGGTGGAAGGAATCACATTTGTCCATCTCTTCTATCAGGCTGCGCACAAGGCTTGTAGGGTTGGTTCGGTCTGTCGGAATAGCTCCCAGAGCACGCAGCAACACGCCGAGCGGCCACCAGAAGAACTCCTTCTTGATCATGATACGGGCCTTGCCCCCGACCGAACGGTAATAAAAATAGGAAATCGGGAAATCCCATATACTGGTGTGCGGCACACCGAGTATGATGCATTTCTTCTCCGGGACAACCGGATCGCCGATTTTCCATCCCAGGACCTTGGTAAGTATGAATTTACAGAATTTCTGTCCCATAACGTCTTAGAAATCAATACCGTCCAGTTCCTCCTCGGAGCGCAGGTTGCCCTTGATGAACTTCTGGCGGTCAATCGTATTGTCACCCATATAGAACTCCATCAGTTCGAGGACGCTTTCCTCGTCGGAAAGTTTCACCTCGTCCAGGCGGATATTGTCACCGATAAACTCGGAGAACTCCTCGTGGGAAATCTCTCCCAGACCTTTGAACCGTGTGATCTCGGCATTGCCCTTGAACTTCTTGATGGCCTTCTCCTTCTCATCCTTGCTGTAGCAGTAAAGAATCTCCTTCTTGTTCTTCTTGTCCTTGACACGGAACAGCGGGGTCTGCAGGATGTGGACGTGACCGCGGCGGATAAGGTCTGGATAATATTTGAGGAAGAACGTCACCACAAGCATCCTGATGTGCATTCCGTCATCATCGGCATCGGTCGCGACAACGATGTTGTTGTAGCGAAGGTCGTCAAGTTCGTCCTCGACACCGAGCGCCGAAACAAGCAGGTTGAGTTCCTCATTCTCGGCCACCCTCTTGCGGCTCTCCTTGAAGCAGTTGATAGGCTTGCCCCGGAGGCTGAACACGGCCTGGACATCTGCGTTCCTGGCCATGGTGATGGTACCGCTCGCGGAGTCACCCTCGGTGATGAAGATGCTGGTCTTCTCCCTTTCCTCCTCCTTGCCCTTAGGCATCTTCTCGTTGAAGTGGAAACGGCAGTCACGCAGTTTCTTGTTATATACGTTTGTGCGCTTGTTGCGCTCGCGGGTCTTTTTCTGTATGCCGGCAATCTCCTTGCGCTCGGACTCGGAGGCCTGGATCTTCTCCTGCAGGACAGGAATGATCTCTTTGTGGACGTGGAGGTAGTTCTCGAGATTGACCTTCACGAAATCGTTCACGAAACTGCGGATGGTAGGGCCCTTGTCCACGTCGCGGGAACCGTCAGGATTGACGACTTCCTTCTCCCAGAGATACGTGCTGCCGAGCTTGGTCTTTGTCTGGCCCTCGAAGTTAGGCTCCTGTATCTGGATGCTGATGGCGCCGATTATGCCCTGACGGATATCCTCGGGAGCGAAATCCTTCTTGGAAACGGTCTTGTAGAAGTCCTTCAAGGTCTTGCTGACAGCCTCGCGGATGGCGGCAAGGTGCGTACCTCCGTCACGGGTGTTCTGTCCGTTGACAAACGAGACGATGTTCTCGCCGTAACTGTTGCCGTGAGTCATCACTATCTCGATATCCTCGCCTACGAGGTGTATCGGTTCGTAGAGCGGAGTCTCGCCAAGCGAATCGTTGACCAGGTCGAGGAGTCCGTTCTCGGACTTGTAGGAAGTGCCGTTCAGATTGAGTGTGAGGCCCTTTTTGAGGTAAGAATAATTCTTGACCAGAGTCTCCACATATTCCATGTTGTACTTGTAGTCCACGAACATCAGCTCGTCCGGGGTAAACTTCACGAAAGTGCCGTTCTTCTCCTTGGTCTCCCTGCGGCCCTCGGATACGAGTTTTCCACGCTCGAACTCCGCATAGGCACTCTCACCGTCACGGTATGACTCGACATAGAAATGTGATGAAAGGGCATTCACAGCCTTCGAACCCACACCGTTCAGACCCACTGACTTCTTGAAGACTGAGTCGTCATATTTGCCGCCGGTGTTGAGGATGCTCATCGCCTTGACGACCGAGCCGAGCGGAATGCCTCGTCCAAAATCCCTCACCGACACATTCTTCTCGTCCACAGTGATCTGGATGGTCTTTCCGAACCCCATGGAAAACTCGTCTATGGAGTTGTCAACAATCTCTTTCAGAAGCACATATATACCGTCGCCCTGATTGTCACCGTTGCCAAGTCGGCCGATATACATTCCCGGACGGCGTCTGATATGCTCCACACCCTCAAGGGTAACGATTTTGTCATCACCGTAATTCTCTACATTCTTGTTTATGTCTTCTGCCATACAAATTATCCCAATATCCTGCAAAGGTACTAAGAAATTTCCGTATATTTGGAAATGCGTTTATTACAATTTATGAACAAATTGATACACAATACCATATTGACACGGCTTGCAGCGGCTTTTTTGGTGATTGCGGCGCTGGCGGGATGCACAGGCAGCGACGTGACACACTTCCTGCCCGAGACAGACCGGTATTATGTATGCACGTACGACGGCAACAGATACCTTGCCTGTATCGACTCGGTAGGCACCGGCAACGCATTCGGGCATTACTATGACGCCGGGACTGACTCTGCCGCGGTGAGGCAGCATTTCACAATGACCGCATCCGGTTCGGAACTCATTTTCGAGACCACCTTCGGCAAGACGAAGACAGACACCTCCAAGATTGACCGGCATCCATATTCGGCACCCGAATTCAAGACCGCCGACACCAGACTGTACCTCGAGAAGAAATATCAGGTCAAGAAGACCGAAAACGTTGTGTACGGCAACGCATACGGCTACTGGAGTGAACTGGAAGGCGCGGAGGCCGAGGTCACGAAGGTAATCACTGACGGATTTGTGCGCAGTTTCCAGCGCGAAGACATCGACCTCGAGATGGACATCTACCAGCCCGTGGGTCTGAATGGCCCGAAACCTCTGATAATGTTCATCCACGGCGGGGCTTTCTATATCGGAAGCAAGAACGAGCCGGCATACATCGACTTCTGCGAGCATTTTGCGTCGATGGGCTATGTGACCGCCAGCATCAACTACAGGCTTGGGTTCCATCTGGGCAAGGGTGACATCGAACGCGCCGCCTACATGGCCCTGCAGGACGCACACGCGGCAATGAGATACCTTGTCGCGAATGCGAAGCAGTACGGCATCAACACCGAAGAGATATATGTGGCCGGGTCCAGCGCCGGAGGCATAACAGCCCTCAACATGGCATATATGAAGAATTCCGACAGACCGGCATCGTCCTTCGGTGGAGGAATCTTCCGCAGCCGTGGAGACCTGGGCAATATCGACGACAAGGACAACGATTTGAAAGCCGGCTTCAAGGTGAAGGCCATCGCCAACATGTGGGGCGCAGTCTATGACCTGGACATCCTGAAGAATGGCAAGATCAGTATCATATCGTTCTACGGCGACCAGGACACCGTAGTCCCGTTCGGGGAGGACTACCCTCTCAAAAAGGCCGGCAAGGCAATCACCAAGGCCCTCTCGGAAAAGATGTACGGTTCTGTCTGCATCGACAGCAAGGCCAGGGAACTCGGCATCCGGAGCGAAATACATGCGTTCCCGGGAGAAGGCCACGCCCTCAACACCACAGGCAAGGACAAGCAGCCCAACCTGCATCACAAATACATAAAGGACAAGATAACGTCGTTTTTCTACAAGGAGATGGTTCCATCCGGGGCGAAAATCAAGAAGAACGCAGAATACGGCACCTACAGCATCACAGGCAGGAACATATCGAATGTCCAGTGGAAAGTCGAGGGCGGGTTCATCCTTTCCGCCAGCGGCAAGGATGTGCGGATCCTCTGGATTGCGGACTCCCCTGTCCACTGCCTCACGGCCACCGGCACCTACCGCAGCCGGGCCGGATTCCTGGCAACGCTTGACGAAAAATAAGAAAACCGGCCCATCGGACCGGTTTTCTTATTATTGCAAGCCAAGATTACTCAGCTACAACTTCTACCTTACAAACTCCCTTGACAGCCTTGTAGCACTTGATGGATGCTTCGTAAACACCAAGTTCCTTGATGGCCTCGAGGGTGATGTCCTTCTTGTCAACTGCGATGCCGGCCTCAGCAAGTGCGTCAGCAACAGCCGCTGTAGTGACAGAACCATAGATCTTGCCGCTTTCGCTTACCTTTACGGCAACCTTTACGGTTGTCTCGGCGAGCTTTGCTGCGAGAGCCTCGGCGTCAGCGATGAGCTTAGCCTCTTTGTGAGCCTTCTGGCGGATGTTCTCTGCGTGTACCTTCTTTGCAGAAGCAGTGGCAAGGATTGCGTATCCCTGAGGGATAAGATAATTGACAGCGTATCCTGTCTTTACGTTGACGATTTCGTCAGCATAGCCAAGGTTGGCGACGTCTTTCTTAAGAATGATTTCCATAACGCTGCTAATTATTTAAGAAGGTCAGTTACATATGGGAGAAGTGCGAGGTGACGTGCACGCTTTACAGCCTGAGCGACCTTGCGCTGGAACTTCAGGGAAGTACCGGTGATGCGGCGAGGAAGGATCTTGCCCTGCTCGTTGAGGAATCTCTTGAGGAACTCAGCGTCCTTGTAGTCTACATACTTGATACCTGCTTTCTTGAAGCGGCAGTATTTCTTCTTGCGAACCTCTACTGTAGGAGGGTTCAGATAACGGATTTCATTGTTCTGTGCCATAGTTCTTTCCTCCTTGATTATTTAGCCTGCTTGTTTGCTCTTCTCTTCTCAGCATATGCTACAGCGTGCTTGTCCATAGCGAAAGTGAGGAAGCGGATGATGCGCTCGTCACGGCGATACTGGGTTTCGAGTCTGTCAATGAGCTGAGTGTCAGCCTTGAACTCAATGAGATAATAGAATCCGGTGGTCTTCTTCTGGATAGGATATGCCAGCTGCTTGAGACCCCAGTCCTCTTCGTACACGATTTCTCCACCATTCTCTTTGATGAAGCCGGTGTACTTTGCAACCGCTTCCTTCATCTGAGCTTCAGACAAAACGGGAGTAGCAATGAAAACGGTTTCGTACTGTTTGATCATTTTGTTTGTAATTAATTGTTTTATAAAATTTTACGGTCCATTCCGCAGACACAACGCCACAAAATGGACCGCAAAGATATGAATTTTAATCAAATAAACAAAACTATTTCTCAGGAATAGCGGCAAGGACGGACTTGACATAGTCCCAGGAGCGTGCCACGGACGGGATGAAGAGTTTCTCGTCAGGAGAGTGCGGGTACATGATGGTAGGGCCGAAGGAAACCATATCCCAGTGAGGATACTTGGCACCGAGGATACCGCATTCGAGACCGCCGTGGGTAGCCACGATCTCCGCCTCTTTTCCATACTTGGCGGCATAGACTTCCTTCATGACCTTCAGTATCTTCGAGGCATTGTTCGGAGCCCAGCCGGAATAGCCTCCGGTAAACTTGACAGAGCAGCCGGCGAGTTTGAATGCGCTTTCGATACGGCGTGCAAGTGCAAGTTTTGCGTTGTCGATGGAACTGCGGAGAAGTGTCTTGACAGCGAAACGTCCCTTGTAAATCTTGACCATCGCGAGGTTGTTGGAAGTCTCGGTGAGTCCCACGAGCGAATCGCTCATTCTCTCCACGCCGTTAGGGCAGGCCAGGATGGCACGCATGAAGCGTAAAGCGGCTCCATCCTCCACATACTTGCACTCGTCAGGGTCGCAGCAGCAGCCTTCCTCACATTCGTAAGGCTTGAAGATTACCTCAATATCAGGATCGGCAATTGCGAATTCCTGCTTGATGGCCTCCGCAGCCTTTGCAACAATCTTCTGTGCCTTTGCAACGTTTGCAGCAGGGACATACACAGTGGATTCGGTCTCGCGAGGGATGGCATTGCGAAGTGTACCTCCTTCCATATCAATGAGTTTAACACCTGCCTTGGTGAGAAGGTCAAATACAATGCGTGCAGAAAGGATGTTGGAATTGGCCCTGTAAAGCTTGATATCCATTCCGGAATGGCCTCCGCGAAGTCCCTTCACGATGAGTGACCAGCACTGGAAGTCCTTGCGAGGGTTCTTCCGTGCATATCGTGCAGACACATTGGTGTCAAGACCGCCTGCACATCCTACGCAGAGTTCGCCCTCTGCCTCGCTGTCACAGTTGACAAGGAGGTCACCCTTGAGGACCTTGCTGGAAAGTGCATTGGCTCCGGTCATTCCGGTCTCCTCGTCGATAGTCACAAGAACCTCGACAGGACCGTGCTGGATGTCCTTGGACTCGAGGACGGACAGTGCAAGAGCCACACCGATGCCGTTGTCGGCGCCGAGAGTGGTGCCCTTGGCCTTGATCCATTCGCCATCGATCCAAGTGCTGATAGGATCCTTCTCGAAATCGTGGTCAACATCAGAGTTCTTCTGAGGGACCATATCCATATGGCCCTGGAGGATGACACCCATACGGTTTTCGAAACCAGGTGTGGCCGGCTTTCTTATGACGATGTTTCCGACCTCGTCCCTGATGGTCTCAAGGCCGAGAGACTTGCCGAAATTGTAGAGGTATTCTGATACTTTTTCCTCGTGCTTTGATGGACGCGGAATCTGGGTAAGAGCGTGGAAATTCTTCCACACGATTTTTGGATCAAGTTCTGTAATGTTCATAACGTATTGTGGTTAACTATTTTGACGAAACTGGTATTGACGATTCGACGCCCATCTGATAGACAGGCACACGGGTCTGAAGGATAATATCAGACCCCTGCACAAGACGGATCGAGCAGATGGCCGGGGTGCGGTAACGGATCGAAGGAAGTGGTTTCTTGGCTGCCTCTTCCGGCGCAAGCACAACCTCTTTGACAGCGTCCGGAATGATTTCCACCATGACAGGTGCGCCTGACGGGTCATCCTGTGCCACAAGACCGGCGTTCTCCGATATACGGAATGCCGGAATGGTCTGTCTGGACTGGGATGCTGCGGGAATCACTTCATAGCGCATTGTCTGTGTCGAATAGTCCGAATAGCCTACAAACATGGCCATATACTGCTTCTCGAGGCGCGTCATCTCGGCCACAGCGGCCCCCATGGCCTCTCCGTCATAAGTCATGTCGGTATCGCCAGTGA
Organism: Candidatus Cryptobacteroides sp.; assembly: GCA_045599265.1. Lineage (GTDB taxonomy): Bacteria > Bacteroidota > Bacteroidia > Bacteroidales > UBA932 > Cryptobacteroides. The sequence continues at coordinate 3,640 of JAZRVQ010000002.1, read as the reverse complement.
TGATGGCCACACGGAATTCGCGGAGTTTGAATATCATGTCAGCTGCCTCCTTGGCCTTCTTTTCGAGCGACTTCTCGACCACGATGCTCTGCTGGACAGAGAACGAATCGAATCCGTCACCGGCATTGTGATAAAGCGTCGCAGACTCTATGGAAAGGTTGGAACTTACACCCTTGTCGGAGAAGTCCCCTCTTGTCGGGGCAGGGAAACGCCACACGCTCGGGCTTACAGTATCTGCACCGGCAAGCGAGACGAGTCCGGTGGTGGACAGGGTCAGCATGGTTGACTTGAAAGCCGACGGTACATTGACGCTGAAACGGGCCGAATTGTCCGCCTCCACCAATGGGGTGAGGACGACCTTTTCGAGACTGTAAGTCACAGCGTCCTCTGTGCGCGCCTCGATACCGAGAAACTTGGACGCGTATGCCGCGTAAGGTCCGGCGTGGAAAGTCTCGCACACGACATCCACGTCGAATGTCAGGTTGGTCTGCGGCAGCGAATAGACAACGACGCCGTCAGGGTCTTTCTGGGCAAACGCATTGATAGCCGGCATCATGGCAAGAACCGCCATCAAAGTTAAAAATCTTTTCATATTCTGTATCATTACATCATTTCACCTGTATTGACATTGATCCACGTGTATGTCACGCTGGATGACAGCATTCCCGAAAGGAAAGCCTTGACAGCCGGGACGCATGTGATGGTCACGGCCTTGGATTTGGAAGCCATGGACGCTATCATCGAACTGCTGCTGAGGACATTGTCCACGACGAAATCCTTGCCCAGATTGAGGTCGGACATCGCTGTGCAGCCATAGAACATCTGGCTCATATTGGTCACGTTCAGGGTATTGAACGAAGTCAGGTCAAGATCCTGGAGGGCGCTGCACTGCGAGAACATTGACTGCATGTTCATCACGGAGACAGTGTTCCAGCCCTTTGTATTGACATATTCAAGTGCAGAACAGCCAAGGAACATGAAGGACAGTTTCTCAGCCGTCGAAACGTCCAGCGACGAAAGGTCGATGGAGGTCAGGGCCTCGCAATGCTCGAACATATACGAGAATGACGTGCATTCCGATGTGTCGAAGCCGCTTCCGAGCATGATATTGCCCAGACTGTAGCAGTAGCCGAACATGTCGTTGACGGAGGTCACCTTGCCCGTATTCACGGACGAAAGGTCGATGGACCTGAGTTTGTCACACTTGTAGAATGTGTTCATGAATGATGTCACCACGCTGAAATCCAGATTCTCCAGACCATCTATCGATTCGAGGGCGCGGAACTGGCTGAACAGGTTGGTGGTACCGTCGCTCTTGACGAAACGGATCGACCTGGCCGGTGTGGATATGGTGACTACACCGCCGTCATAAGAGCACCAGACATAGGCGCCGCCAGTCGTTTCCAGAGCAGTGTCGCCCTTGCCGAGCGAGCCGGTGCGGAAAACGATCTTCTTGACGTTGTAATCCTCCGTGTTATATGTGGCGGTCGATGCGACCGAACGCTTTTTGAGGGCCGCATTGATCTGGTAGCCGGTGTAGGCAATGTTCGCGGTGCAGCAGACCGGGACAAGTTCGGACGAAACGGAATCTTCGCCGTCACTGACCTGCAGGAGCAGCATGCCGTCCTTTGTGCCACGGAAATAGTCCTCGAAGACAGACTCGGAAGCGGTGAAAGAAAGCGTCACAGTGCCGTCGGACGTGTCATATCCGGTCTTTGATATCTCCACTGTCGATGCATCCAGTCCGGCGCGCGTGCCTGTCCAGACCATCTTGAGGGTCTTGTCAGCATTTGCGACCTTCGAGGCAAGGCTTGACGGAGAGACAATGAACGTCACGGTGCTTTCCAGCGCCGTACCCACCTCGACAGCGCCGTCGGAGAATGACGGCACGTAGGTAAGCGACTTGAGGTCGTCAATGAACGACCCTGCGGCATAAGGCAGGCTGAAAGTCGTTCCGTCCGACATGACAAACGTCACGAAACCGTCGGAGACGCTCACACTCTCGAAGAAAGAGTCTCCATCCTCGCCTTTCTCGCCCTGTTCTCCCTGCGGGCCCCGCTCACCCTGGTCGCCTTTCGGTCCCTGGGTCCCGGATCCGCAGTTGAAAGTGATCTGCCCGGACTTGGCAAACGTGATGGTGTAGCTGCCGTCCCCATTGTCGACGACGTCAGTGACACAGTCATTCTCGTCAGCGGCCTTCTGGAGTTTCGAGACAGCGTCCTTGAGCGAGGTGACTTCCTTCTCCACCTCGAAAATCCGTTTCACAAGGGCTGTGTCGTCATATTTGTCACAGCCTGTCAGCGATGCCAGCCCAAGCGCAAGCGCAGCAATAATGGTCAATCTTCTCATATTCGTCTTCATTTGATGTTCTTCCACCTCTTGTGGCTCCAGAGCCAGTTGTACGGGCAGCCGGTTATCGCCGCCTCCAGGTGGTCATAATATAATCTTGTTATGGCCTCCGGACTCATTGTGGACGCATCGTCGCACAACGGTTCGAAACTTATGGTATAGTGTCCCCTGCGGTCATTGTCCATGCGCATGAAAAGCACGGACATTCCCAGTCTGTGCGCCATCTCTGACGAGCCCGCAAAGCCGGTGGTCGGCTGGTGCAGGAACGTCCCGACATCGCACGCCGCACGGGACGGATACTGGTCGTTGTTGACCAGGTAGATATTCTTCTCACCCCGTCTTGCAAGCATATATCTGAGCAGCCCCGAGGCCTCCACCAGACCATCATATTGTGGCACAGGGGCGCGTCTGTTCTCATACATGGCATATTCCCACGCCTTGCTGGAAAGGGCTTTGTACACGACTTTCGAATTATTGACATCGATGGGGCACGCCCTGTCAGTGAAATTGTACGAGCCTATGCCGCCCAGCAGCTCCCAGTTGCCGCAATGGCTGTCAAAGACCATCACTGACGGAGAATTGTCATACGCATGCTGCAGGACCTCCGGATTGGCGATCTCGACAATGCGCTGACGCCTCAGTCGGCCATAACCACGGCACCCGCCGAACCAGATGGCCTCGACAATCATTTCGGCCATGTGGTCATAATACCTGTCGGCTATTGCACGGATGTCATTGTAGGACTTGTCGGGGAACGAGCGGCCAAGATTGGTATAAATCACGGCCTGACGGTAATGCATCACATCCCGGAGGACCCATCCCACCAGGCCTGCCCAGAAATAATGCACCTTCAGGGGCTGCTTCGATGGCAGCCACATCAATGCACGCAATATTTTACCGCCCAAATTACTCATATCCTACAAATATAGACAAAATACCGAATAGTTTTGAATCTTGGGTATTATTTTCTAACTTTGTAAGGATGCTCCGCGTGGGCAATGGATGATTAATCAATATAATAAAACAAGAACATATGTTTAAAGGTCTTCACAAAATTGGCATATTTCAACAAATTGATTGTCAGTCATTTACCAAGCAACGGATTGATGTTCAATCAATTTCATTTCCCACGCAGTCCCGTATTGTCCCATATATTCCTAACTTTTTGTCCCTCGCTCGTCCCTTGATATGAAAGAAAAAGAATCAGTAACGCTGCGCACGAAACCGATGAGCAACGGCGGCCAGTCGCTGTATCTAGACTATTCCATCGACGGAATAAGGTACAAGGAAT
>JAZRVQ010000001.1:0-2055 GCA_045599265.1 Candidatus Cryptobacteroides sp. | reverse complement strand
ATTCTTGAATCATCGCCATCTTTTCTTCATTTGTGAAGTTGTTTTGTGCTCTGTTTTGAGCTGAATAGAAAGTAATCATTGTCCTTAATAATTTTGACATTAAACATATTTTTCTGTCAACTTATTTCAGGACAAGTCAGTCCCCTCCGCTTACGAGGCCGCGGCTGGCCACGGGCCTCGTGGCTGCATTGCCGAACCCTTATATGCTGATTTGTTAATATATTGGTAATCAATAGTATATTGCTGCACTTTTTTGCCCGACCCTTATATGCCGGATGGTACAACCTGCCGGTTTTTTCCTTAACTTTGCTATTGTGAAAATAGCAAAATGAGGAACTTATGAGATGTTCACGAGTGATACTTTGGGCCTGTGCTGCGGCCGGAATGATGCTTGCCTCGTGTGAATCTGCGAGGACCAGGCGAGTGTTGGATGATGTGGCGAGTTTTATCGAGGCCAGGCCGGACAGTGCGCTTGCCGTGCTGGAGTCGGTCAAGCCGGCGGAGTTCGGTGCCGCCGATCCGTCAGACTCGGCTCTTGTCCTGAGGACGCGCTCCGGCAGGGCAAGGTTCTCCATGCTATATTCGATGGCCCTGGACAAGAACTACATCGACCTTACCTCCGACAGCATCGTAGCTCCCGCCATAGCCTATTACTCCCGTCACGGCCGTCCTGACGACAGGCTCAAGGCCCACTACTATCGCGCCCGCATCGCCGAGAATGCCGGTGACCTCGAGACCGCCCTCGAATGGCTCGTCAAGGGCGAGCTCTTTTTCCCGAAATGCCGGGACTATTCGGCCGTGGGGAGGCTTTATGCAAGCAAGGCTACACAATACTACAACACATATCATTACCACGAGACTCTCGACAAAGAACGTTTTGCCTTGGACTTTTATCATCGTGCCAATGATACGCTTAGGGTGACGGTCTCAAGATTAAATATTGTCACAGCCTTGATTTGCCTGGACAGCATGCAGGTCGCAAGAGATTCTATGGATTCGATTCGAAAAGAGTTCGTCAAATTGAACTCTCTACAAAAGAAAAGATTCTGTGAGTACAATTTGAAACTATCTATCTGGAATATGGCTGACATGCAGGAGAGTCTTGCTTTGGTTTATGACAACTTTCATGACCCTGATGACTATCCTCTTCTGGAAATGGCCAGAGCCTACATCGTTCTCGAATGCCCGGATTCTTCGATGATGTATTTACGGAAAATTCAGGAAAGAGACCCTAAATCCACAACTCGCCCTGCGTATTTTACTGCACTTTCCAAAATGTATGTACTTCTGGGTGATTATTATTCCGCCTATGACAACGAACATAACTACATCAACTATGAATTGAATGACCTTTATCGCCGGATGCAATCCGAGATCAACTATGTCGAGGAGAAAACAAAGACTTCTTACGAGAACAAACTTGCCAAGTCCAGACTGTTTGGATGGATACTGTTGCTTTCCCTGCTGGTTCTGGCTTCAGGCGTGGTGGTCTATCTGGTCTACAAGCGTCTGTCGGAGAACCGGCGCGAGACGGAACGGTTGAATGGCCTGTATGAGTCTCTCCTGAAAGAGAAAGAAGGACTGGAGAAACTTGTTTCTGACAGTGGCGCTATCGATGTCCAGACGCGTGGGCTTCTTGCCGACCGTCTCGGAAAGGTCGAGAATGTTCTTCTCAACTGGAAGAAGGGAGGCATCGGACGAAGGGAACAGGTTCGTGCCCAGCTTGATGAACTTGTGGAGAACCAGCGCTATTTTCTGACCACCCTGTCTCTTCTCTATTCTGTCGGTCATCCTGACTTTGCCGGCAGACTTAACGGATACAGCCTCACTGACACAGAAATCGGATATTGCTGCCTATATGCAATGGGCCTCGATGCCTGGGAGGTCGCATCCCTGCTGAACACCAAAAACGCCTACAACACCAATGCCTCCATAAGGAAGAAACTCGGTCTGCAGGACTGTCTGACACCCCTTCCGGAGTATCTTCGAAACCTACCATTATAGGAAATTTGCCCCACCCTTATAGGATTGTTTTATAATCCATTGAAACACAGG